>CAVVAX010000039.1:0-111055 GCA_963746275.1 uncultured Alphaproteobacteria bacterium
TCGCGGCTGGGGCCACACCGGGCTATGCCCAGCAGTTCATCAACATCCTCACCGGGGGGACCAGCGGCGTCTACTACCCGCTCGGGAACGCGCTGTCTTCGATCTATGCGAAGGCGATCCCGGCGGCCCGCGTCACCGTGCAGGCGACCAAGGCTTCGGTCGAGAACCTCAACCTGGTCCAGGCAGGGCGCGGCGAGGTGGCGTTCACGCTGGGGGACTCGCTTACGTTCGCCGCCAAGGGCGACGCGGAGATGGGCTTCGCCAAGCCGCTGGATCAGGTCCGGACCATCGCCGCCATCTATCCCAACTACATCCAGATCATCGCCAGCCGCGAGTCGGGGATCAAGACGCTGGCCGACCTCAAGGGCAAGCGCGTCTCCGTCGGCGCGCCGAAGTCCGGCACCGAGGTCAACGCCCGCACCGTCTTCGCCGCCGCCGGGCTCGGCTACGAGGACATGAGCGTCCAGTACCTGCCGTTCGGCGAATCGGTGGAGCTGATCAAGAACCGCCAGCTCGACGCGACGCTGCAGTCGGCCGGGCTCGGCGTCGCCTCGATCCGCGACCTCGCCACCTCGGTGCCGATCACGGTCGTCTCGATCCCGGCGGAGGTGGCCGACCGGATCGACGATCCGAGCTTCATCGCCACCACCATCCCCGCCGACACCTACGACGGCCAGGCGGAGGCGGTGCCGACGGTGGCGATCAACAACTTCCTCGTCACCCGCGCCGACCTCGACGAGGACACCGTCTACGTCCTGACCAAGGCGATGTTCGAGAACTTGGCCGACCTGAAGGCGGCGCATGCCGCGGCCGAGGTGATCGCGCTGGAGACGGCAACCAAGGGCTCGCCCGTGCCGCTGCATCCAGGCGCCGAGCGCTACTACCGCGAGAAGGGCACCCTGAAATAGCCACCTCCGGCCCGGCGGAGAGGGCGCCACCGCCGGCGGAGGCCGGAGGAACCCTCCCGGCCGCGCCGGCCGTCTCGCCGCCGGCCGACGTCTTCGCCTCGGGCCGGCCGCTGTTCTGGATCGCGCTCGCCTTCTGCGCCTTCCAGATCGTCACCGCTGCCTATTCGCCGCTGCCGAGCCAGATCGTTCGCGCCATTCACGTCGGCTTCCTTACGCTGACTGTCTTCGGCATCGCCGCCGAGCGGAGCGACTCCCTCGTTGCACGCGCAGCGCTGTGGGCGGCGGGGGCCACGACCTTCGCGCTTGCCTTCTATCACTGGCTGTTCCAGGGCGAGCTCATCCTCCGCGCCGGGGATCCCTCCAGGCTCGATCTCCTCGTGGGAGCGGCGACGCTCGTCCTGCTGTTCGAGGCGGCGCGGCGGATCCTGGGCTCGGCGCTGCCGATCATCTGCCTCGCGTTCTTCCTCTATGCGCTCCTCGGCGAGTACCTGCCGCCGCCGCTCGCCCATCGCGGCTACGCGCTCTCCCAGGTCATCGACCAGTACGCCTTCGGCACCGAGGGCATCTACGGCATCCCGACCTACGTGTCCTCGACCTACATCTTCCTGTTCATCCTGTTCGGCAGCTTCCTCGAGCAGGCGGGGATGATCCGGCTGTTCACCGACGTGGCCTTGGGCACCGTCGGCCACACCAAGGGCGGGCCGGCGAAGGTGGCGGTGATCTCCTCGGCGCTGATGGGCACGGTCAGCGGCTCGGGCGTCGCCAACGTCGTCACCACCGGCCAGTTCACCATCCCGTTGATGAAGCGCTTCGGCTACCGCGCCGAGTTCGCCGCCGCGGTGGAAGCCACCGCCAGCATGGGCGGGCAGATCATGCCGCCGGTGATGGGCGCGGTCGCCTTCATCATGGCCGAGACCCTGAACATCCCCTACGCGCGAGGTCTGCCTCGCTGCCCTGGTTCCGGCCATCCTGTACTTCGCGACGGCCCTGTGGATGGTCCATCTCGAGGCCGGCCGGCGCGGCCTCGTCGGCATCCCCCGCGAGGACTGCCCGAGCGCCCTCGCGGCGATCCGCGCCCAGGGCCACCTCGTCCTCCCGCTGGCCGCCCTCGTCTACCTGCTGTTCGCCGGCTACACGCCGCTGTTTGCCGGCACCGTGGGCTTGGCGCTGACGGCGGTGCTGATCTTCGGCAGCGGCATCTCGGCCCGGCTCGGCGCGCTGGGCTGGCGGGTGCTCTTCTGGATGCTCCTCGGCATCGTCTCGGCGTCGTTCTTCCGCTACGGCATCGACGTGATGGTCGGGCTGATCGCGCTCCTGGTCGCCGCTCAACCTCACCGCCGCGCGGCGGGCGCAGAACGCTCCGGGTCGCCGTCCGCGGCATGGTCGAGGGCGCGCGCAACGCCCTGCCGGTCGGCATCGCTTGCGCGCTGGTGGGCATCATCATCGGCACCATGACGCTGACCGGCCTCGCCGGCGTGGCGACGCAAGCGATCGTGGCGCTGGGCCGCGACAGCCTGTTCCTCAGCTTAGGCCTGACCATGCTCGTCTGCCTGGTGCTCGGCATGGGGATCCCCACCATCCCCAACTACATCATCGTCTCGTCGCTGGTCGGGCCGGTGCTGCTGAAGCTCGGCGTGCCGCTGATTATCTCCCACTTCTTCGTCTTCTACTTCGGAATCATGGCCGACCTGACGCCGCCGGTGGCTTTGGCCGTGTTCGCCGCCTCGGCCATCGCCCGCTCGGCGCCGCTGCGCACCGGCATCGAGGCCGTGCGCGTTGCCATCGCCGGCTTCGTCGTCCCCTACATGGCGGTCTACGACAACGCGCTGATGCTGCAGACGGACGATGTCGCCGACACCATCTACGTCATCGTGAAGGCCTTGCTCGCGATCGGGCTGTGGGGCGCCGCGGCCATCGGCCATCTGTTCGTGCCGCTGCTCTGGTGGGAGCGGCTGCTGGCGATGGCGGCAGCCTTTTTCCTCGTCGTTGCCCTGCCGGTCACCGACAGCATCGGTCTGGCGCTGGGAGCGCTCGCGGCGGCGATCCACTTCTGGCGGGGCCGCCAGGCGGCGGTCATGGGTGGCTGATGCCGCTGTGTCTTGCCGCCGGCGCGCTTCTCGTTGCCATCGAGGCCGAGGCGTTCACGCTGAGCTGGACCCACTCCGTCGAGAAGACCCTCTGGCGCGAGGACTGGCGGGTGGCGGGCGAGACACTGGTCCTCGACGAGGCGCGGGTGGCCGGCAGCGGCGCCGGCATGGAGCCGCCGGCCGATGCCCGCCTCGAAGGCGGCGCCTGGCGCTACCGGCCGAACCTCCCACCCCTGCAGCGCTTGCGCCTCGCCCATTCCGAATTCGCAAGTGACTACAGCCTGTGTTGGAGCGACAACTGTGAATTGCTTGCAACGCTCGTCGACCACGAACAAGCTGCCGTGGAGGTTTTCCCTTGCGGGGCGACGGGACGTTCCGCCACGGCGGCGGGCGGCGCGGCCCCGCCCGCGGCGAGCGCCGGCGCGAGGGAGGTGACGAGATGAGAGGCGAAGACGGCGGCCCTTTGGCCGCGGTGTTCCAGTGGGACGATCCGTTCCTGCTGGACGAACAGTTGAGCGACGAGGAGCGCATGGTCGCGCGGACCGCGCGCGACTACGCCCGCGACCGGCTGATGCCGCGCATCCTGCTCGCCAACCGCCATGAGCACTTCGACGTCGAGATCATGCGCGAGATGGGCAGCCTCGGCCTGCTCGGCCCAACCATCCCGGCCGAGTACGGCGGCGCCGGCGTCAACTACGTCTGCTATGGCCTGGCTGCGCGGCAGATCGAACAGGTCGACAGCGGCTATCGCTCGGCGATGAGCGTCCAGTCGTCGCTGGTGATGTTCCCGATCTACACCTACGGCACCGAGGCGCAGCGGCAGAGATACCTGCCGCGGCTGGCGACCGGCGAGCTGATCGGCTGCTTCGGCCTGACCGAGCCCGACCACGGCTCGGATCCTGGCGGCATGCGCTCGCGGGCGACCCGGGCGCCGGGCGGCTACGTGCTGACCGGCACCAAGTCGTGGATCACGAACTCGCCCATCGCCGACGTCATGGTGGTCTGGGCCAAGCTCGACGGCGTCATCCGCGGCTTCCTTTTGGAGCGCGGGATGGAGGGCCTGGAGACGCCGAAGATCGAGGGCAAGTTCTCGATGCGCGCCTCGCCCACCGGGCAGATCGTCATGGACAAGGTGTTCGTGCCCGAGGAAAACATCCTGCCCGAGATCGGCGGCCTCTCGGGGCCCTTCGGCTGCCTGAACAAGGCCCGCTACGGCATCGCCTGGGGGGCCCTCGGCGCCGCCGAATTCTGCTGGCATGCGGCTCGCCAGTACGTCCTCGACCGCACCCAGTTCGGCCGCCCGCTCGCCGCCAACCAGCTCATCCAGCGCAAGCTCGCCGACATGCAGACGGAGATCGCCATCGGCCTGCAGGCGTGCCTCCGGGCGGGGCGGATGCTGGACGCGGCCTGCTGCTCGCCGGAGACGATCTCGCTGATCAAGCGCAACTCGTGCGGCAAGGCGCTGGACATCGCCAGGGCGGCGCGGGACATGCACGGCGGCAACGGCATCGTCGACGAGTACCACGTCATTCGCCACGTGATGAACCTGGAGACGGTCAACACCTACGAAGGCACCCACGACATCCACGCCCTGATCCTCGGCCGCGCGCAGACGGGGATCCAGGCCTTCACCAGCGGCTGAACGGGCGAAGCACCCTCGCCTTAGGGCGGATCCATGGATCGCCGCCCGCGTCGCTACGCTCTCGGTCGGGATGACGAAGTGTAGTTAATGGAAAGAGAGAGCCGTCATTGCGAGGAGGCGAATGCCGACGAAGCCATCCAGTGCCGATCGTTAATGGATAGCCACCCGCGTCGCTTCGCTCGCGGCCCGCGATGACGACCTTGCTTGGCGTCAGCGCAACAGGCGGATCAGGCTGGAGGTGTCCCAGCGGCCGCCGCCCATCTCCTGGATGCGGGCGTAGAACTGGTCGACCACCGCGGTGACGGGCAGCGACGGCGCCGTTGCGCCGGGCCTCGTCGAGGACGATGGCGAAGTCCTTGCGCATCCAGTCGACGGCGAAGCCGAAGTCGAACCGGTCCTCCAGCATCGTCGCCGCCCGGTTGTCCATCTGCCAGGACTGGGCCGCGCCCTTGGAGATGACCTCGACGACGTGGGCCGCGTCGAGGCCGGCGTGCTCGGCGAACGCCAGCGCCTCCGAGAGCGCCTGAACCAGGCCGCCGATGCAGATCTGGTTGACCATCTTGGTGAGCTGGCCGCTGCCGGACGGCCCCATCAGCGTCACCGCCCGGGCGTAGGCGCGGATCACCGGCTCGGCCTTCGCGAAGGGTTCCGGCTCGCCGCCGACCATCACCGTCAGCGCCCCGTTCTCGGCGCCGGCCTGGCCGCCGGAGACGGGCGCGTCGAGGACGTGCAGCGAGCGCTCCGCGGCCACCGCGGCGAGCTCGCGCGCGACCTTAGCCGAGGCGGTGGTGTGGTCGACGATGATCGTGCCGGAGCTAGCGCCGGCGAGGATGCCGTCGTCGCCGAGCATGACCTGGCGGAGGTCGTCGTCGTTGCCGACGCAGGCGAAGACGAAGTCTGCCTTGCTGGCGGCGGCGGCCGGCGTCGGCGCTGAAGCACCGCCATGGCGGTCAACCCAGGCGTCGGCCTTTGCCCGGGTGCGGTTGTAGACGACGACGCCGTGGCCGGCCCTGGCGAGGTGACCAGCCATCGGGAAAGCCCATGACCCCAAGGCCGACGAAGGCGGTGCGAAGCCCGGACATGTGTTTCTCCAGTGTCAGGCGGGCAGATCGAGCGAGGCCTTGAGCCCGCGCCAGCAGGCGTGGTTCGGCGCGAGCAACAGCGTCGTCTCCAGGATCGAAGGCAGCGGCCGGTAGACCCGGTCGGCCTCGCGGCCGGCGTCGGTGACCAGCGCCACCCCGCCCGCCTCGCGGTAGATCAGGACGCCGGCGGCGTGGTCCCAGGGCTTCAGCCGGGTGTAGGCGGCGAAGTCGAGCCGGCCCGACGGCCAGGTCCATGTACTCCCGGCCGGTGCAGCCATAGCGCACGAGCCGCGGCCCCGGCATCCCGAGGCCCGCCTTCACCCGCTCCTTCAGCCGCTTGGTCCAGCGGTGACCGAGCGAGCCGGTCATCTGCGCCAGCGACTTCGGCGCCGGCAGGCGCAGGCGGCGGCGCTCCAGAGCCGTGTCGAGCCAGGTGCCCTCGCCTTCCCTCGCCCAGACGGTGACGTCGGCCACGGGATCAAGGATCCAGCCGGCGCGGATCTCGCCGCCGGTGCAGTAGCCGATGATGACGGCGAAGCAGGCCTTGCCGTTGGCGAAGTTGTTGGTGCCGTCCACCGGGTCGATCAACCAGACCGGGGCGCTGCCGCCGAGCGCCTCGAGCACCGACGCATCTGCGTCCACCGCCTCCTCGCCGACGACGGCGCTGCCCGGGGCGAGGGCCACCAGCGCCTCGGCCAAGGCCCGCTCGGCCTCGGTGTCGGCGACGGTGACCAGATCTTTCGGTCCGCGCTTTTCGGCGATGTCGGACGCGGCGAGGTTGCCGAACCGCGGCATGATCTCGCTCGCCGCGACGCGGCGCATGATCGCGATCACCTTGTCGGTGTCAGGGGCGCTCGGCAAAACGGGATCCTCTGCAACGCGAGTCCAACGGCCGCTCATGACGGCGCATGGATCTCACGGCTCTTATGGTAGCCCTCGGCCAGATCGGCAATCATCCGCCGGATCTCGGCGTCGCCGACCGAGCGTTCGAGCAGCGCGCGGGTGAGAACGCAGCAGAAGGCCACCGCCTCGCCCTTGCCGTTCAGATCGAAGCGGGCGGCGATCTCCGCCAGCCCGTCGTGGATCTCGCGCCGCGCCATGACGTTGAGCTGGGTCTTGATCGTGCGCTGCCGGCTCCGCCAGCGCTGCTGCAGCCGTGCTGTTGCCATGGATATCTACTAGTAGATACCGCGGGCCGGCACAAGCGGCGTCTACTTCACGCCTTGCATGGACCCGCGGACCAAGTCTGCGGGTGACGAAGAAGGGGTTTGCAGCGGGACAGCCCCGCACGGCCGAGTTGATGACGCGTCCGTGGGCCGATCACTCTCTACGACAGCCGCCGGGCCAGCCTGGCGGCATCGTCAGCGTCCATCCGCACCTTCAGCCGCACAACCTCGTCGGCATCTTCGCGGGAGACGACCTGGCCGTGGCGATAGACCCAGGCCAGCGACTCGCCGTCGCTCGCCGGCAGCGAAACGTCGACCAGCGAGGCGGACGCCGCCAGCCGTTCGTCGAGAACCACGAGCAAGCGGTCGCAGCCCTCGCCGGTCTTCGCCGACACCAGAACCGCGGGGGCATTGCCCCGGGCGATCCGGTTGGCCATCACCTCCACCTCGTCGCCCGTGAGGAGATCGGCCTTGTTCAGCACCTCGATCAGCTCGCCCTCGACCACCCGGGTCAGGCCCATGCTGCGCAGCACACCGTGGACGTCCTCCTTCTGCTCCTCGCTCTCCGGATGGGCGATGTCGCGGACATGAACGACGGCGTCGGCCTCGACCACCTCTTCCAGGGTGGCGCGGAAGGCCTCGACCAGCTCATGCGGCAGATCGGAGATGAAACCGACGGTGTCGGACAGGATCGCCGTCCGCCCCGACGGCAAGGCCAGCGCCCGCATGGTCGGATCCAGCGTCGCGAAGAGCTGGTCCTGGGCCACGACCTCGGCGCGGGTGAGCCGGTTGAAGAGCGTCGACTTCCCGGCGTTGGTGTAGCCGACCAGCGCGACCACCGGGTACGGCACCCGCCGCCTCGCCTGGCGGTGCAGCGCCCGGGTCCGCCGGACCGACTTGAGCTGCTGGCGGATGCGGGTGATCCGCTCGCCGATCAGCCGGCGGTCGGTCTCGATCTGCGCCTCGCCCGGGCCGCCCATGAAGCCGAAGCCGCCGCGCTGCCGCTCGAGGTGGGTCCAGCTGCGCACCAAGCGGCTGCGCTGGTAGATCAGCGCCGCCAGCTCCACCTGCAGCCGGCCCTCGGCGGTCCGCGCCCGGGCGCCGAAGATCTCGAGGATCAGCCCGGTGCGGTCGACGACCTTCGCCTTCCACGCCCTCTCCAGGTTGCGCTGCTGGACCGGCGAGAGCGCGGCGTCCAGGACCACGACCGGGGTCTGGCCGCCGCTGTCCTCGCTCTGCTCCTCGATGAGCTCGGCGAACCGCTCCACCGTGCCGGTGCCGAGCAACGTGCCCGGGCGGACGGACGACAGGCTGACAACTTCGGCAGCCGTCACCTCCAGGCCGATGGCCTCGGCCAGGCCCACCGCCTCGGCGAGCCTCGCCTCCGGCGGACGCGCTCGCCCGGCCTCCGACTTCAGAGCGGGATGGATGACGATGCAGCTGTCGGCTTTGCCCCGAGGGCGGTGATCCCTAGCCACCGTCCCTCGTCATCGGGCTGAACTGGGGCGGCTCACGCCGTGGTCGCCTCCTTGTCCGGCTCGAAGAGCTGGATTTGCACCGAAGGCATGACGGTGGAAATGGCGTGCTTGTAGACGAGCTGCGTATGACCGTCGCGGCGCAGAAGCACAGAGAACTGGTCGAACCAAGTCACGATCCCCTGAAGCTTGACGCCATTGACCAGGAATATGGTGACGGGCGTCTTGTTCTTGCGGATGTGGTTGAGGAACACGTCCTGGACATTTTGTGATTTTTCCGAGGACATAGGCCTACCCCTCTTTTCGTTGTTCGCCGCTGTTGCTGGATAAACAAATGAGTACGTCGCTCTCGCCGCTCAAGGCTTTCGAGAAACGCCATATTGCCGCGCGCGGTTCCCCCGAACCCGCCGCAGGCTGCTGGATCTTGCTTGATGCCAACAGCTTACAGGCTCCGCACGAAGTTTAAAAGCGCCGTGCAATCGGGAACATGGAGCGGCCGGGGGATGGTCGGCGAACTCGCCCGGCGCCGGCGGCGCGTCCCTGACCAGCACCGGCAGGCAGCCGGCGTTGCGGGCGCACTCGAGGTCGATGTCGGTATCGCCGGCGAACCAGACTGAGTGGCAGGCGATGCCGCTGCCGGCCAGGGCGAGGTAGCACCGGATCGGTCGCCGGCTTGTCCCGGGCCGCATCGAACGCGCCGACGATGCTGCCGAAGTATCCCTGCCAGCCGAGCCTTGCTGCCTCGGCGCGGAGGTAGTCGCCCTTCTTGTTGCTGACGACGCCGAGGTAGACGCCGCTTTCCTGCAGCGACCGCAGCATCTCCTCCGCTCCGGGCAGCGGCTTCAGCGCATCCAGGTGGTGCTCGGTGAAGCGGGCGTAGAACACCTCCCCGGCCTCACGCCAGCGCTCGCCGAACATCGCCGGAAAGGTGTCGCGCATCGAGCCGCGCACACGGGCGCGGACCTCGTCCAGCGTCCAAGGCTTCAGCCCGAAATAGGCGAGCGTGTAGTTCTGCGCGTCCTGGATCGCCGCCCAGCTGTCGATCAGGGTGTTGTCCCAGTCGAACAGCACCGCCTGCGGCGGCGCGAGCGTGCCCGCCTGGCCGGTTGCAGTCAGTCGGTGGCGGTCACGCCGGGCGACCGCTACCGCCGGCGGCGGCCTCGCCCCCCGCTCGCCGCCCCGCTCGCCGACGTGTTCCGCGTAGAAGTCGAGCAGCCGGGCGGTGAGCGGACCCAAGCGCCCGTCGCCGATAACAGCATCGTCGATGCGCGTGACCGGCTTGATCAGCGAGGTGGTGCTGGTCAGGAATGCCTCGGCGGCCGACGTCGCCTCGGCGACGCTGAACGGCCCCTCGCGCAGCACGACGCCATGCTCGCCAGCGATGCGCAGCACCGCCCGGCGGGTGATGCCGTTGAGGATGGCGTGGCTGGCGTCGTGGGTCAGAAGCAGGCCGTCGGCGGTGACGATCCAGGCGTTCGACGCCGTGCCCTCGGTCACCAGCCCGGCGTCGTCCACCAGCCAGGCCTCGAAGGCCCCGGCCTCGCTCGCCCGCTGCCGAGCCAGGACGTTGGCCAGCAGGGACACGGACTTGATGTCGCAGCGGCGCCAGCGCTCATCCGGGGCGGTGATCACCCGGACGCCGCGGCCGGCCTCGGCGTACTCGAAGGGCGGCAGCGTTCTTCGCGGTCATCACCAGGACCGGGGCGCAGTCCTTCGGGAAGACGTGGTTGCGGGGGGCGACGCCGCGGCTGATCTGGAGATAGACCATGCCGCGCGCGGTGATCTTGTTGCGGCGGATCAGTTCGCGGATCTTGAAGCGCAGCGCGCCGGGGCTGAGCGGCCAGGCGATGGCGAGCTCGCGAAGGGAGCGGTCGAGCCGCTCCAGGTGCTCGGCCTCGTCGATGAGCCGGCCATGGTGGATTGCGATCACCTCGTAGACGGCGTCGGCAAACTGGTAGCCGCGGTCCTCGACATGCACGTGCGCCTTGGCATGGGGAACGTAGCGGCCGCCGGCGTAGGCGATCCTACCCATGGCTTCGCCTCGCACGCCGGCCGGCCGGGATGATCGGACACGACAGCGTGCCGGCCGCTGCCGATGTTTCGTAGATGGCCGGGACGGCGCCCGGCCATGACGCCGGTTTGTATGTCTCGCCTGCAAGGCCGTCGTGGCCGGACTTATCCCGGCCACCCATGAGGCCGGCGCAACAGCAGCGAGCTGGGGGAGGATCAAGACGGCTCCTAGAAGTACTCGAGGCGGACGGAGAACAGCTTTTCGACCTTTCGCACCGCGTCGGAGGTGGCGAACAGGACCACCCGGTCCTTGTTCTGGATGACGGTGTTGCCGCGCGGGCTAACCACCTGGCCTTTGCGGACGATGCCGCCGATCATCACCCCGGGCGGCAGCTTGACCTCCTTCAGCGGTGTGCCGACCAGGGTTGACGTTTCCAGCGCCTCGGCCTCGATGAGTTCGCCGAAGCCCTCCCGCAGCGTATGGACGGAGTAGATCCGGCCGCGGCGGACGTGCTGGAGGATGCTGGAGGCGGTGATGTTGCGCGGGCTGACGATGACGTCGATGCCGAGTGTCGTCATCAGCGGCTCGTAGGTGCTCTTGTTCAAGAGCGTGATCGCCCGGCGGGCGCCGTGGCGCTTGGAGAGCAGCGAGGAGAGGATGTTGGTCTCGTCGTTGTTGGTGACGGCCACCACCGTGTCGATGGCCGAAACGCCCGCCTCCTCCAGGATCTCCGGGTCGAGCACGTCGCCGTGCAGGACGACGGTGTTGCCGAGCAGGCTCGCCACCTCGGCGGCGCGCTCGGCATCGGCCTCGATGATCTTGGCGTTGACCCAGGGGTATTCGCGCTCGATCTCCTGGGCCAGCAGCAGGGCGATGTTGCCGCCGCCGCAGATGAGCAGGCGGCGGGCCTCCGGCTCCTCGTGGCCGAAGGCGGTCATGGCCCTGGCCACCTGCGCCGTCTCGACGACGAAGTAGACGTCGTCGTCGACCAGCATCTCGTCGTCGCCGGTGAGCCGGATCGTCTGGCCCTGACGCAAGAGCGCGACGATGACGATGTTGAGGTCCGGGAAGAGCTGGGTGAGCTGCTTGATCGGGGTGTTGAGGAGCGGGCAATCCTCCTCGCAGCGGACACCGAGCAGCCTGACCTTGTCGTCGGCCAGCGGGATCATCTCGAAGGCGCCGGGCACCTTCAGCCGCCTGGCGATCGCCTTGGCGACCTCCACCTCCGGCGAGATGATGACGTCGATGGGCAGATGCTCGCGGGAGAACAGGTTCGCCCAGGCCGGATCGAGGTAGCTCTGCTCGCGGATCCGGGCGATCTTCACCGGCACCTCGAACAGCGAATGGGCGATCTGGCAGGCGACCATGTTGGTCTCGTCGCCGAGCGTGACGGCGATGATCATGTCGGCGTCGCCGGTGCCGGCCCGCTCGAGCACGTCGGGCCTGGAGGCGTGACCGACCACGCCTTGGGCGTCGAGGTTGTCGTTGATCCGGCGGATCAACTCCGGCGAGGTGTCGATGACGGTGACGTCATTGCCCTCGCGGGCCAACTGGCGGGCGATGTTGAAGCCGACCTGGCCGGCGCCGCAGACGATGATCCGCATCAGTGGGGCTCTCTTGGGTTGTTATGCCGCCGTCGGGCCGGCCGTCATTCGCCGCCGACGCGGATCTTCTCCTCGGGCTGGATGCCGAGAGCCTTGAGCTTGCGGTGCAGCGCCGAGCGCTCCATGCCGATGAAGGCGGCGGTGCGCGAGATGTTGCCGCCAAAGCGGGTCACCTGGGCCAGCAGATACTCGCGCTCGAAGATCTCGCGGGCGTCGCGCAGCGGCAGGCCCATGATCTCGGCGTTGCGGTTGGACTTGCGGCTGGGGGAGAAGCTGCCGTCGAACTCGATCGGCAGCATGTCGGCGCGGATGGGATCGCCGACGGCGCCAGGCGCCATGATCAACAGCCGCTCGATGATGTTTCTGAGCTCGCGGACGTTGCCGGGCCAGTCGAAGGTCTGCAGCGCCGCCATGGCGTCCTCGCTGATGACCCGCGGCTTCTGGCCCGACGCTTCCGCCGCCCGGTTCATGAAATGGCGGGCAAGCAGCGGGATGTCCTCGCGCCGCTCCTTGAGCGCCGGCACGCGCACCGGGACTACGCTGAGGCGGTAGAACAAGTCCTCCCGGAACCGCCCGGCGCGGATCTCCTCGGTGAGGTTGCGGGTGGTTGAGGCGACGACGCGGACGTTGACCTCGACCCGGGTGCGGCCATTGACCCGGGTGAACACCTGCTCCTGGAGGACGCGGACGATCTTGCCCTGGGTCTCCAGCGGCATGTCGGCGACCTCGTCGAGAAACAGGGTGCCGTTGTGCGCCGCCTCGAAGGTGCCGACGCGGCGCGGGGGCTGGTCGCCGTCGGCGATCGGACCCTCCACCCCGAACAGCTCGACCTCCATGCGCTCCGGCGCCATCGAGGCGCAGTTGAGCACGACGAACGGGCCCTGGGCGCGGCGCGAACGAAGGTGGATCAACCGGGCGACCACCTCCTTGCCGCTGCCGGCGGGGCCGGTGATCAGCACCCGGCTGTTGGTAGGGGCTACCCGCTCAATGGCCTGGCGGAGCTGATGCACCACCGGCGAGCTGCCGATCAACTGCGGCTGGGCCTCGGCTCGCAGCCGCAACTCCTCGTTCTCGCGGCGGAGCTGCGCCGCCTCGATGGCGCGGCGGACGACCAGCATCATCCGATCTGCCTTGAACGGCTTCTCGATGAAGTCGTAGGCGCCGAACTTGATCGCCTGGACGGCGGTCTCGATGGTGCCGTGGCCGCTCATGATCACGATCGGCAGGCCGGGGTCATCGCCCTTGAGTTGCTTGAGCAGGGCCATCCCGTCGAGGCGGCTGCCCTGCAGCCAGATGTCGAGCAGCACGAGCGACGGCCGGCGGGCGGTGATGGCAGCAAGCGTCGCATCGCTGTCGCCGGCTTCGCGCGTCTGGTAGCCCTCGTCGCCGAGGATGCCGGCGACCAGCGCCCGGATATCGGCCTCGTCGTCGACGATGAGCACGTCATCGGCCATGGTTTGCGGAGAACTAGACATTGGCCGCAAGATCAGTGGTGGACTTCACGGACGCCGGCTCGCCCTGCACCACCGGCTCGGCGCCGGCGCCGGTCATAACGGCAGGGCGAACGGCATAGAAAATCATGGACACGCGCGCTCCGCCACCTTTTCGATCGGCGAGATGCAACTCTGCGCCATGGTCTTCCATGATCTTTTTGACGATGGCAAGGCCGAGCCCGGTGCCCTTGGCGTGGGTGGTGACATAGGGCTCGGTCAGCCGGTCGCGCTGGTCGGCGGGCAGCCCGCAGCCGTTGTCTTCGACGACAATGCTGATGCGCCGGGGCTTGTCGTCCGGCGCTTCGCTCATGAGCGCCACCCGGATGAGGCCGGGAGGCAGGGTCTCGTCCGCCTCCGCCTTGCGTGCGGCCACGGCCTCGGTCGCGTTCTTGATCAGGTTGCTCAGCGCCTGGGAAACCTGCCGACCGTCGCAGCGCAAGACGACGTCGTGGGCCGGGATGTCGAGCTCGATCCGGATCTCCGGGTTGCGGTTGCGCTCGAGGAAGCCGACCTGGCGCACGAGCTCGTTGAGGCTCTCCATCTTCATCTCTGGCCGCGGCATGCGCGAGAACGCCGAGAACTCGTCCACCATCCGCCCGATGTCCGCGACCTGCCTGGAAATGGTGTCGGTGCAGGCGGCGAAGGTTGCCGGGTCGGAGCGGATCTCCTTCAGATACTTGCGCTTCAGGCGCTCCGAGGCCAGTTGGATCGGCGTCAGCGGGTTCTTGATCTCGTGTGCGATCCTGCGGGCGACGTCGGCCCAGGCCGCCTTCCGCTCGGCGGCGACCAGGGCGGAGATGTCGTCGAAGGTCAGCACGTAGCCGGTGGTCGCGCCGCTCGAACGCTCCGCCACGATCCGGGCGATGAAGGTGCAGGCTCGCTCCCCGCGCAGGAGCTTCACCTCTGCCTCGGCCTGGCGCTCCGGCCGGTTCATCGCCTCGGCCATCAGCTCGCCCATTTCCGGCGCGACGTCCACCAGCGGCCGGCCGATGGCGCTGTCCAGGGTGATGCCGAGGAGCTCCAGGGCGGAGCGGTTGGGCAGCTCGATCACGCCCTCGCCGTCGAGGCCGATAACGCCCGCCGAAACTCCCGTCAGCACTGCTTCGGTGAAGCGGCGGCGCTCGTCCAGTACCTGGTTGGCCATGACCAGCCCCTCCTGCTGCGTCTGCAACTGGCTGGTCATGCGGTTGAAGGCGCGGCTCAAGGTGCCGATCTCGTCGACGGTCGCCGCCTCGGTCTCGACTCGCACGGAGAGGTCGCCCTTGCGCACCCGCTCGGCGGCGGTGATCAGCGTGCTGATCGGCCGGGTGATCTGGGTGGCGAGCGTGAGCCCGATCCAGACGGCCGCAAGCAGCAGCAGCAGGGCGACGACGACGAAGATCAGCACGAAGGTGATGAGGATGCCCTCGCGGCGGGCCTCCAGCCGGCGGTACTGGGCGACCGCCACCTCCGTCTGGGAGATGTGTTGCAGCAC
Source organism: uncultured Alphaproteobacteria bacterium (assembly GCA_963746275.1). Classification (GTDB taxonomy): domain Bacteria; phylum Pseudomonadota; class Alphaproteobacteria; order Rhodospirillales; family Defluviicoccaceae; genus JAEULH01. Next base: position 14,943 of record CAVVAX010000039.1, read on the forward strand.
CGCCGGATCGATGAACCGGCCGACGACGAGATAGGTGTCGATGAAGCGGTTGAGCTTGACGACGGCGCGGACGCGCTCGTCCTCGTTGGTCAGCACCGCGACCTGGCCGAGGTTGGCCTGCTCGATGGCGGCCCAAGGAACGAGCTCCAGCTCCAGCGTCAGGCTGAGCGGCGAGGTGGCGACCACCCTGCCGCTTCCGTCCACGACCATGGCTTCCGACAGCGAGCGCATCTGCGCTTCGAGGTCGAGGCGCTCGTCGAACGCGTTGAGGTCGCGCATCAGCGACGGCGCCTCGCGGTTGAGGTCGTTGGCCATGGCGAAGGCCTCCGCCCGGATGCTCTGCCGGTGCTCCTCCAAATAGGCCTGGGCGACCGCATTCGAGGCCTCAATTGCGGTGCGAACCCGCTCGCTGAACCAGGCCTGGATGCCGAAGTTCAAAAACAGCGCCGAGAACACCGCGACCAGGATTGCCGGGGTGACCGCCACCAGGCTGAACATCAAGACCAGGCGCACGTGCAGCCCGGAGCCGGCCAGCCCCCGGCGCCGCTCCGTCCACAGCCGGACGAGCTGGCGCGCGACCAGCGCCCCAAGTGCCAGCAACAGGATCGTGTCGAGGATCAGGAGGCCGAGGACGGTGTCGGGGTCCGGGCCAAATTCCTTGGCGCCGGTCCACGAGGCAACGGTGGCGATGCCGGAGAGCACCGCCGCGAGCGTCAGGCCGAACGCGAGCTTCCGCTCCAGGTCGACCCGCCGCGACCACTTGCCGAAGCGATCTAGATAGGACCACCAGGACGCCGGCAGGTTCAACGGCCACCACCGCGGATGACGGGGATGCTCAGATCGCGGATCTTCTTGCGCAGGGTGTTGCGGTTCAGCCCGAGAACCTCCGCCGCGCGGATCTGATTGCCCCGCGTCGCCTCCAGCGTCAGTGCGATCAGCGGCCGCTCGACCTCGCGGATGACCCGGTCGAACAGGCCCGGCGCCGGCAGCCCGTCGCCGTGAGCCAGGAAGTACGAGCGCAGATGCCGTTCCATGGAGTGCCCGAGACCGTCTCCCTCCGGTTCCGACGCCGCCGGCGAGGCATCGGCCAGCTCGGCCTCAATGACGCCGACGCCGATCACCTCGTCGGAGTATAGCGCGGTTAGGCGGCGAACGAGATTCTCCAGTTCGCGCACGTTGCCGGGCCAGCGATGGGCCTTGAGCCGCTCCATCGCCACCGTCTCCAGCGTCTTCGGCGACAACCCCTCGGCGCTGGCCCGCGACATGAAGTGACGCACGAGCTCGGGGAGGTCGCCGGTGCGCTCGCGCAGCGGCGGCAGGCGGATCGGCACGACGTTGAGGCGGAAGTAGAGGTCCTCGCGGAACAGCCCCTGGCGGATGAGCCCGCGCAGGTCGTGGTGCGTGGCGGCAACGATGCGGACGTTCGCCCGGATCGGGGTGCGGCCGCCGACGGTCGTATACTCGCCCTCCTGCAGCACGCGTAACAGCCGGGTTTGCGCCTCCGCCGGCATGTCGCCGATCTCGTCGAGGAACAGGGTCCCGCCCTCGGCCTGCTCGAAGCGGCCGGCGCTGCGGTGGGTGGCGCCGGTGAACGCGCCCTTCTCGTGGCCAAAGAGCTCGCTCTCGATCAGCTCGCGCGGGATGGCCGCCATGTTGATGGCGACGAACGGGCCGTTGCGGCGCTTGCCGTAGTCGTGCAGCGCGCGGGCGACCAGTTCCTTGCCGGTTCCCAATTCGCCGTTGATCAGCACTGTCAGGTCGGTGCCCATCAGCCGCGCCAGGGTGCGGTAGATGTCCTGCATCGCCGGCGAGCGGCCGATCAGCGGCAGGCCCTCATCGCTGGGCGCAGCCTCGCCGTCCACCGGCGGCGGCGGCCGTGGCGTCTCCAGCGCTCGGCGGACGACGCTGATCAGCTCGTTGAGGTCGAAGGGCTTCGGCAGATACTCGAAGGCGCCGCGCTCGGTTGCCTTCAGCGCCGTCATCAGCGTGCTCTGGGCGCTCATGACGATGACCCTGAGTTCCGGGCGAATCTTGCGGATCCGCGGGATTAGGTCGAGACCGTTCTCGTCCGGCATGACCACGTCGGTAATGACGACGTCACCCTGCCCGTCGCTCACCCACCGCCACAGGGTAGAGGCGTTGCCGGTGACCCGCACGGAGAAGCCGGAGCGCTCAAGGGCCTGGTTCAGCACGGTCCGGATGGCAGCGTCATCGTCGGCGACGAGCACGGTGTAATTGGACATCAGTTATCCCTGTCAGGGTACATCGGCAGCATGACCCTGAATGACGTCCGGCGCGGCTCGCTTTCGAACTCGATCACCCCGCCGTGGTCGCCAATGATTTTCGCGACCAGCGCCAGCCCAAGCCCGCTGCCCTTCGGCTTCGAGGTCACGAATGGCTCGAAGAGGTGAGGCTTCAGGTCTTCCGGGATGCCCAATCCATTGTCCTGAACGCTGATCATGAGCGGCAGTTCTACCCGTGACTGGCTCCCGGCAACTGCGAAGCGAACGCCGTGCCAGTAGGCGGTGGTAATTGTCACCTCCCCGTCGGCGGCCGGCGCCGCCTCGGCGGCGTTCTTCACCAGGTTCAGGAAAACCTGGATGAGCTGGTCCTTGTTTCCGAACACTGGTGGCAGCGACGGGTCGTAGTGATCGATGAAACGCACATGCCGGCCGAAGCTGTTCTCGGCCAAGGCCCGTACCCGGCCCAGGACCTCGTGGATGTTGACCGCCGAGCGCTCCAGGGGGCCGCTCGCCGAGAACGCCTCCATGCGGTTGACGATGGCGCAGACCCGGTCGGTCTCCTCGCGGATCAGCCGGGTCAGCGGCTGATCCTCGTCGCGCACACCCTGCTCCAGGAGCTGCGCCGCGCCGCGGATGCCGGCGAGCGGGTTCTTCACCTCGTGCGCCAGCATCGCCGCCATGGCGCTGATGGACCGGGCGGCGCCGCGGTGGGTGAGCTGATGGTCGATCTTCGCCGCGACCGAGCGCTCCTGGAAGGAGATGACGACCGCGTCCGGCAGTTCCGGAACGGGTGCCGCCTGGACGTTGACCACGTGATGACCGACGCGCGGGCTGGACAGGGTGACGTGGTACTCGGCAACGGTGCTGCCCGTCGCCCGCACCTGGCGGATCAGCGAGAACAGCGGGCTGTCGGCCGGCAGCAGCGCGTCGAGGCGCGCTTTCTGCAGGTGCTGAGCGCTGCTCTGGAAGAACTGCTCGGCGGCGTTGTTGACATGGAGGATGGACAGATCGGCGGCGACCACCAGGATGACGGACGGCAGCGCATTCAGCACAGCATCCGCACTCACCTCCATGCCCGGCGTCGCCCGCTTGAACTTCAACACGTGCTTGTTCATGGTTCCCGCTCACATTTAGACTTCGTTTCGCCCCGGCCTTGTGCACGTCCGGCACGGTCGAGGTCGTTTTTTGCTGGGCGCGCCTCGCGCCGCATCGCCGGCCACGGCATAGAGCCGCGTCGCGTGGACATGGGCTGGCTCAAGGCGTTGCAGTAGGGACCGACGATGGCTGCCGATTAAATAGGCATGCGCGCCCTTTTGCAAGGGCCTGCCCGCGCGATAGGCAGGCAGGTGTTGCTCAGGCCATCAGCACGTCGGTGACGAACTTGACGCCAGGATAGCCCAGGGTCAGCAGCAGGTAGCCGAGGAGCACGATGCGGGCGGCGCGCTTGCCGCGCACGCCGCCGAGGCCGTAGGCGGCGAGCAGGCCGGCCAGAACCACGAACGCGGCGATGGTGAGGATGGTTTTGTGGTTGAGGACCAGGAGGGCGCCGGTCTCGCGGTACTGAAGCGCCATCCCGGTAGCCAGCCCGAGGCCGAGGATGACCTCGCCGATGATCAGCAGCCGGACGAGCAGCCGCTCGCAGTCGCGCACCGACGGCAGGAAGCGGCTGACCTTCGACGGCTGCTTCCGCTTCAGCGCCCGGTCCTGAAGCCAGGTGGCGAAGGCGGCGATCGCGGCGATGGTGACCACGCCATAGGTGGCGAGCGCGGTGGCGATGTGGGCGCCGATCCACCCGGCCTCCTCGGCTCCGGCGACGAGATGATGCGCCGGCGCGCCGGCCCAGATGGTCGCTAAGAAGCCGAGGATCAGCATGTAGCCGGCGACCAGCGGCGCCAGCCGCCAGGCATGGTCCATGGCCAGCGCCGCCACGCCGTAGAGGCACATCGTCGCCGCCACCGTCAGCCATAAGGCGACGGCGAAGCCTGTTGGCCAGGCGCCGAGCGCCTGCGCGCCGGCCCATGCCAGGGGCCCGGCCGTGGCGACGGCGAGCAGCGCCCAGAAGACGCCGTCGCGCGCCGGGCTGCGGCGGAAGGCCTGCAGCGACGTCGGCAGCAGCGTCGCCAGCGCCGAACAATTCAGTAGAACATTTTCCATGGTCGGCTAGGGTGCCGTCGGTTGCCGCAGCGGCCCCCACCTTCGCCCGCCCGGTCGGCCTAAGCAAGGCCGCCGCATTGAGGCGGTGAACCGGTTGGGCGGGCCTGAGTCCATCGTGCGCGAGAGCAGATGACCGACGCCGTAGCCCTCATCGTCGCCGGCGGCCGCGGCGTTCGCGCCGGCGGCGGAACGGCCAAGCAGTACCGCACGCTCGCCGGCCTGCCGGTGTTGCGCCGGTGCGTGCAGGCCTTCCTCACCCATCCGCGGATCGGCGGCGTCCGCGTCGTCATCCATCCCGACGACGAGGACTTGTACCGCGACGCCGCCTGCGGCCTGGGCCTGCTTGCGCCCGTTTTCGGCGGCGCGGCGCGGCAGGACTCGGCGCGGCTGGGGCTGGAGAGCCTGGAGGGCCTCGATCCACGGTTCGTCCTGATCCACGACGCCGCCCGGCCGTTCGCGAGCGCCACCGTCCTCTCCCGGGTGCTCGATGCGCTCGAGGACGTGCCGGCGGCCATTCCGGCGCTTCCGGTCGTCGACACGCTGAAGCGGGCGGAGACGGGTGCGCGGGGAGAACCGCTCGTCCTGGCCACGGTGGACCGGGCGGGGCTGTGGCGGGCGCAGACGCCGCAAGGCTTCCGCTTCCGCGCCATCCTGGACGCGCACCGGCGCTTTGCCGGCCGGGCGCTCACGGATGACGCCGCCGTTGCCGAGGCGGCCGGGCTGGCCGTCGCTCTGGTCGAGGGGGATGAGGACAACGTGAAGCTGACGACGCCCGAGGATTTCCGCCGTGCCGAGCGATGCCTGGGCTCAGCCGAAACCCGCGTCGGGACCGGCTTCGACGTCCACCGCTTCGGCCCCGGCGATGCGGTCATGCTGTGCGGGATCGCCGTACCCCACGACCATGGCCTGGAAGGCCACTCCGACGCCGACGTCGGCCTGCACGCGCTGACCGACGCGCTGCTCGGGGCGATCGGCGCCGGCGACATCGGCAGCCACTTCCCGCCCACGGACCCTGCGTGGGGCGGCGCCGCCTCGCACCTCTTCGTCCGCCATGCCGCGGCGCTCATCGAGGCCGCCGGCGGCGTCATCGTCAACGTCGACGTAACCTTGATCTGCGAGCGGCCGAAGGTCGGCCCTCACCGCGCCGCCATGGTGACGGCCATGGCGGAGATGCTGGGCGTGGAGGCAGCGCGCGTCAGCATCAAGGCGACGACCACCGAGGGCCTCGGCTTTACCGGCCGCAGGGAGGGCATCGCCGCCCAGGCCGCAGTTTCCGTCCGCCTAAGCGCGTTGTGACCCCGGCTCTTCGGTCTCCGGCGCCTCTGGAACAGCGGCTGGATCGAGGCACTGTTCGCCGATCCAGGCGAGGAACTCCGGATTGCCGCCGGCGATGGCGACGGCGACGACGCAGGGGGTTTCGTAGTCGTGCAGGTCTTCGATCCGCTCGCTCAGCGCCGTGACCAGCTCGGCGCGCGTCTTCACCAGGAAGGCCACCTCGTCCTCCTCGTAGATCTCGCCCTCCCAGCGGTAGATGGAGGCGATCGGGCCCAGGACGTTGACGCAGGCGGCCAGGCGCTCCTCGACCAGAGTCCGGCCGATCCGCACGGCATGGTCGCGCGAGGCGGCGGTGACGTAGACCAGCACTTCGGCCATGGCGGGAACTCCTTACATGGATGCGCGGGCAATGTCGCATGCCGAACACGACGCTGGGAAGGCGGCGACGGAAGGCGACGGGCAGGCGGCGTAGAAAAGCGGGGCTCGCCGGTAAGGCGAGCCCCGTGGAAGTTCTTCCGGGTCTCTGAGGGGGCAACACGTCAGCCCTGACGGGCGAGGGCGGGGAACACCCTGGTTGCCGCGTCTGCTCTAGCAAGCGGCGTGCCAACCGGGCCGGGGCCTGAGTGCTATTCCGCGGGATCGTCGCTCGCCCGCCCGTCACGGCCCGACGCGTGCTCGGCCATGATGGCCCCTGCGACGGGCGCCGCCACGACAAGACGCCCAAGTGGACATGGCTCGGGCGCAGGCAGATGCGCCCAACGCTTAGGCAGTGCCCGTCGTAGCGCAAACGTTAGGCAGCGACGTTCAACCGCCCTTGCGCACGAGGTGCGCCGTGAGCCCGCCGACCTGCTGCCGGTCGACCCAGCGCGAGAAGACCAGGTCGAGGCCCGTCGGGCGTCAGTGTGCGGTCGTAGATCTGCAGGTCGTAGCCGCCGTCGGCCAGGATGATCAGGGCATAGACCGAGAGCGTCTTGCCGGAGAGCCTGGCCCAGACGAACGGATCGCCCTTGAACGGATCCATCGGCACCCGCTCGCCGAAGACGTTGGCGCGCATCGCCGAGCTGTAGACCCCGGGGCGCTGGGTCGGCTGGAAGGCGATGGTGTAGGCCTTGCGCTTCTCCGTCTGGCCGCCCTCGCCGCGCACGGCCGTCGACCAGCTCGACGACGAAGCCTTTGTCGTCCGCCGGCCCGATGGTGACGCTGAGGTCGCGATCGGTCGCCTGGTGTTCCGCCGAGCCGGTGCCGCGGCCCTCGAAGGTGCCGAAGAACGCCTCGATGCCGACCGCCGGCGCCTCCGCCGCGCGCAGAGCTGCCGCGGGGGAGCAGCAACGCCAAAAGCGCCAGGAGCACCGCGACCAGACACCGCCGCGTCGTCATTCGGCCTCTATTGCCTCCGCTGCCTCTGCGGCACGACGCCGCGCCTCATCCAGGAAGGGCTCGTCAACCGGGAACAGGGTGACCGCCTCCTGCATCGCCTCCATGCGCGCCAGCACATCCTGGTCCACGCCACGCCCGTCCCCTCAAGCGACGCGATCCTGAGCACGTTATTGGACCCGATTCTGGATCGACGCCCTCACCCCGTTCCGCGCGCGGGAGAGGGAGGGCCGATCCGGCAGCGCTTCCTGCTCCGCCCGTTCCGCTTGCAGGGCACGGGTACAGGGAGCGACGGTCGGCACGACGTCTCTCCTCGCCCGCGAAAGCGGGAGAGGAAGGGGCCCGCAAAGCGGGAAGGTGAGGGCGGCGAGGCGGCAGGCATGATGATTGCACCCGACTGCGGGGGGCGGACGACGCCCGCGGCGCTGCGGATGAGCATGGTCGGAGCGGCCGGATTCGAACCGGCGACCCCTAGACCCCCAGTCTAGTGCGCTACCAAGCTGCGCCACGCTCCGAACCGCCGCCACTATAGAGACATCGGGTACCCGCGCAACGCTGGCGGCTCGGGGCGAGCTCTCAGGTGAGCGGCAAAGATAGAGAAAGACAGAGAAGGTCATCGGGTGCCCGCGCAGCCGCTGCTGCAAGGGCGGATCAAGGCGAAGCCAGACCCGCCGAACTTTGCCATGCATCCGTCGGAATACGCCTTCGGCTATTCCGACCTACTCGCTACTCGCCATCTACACGCCCGCGGCTTCGCGATCCGTTCATGGTCGAGGCCACGGTCGGGGATCAGGAGCCGGGCTCGTCCGGCCGCTCCCGGCTCGTGTCCGGAAGCAGGGCGCGCAGCTCCTCCAGCTCGCAGAGCAGCGCGTAGAGCTCCTGGCGCAAGACGGTGGACATCTCCATGTCGCGCCGCCACTTCGGCGGCTGCGACGGCGCCGCCGCCTCGGCCGCGGCCTCGAGCGCTCTTGCCGGCGCCAGGTCCGCCAGCCCGGGTGCGGCCGCCGGCTCCGCCGCGCTGCCCGGCAACGCCAGCGCCCCCGCCCTCTCCCCTTGCCTCCGCCTCGTCTTGCGTCCTCGCCTTCGGGCGGCTCCGGCGGCTGGGCCAGAGCCCGGCGGCTCTGCTGGCGCAGGAGCTTCTGCACGCCGCGGATGGTGTAGCCCTCGACGTAGAGCAGGCGGCGGACCTCGCGGAGCAGGACGACGTCCTCCGGCCGGTAGTAGCGCCGCCCGCCGCGCCGCTTCATCGGCCGGATCTGCGGAAACTTGGTCTCCCAGAAGCGCAGCACGTGCTGCGGCAGGTCGAGCTCGCTCGCGACTTCGGTGATGGTGCGAAATGCGCTTGGCGATTTGGTCCCGGCGGACGGCGCCGGCTCCTTCGCCGGAATGGCCGCGGCGCTCATCTCGACGCTCATTCCCCGCCGCCGGCCCGTCTGCCGGCCCCGCCCCCAGGACGGCGGCTCTCCTTGATCCGGTTCTTCAGCACCTGCGAGGGGCGGAAGACCAGGACCTTGCGGGGAAGGATCGGCACCTCCTCCCCGGTCTTGGGATTGCGGCCGATGCGCTGGCCCTTCTGGCGGATGGAGAACGTCCCGAAGGAGGACAGTTTAACGGTGTCGCCCTCGGCCAGCGCCTCGATGATCTCGCCCAGGACCAACTCCAGGAGCTCGGCCGATTCGCTCCGCGATAGCCCGACCTCCTGATAGACCGCCTCGCTGAGATCGGCCCTGGTGATGGTCCGCCCGGCCATTGCGCTTACCTCCGCCGCCGCCTGGTCGCAACCCTACAGTGGTGAAGGAAACCGGTCAATATCAAGGGGATGGAGAGACGACCTGAAACCGCGTGGGCGGGCCCGGCAATTACCAGCGGACCAGCGCCGCGCCCCAGGTCAGGCCGCCGCCGATGGCCTCGAACAAGATCAGGTCGCCGGCGCTGATCCGGCCATCGCGAACGGCGACATCGAGGGCCAGCGGGATCGAGGCGGCGGAGGTGTTGGCATGGATCTCGACGGTGGAGATCAGCCGCTCGGTGGGGACGGACAGCTTGCGCGCGACGCCCTCGAGGATGCGCTTGTTGGCTTGGTGCGGGATCAGCCAGTCGACGTCGGCGATGGCGAGGCCGTTGGCGGCCAGGGCCTCGTCGGCGACCTGCGCCAAGCAGGAGACGGCGTGGCGGAAGACCTCGCGCCCCGACATCCGGAGCTTGCCGACCGTGCCGGTGCGCGAGGGGCCGCCGTCGACGTAAAGGATGTCGCGGTGGCGGCCGTCGGAATGCAGGTGGGTCGAGAGGATCGCCGGCGGCTGGCCGTTGGCGGCCGGGCCGGCCACCTCCGTGGTCCGCGTCACCACCACCGCGCCGGCGCCATCGCCGAAGAGGACGCAGGTGCCACGGTCCTCCCAGTCGAGGATGCGGGAATATGTTTCGGCGCCGATGACCAGCGCCGTCTCCGCCTGCCCGGCCCGGATGAAATTGTCGGCAACGGCGAGGGCGAAGACGAACCCCGAGCAGACCGCCTGGACGTCGAAGGCGGCGCCGGTGGTGCTGCCGAGCTTGGCCTGCACCTGGGTCGCGGTCGCCGGGAAGGTGTCGTCGGGGGTGGATGTGGCGACGATGATGAGATCGACACTCTCCGCCGTGATCCCGGCGTGAGCCAGGGCGCGGCGCGCCGCCTCGGCGCCGAGGTCCGAGGTCAGCTCGCCGTCGGCGGCGATGTGGCGGCGCTTTATGCCGGTGCGGGTGACGATCCAGTCGTCGGAGGTCTCGATCTGGCCGGCGAGCTCGTCATTGGTGAGCACCCGCGCAGGCAGGTACGAGCCGCAGCCGAGGATCCTGGAGCGGGTTCCGGTCATCAGCCGGTTGCGATCCGCGGATCTCTGGGGCTCTGCCCGGCGAGATAGAGGAAGTCGTCCTTGATCCCCTGGTTGACCCGGTCGGCGATCAGCCGGACGGCCACCCGGATGGCATTGGAAAAGCCGAGGGCATCCGTGCCGCCGTGGCTCTTGACGCAGATGCCGTTCAGCCCGAGGAACATCGCGCCGTCATAGTTCCGCGGATCGACCATCCGGCGCATCTCTCGCAGCGCCGGACGGGCCAGCAGCGCCCCGAGCCTGGTCCGCCAGCCGCCGGAGGCCAGCGCCTCGCTCAGGACGTGGGTGAAGAGCCGCGAGGTTCCCTCCGCCGTCTTCAGCGCGATGTTGCCGGTGAACCCGTCGGTGACGATGACGTCGACGGTGCCGGCGCCGATATCGGTGCCTTCGACGAAGCCATGGAAGCGGATGGCGAGGTCGCTGTGCTGCAGCACCTCTGCCGCCTTCTTCACCGCCTGGTTTCCCTTCAGATGTTCCTCGCCAACGTTGAGGAGGGCGACGGACGGCTGCTCCAGGCCCAGGACCTTGCGCGCGAACACCTCGCCCATGACCGCGAACTGCACCAGGTTCTCCGCGGTGCACTCGACGTTGGCGCCGAGATCGAGCATCACCGAGCGGCCGCGAATGGTCGGAAACACGGTGGCGATCGCCGGCCGGTCGACCCCCGGCAGCGTCTTCAGGACGAACTTGGCCATCGCCATCAGCGCGCCGGTGTTTCCGGCGGAGACGACGCCGTCGGCCTCGCCGGCGGCAACTGCGTCGATCGCCCGACGCATGCTCGAATCGCTGGCTCCGCGTAGCGCCGCGGAGGGGCGTTCGCCGCTGCTGACGACGCCGTTGGCGTTGCGGATCTCGGCGACCTGCCGCAGCCGCGGATAGTTCGCCAGCAAAGGCTCCAGCACTCCCGCCCGGCCGTGCAGCAGCACCCGCACGTTCGTGACACCATCGAGCGCGAGATCTAGCCCCTCGATGACCATCGCCGGCGCATGATCGCCCCCCATGGCGTCTATGGATAGGGTCACGGGCTTGGCCAAAGGTCGGACGTTCCCCGTCGGTTTCATCGCGCGTCCGCGACGAGATTAAGCACAAAGAACGTTACACTATAAGCTGAGGCGTGAGACATTCTGCTTTCAAGTACGTTTGCCTTGGCGGCCCTCTAGCAGGCCCGCCGCGCCAGGACGTCATCAAATGTTCAAAAGCCGGGGCGTTGCCGGCCCGCACCTGGCCCGCTATCGTCGAAAGCTTAGGAGAACGCAAGCGCTTTCAGGCAGCCGCGGGAACGACGGGTCGACGGGAACGGACGTCCGTTCGACCGCATCTTCTGCCGGTTACCTAGCCAAAGTGCGCCAGGGCAGCAAGCCGCTTGCTCTCACTTTCGCAGCCTGCGCCCGGCAAGATCGGCGAAGGGGCGGCTTCGCGCGGCCTCGGCCTCCTCTTCTTTAGGCGCGGCGACCCCGTCGGCCGGCGGCAGGCTCGCGCCGGCAGCCCGCGGGTAGGGATCCAGCTCCAGCGCAAGCTGCTCAGCCGCCGCCTCGCCGGCATCGATCCGGTTGCCGATGAGCGGCTCGATGTCCTCGTCCTCTTCGTCAAAGAAGATCTCCTCGCCGGCCTTCGCCCCACCCGGGGCCTGGACGGCGTACAGGCGGACGAAGTCGGCCTCGATCCGCCGCTCCAGTGGCGCCAGGGTGACGACGCAGGTCTGGGTAACCTCGGCGGAAAGCCGCGCGGTAAGCTGGATGACCGTCCCGCCCCGGATCGCCACGACCTCGCCCGCGACCTCCAGCCAGGCAATGGCGGCAAGGCGGAAGCGGCGGGCCACGGCCTCGCGCTCGCTCTCACCAGCGGTGGCGGCGATGCTGCGTCCGGAAGGCGGCAGATCGTCGATTCGCACCGGCCGGGTGAACTCAGGCCGAGCGCTGGGCTGCATGGGCCTGCGTCTCCTCGCTGGCCTGCGGCGGAGCGAACGCGACCTCGCCGGCCATGAGCGCTTCGACCGGCTGAGCCTCGAGCCTCGCGGCCTGCCGGCGCATGTAGGCGGCAAGCCCGGTCGCGTCGCCCTCGCCCGGCGGCCGGTGCCGATAGACGTTGCGGGCCAGCGCATCGGCCAGCACCTCATCACCGGGCGCGGCCATGCCGACGTCGTACGCGGCGAGCCGGCCGTAGAACCCTTGCGCCATGGCCTTGATGCGTTTGCCGACGGCAAGGTCGCCCACGCCCATCTCCCGCAGGTTCTGGTCCATGTCGGCGAACATCAGGTCGAAGACCGCCTGCGACACCGCCTCGGTCCGCTCCCGGTCGCGGCGCAGGCGACGCAGCAGCAAGGCCGCGTGGAGCGCGATCATGTCGAAGCGGCCGTCCGGCGTGTCGGGGACGCCCAGGTCCAGGTAAAACAGCGGCTGGCGCGCCTGTTCGACCACGCGCGTGTAAAGCCTCGCCGCCGCTGCCTCTATCGAGCGCTTCTGCGCACTGGCCAAGGACGCCTCCAGCAGCCGGAGTTGAACCGATGATATTGCATTGGTGGCATCTGCCATGCATGATCCTGCGTGCACTGCAGAGCGTCGTGTCGTTGGCCAATGTGGGGGTAGAATGAGCGTCGTCCAGCCCTGTTTCGCCGCCCGCCGCTCCGGCGCTGGCGCAGCCCGACGTTCCTCCGGACGGCGCCGAGGCATCCCTGCCCTCGCCGGTCTCGCAGGGATCTGGCTGCTCGCCGGCTGCGCCGGGGAGGTCAACACCCACGGCGACATCGTCCAAGACGACCGCTTGGTGCGGATCATCCCGCACCAGCACAGTCAGCGCGACGTTCTCGCCATCCTTGGTTCGCCGTCGACGCTCTCGGTGCTCGACGGCGAGGCCTGGTACTACATCGGCGACCGGCGCGAGAGCCTGGCCTTCTTCAAGCCTGAGCTGCTCGAACGCGAGACCGTGGTGGTCTCCTTCGACGACAGCGGCATGGTCACCGCGGTGGAGAAATCGAGCGTCGACGAGGAGAACAAGATCGAGGTCGTCGAGCGCGAGACACCGGCCCACGGCAGCGACCTGACCATGGTCGAACAGTTCCTGGGCAACATCGGCCGCTTCAACACCGAAGCGCCGCAGCGGAGATAGCAACCGAGCAGCGCGGCAGTGCGCCGTTCGGGTCGCTCCCGCGAGGAATCGGGGAAAAGTTCGTAAGGAATTGGGGGTGTCTGCGTTTGATTGAGGGCTTACGGCGGAGCAATCGGGGATGCTCGCGTGAGGGATTGGGGAGGCGGGCTGTCGATAAGTGAGGTGGATCTCTTGGGCGAGACCACAGGTCCGTTTCTTTGAGCGCCCACCAAGCGGAACTTTATGTCCGCGGCGCTATGTTCGTTCAGCGGCCCGGTGATCCCCTCGCCCCCAGACAGTCGTCGGCGCCTGGTTGGTCAGGGCGCGGCCGCAGCTCACCAAGCGCGCCTTACTCGACGGTCCTGACCTTCATGAGCTTCCCGAAGGACCACCGCGCGAAGATCCACTCGGCCAATGGAACGCCTGAACGGCGAGATTAACGCCGTACCGAGGTCGTCGGCATCTTCCCCAACGAGGACGCCATCACCCGCCTCGTCGGCGCGCTGCTGGTCGAGCAGAACGACGAATGGGCGGTCCAGCGCGCCCGCTACACGACCCTGGAAACCGCCCGCTTGAACGATGATCCCATCGTCATGCTGCGTGGCAGCGCGAAGTGGCGCGCCCTGGGCGTGGTGTAGCAGCGTAGCTGCGTCTGTGGTCGCCGGCGTTGGCAGATGCGCCATCAGCGAAGCGTCCCTGATCCGGTTCCTCGGCTAAGGGCCAGCATTCTGGAACTGGAACTGGGCGTGCCCCGGGCCGAACGACGCGACCGGGCGCAGGGCGCGCGGCTTCGGCCGTGGCTCGAAGGCCAGGTCTGGAAACCAGTTGAAGGTCAAATTCTGCCAGTGGACGTGGACGTCGCCCGCCGCTCGGCGGCGCTTCACGTTCCCGATCCCCGTGCGGATCGCCACGCTGTCATTGCCACGACCGCCTTGGTCCACGGCATGACGTCGTGAACCGAAAGGCGGGTGATTTTGAACCCATGGGTGTTGCGCTGGCTAACCCCTGGCGGCATCAGAGCGAGCTGTGACCTTGTTGATGCACCTGCCCGCACGCCGACGTCATCGCGAGCCGCGGAGCGGCGTGGCGATCCAGTATCAAGGCACTGGATTGCTTCGTCGGCATTCGCCCCTCGCAATGATGTCGTCTTCGTTCTGATCAACTTAACGTTCATCTTGCTTTAGCCCTGAACCGCAAGGCACCAGTGCGGACGCTGGCGCGGGTGGGCCCCGCTTAAGCACCCTCCCCCGCCGGCAGCCTTAGCGGCCGGTGGTGGCGAGGAGCTGCGGCGGGTAGCGCTCGCCCTCGATGCGGATCTCGGCGAGGCGCCGCCTGGATCCGGGCGAGGTCGTCGGCCGTGAGCTCGACGTCGGCGGCGCCGAGGTTCTCCTCCAGCCGGTGCAGCTTGCGTGGTGCCGGGGATCGGCACGATCCACGGCTTCTGCGCCAGCAGCCAGGCGAGCGCGATCTGCGCCGGCGTCGCCTTCTTCTCGGCGGCGATGCGCTTGAGCAGGTCGACCAGGGCCTGGTTCTTCTCCATCGCTTCCGGCGTAAAGCGCGGCAGGATCGCGCGGAAGTCGCCCTCGTCAAGCTTCGTGTCCTTGTCCATCGCCCCGGTCAGGAAGCCCTTGCCCAGCGGGCTGTAGGGCACGAAGCCGATGCCGAGCTCCTCGCACGCCTCCAGGATGCCGTTGGTCTCCGGCCCGCGCGTCCAGAGCGAGTACTCGTTCTGCACCGCCGTCACCGGCTGCACCGCGTGCGCGCGGCGCACGGTCTCGCGCGCCCGGCTCGGACAGGCCGAAATGCTTCACCTTGCCCTCGGCGATCAGGTCCCTCACCGCCCCGGCAACGTCCTCGATCGGCACGTTCGGATCGACGCGGTGCTGGTAGAGGAGGTCGATCGCGTCGATGCCGCAGGCGCTTCAGCGACGCGTCGCACACCTCGCGGATGTGCTCGGGCCGGCTGTCGAGCCCGCTGCTGCTTGCCGCCTTCGATGTGGAAGCCGAACTTGGTGGCGATGACCACCTGGTCGCGGAACGGGCTGCAGCGCCTCGCCGACCATCTCCTCGTTGGTGAAGGGGCCGTAGACCTCGGCCGTGTCGAAGAAGGTGACGCCGCGCTCGAACGCGGCGCGGATCAGCGCGACGCCCTCGTCCTTGCTCACCGTGCTGGCGTAGCCGAAGTTCAGCCCCATGCAGCCGAAGCCGATGGCCGAAACCTCGAGGCCGTTCCTGCCCAGCGTCCGCGTCTTCATCGCCCGTCTCCTGTCTTGCTCCGGCACGTTACTTCGGCGCAAGGGCCGTCGCGACAAGCCGAAGATAACCCGGGGAAGGGGCGACTCCAGAGGCGGGCGGCACAACGGCCCGGGGTTGCTGGCGACGCAGAGCCAGCGCCGCGAGGTTGCCTTGCCGTTCGAGATTTACGTCAGCGGTGCGCCGGGAGCCGGTAGTAGCCGTACCCGGCGTCCTCGTCATGGAGGATGAAGCCGCATCTGGTAAAGCAGCGGATGCTGCGGCGCGTTCTGCTTCTTGATCGTCGCGGCGAGGTCGACGTGCCGCTCGGCGAGGAAGAGGCGAATGCCAGCAGCGAGCAGGCGCGGAGAGAGGTTCAGGCCTCGCATGGCCGGGTTGAGATTGATCGACGCGCTGGCCAGGGCCTGTCCGGGATCAACGTCGAACCTGCAGACGCCGATTTTCTGCGGGTGGTCGTTCAAGCGGCCGACGTACAGGCGGCCGACGTACAGGCGGCCGACGTACAGATAGCGGTTGCGGTCTTCGAGCGCCGTCCGGAACCACTCCGCGTGCGCCTCCCAGGCGAGCTCCTGCGGGCATATGGACATGGCGCGCGTGCACGCGTCGTTACGCCACGTCCAGATGTCCCTGGAGTTAGCCGGCACCGCCTTTCGGACACTTATCGCGCCAGCCAGCTCTGGCCTCACCTGCCCCATGCGACCTCAACCTCGCTCCCAAACGCGCGGCGCCAACGGCAGGCGCCACGTTCGACCATGATGGCACCCAGTATCCCCAAGCTCGACCTCCGCGGAGTGGACGCGGACGCTCCTTCTCAGCCTTGTAAACCGAGAGGCACCAAGGAAAGGTGAATGCGCACGGGCGGCGGAACGAGGGACATCGGCCTCCCGCCGCCTCACCTCGAAGGCGCCGCGGACCATCAACCGGACGCTCTTCCTTGCGCCTGGGCGGGTTGCTTGCCAAGCTGGCGGCTCGCGTCCACCGGCGGCGCAATGTGCAGCAGCGGGACGGTGGCCCAGACGGCAGGAGGTGGATGAAGTCATGCAGAACGCCAGTAACGCCAAAGCCTACGCCGCAACCAGCGCAACGTCGCCGCTCGGCCCGCACACGATTACCCGGCGGGATGCCGACCGAGCACGACGTCCAGATCGAGATCCTCTTCTGCGGCGTCTGCCACTCCGACCTGCACATGGTCCGCAACGAGTGGAGCGAGGTGATGCCGACCGTCTACCCGATCGTGCCGGGACACGAGATCGTCGGCCGCGTCACCGCGGTCGGCTCGGCGGTCACCAAGTTCAAGCCGGGCGACCTCGCGGCCGTCGGCTGCCTGGTCGATTCGGACGGCACCTGCCCCAACTGCCAGCGACGGCTATGAGCAGTTCTGCCCGAACATGACGCTCACCTACAACTCGCCGGACAAGCACCTCGGCGGCGTCACCTACGGCGGCTACTCCGAGAGCATCGTCGTCGACGAGCACTTCGTCCTGCGCGTGCCCGTCGAACCTCGACCTCGCCGGGCACGGCGCCGCTGCTCTGCGCCGGGATCACCACGTACTCGCCGATGCGCCACTGGGGCGTCGGGCCCGGGCAAGAAGGTCGGCGTCGTCGGGCTCGGGCGGCCTCGGCCACATGGGCGTGAAGTTCGCCCGCGCCTTCGGCGCCCACGTCGTCGTCTTCACCACCTCGCCCGGCAAGACGCGAGGACGCGCTCCGCCTCGGCGCCCACGAGGTGGTGCTGTCGCAGCAACGCCGACGAGATGCAGAAGCACGCCGGCAGCTTCGACTTCATCCTCGACGCTGTCTCGGCCGACCACGACATCAACGCCTACCTCCAGCCTCCTCGGCCGCGACGGCACCATCACCCTGGTCGGCGCTCCGGCGAAGCCGCTGGCCGGTCGCGGCCTTCGGCCTGATCATGGGCCGGCGCAGCCTCGCCGGCTCAAACATCGGCGGCATCGCCGAGACCCAGGAGATGCTCGACTTCTGCGGCAAGCACGCCATCACCGCCGACGTCGAGGTCATTCCCGATCCAGAAGGTCAACGAAGCCTACGAGCGGCTGCTGAAGTCCGACGTGAAGTACCGCTTCTCCATCGACATGGCCTCGCTCAAGGCCGAGCAGGCGGCTTGAGGCAAGGCGGCCGCAAGGCTAAAGCGGCCCGCTCGAGCGGCTCCTCCTCGGGCGGGCCGTCGCTGAATCCACTCGGCATCTCAGCGCAGGCTTGCGGGCTGAGCCGGAGGCGGACGAAGCCAGCGGTCCGGCGTGCGGCTCCAGCGGATCACTGGCTCGGCCTGTCGTTCTTGAACAGCGCGACGACGCGCGGATATCCGACTTCGACCAGCGAGAAGTTGTTCCGCAAAAGCATATTGGTCACCGGGACCAGCGTGCTCTCGCGGCTCACGCCCCGCTCGAAGCCGAGATCGGCACTGATGTATTCGATCAGACGCAGCTTGTCGCCTATGCCTTCGAGGATCTCCGGCTCTGCGCCCTCGGCTTCGAGCTTGAGCAGCCGTATGGGTTGCTCGATGTAGTCCTCCAGCCTCCTGCCTTCGACGGCAATGGAGCCCTGATGTTGGGCGGGCTGGATGATGCTGGAGTCTGCACCCTCGGAGGCGAGATAGAATTGGATCGTCTCATTTCGATTCCACAACGCGATATTGTGCGCCTCGGCCTCCGGGCAGTTCATTGTCAACGCCGCGAACTCCAGCGGCGAAGGCTCGAACGCCACGTACCTGACGCGCAGGTTGCTGAACTTGAACAGAAATACAGCTCACCAATGTTCGCGCCGCAATCGAGAACGACGTCTCCGTCGCTGAACTTAATACTCGACAGGAAGTAGTCTCTCGCCAATGTGTCGACCCTGTGGATTATTCCGTTCCGATACATCTTCGATCTCGTCTTATGGAAAAAGTAGATCGGCAAGCCGTACCGTTTGTCGACGTAGCCGTATGCCCGTTTCTGCTTGTCATAGAAGAACCTTACGCCGGTCCGGTTCCACGCCAGGGCCGCGTTCAACGCTTCGACAAACCGTTCCCCGTCGCGGACGAACGCACGCTCGAACAGGAACCGGCAGCGCCGCTTCCGCCAGCGCCTGACCTGTTTCTTGAAGAAATTCAGCACGCCCCCTCCTGAATCCTGCTGCCGATTGGCCACATCCCCGTCTTGGCCTCATCCCTGTCGAACCTGCATTGCCTTCCTGCAGGTTCAGCGACCGCACGACACGTGCGGGCAAAACACGTGCGGGCACAACACGACGTGCGGGCACAACACGTGCGGGAAGCGAACCGCTAAACCGTTGCTCGGACGCTTAACGCGTATGCGGTGCTTCTTGAATTTCCGTGACCGGATCTATAACCGGGGCCACGCATGGGTCAAGGCGTCCCCCAAAGTGGCCCGCGGGGAGGCGGTGGCACCGGCATCCTGCCGCACGAAGCGCACGAGGACCCGGCTGCCCAACGGGACGCTCAGCGGATCACCCTCGAAAGCAACGATCACCTCGAGCACTCGCACGTCGACGCGCTCGCGCGGCTCGTAGACGGTGGCGCGACGAGGCCCCAGGGCCCTGCCGACCCTTGTCACCCGGCCGCGCGCCGCTACCGCCTCGTCTCCACCTTCGAGCGTGATCTCCGCCGTTTGACCTTCATGCACCAGCGACGCGAGCTGCTCGTCGACCTCGGCGCGGACCACACGCGCACCCGCCGGCGCGAACCAGAACAACGCGGTGACGTTAAGTGTGGACAGGCCATCCCCGGCGCGGACGAGACGACGAATGACGTCGCCATCGCTCGGCGCGAGAACCATGCGGACGTCGCGCTCGTAGCGGGCAGAGCCAAGCTCGGCTTCGGCCGTGGCGGCTTCGGCCCGGCGCAGGGCAAGGTCCGCCTCGGCGAGGCGAAGATCGGTATCCGCATCATCGGCGGCCTTGCGCGGCACGGCGCCGGCCGCTGCCACGGGCTGCAGCCGGTCGCGTTCACGGCGGGCCGCGGCGAGGCGGACCT
This sequence comes from uncultured Alphaproteobacteria bacterium, assembly GCA_963746275.1. Lineage (GTDB taxonomy): Bacteria > Pseudomonadota > Alphaproteobacteria > Rhodospirillales > Defluviicoccaceae > JAEULH01. The sequence continues at coordinate 34,187 of CAVVAX010000039.1, forward strand.
CCTGCGCTTTGACCGCGGCAAGCCGCTCCAGCCGCTGCGCCTCGCTGATGGCGAGCTGAAGCACTGCCGCCCGATCCTCGATCAGAGCAAGCGGCTGGCCTTTCAGAACCGTATCGCCCTCCTCGACCAGCACCTCGGTAACAATGCCATCCCGCTCGGCCGCAAGCTGAACGAGGCCGCCGTCAACGTCGATGACGCCGCGGGCTGCGGCGATCCGCACCGTTGCGGCGGGCGCCTCCGCCTCCAGCGGCTGCCGCTCCGGGCGGAGGGCGGCACCTGCGCCCAGGCAAACTCCGGCCAACAACGCCGCGGCCGCCGCAATCGCCGCTGCTTTGCCGCCGGGGGTCATGAGCTTGCGGCCGCAGCCGGCGCGGCCGCCGGCTCGCGCTCATCGTCGGCCGTGATCAAGCCGTCCTCGATCCGGATCACCCGGTCCGCGTGGTCAATCAGGCGCTGGTCATGGCTGACGCAGAGGACCGTGGCGCCCCGCTCGCGGGCAATGCGGTGAAGGAGATCAGCCACTCTCGAGCCGTTGTCCCTGTCGAGCGCGCTCGTCGGCTCGTCGGCGAACAGCAGCTCGGGATCCTTGGCGATGGCGCGGGCCAGGGCGACGCGTTGCTTCTCGCCGCCGGACAACTCCTGCGGCCGGAGATGGGTCTTGCCGCCGAGGCCGACCGCTTCGAGGACTTCCGCGGCCCGGCGTCGTGCATCCTCCCCGCGGCCCAGCGTGAACTGAAGCGGATAGGCGACCTGCTCCAGCGCGCTGAGCGAGACGAAGAGGTTGAAGCCCTGGAAAACAAACCCGCAGTGGGTCAGCCGGAAGCGGTCCAGGCCACGGTCGTCCAGGCAGCTGAGGTCGATGCCAAGGGCCACCGCCCTTCCGCCAGTCGCCCGCAGCAGGGCGCTCGCGATTGCAAGCAAGGTACTCTTGCCGGAACCCGAGGGGCCGACGACGAGGGTCATCCGGGCGGCGCGGATCTGCAGCGAGATCCCCTTGAGCACCGTCGCGGTGCGGCCGCCGCTGGTAAACGAGCGGCTGACGCGCGCCAGCCGGATCGTCGGCGCGCCCGCCGCGGTCATCGCAGCAGCTCAACCGGTTCGGTCCGCAGGAGCGGCCCGAGGGACAGGAGTCCGGAGACGAGGCTCACTCCGAGCGTCAGGACGCCCGCGCAAAGCACGGCCCACCACGTCACCGCCACGGCAACGTCGCCGGCGCGTGCCGCAGCCCATACGGCGCTCGTCAAGACGAGCGTGCTGGTGAAGCCGGCACCGCCGATCCAAAACGATTGCTCAAGAACGACGCGGCGCAAGGCGGCGAGAGGAATGCCCAACGCGCGCAGCGTCGCGTATTCTCGGAGCGAGGCGAGCATCGCCGCCCGCAAGCTTTGGCTGGCGATGGCCAGGCCGACGAGCAGTCCAAGGCCGGTGGAGAAAAGAAAGCCTGCGCCGGTACCCGATTCCAGGAGCCAGTAGAGCTGGGACATGGCCGAGAGCTCGTCCTGTGTCATCGCCCTGAGCGCGCCGCCGGCCAATGCCTCCAGATCCTCCTTTGCGGCGTGCGGGTCGGCGCCGGGGGTGAGCCCGACCAAGTAGTAGGAGGCCCCGTCCGCGCCCGAGCCGGGACCCTCGCGCTGCAGACTGCGGAAGGTCGCTTCCGAGACGAGAACAAGGGCTCCCCCGACGGAGCGGAAGCCGGCGACGGCACCGACCACGGCGACGCGCCTGCCGTCGATCTCAGCGGGCCCGGCGAGGCTCTCGCCCAAACCGAGCTTTACGAGATCGACCCGGTCGACCAGGACCGCACCCGGGCGCTGCAGCGCCCGGCGCAGGTCGTCGCCGATGCTGCGCGGAAACCCCAGGCTCGCCTCCCCGACGTTGATGCCGACGATCGTCACCATCACCTTGCGGCCATCCGGGGCTCGCCAATCGCCGAAGCTGAGCAGCATCCGCTCGATCCGCATGACGTCCGGGTGTGATCGCACCTGGAACTCGATCCGCTCCTGCATGTCGCGGGGCAGGTCGAACGAGTGCACCGTCGGCTCGGCGATCCACAAATCGGCTCGGGCGTTGTCGACGACGGCAGTGACCGTGCGAAACAAGCCGAGGAGCAGGCCAATTTGCACGATCACGAGAAGCCCGGAGAAGCTCACAGCGAGCACCGCTGCCAGGTAGCGCTGCCACTCGTGGATCAGCGATTTGCGGGCGAGCGATACGGCCATGAGTTGGCGCCCTCCGGACCTTGGTGCGGCCCAGCGATAGCTGGTGCGGCCCAGCGATAGCTATTTACACGACTGATCACTCGTATAATGTGCAAGACCGGCTGCGTCAAGGAGTGTCGTGTGCCCGGCGCCATGAACACGGGTCTCGGTTAGACCGGCGTGATGGAAAGGGAACGGGGGAAGCCGATGGCGAGAAGCAGGGGGCGGCCGGTGAACGCGACGGCCAGACAGGCGCGGATCGAGCAAATTCTTACCGCTGCTCAGCACTGCTTCGTCCGCGATGGTTTCGCCGCGGCATCGATCGCGGCTATCTGCGCCGAGGCGCGCATCAGCCCTGGTAGCCTGTACCAGTACTTCAAGAGCAAGGACGAGATCGTCGTCGCCATGGTCGACGCCGACCGGCAGGATACCTTGCGGCACTTCGAGCGTTGGCTGCAGGCCGAGGACTTTGCCGTGGCCATGCTGGCCGACCTCTGCACCTTCTTCGCAGAGCCGAGCGAGGAGAACGTCGCCTACGCCCGGCTCGGCGTCGAGGTGCTGGCCGAGGCCGGGCGTAATGCGACGGTGGCGGAGCGCTTCCAGCAAGGAGAGGTCGAGGCGCGCCGAGCGCTGTCGGGGGCGATCCAGGCCGCGCGGGGCATCCGGACGAATGCGCCGGCCGAGGACGTGGCCATCGCCCTCCTTGCCCTGTACGACGGTCTTCTCGCCCGCTTCATCTTCGCGAACCGGGAAGAAGCGGCGCGCCTGGTCGCGGCCAGCCGTAGCGCGATCAAGGCGCTGCTGCCGGTCGGCGGGCCCTGAACCGGGCGGGCGGCAGCATGGTTAAACGCCAGCGGGCGGGAGCGCGGGCCCCATGGTTTCCAGGCAGAAAACGAGCAGGGATGCTCGACACCGCGAAGTGACCGCCCGAGCGCACGGGCCTCGGATTAGCGGGCGTTCCACAGCCGGCACCAGCCCTCCGGGCTGATCGGGCCGGCGACGACGCGGCAGCTTCCGTTGCCCTCGTAGTTGAAGCAGCTGGAGCACTTTCTTTCGCCCTTGGGGGAAGCCTGGTAGCTCACCTGCTCTTGCGGCAGCTTCGCCTCTGGGCTGAGCCCTGCCGCCAGGGCGGCCCCGGCGCCAAGGCCGGCGCAAGCGACGCCAAGCGCGCCGCGAAGCGCACTCCGGCGCGACAGGCTGCCGGTCCATGCCGACGGCTTCCTTCGGCTCCGCTGCGTCATGCTCTCCTCGCGCCGTCTCGCGAAGTCACTTATTGCCGAAGCGCTGATATAGGCCGCCGTTTGCGGCGTCAATGCGGCAGTCGACCTGCAACTGGCTTGCGATTGGCCTGCGAAAGACGCTGGGCGCGGACCGCCGTGCCCGCTATCCTCGCGCAGACGGCTATCTTCGCAGAAACGGCCGTCACCCGCATCCGCACGTGGGTGCGCCCTGATCGAGGAGGAACAGCGCGTGATGCCGGACGAGGGACGCCAGGCCGGGTTCGACAAGTCGAAGCTGCCGAGCCGGCACGTGACCGAAGGCCCGCAACGCGCGCCGCACCGCTCGTACTACTATGCCATGGGTCTCGGCGAGGCCGACATCGCGAGGCCCTTCGTCGGCGTCGCAACCTGCTGGAACGAGGCTGCGCCCTGCAACATCGCCCTGAGCCGGCAGGCCCAGGTCGTCAAGCAGGGGGTGAAGGCGGCGGGCGGCACACCGCGCGAGTTCACCACCATCACCGTCACCGACGGCATCGCCATGGGCCATGCCGGCATGAAGTCCTCGCTGGTCTCGCGCGAGATCATCGCCAACTCGGTCGAGGTGACGATGCGCGGCCATTGCTACGATGCCATCGTCGGCCTCGCCGGCTGCGACAAGTCCCTCCCCGGCCTGATGATGGCGATGGTCCGGCTGAACGTGCCGTCGGTCTTCATCTATGGCGGGTCGATCCTGCCCGGCCGCTATCACGGCCGCGACGTGACGGTTCAAGACGTGTTCGAGGCCGTCGGCCACCACTCCGCCGGCAACGTCTCCGACGACGAGCTGCACCTGCTGGAAACCGTGGCCTGCCCTTCCGCCGGCTCGTGCGGCGGCCAGTTCACCGCCAATACCATGGCCTGCGTCTCCGAGGCCATAGGCCTGGCCCTGCCCGGCTCGTCCGGTGCGCCGGCGCCCTACGAATCCCGCGACGCGCTGTGCGAGGCTTCGGGGCGGGCGGTGATGGCGCTGCTCAAGTCCCAGATCCGTCCGCGCGACATCGTCAGCCGCAAGTCGCTGGAGAATGCCGCCACCGTCGTCGCCGCCTCGGGCGGTTCGACAAATGCCGGGCTGCACCTGCCGGCCATCGCCCACGAGGCCGGGATCGAGTTCGATCTCGGCGACGTCTGCGAGATCTTCCGCCGCACCCCCTACATCGCCGACTTGAAGCCGGCCGGCCGCTACGTCGCCAAGGACATGTTCGAGGTGGGTGGCATGCCGGTGCTGCTGAAGGCGCTGTTCGACGGCGGCTATCTCCATGGCGACTGCCTGACCGTCACCGGCCAGACCCTGGCCGAGAACCTTGAAGGCGTCGTCTTCCCGACCGGGCAGGACGTCATCCGCCCAACGAGCGCGCCGCTCTCTCCCGTCGGCGGCGTCGTCGGCCTCTCCGGCTCGCTGGCGCCCCAGGGCGCCATCGTCAAGGTCGCCGGCCTGCATTCGCTGCTGTTTCGCGGGCCGGCCCGCTGTTTCGACAGCGAGGAGGAGTGCTTCGCCGCGGTCGAACGCCGCGACTATCGCGACGGCGAGGTGCTCGTCATCCGCTACGAGGGGCCGCGCGGCGGGCCAGGTATGCGCGAGATGCTGTCGACGACGGCCGCCATCTACGGCCAGGGCATGGGCGAGAAGGTGGCGCTGATCACCGACGGGCGCTTCTCCGGGGCCACCCGGGGGTTCTGCATCGGCCATGTCGGCCCGGAAGCCGCGGTCGGCGGGCCGATCGCGCTCCTGCGCGACGGCGACATCATCAACATCGACGCGGACGCAGGGCGGCTCGACGTCGAGCTGGATGAGGCGGAGCTGGCGGAGCGGCGCCGTTCGTGGTCACCGCGGCGGACCGACTTCCAGTCGGGCGCGCTGTGGAAGTACGCCCAGTTGGTCGGGGATGCCTGCAACGGCGCGGTGACCCACCCCGGCGCGTCGGCCGAAACGCACGTCTACGCCGACATCTGAGCGGGTACGGCGGTCGAGAGCGTGATACGGCGGGGCTGGAAGCAGTATAGGAAAGGGACGGGCCGCAGGGTCGATGGCCTGCTTCAGGCTCAAAACGGGAGGAAGGCATGATGAAGACGCTCGTTGTTGCCGCCGGGCTCGCACTCGCCGGCGTTGCTTTGCCCGGTGACGCGGTTGCCGCGGCGCAAGCGGCGCTGAGCCCGGAGCTGCAGAAGGAGGTTTCGGCGCGGGTGGCCCGGGGCGAACGATATGACGACGTCGTCTCGACGCTGGTGATGAACGAGGCCGCCCGGCGTTATCCCAATGCCAGCTTCTTCCGCATCGTGCCGGAGGCGAACGCCGTTCTCGTCGCGCTGCCGGACAACACGATGCGCACGGTCGCCTACGATCCGGCGACGCTGAAGCTAAAGCCGTAACAGGCGGTTGAAGGCGAAGCTCCCGGTCAAGGGGGCGGCAAGCGAAGACATCGCGGAACGTATTGAGGAGGTCGCATCATGAAGTCTCGGAGCATGGGCCTCGCGGCCATGACGGCTGCGGGCATGGTCTTTGGCGCGGCGGCAGGCCATGCCGCCGATATTCGCAGCAAGGACGCTGGCGTTGCGCCAGCCACCTCGGCGGCGGCCCTCGCCGCGGGCTATCGCAGCGCAGCTTGCCGACGAGCCCGGCATCCTGCTGGCCCTGGGGCGGCGGTGGCGGTGGCGGCGGTGGCGGCGGCTCCGGCGGCGGCGGCTCCGGTGGCGGCGGCTCCGGGGGTGGCGGCTCGCGGCGGTGGCGGCTCGGGGGTGGCGGTTCGGGCGGTTCCGGTGGCGGTAGCGCTGAGGTGGTGGCGGTCCCGACGGTGGTGGCGGACCGGACGGTGGCACCGAGGGCGACTCGGCCGATGCCGGCCCGGACAGCGCCCGCACCGACAGCCTCGGGCTGAGCGCCCTTGGCTTGGCCTATAGCCCGAGGCCGGTGGACCTGACGGTCGTCCGTTGGCAGGGGCCGATGAGCATCTCGGCGATGCCCTCCACCGACGCCCGGGTCGCGGCGCTGAGCCCGGAGGTCCGCGACAACGTCATGGCCCGGATGGCGCCGACGCAGCGGACCAACGAGTCCTCGAAACGACGCTGCTCAACGAGACCTCGCGGCAGTACGCCGGCGCCAGCGCCATCTGGTCGGCACCGGACGTCAATGCCGTCGTCGTCGAGCAGAACAACGTGCTTCGGCCGGTGCAGATCGACCCGACCACGCTCAGGCCGGTGACGCCGCCCACCGCCGGCGGCTAGAACCGGAAGCTCGAACCCGCCAAGAGCTAGGTCGCTCCAACGGGCGGAGCGACCCGTCTTTTGTCGTCGGCACGCCGGCCGCAGTAGCCGCTATCCGCATTGGCGAATTGCGGATCGGTCCGTTCGAGATCAGACTCCCTCACTCCGCCGCGGGCCGGGCCGGCACCCGGCCGATACGCGAGGCGGCGGTACGGCGACGGGAGGACCTGATCATGGCGTACTACCTCTACCAGTGGACCTACAAGGACCTCGCCATCAAGGCCATGCGCGAGAGCCCGCAGGATCGCCCCGCGCAGTTGCGCAAGGCGGTCGAGGCCTTCAACGGCAAGCTGCACCAGTTCTTCTACGCGCTCGGCCAGTACGACGGCATCGCCATCGTCGAGTTTGCCGACAACGAGAGCTGCGCCGCCTGCAGCCTCACCCTGACCGGCGCCGGCGCCAACGCCGCACTGACGACGACGGTGCTGCTGTCGCCGGACGAAGGCTACCGGGCGATGCAGAAAGCCAACGCGACGACCTCCGGCTACCAGGCCCCCGTCGGCTACTCCAGCCACGGCTAGAGCAGCGCCGGAGTAGGTTAAATCACAGCCGCGGCCATCATTGCGAGGAGGCAAATGCCGACGAAGCAATCCAGCAACATTTTCTTCTGGATCGCCGCGCCGCTTCGCGCCTCGCGATGACGTGCTGAGGTGAGGGGCTCCCTTGCGCGGAGTTGCCACCGGGCTCACCGCGCTGGTGAGCGGCCTGGCGGTCGTGCGGTTCATGCGCGAGATCCTCGCGGTGGGCCTGCTGCACGTACCGGCGTGGCCGAGTGGGCGCTGCTGCCCGTGGCGGCGGCGCTCCTGCTCTTCAGCCTCTTCAGCTTCGCCGCGGCGGGCTGGCGCTACGTGCACATGGGACGGCGGCTTGCGGACGCGGAGATGCCGCGGGTCTCCACCGCCCTGGTTCTCGCCGCACCACCGTCCTCGCGCTGGGGACGCTGGTCACGCTGGCGAGCGTGCTGCTGAGGTAAGGCGCGGCGAGGCGGCCAATCGGCGCTCTGTCTGCGCTCGCCCCTGTCGCTTGCGCGCCGGGCCCGCGCTTGCTTCAATGCGCCCGCAAAAGCCTCGGGCCGAGGCCGGCTACGCCCGAGCCTGGCACGCCAAGCCGCAAGTCCGAACCAGCGACAGGGAAAACGACATCATGCCGAACGACGCGCCACTGCCCGACTCCATCGACGGCCTGCCGAACATCGCCGGGCGCGAGGCGGAGGTGCGCAAGGCCATTGCCGCCGGCGCCAAGAGGGAGGTGTTCCGCGCCGAGGGCGGCATCGACTTCTCGCGCGTCCGCTCGGCGGCGGCCATCGCGCTGCACATGCACCAGCCGCTGATCCCCGCCGGCGGCCATGACGTCCGCACCGCGGCCATCATCAGCAACCTGCAGCACATGATGGAGAACCAGGGCATCGGCGATAACCACAACGCCGGGGTGTTCGTCTGGTGCTATAAGCGGATGGGCGAGTTCATCCCGCAGTTGATCCACGAGGGCAAGCAGCCGCGGGTCATGCTCGAGTACTCCGGCACGCTGCTGCACGGCCTGAGGCAGATGGGTGAGCACCACGTCATCGACGCCCTGAAGACCGTGACCTGCAACCCGGCCTACCGCCATGCCGTCGAGTGGCTCGGCTGCCCGTGGGGGCACGCGGTGGCGCCGTCGACGCCGGTGCAGGACTTCCGCCTGCACGTCGAGGCGTTCCAGCACCACTTCGCCGGTCTGTTCGGGCTGGAGGCAGTGGGCCGGCTGCGCGGCTTCTCGCCCTCGGAGATGGCGCTGCCGAACCACCCGGACGTGGCTTTCGCCTTCGTCAAGACGCTCAAGGACTGCGGCTTCACCTGGGTCCTGGTCCAGGAGCACACGGTCGAGCAGCCGGGAACGGTCACGGGCCCGGAGCAGAAGCACCTGCCGCACCGCCTGGTCTGCACCAGCTCCACCGGCGAAACCGCCGAGATCGTCGCCATCGTCAAGACGCAAGGCTCCGACACCAAGCTCGTCGCCCAGATGCAGCCATACTACGAGGCGCGGTCGCTGAATCGCTGGGAGCTCGCCGGCAAGTCGGTGCCGCCGCTGGTCACCCAGATCGCCGACGGCGAGAACGGCGGGGTGATGATGAACGAGTTTCCGGGCAAGTACATGGAGGCGGTGCGCGAGAGCTCGGGCTCGGAGACGCCGCTGATGAACGTCACCGAGTACCTGGAGCACCTGGCGGCGATGGGCATCGGCGAGAAGGACTTCGCGCCGCTGCAGCCGATTATGCAGAAGCGGATCTGGGACCGGATGAAGCCCGGCGACGGGCCCGACAAGCTCGCCAAGGTGATCGACGAGTGCAAGAAAACGGACCACCAGTTCCACATGGACGGCGGTAGCTGGACCAACAACCTGTCGTGGGTGCACGGCTACGACGACGTGCTGGCGCCCATGGACAAGGCCTCGTCCAGCTTCCACGAGAAGGTGCTGAAGGCCGGGAAGGTGAAGACCGACGAGCGGCGCTACCGCAACGCCCTGTTCCACCTGCTCACGGCGGAGACCAGCTGCTACCGGTACTGGGGCCAGGGGATCTGGACCGAGTACGGCAAGGAGCTGTCCCGGCGCGCCGCCGAGATCGCCAACCACGACTACGCGTAGATGAGAAAGACTCCCATGACGAAGCCGACCGCCGCTGCCGTTCTGGCGCTGCTACTTGCTTGCACGGTCGCCGGCTCGGCCTCCGCTCAGACCCGGCCCACAGCGATGACCTGCGACGCCTACAAGAAGGAGCTGAGCCTGGCGATCACCAAGACCCGGCGCTCGGATGCCGCGGCCCGCGCCGTGGCGGAGGAGTACGCGCGCCAACAGGGGCCGCAGGGTGCGGTGGGCCAGGGCCAGGGCATGGATGACGACGACGCGCCCGCCATGCCCCCGACCCGCGATTACGCCGCGATGGAGCGCTACCGGCGGGCCGCGGAGATGGCCTGCGCCCAGCGCAAGTACCCGGAGGGGATCAACCAGTACATCCAGGCGTTCGGCGCCATCAACCAGCAACCCCCGGCGCATTTGCCGAAGCCGGCGGGGCAGTAGGCAGCGGCCGTCCCGCAGCCCGAAAGCGGAGGATCGCGTTCATGATCGGCAGCCTGATTTCGTTCGTCGTCATCGGCCTCATCGCCGGCTGGATCGTCGGCAAGATCCTCAAAGGCCAAGGCTTCGGCCTCGCCGGCAACCTGATGATCGGCATCGTCGGCTCGGTCGTCGGCGGCGTCCTGTTCTGGGTCTTGGGCCTCGGGCCGCCACGGAACATCGTCGGTGCCCTGGTCACCGCCGTGGTCGGCGCCCTCGTCTTCCTGTTCGTGGCGTCCGCGCTGCGCAAGCGGATGGGTGGCGGCCCGCCGGCGAAGCGATGATCGCCGTCCTGTTCGACAACGGCGGGACGTTGACTGACGACCCGTTCGAGGATGCCATTGCCCTGCTCGGCCAGGGGGACGCGCTCGCCGACCTGGAGGCAGCCGGCCTGCCGCGGGCCTCATGCGGCCGCTTCCTCGAGCTGTGGAGCGAGGAGAACGACACCCACTCCTTCGCCTTCGCCTCCCACTTCATCCAGGAGGAGACATGGATCGTCCGCGCCTTGCTCCGCCTTGCCGGCGCCGAGGGCGCTCCCGATCCGGCCGACGTGCCGGAACTCGCGCCGCGGATCCTGCGGCGTTACCGCGCGGCCGTCCGGCGCATCGTCGGCCGTCAGCCCCAGGTCGGTCCGCTCATCGCGGTTCTCAGGCACCTCAAGGAGCGAGGCTGCACGGTGGGCGTCGCCTCCAACGACCGGACGTTCGCCACCCGGGCGCTGATGGCCTGGACCGGTTATGCCCCCTACCTCGACTTCGTCCTGGTCAGCGAGGAGCTGTCGACGGCGAGCGAGCGGATCGAAAAGCCGGACCCCAGGTTCTTCGCCAAGGCCCTGGAGCGCCTCGGCGAGCGCGGCATCGCCCCGTCGCGGTTGGTCTACGTGGGCAATTCAGAGGCCAACGACATCGCCGCGCCCCGCGCGCTCGGCTTCACCACCGTTCGCTACATCAACGCCAACAACCCGAAGAGCCGCTCTTGGCTCGACCATTGCCAGACCACCGCCGCCGACTACGCCTATCGCAGCGTCGACGAGCTGCCGGCGCTGTTCGACAAAGTCCTCGGCGACCTGACGACGACGGGGCGGCAGTAAACTCCGCTACGCTTGACCCGCCGCGATCATCGCGAGCTCGCGCGAGCCGGGCTTCAATCGTAAAATGTCCGGCACAGCGCCCGGAGCCTCCCGCGCCTCAACGCGTTGAAGCGGAAAAGGCCGCTCTGGGACGCGGAGCGCCGATCCGCGTTCACCGCCGGGTGAGGGCGACCCCCTTCAGCGCGGGGGCAGAGCGGCCTTGGCGGGCCAGGTTCGTCGCCCGGTGCCAGCCGGGACCAGCCGGCAGCACCCCGCTAGGAGAGGGGTCTCCCTTAGACCCTGGGAGCCGAAGCGGCGAAGACGCCGACGAACCCCGAGGGCCGAACCGAGCCGCTTTCAAAGCAGGGTGTGTCTCGCGGGGCGCGGGCATCTCGGCAAGTGTAGCGCGAGCGCGCCGCGCCGGGAACTGCCCAACGGGGCCAAACGCCGGTCCAAGCGTGCCGCCACGGCCAAGCGTGATCCGCCGAACGGGGCCGCTCGGTGCACTAGGCGGCAGGAGGCGGCCGGCGCGCTCAGGAGCGGAAGCGGGCGACGCCCTCGACGACGAAGCCGTCCTCGGGCGGGAAGCGTTCGGCGATCAGGAGCCGCGCCTCGGCCTCGTCGCGGGCGACGACGTCGCGAAGCTGCACCTCGGCCCAGCGGTTGCTGATCTGGCCGTGGCGCCGGCGCTGGCCGACCAAAGTCCTAACGCGTTCATTATATAGAGCGACTTGAAACACTTCGACGTCGCTGCTCTCGAGATGCAGCATCTTGTTATCGACCTCGGCCGTGATGGCGGAGCCCTGTTTCTCCCTGTCCCGGCTCAAGCTGTAACGAGGGCAAGCTAAGCCGAGCAATGGATGCTAACACAGCCTAGTGCTCGAAAGCTATAGCCTTAGAAGAGCATTTTCCGCCGCCGGCTTGTCTTCAAGTCATCATGCGCAAGTTCTTGCCGATGTCATGGCAACGTCGGGAGACATCCGCGAGCATCCGGCGGCGGCGCCGCGAATTCCAACCGCAGGGGCGAGCCCGGTGGTCGTGCACAACTTTGCTTGTCCAGAAGCGCCCGCCGCTCAGCGCTCGGCGCCGATGAGGGTCACCTCCACCGAACGCCGCCGGGGGCGAACGTCATGGTTGATGAGCACCACCTGCTGCCAGGTGCCAAGCCTGATCCTGCCGTCGCGCACCGGCACGACCACGGACGGCCCCAACAGCGCCGCCTGGACGTGGCTGTGGCCGTTGCCGTCGTGCCAGGTCATCTCGTGGGCATAGGCCATGTTGGGCGGGGCCAGGCGGCGCACCGCGTCCTTCAGATCCTGCACCGCCCCCGGCTCGTACTCGATGGTCGTGAGCGAGGCCGTCGAGCCGACGGCGCTGACGTGCAGGCTGCCGTTGTGGATGCCCGACGCGCTGACGATGCGCTGGAGCTCGCCGGTGATATCGCCGATATCCGGCCCCTCCCGCAGGGCGATGTCGAAGCTCTCGCAGCGGATGCTGACGTCCATCGTTTGCCTTCCCCGATCCTGTCCATCCCGGCGGCGTCAGCAAGATAAGGCATGTTCTGCCGCCCGGGAAATGTGCTAAGCCCGGCCTCCGACCCGAGAGGAAGCCGCCACCTATGGCCGTCGTCACCCGCTTCGCGCCGTCGCCGACGGGCTACCTGCACATCGGCGGCGCCCGCACGGCGCTCTTTAACTGGCTCTATGCCAAGCATTGCCAGGGCCGCTTTCTGCTCCGCATCGAGGACACCGACCGGGCCCGCTCCACCTTGGAAGCGACCGAGGCCATCCTCGACGGCCTCTCCTGGCTCGACCTCAACTGGGACGGAGAGCCGGTCTCGCAGGCGGCGCGTGCCGACCGGCACGCCGAGGTGGCGCGGCAACTCGTCGCTGCCGGGCATGCCTACCTCTGCTATGCCAGCGCCGAGGAGCTGGCCGAGATGCGGGCGAAGGCCAAGGCGGAAGCGCGGCCCGCCCGCTACGACGGCCGCTGGCGCGACCGCCAGGGCGAGCCTGGGCCTCCGGGCGTTCAACCCGTCGTCCGCTTCAAGGCGCCGCGCGACGGCGAGACGCGTATCGCCGACCACGTGCAGGGCGAGGTGGTGGTTCAGAACGAGATACTCGACGACATGGTCCTGCTCCGCGCCGACGGAACGCCGACCTACATGCTGGCCGTTGTCGTCGACGATCACGACGCCGGCGTCACCCACGTCATCCGCGGCGACGACCACCTCACCAACGCTTTCCGCCAGTACCAGCTCTACCTCGCCATGGGCTGGCAGCCGCCGGAGTTCGCGCACATCCCGCTGATCCACGGGCCCGACGGCGCGAAGCTGTCGAAGCGTCACGGGGCGCTCGCGGTCCAGGCCTACCGCGACATGGGCTTCCTGCCCGAGGCTTTGGCCAACTACCTGCTCCGCCTCGGCTGGGGCCACGGCGACGAGGAGATCATCTCGCGCGAGGACGCCGTCGCCTGGTTCGACCTCGACGCCATCGGCCGGGCGCCCGCGCGCTTCGACCTCGCCAAGCTCACCAGCCTCAATGCCCACTACCTGCGGCAGGCGGACGACCGAAGGCTGGCAGACCTGGTGATGGAGCGCCTTGTTGCGAACGCGAACGGAAGGCTTGCCGAAGGCGCTCACGGCCGTATTATGAGGGGCATGGAGGGGCTGAAGCAGCGGGCGAGGACGCTTGTGGAGCTGACTGACAATGCTGCATTTTACGCTTTTGCCTCGCCGCTGACGCCGACCCCGAAGGCCGCCGCCCTGCTAACCGGGGAGGCGAAGCGCAACCTCGGTGCGCTGCGCCCCATGCTGGCGGCGGTGGAGCCGTGGGCGGCCGCCGACCTGGAGGCGGTGGTTCGCGCCCATGGCGAGGCAGGCCGCGACCTCGCTCAAGGCCCTGGCCCAGCCTCTTCGCGCGGCGCTGACCGGCAGGGACGCCTCGCCGCCCATATTCGAGGTTATGGACATCCTCGGCCGCGACGAGACACTGAGGCGGCTGGACGACGCACTCGACGCGGCGGTGACGGCGCAAGCCGGCCGGCGTTGAATGGCAAAGCGGCTTCGACCACATCCGGAACAGGCGAGCGTCCGGGCAAGCTGTTTGGAGATGAAGGATTTCTCGGATGAGCGATGAGACCTCGGCGGTAAAAGCGCGCAACCGGACCGTAACCCTGACCGACAACGCCACCGGGCGAACCTTCGAGTTGCCGATCCTGAGCGGCAGCACCGGTCCGGACGTCATCGACGTCCGCAAGCTCTACTCGGACACCGGCTACTTCACCTTCGACCCCGGCTACACCTCGACCGGCAGCTGCGAGTCCTCGATCACCTACATCGACGGCGACAAGGGCGTCCTGCTCTACCGCGGCTATCCCATCGAGACGCTGGCCGAGAACTCCGACTTCATGGAGGTCTGCTACCTGCTGCTCTACGGCGACCTGCCCAACGCCGAGCAGAAGCGCCGGTTCGAGCACGACATCGTCTATCACACGATGCTGCACGAGCAGATGCACAAGTTCATCGAGGGGTTCCGCCGCGACTCCCACCCGATGGCGGTCATGGTCGGCATGGTCGGCGCGCTCTCGGCCTTCTACCACGACTCCACCGACATCACCAATCCGCGCCACCGGATGATCGCGTCGTACCGCATCCTGGCGAAGATGCCGACGATCGCCGCCTGGGCCTACAAGTATTCGATCGGCCAGCCGTTCATCTATCCGCGCAACGATCTGCGCTTCGCCGAGAACTTCCTGCACATGATGTTCGCGACCCCGTGCGAGCCCTACAAGGTGAGCCCGGTGCTGGCGCGGGCCATGGACCGCATCCTCACCCTGCACGCCGACCACGAGCAGAACGCCTCGACCTCGACCGTGCGCCTTGCCGGCTCCAGCGGCGCCAACCCCTTCGCCTGCATTGCCGCCGGCATTGCCTCGCTGTGGGGCCCGGCGCACGGCGGCGCCAACGAGGCGGTGCTGCGGATGCTGGAGCAGATCGGCGACCGCAACAGCATCGGCGAGTACGTCAAGAAGGCTAAGGACAAGGACGACCCGTTCCGGCTCATGGGCTTCGGCCATCGGGTCTATCGCAACTACGACCCGCGCGCGAGGATCATGCGTCAGGCCTGCTACGAGGTGCTGGACGAACTCGGCATGCGCGACGAGCCGTTGCTCGACCTCGCCATGGAGCTGGAGCGGATCGCGCTGGAGGACGACTACTTCGTGCAGAAGAAGCTCTATCCCAACGTCGACTTCTACTCGGGCATCATCTTCCGGGCGATGGGCATCCCCACCTCGATGTTCACCGTGCTGTTCGCCGTCGCCCGCTGCGTCGGCTGGGTCGCCCAGTGGAACGAGATGATCGAGGACCCGACGCAGAAGATCGGCCGGCCGCGCCAGCTCTACACCGGCATGACCCCGCGCGACTTCCTGCCGCTGGCCCAGCGCAACTAGCGCTTAGCTCGGCGGGGGCCGTCCGATGACGGTCGTCGCCTGCGCCGGCTACGAGAACGGCCGGCGGATCTCCGACCTCGGCATCGACGACTGCGCCTCGTTCATCGGCCCGCCGGGGCGCTTCGTCTGGATCGGGCTGCATGAGCCGAGCACTGAGGTGCTGGCGAGCCTGCAGCGGCAGTTCGGCCTGCACGAGCTCGCCGTCGAGGACGCCTTCCGCGCCCATCAGCGACCGAAGATCGACGTCTACGACAACTCGCTGTTCCTGGTCCTGCGCACCGCCCGGCTCGAAGGCGACGAGGTGCTCTACGGCGAGACCCACGTCTTCGTCGGCTGCGGCTACGTCATTACCGTTCGCCACGGCGCCTCGGCGTCCTACCTGCCGGTCCGCCAGCGCTGCGAGGCGACCCCGGCCTTGCTCGGCAACGGCGAGGACTTCGTCCTCTACGCGATCATCGACTTCGTCGTCGACAACTACATCCCGATCGTGAGCGCCATTGAGGACCACGTGGACGAGATCGACGAGGCCGTCCATGCCGGGGCGATGAGCCAGGAGACGATCCAGCGCATTGCCCGCCTCAGGCGCGAGCTGCTGCGGCTCAGGCGCACCGTGTCGCCGATGCTCGACGTCTGCGGCCGGCTGCAGCGTTTCGACATGCCCTTCATCGACGCGCCCGTGCGTCCCTACTACTCAGACGTTCATGACCACGTCCTGCGCGTCAACGAGAGCATCGACATCCTCCGCGACGTGCTCGCCGCCGCCTTCGAAACGCACCTCCTGCTCGCCTCCAACCGGCAGAACGACGTCACCCGCAAGCTCGCCGGCTGGGCCGCGATCCTGGCCGTGCCCACCGCGATCGCCGGGATCTACGGGATGAACTTCGAGCACATGCCGGAGCTGAGCCAGGTCTGGGGCTACCCGGCGGTCCTGCTGGTCATCCTCGTCCGTCTGCGTCACGCTCTACCTCAACTTCAAGCGCATCGACTGGCTGTAGAGCGCGCCCGTGGCAGCGCCGGCGCTGCGCTCCGCGTTTTGTTCACGGAATGTTCCACGTGAAACATCGGAGGAAGCAAGACCCTATCTGCCCGCGCTCCGGTTGTCCTGCCCAGCCTGATCGGCCATGATGCGCTCCTTGTGAGCGATGTTCTCTTTCAGGATAGGAGTCAACATGAAGAGCGTCTATAAGCATTCCGGCGCGGCGCTTGGTGTTGAAGATGGGCAACGCGCGCCATTTAAGTTTATCTCTCCCACTCTGGGAAGCCAAAGCGAGTTTTCAGCTCATCGAAAAGCAACGGAGCGGTAGTTAGGCTACCGGTCTCCGACTTTGACTGCGCGCCGTTCTTTATAGGTCGAATTACAGTACGGGTGGGTCACCTGAGCGTTCCCGCTGTGCGCGCCGCCACCATCTTCCTTTCTGACGATGTGATCGGTGTGCATTGAATTTCGGTGAAGCAGGCCATCGCATATCGCGCACCGGACACCGCTGTTCAGCAACTCGGTAGCGAATGCCGCTGATTTCACACTGCTGCTGAACGAACGCTTGCCCGCGTTGCCCTCGCGTATCGGTGCGGGCGTGGCGAAGAAACTGAAGCGGCTGTCTGCGCTCATACTCTCGATAATCTGGTCGTCGGATTTCCCGTCCCATAAGCCGGACAAGATCAACTCAAAGAATGACTCGACAGCCGGTCGGCTGCGTCCGCCTGCACCTTGGCGCTTGACGATCAGCGTGATCGCCTCTTTGTGCTTCATCAGGAAATCTTCAAACGCGCGACGCACGTCGGTAAAACGGTCAAGTTGATCGCGTTCGCCTAGACGTCTGATTACCTGCGACATCGCAAGGAAGCGATCGGTTGGAAAGCACCCCCACGGGTGTAGAAATACACGAGCGGATGGAGACCAAGCGATCCCGGCGATATGGTCGTGATTTCTGGATGCGCTTAAGTACCGTCTGCATGAACGTCAAAGTCTGCGCGCCCGACTCGTCTGCCGGCAGGGGATCTTTTGCCCCTATGCCGTTTACCAGATTCACGAAATCAAACACGAAGGGAAGTGAGTTGTAGCCACGCCCCCCGACCGGCACGTCGGAGGTCTTGATAGGCATCGAGCCCATTGGCGGTAGGTAGAGCGCTTTGTTGATATCCGCTCCCAAGCTCTCGACTTGGCGCTGAACTTCTGCGGTAAAATGCCCCCAGTACTTGTGCCCGACGCCTCCGCGGTTGATGGCTCTAGTTGCAATTGCGGTTGCCGAACTGCGAGCCTTCAGGATGTGTTTCTCGATTGGATCGACAGGCGTCGGTGCTTGGTTGATCTTGAAAAACGATTTTTCAGCACCCGTCGCGTCAACTGCCGGCACCCACTGAGCAATGAAGGAGTTTGCAGCCAAACCGCCAAGGCGATCTTTCAACGAGCCGTCGGCGTAGGCTATGGACTTCATTGCATCTCGATAATAGGCGTATGTTCGGATCTCCTTAGCGACGAGTTTCCGTGTCAATTCGGCGACCTTGATTTGTTCCTCGGGTATCTGGTTATCAAAGAACTCGCGCGAACGCGCCTTATCGCCGTAATCATCGTATATCCATGCTAAGAGCGCGCTCAATCGATGGGCGCCGTCGATTACGAAGACGTATTGCCCGGACCGCCACAGAATAATGGCTGGGATCAGATCGCCGTCCAGAAACGCAGCAATGAGATCAACGATCTTTTGGGGGGTCCAATTAGTCGTCTCTCGTTGAAAATCCGGCTTGCGGAGACTCTGGACAAGAAATGAATCGTCTGCCAGCGCGGCGATGCTAATAGTGCCGGTTGGCGTTCCACGCGGCGGGCCACTCTCCGTAGCGAAGTCTTCGCGCGGAATCAGCGCATCAAGATTGACGGTATTCGCGGCCATAACACCCCCGTAATCAGCTATTAGCCTCGCGAATTTCCGGTCGTACGAGAATCCGTCACGCAGCGCTGCCGGGCGGCGGTCTCGCAGGGAGGTTACGCAGATCGTACCAACGGCTGACGATTACTACCGACCTACGCCGGCTCGTCTTCCTTCGGGGCGCGGAACTTGAGCAGCGTCGAGAGGTCGAACTCGCCGTGGGCCTCGGCGGCCTCGTCGGCGACCTTGCTGCCTTCCGCGAACGAGCGGTAGTCCATGTCCTGCAGCAGGATGTGGTGGTTCAGCCAGCCGGTGAGGAAGGTGAGGATCTCCTGGCGGTCGAGCTCGCGATCGCCGCGGCGGAAGCGCCGTTGCAGCTCCTGGACCTCCTTGGTCAGGACCCGGTGCTCCTCGTGGTGGGTGCCGATGTTGGGGTAGCCGCAGGCCCGCATCACCTTCTCTTCGCGCTCGAAATGGAACACGGTGTAGGCGATGAGGATGGCCAGAACCTCAGGCAGGACGCGGTTGCGGGTGGTCTCGTCCTCGCCGGCCTCGTCGATGCGGTTGATCAGCCCGATCAGGATCTGATGGTCGCGGTCGAGACGCGCCACGCCGACGCTCATCGCCTCGGACCACCGGATCGACCCCATCTTGCTTACCCCGCCCGCGCTAACCCATCGATGTCTACAATACGCAGCAACGGGCGCGTTATGGAAGGCTGGAGTATGAGGCTTATGCGTTATGCCGGCGCCGGCGCCGCCCCTGCTCGGGCCCGCGCCAGCTGGCGTTTCTGGATCAGCGAGGCGACGATCACGCCGGTCGCGACGATGGCAATGAGCACGGTGGAGATGGCGTTGATCTCGGGCGTCACGCCCATGCGCACCTGGCTGTAGATGCGCATCGGCAGGGTCGTCGCCCCGGGCCCGGTGGTGAAGCTCGCCACCACCAGATCGTCCAGCGACAGGGTGAAGGCCAGGAGCCAGCCGGAGACCAGCGCCGGGGCGATCACCGGCAGGGTGATGACGAAGAAAGTCTTGGCCGGCGGCGCGCCCAGGTCCATGGCCGCCTCCTCCAGCACCGCGTCGAAGGTGAGCAGCCTGGACTGGACGACCACCGCGACGTAGGCGGCGGCGAAGGTGGCGTGGGCCAGCGTCACCGTCCAGAAGCCGCGGTCTAGGTCGATGGTGACGAACAGCAGTAGCAGCGAAAGCCCGGTGATCACCTCCGGCATCACCAAAGGCGCGTAGATCATCGCCGCGAACGGCGTGCGGCCGCGAAAGCGGGTGAAGCGGGCGAGGCTCACCCCGGCCAGCGTCCCGATCAGCAGCGACAGCGTCGCCGAGGCGAAGGCGATCCTGAGCGTCACCCAGGCGGCGTCGAGGAGCTGGCGGTTGGAGAGAAGCTCGCCGTACCACTTCAGCGAAAAGCCGCCCCAGACGGTCACCAGCCGCAACTCGTTGAAGGAGAAGATGACGAGCAGCAGGATCGGCAGATAGAGGAAGGCGAAGCCCAGCGTCAAGGCGACGATGGTGACCGGGGTGAAGCCCGGCTTCATGAGGTTTCCGGCCCGACCGAGGTGCGCGCCTGGTAACGCTGGAACAGCATGATCGGGACGACCAGGCCGATCAGCATCAGCACGGCGACGGCGCTCGCCAGCGGCCAGTCGCGATTGTTGAAGAACTCCAGCCACAAGGTGCGGCCGATCATCACCGTGCCGGAGCCGCCGAGCAGGTCGGGGATGACGAACTCGCCCACCGCCGGGATGAACACGAGCAGGCAGCCGGCGACGATCCCAGGCAGCGCGATCGGCGCCGTCACCAGCCAGAACGCCTTGATCGGCCGGCAGCCGAGGTCGACGGCCGCCTCGACCAGGCTCTCGTCCATCTTGTCGAAGCTGGCATAGATGGGCAGGACCATGAACGGCAGGTAAGAGTAGACGATGCCGATGTAGACGGCGGTGCTGGTGTTCAGGATTGTCAGCGGCTGGTCGATGACGCCGATGCCGAGCAGCAGGGCGTTGAGTAGCCCCTCGTTCTTGAGGATCCCGATCCAGGCATAAACCCGGATCAGGAACGACGTCCAGAACGGCAGGATCACCAGCATGACCAGCGAGAGCCGCCAGCGCTCCGGGGCGCGAGCGACGCCGTAGGCGAGCGGCAGGCCGACCGCCAGCGTCAGGATCGTGGCGATGCCGGCGATCCTCAGCGAGTTGGCGTAGGCGTTCAGATACAAGCTGTCGGAGAACAGCAGCGCGTAGTTGCTGAGGTTGAGGCGGATGTTGAGGACCGACATCCCGTCCTCGCGCACCCACTCGAACAGCGGCGCGTAGGGCGGCTGCGCCAGCACCGCTTCCGAGAAGCTGAGCTTCAGGGTGATGAGAAAGGGCGCGAGGAAGAACAGCGCGAACCACAGGTAGGGCGTGCCGATGACCAGGGCCCGGCCGTGGCGCTCGAGCCAGCCGCCCAGGCGCGCCGCGATCCCCCACGGCGACAGCGGCGGCAGGCTGCGGTCGAGGAGCTCGAGCGCCCTGGTCTGCGGCCCCGGCGAGATCATCTCCGGCGGCGGCGAGCGGCCCTGATCGTCGCTCATGACAGCAAGATCACGCTGGCCGACGGCGACCACGACAGCCAGACCTGGTCCTCCCAGGTGATCGGCCGCTCCACCAGCCGGGTGCGGTTGGCGGAGGTCACCTTGACCTTCTCGCCGCTCTCGAGCTTGACGTGATAGACCGAGATGCTGCCGAGATAGCCGATGTCGTAGACCGTGCCGGTCATGCAGTTCACCGAGGTGTCGGCCGGCGGGGTCTTGCCGATCTCGATCTTCTCCGGGCGGATGGCCGCCCACACCACCTGCCCCGGCGCCGCGTCGACTCCACGCTCGGCGATGATGTCGCAGCCGCTCTCCGCCGAGCGCATGGTCGTGTGGTCCTTCGCCGCCTCGATGATGCGGCCCTCGAACACGTTCACCTCGCCGATGAACTCGGCGACGTAGAGCGAGCTCGGATACTCGTAGACCTCGCCCGGCGTTCCGACCTGCACCGTTCGGCCGCGGTCCATCACGGCGATGCGGGTCGAGACCGTCATCGCCTCGTCCTGGTCATGGGTGACGATCACGAAGGTGAGCCCCAGCTGCTCCTGGATGTTGACCAGCTCGAACTGGGTCTGCTCGCGCAGCCTGCGGTCCAGCGCCCCAAGCGGCTCGTCGAGGAGCAGGACCTTGGGCCTCTTGATCAGCGCCCGCGCCAGCGCCACCCGCTGCCGCTGCCCGCCCGAGAGCTGGTGCGGCTTGCGCCTGGCGAACTCGGTCATCTGCACCAGGCGCAGCATCTCGTCGACGCGCTCGGCGATCTGCCGGCGCGACACCCGCTCCTGGCGCAAGCCGAAGCCGATGTTGTCCTGGACGTTCATATGCGGAAACAACGCATACGACTGGAACATCATGTTGACCGGCCGGCGGTAGGGCGGCACGTCGGACATGTCGACGCCGTCGATCTCGATGGTTCCGGAGGTGGGCTTCTCGAAGCCGGCGAGCAGCCGGAGCAGGGTCGTCTTGCCGCACCCCGACGGGCCCAAGAGCGAGAAGAACTCGCTGCGGTAGATGTCGATCCAGACGTCGTCGAGGGCGACGAAGTTGTCGAACGTCTTGATGACGTCGCGGATCCGGATCAGCGGCACCGCGTTCGGGTCGTTCCACGGCTCGGGCGGTTTGACCGCCTCCGC
Source organism: uncultured Alphaproteobacteria bacterium (assembly GCA_963746275.1). GTDB lineage: Bacteria > Pseudomonadota > Alphaproteobacteria > Rhodospirillales > Defluviicoccaceae > JAEULH01. The sequence continues at coordinate 56,096 of CAVVAX010000039.1, forward strand.
GACCTGAGGCTCGGCCATGCTGTCGCTCGCGACCTTGTGGTTCTGGCTCAGGAGCCGGTCAGCACCCTCTGCCACAGCCGGGTCAGGACCCGCTGCGTCCGCTGCTCGTGCGGGGTGACCAGGAACAGCTTCTCCCTGAGCTCCGGCGGCGGAAAGATCGTCGGGTTGTTGACGATCTCCGGGTCGACCAGCGGCAGCGACGCCGGCACGGCATTGGGATAGGTGACGTAGTTGGTGATCTTCGCGATCACCTCCGGGCGCAGGATGAAGTTGATGAAGGCATGGGCGTTGCCTGGATGCGGCGCGTCCCTCGGGATGGCCATCATGTCGAAGAAGGTCTGCGAGCCTTCCTTGGGGATCACGTAGACGACGTCGAAGTCCTTCCCCGCCTCCTCGGCCCGGGTGGCGGCGATGCCGGCGTCGCCGGACCAGATGACGGCGAGGCAGATGTCGCCGTTGGCCAGGGCGTTGATGTTCTCGGACGAATGGAACTTGCGGATGTAGGGCCTGACCGCGGTCAGGATCGGCTCCGCCTTGGCGATCACGTCCGGATCCTTGGAATCCGGATCCTCGCCGATGTAGTTCAGCGCCGCCGGCACCATCTCGTCCGGCGCGTCCAGCATGTAGACGCCGCAGTCGGCGAAGCGCTTGACCACCTCCGGGTCGAAGATCAGCCGCCAGGAGTCGACCGGCGCGTCCGGCATGCGCTCCTTGATCATCTGCTCGTTGTAGGCGAGCCCGGTCGTGCCCCACAGGTAGATGGCGGCGTGCTCGTTGTCCGGGATCGAAGCGGGCGACCTGCCGCATCATCTCCGCGTCCAGGTTCTTCCAGTTGGGGATCTTGCCCTTGTCGAGCTCGGCGAACACGCCGGCGCGGATCTGCCGGGCGAGGAAGTTGGCGCTGGGGAACCACCAGATCGTAGCCGGTGCCGCCGGCGAGCAGCTTGGTCTCGAGCACGTCGTTGCGAGTCGAACACGTCGTAGACGACCTTGATGCCGGTCTCGCGGGTGAAGTCGCTGAGCACGGCGTCGTCGATGTAGTCAGACCAGTTGAAGACCCGCACGACCGGCTCTTCCGCCGCCATGGCTGGCGCGGTGGCGAGCATCGTCAAGGCGGCGATGACCGAGAGCAGCCTGCGAACCATTCTTCCCTCCTCGCGCGGCCCGGATCGGTGGCGGCGGCGGGACACTAACGGTTTCGCCGGCGTGCGCCAAGAAACGATCTGGAGGCGTTCGCGCTACCCCATTCTGCGCGGTCCCGCAGACCCGCGCGCCAATGCTCGGGGCGCGGTCTTGTTCGCAGCGCCGCCGCTACGCCGCGCTCAGGGGCCGGTCAGCACCCTCTCCCAAAGCTTGGTTAGGGTGCGTTGGGTCCGCATCTGGTGCGGGGTGAGAACGAACAGCTTCTCCCTGATCTCCGGCAGGCGGATAGATCATCGGGTTCTCGGCGATCTCGCGATCGATCATCGGCATCGATGCCGGGACGGCGTTGGGGTAGGTGACGTAGTTGGTGATCCGGGCCATGATTTCGGGCCGCAGGAGGAAGTCGATCAAGACGTGCGCGTTCTCGATATGCGGCGCATCCTTCGGGATCGCCATCATGTCCAGGAACATCTCCGCGCCCTCTTGGGGGATCACGTAGACGACATCGTACGGCTTGCCCGCCTCCTCGGCGCGAGTGGCGGCCATACCGGCGTCGCCCGACCACGTCACCGCCAGGCAGATGTCGCCGTTGGCCAGGGCGTGATGATGTTCTCCGAGGAGTGGAACCCGCGGATATAGGGCCGTACCGCCGCCAGGACCGGCTCCGCTTTAGCAATTACATTCCAGTCCTTGGAGTCCGGGTCCTCGCCGATGTAGTTCAGCGCCGCCGCGACCATTTCGTCTGGCGCATCCAGCATGTAGATGCCGCAGTCGGCGAACCGCTTGGCCACCTCCGGATCGAAGACCATTCGCCAGGAGTTCACCGGCGCGTCCGGCATGCGCTCCTTGATCATCTGGTCGTTGTAGGCAAATCCCGTCGTGCCCATCAGATAGATGGCGGCATAGGCGTTTTCAGGATCGAACCGGGCGACCTGTTGCATCATTGCCGGGTCCAGGTTCTTCCAGTTCGGGATCTTGCTCTTGTCGAGCTCGGCGAAGACGCCGGCACGGATCTGCCGGGCGAGGAAGCTTGAGCTTGGGAATACAAGGTCATAGCCTGTTCCGCCGGCCAGTAGCTTGTCTCTCGAGCACGTCGTTGGAGTCAAAGAGGTCGTAGACGACCGTGATGCCGGTCAATTGGGTGAAGTCGGCGAGGACGGTTTCGTCGATGTAATCCGTCCAATTCAGGACGCGCACGACAGGCTCTTCTGCTGCCGCAGCCGAAGTGTACGCCGTCTCAACTGAAGTGACGACGAGGATCATCAGCGCGGCTATGGTAGAAAGCGTCCGACGATCCATCCGTCCCCCCAACGGTCAGCCCATCCTATCCGAGGACACTACCGAGTTCGTGCCCGCGCGCCAAGGCTCGATCTGGACTGCATCCGGACTGCACGTCCGGCTGGCAGATATCGCCGTTGGTTAGGGCGGCGATGATATTCTCCGAGGAGTGGAACCCGCGGATATAGGGGCGGACCGCCGCCAGCACCGGCTCCGCCTTGGCAATCACCGCGTAGTCCTTGGAGTCCGCCTCCTCGCCGATGTAGTTCAGCGCGGTCGGCACGATCTCGTCCGCCGCGTCCAGCATGTGGACGCCGCAATCGGCGAAGCGCTTGGTCACCTCCGGGTCGAAGACCATCCGCCAGGAGTTCACCGGTGCGTCCGGCATGCGCTTCTTGATCATCTGCTTGTTGTAGGCGATGCCGGTCGTGCCCCAGAGGTAGATGGCGCCGTAAGCGTTACCCGGGTCGAAGCGGGCGGCGCGCTGCATCATCTGCGGGTCCAGGTTTTCCCAGTTCGGGATCTTGCTCTTGTCGAGCTTGGCGAAGACCCCGGCCTGGATCTGCCGGGAAAGGAAGGTGTCGCCGGGGAACACGAGATCATACCCGGTCCCGCCAGCCAGCAGCTTGTTCTCGAGCACGTCGTTCGTGTCGAAGGTCTCGTAGACGACCTTGATGCCCGTCAGTTGGGTGAAGTCGGCGAGGACCGTCTCGTCGATGTATTCCGTCCAATTGAAGACGCGCACCACGGGTTCCTCTGCCGCGAGCGCCGGAGCGGCGATCAAGATCGTGAACGCAACAATGACGGAAAGCAGCCGACGATCCATCCGTCCACCCGATCGGTTCGGCCATCAAGTCGCTCAACATTACCGGCTTCAGTGGCCTGCGCCAACGCTGGATCGCGGAGCGTCGGCTCGGCGGCTCGCCGGTCCCGCGCCGGCGCCCGGCAGGCCCTGGTACCGGTGCATCCGGAGCCAGTGTTGATCTTGCTACGCCGGATGTGTATGGCTGGGGCGCCGGTGACACGGCGTCGCTCATTCGCAGTCTGGCCGGCGCCATAAGAACTGCCCGGCCGGGGCGATTAAGAAAAAGCGGGGATGGCGGTTGAACGTGGGGATGCCGGTCAACAGCGGCATGCGTCGATCGCAGGCGCCGCGGCTCGGGGCCAGGCGGGCGTGGGCGCCGGCCAGGGTCTTTGTTTCAGGCGCTTTGGCGTTCGCCCTCCTCGTTGGCTGCGCCGTCGGCCCTGATTACTCTCCGCCCGAGACCCGGATGCCCGACCGCTGGCATCACGAGCTGGTCCGCGGCCTGTCCGAAGGCAAGGCGGACATGCGCACGTGGTGGCTCCTGCTCGACGATCCCGCCCTCGACCGGCTGATCGAGACGGCGACGCGCGGCAATCTCGACGTCAGGCGGGCGGTCTCAAGGCTGCTCGAGGCCCGCGCCCGGGTCGGTCTCGCCGCCGGCGAGGAGTTGCCGTCGGTGGAGGCGCAAGGGGAGGTCGAGCGCGGCCGGCTCAGCGAGGGCGTGCAGGAGGAGCTCGGCAGTTCCCGCGCGCGAACCAGCACGCTCTATCAGCTCGGCCTGGACGCGAGCTGGGAGCTGGATCTGTGGGGCCGGATCGGCCGCAACGTCGAGTCCGCCGACGCGGCGCTGCAGGCGACGGTCGAGGACTACCGCGACGTCCTCGTCTCCCTCTACGCCGAGGTGGCCAACACCTACGTCGAGATCCGCACGCTGCAGGCGAGGATCGCGGCGGCAGAGGGCAACGTCGCCACGCAGCGGCAGACGCTCCAGCTGGTGCGCGACCGCCGCCGGGCGGAGCTCGCCTCGGACGTCGAGATCGCCCAGGCCCAGCTCAACCTGTCCACCACCGAGGCGCTGATCCCGCAGCTCCGCATCCAGCTGCAGCAGGCGATCCACCGCCTCGGCGTTCTCCTCGGCCAGCCGCCGACCGCGCTCTATGGCGCCCTCGACCAGCGGCCCGTGCCACAGCCGCCGGAGCGGGTCACCATCGGCCTGCCGGCGGACCTGCTGCGCCAGCGTCCGGACATCCGCGCCGCCGAGCGGCGGCTGGCCTCGCAGACGGCGCAGATCGGGGTCGCCACCGCCGACCTCTACCCCCGCTTCACCTTAAGCGGCTTCCTCGCCTTCCAGAAGTACGGCCCGAGCAGCTTCTTCAATGGCGACAACATCGGCTCCGGCCTCGGCCCGACGGTCATCTGGAACGTCTTCGATGGCGGCCGGATCCGCAGCAACATCGCGGTCCAGGACGCGCAGACCGAGCAGGCGCTGTTCCTCTACGAGCAGACGGTGCTCTCAGCCCTGCGCGAGACCCAGGACGCGCTCGTCGGCTACGTCCAGGAGAGCGAGCGGCGCGACATCCTGCGCCGGTCGGTGGTCGCGGCCAACGACGCGGTGCGTCTGGTCACCTCGCTCTACGTCTCGGGGCTCACCGATTTCCAGAACGTCCAGGACCAGCAGCGCTCCAAGTTCCAGCAGGACGACGCCTTCGTCCAGAGCCAGGGCCAGGTGATCCAGAACCTGATCGCGCTCTACCGGGCTTTGGGCGGCGGCTGGGCGCCGCCTGCTCGACGCTTCGCGTCGCCCCGGCCGGCGCCACCGGAACGCCGCGGAAGACGACCAGCGAGGGCGGAAGTCAGCCGGCCGCACGCAAAAGCTGAAGCTCTTATCATTCCCTGTCAGGGGGTTGTCGGCTTCGGCGTTCTCACGGGACGGCGAAGGAGATATCATCGGTTGCGGCGCGCCCTGCGCGTCCGCTCCATGCTCCTTGGCCCAGCAGGATCCCGCCCGCCCGCATGACCTCCCTGAAGCTCTGCATCTTCGATTGCGACGGAACCCTGGTCGATGGCCACTACGCCATCACCGCGGCGATGGCCACGGCCTTCGCCGGCCACGGCCTGCCGGCGCCGTCCGGCGCCGCAGTCAAGCGCGTGGTCGGGTTGGCGCTGGCCGATGCGATCCGTTTGCTCCACCCAGGCGCCGCGGCCGAAACCTACGCCGGCCTGGCCCAGGGCTACGTCGCCGCCTTCGGCGAGCTTCGCCGCGCCGGGGAGACGCAGGAGTGGCTGTTTCCGGGCGTCATCGACGGCTTAGGCACGATCGAGGCGGCCGGCTGGCTGCTCGGCATGGCCACCGGCAAGTCGGAGCGCGGGGCGCTGGCGACGCTCTCGGCACATGACCTGGCGCATCGCTTCGTCACCCTGCAGACGGCCGACCGCGCGCCAGGCAAACCGGCGCCGGACATGATTTTCCGGGCGCTCGCACAGACCGGTGTTGCCGCCGGCCGAGCCGTGATGGTCGGCGATACCACCTACGATGTGCAGATGGCGAAGAACGCCGGCGTTGTCGCGATCGGCGTCGACTGGGGCTATCATCATCGCGACGAGTTGCTTGCGGCGGGAGCCATCGCCGTCATCGAGGACTTCGCGGCGCTACCGGCGCTGCTCGACGATGTGGTGGCGAGCGCCGCGGCATGAGATCTGGATCCATGGATGCCGGCGAGCCCCACCAGCCAGCGTTTCTACAAGACCGCCACCGCCTCGCCCGCTGACGGCGACGACCACGGCACTGGGGTTCACCGTCCGTCTCGACGAGCGGCCGATCCGCACCCCCGGCGGCCGGCCGCTGATCCTGCCGGCGCAGGCCCTTGGCCGAGGCCATCGCCGGCGAGTGGCAGGCCCAGTCGAAGCGTATCGACGTCGCCGCGATGCCCTTCACCCGGCTCGCCGCAACGGCGCTCGACCGGGTCGCAGAGGGCAAGGCCGCCGTCGTCGAGACGCTGCTCTCCTATGCCGGCGGTGACGTCCTCTGCTACCGGGCCGAGGAGCCCGCGGACCTGATGGCGCGCCAGCACCAGCGCTGGCAGCCCATCCTCGACTGGGCCGCCGGAGCCCTGGACGCGCACCTCGTGGTCACCCATGGCATTCTGCCGGTGGCGCAGCCCGAGCCGGCCGTCGCCGCCCTGCGCGCGGCGCTCGAAGCATTCGACAGCTGGCAGCTCACCGCGCTCGCGGTCATCACCCAGGCGTGCGGCTCGCTGGTCATCGCCCTCGCCCTCGCCCACGGCCGGATCGACGCCGAGGAGGCCTTCGCCCTGTCCCAGCTTGAGGAGAGCTACCAGATCGAGCGCTGGGGCGAGGATGCGGAAGCCGCCCGCCGCAGGCGCGCCCTGCACGACGACATCCGCGATGCCTGGCGGTTCATGATGCTGGCCCGCGACCACGGCGAGCGCCAGCCCGCCACGGTCGAGGACGCTTGACGGCAAGGAAGGGACCGGCTTGGGAATGGCGCAGCAGGACGAGGACGTGGAAACCAAGGCCGTCGTGGCCCGCATCGAAGGCCGGGTGCAAGGGGTGTGGTTCCGCGGCTGGACCGTGATGGAGGCGCGCCAACGCGGCCTGCGCGGCTGGGTCCGCAACCGCAGCGATGGCAGCGTCGAAGCGCTGTTCGCCGGACCCAAGCCGGCTGTGGATGCGATGCTGGAGGCGTGTTGGCAGGGCCCGCCGGCGGCGAAGGTCCGCCAGGTCAAGCCGTCGGGCGGCGTCTACCCGCAGGACCCCGGCTTCCACCCCCTGCCGACGTACTGAGGCCGGCTACCGGGCGACCGCGCGGAGCGCCGCATCGGCCCGATCGTCCGTAGCGCCGGCAACCGACGCGAAGTCGCGGCGCAGCGCCTTCAAGGCGTAGCGTTCGCGGGCGATCTCGCCGGCGGTGCGCACGCCGAGCCGGCGGAACAGCTCGAGCGGCGGGCACCAACCCTGCAGCGTGCTGCAGCAGGAAGCCGGCGACCCCCGCCGGCAGGAAGAGCCACTTGCGGTCGACGGTGACCGAGAGCAGCAACCCGAACAGAGAAACGCCGGCTGCGTTCGCCTCCAGGGTGCGCTCGATGTCCCATTCCCGGTCGAGTTCGGCGAGGCGATCGGCGATCGCCTCGGGGCGGCGGGCATGGTAGGCAACGCTCGCCTCGATCTCGTCCTCGATCCGCGCGTTGACGTGCGCGGCCGTACGGTGCGGAACCCGCTCCGCGGTGTCCGGAAGCATTCCTCATCCTCCCCGGGTTTCTTGCAGGCAGTCATGCACGGCGATGAACCACGGGGCCCGGGCCCGACGGGGGTTCCGCGGCTCCCCCCCCTGCGCCGGTCAGCGAGGGCGTGGATCAGCCCTCCGGCAGTTCGTCACCCTCGCGCGGTGGCGTTCCGCCGGCGCGAGACATCACGGCGTCGAACTTGCCTCGGTCGGCGCGACGGGCACGCGCTGTCAGCACCGCTTCGGTCCGCAGGGCCGAAACCTTTTCAGCCAGGGCAGTGGCGATGAACTGGTTGAGGGAGACGCCGTCTTCCGCCGCCGCTTTCCTAGCTTCTTCCATGATCGACGCCGGCGCGCGAAGGGGGAAGTTGCTCGTCCGCATCAGAACCTCCTCAGAAACTCTCCCGGACGGCAGACCTCAATGCCGAACCGTCCAGGCACGTCGCCGAAATCTCTGGTGTTGAAGGTGATGATCACATCCGCCGAGCCATTTACTGCCGTCTCCAAGACCATGTCGTCCGTACCGTCACTCGCAGGGGCCGCCACAAGAAGAAAAGGTCTACCGACGTCTGACGCGGCAAGCTGATCGAGGATGATCTCCGCGTCCTCTACCGTCATGCTAGCAGGGTGCAGATGCTCGGGACGCTTCAGCACCGCCTCGTATTCGAGCATCAAGGACACAGACACGAGTGCGAGCAGCTGCCCATCGACCAGCCTGCAGAAGCAGGTGGCGGGATGCGCCGACGTCCGCTGAGTACTGCGGCAACCACCACGTCGGTATCCAGAACAACCCTCATCCTAGGACGTCGTATGTGACGTCGGACGCGGTGAACCAGAGCGTGCTGGTCTCTGCGGCGAGGGAAGTCACTTTGCGAAGGTTTCGGCGAAGGTGGCGGCGAGGATCGCGTCAACCTCGGCCATGGTCGCGTCGATGCCCAGCCGACGGAGCGAGGTGACGGAGAAGCCGGCGAGCCCGCAAGGGACGATGCCGGAGAAGTGGTCGAGGTCCGGCTCGACGTTCAGGGCGATGCCGTGGAGGCTGATCCAGCGGCGCACGCGCACGCCAAGCGCGGCGATCTTCGCCTCGCTGCCGTCCTCGCCCGCCACCCAGATCCCGACCCGCCCCGTCCGCCGCTCGCCACGCACGCCGAGCCTGGCGAGCGCCGCGATGATCCAGCCCTCCAGCCGACAGACGTAGGCGCGGACGTCGGCGCCACGGTTGCGCAGGTCGAGGATCGGATAGGCCACCCGCTGGCCGGGCCCATGGTAGGTGAAACGGCCGCCGCGGCCGCTGGCAAAGACCGGGAAGCGGGGATCGAGCAGCTCCTCGGGGCGGGCGCTGGTGCCGCGGGTATACAGCGGCGGGTGCTCCAGGAGCCAGACGGCGTCGCCCTCCCTGCCCTCCAGGATCGCCGTAACCCTAGCCTCCATCGCCGCGAGTGCGGCCGGATAGGCCACGGGCTCGACGCTCCTGTACCAGTCGGCGCCGCCGAACCGGCCATAGCGTTCCGCCGGGATCCGCCCCGCGGGGTCGCCGCCCTCGCCCTCGGCCACTACCGCGCCCGCCGTCAGCTCCCGACCATCGGCCTGCAAACCTTGAACTCCCTGGCTCGTTTTGCTATTCCCTGCTTACTGAATCTGACGCCTTTCCCTATATTGCAAGGTGTTTGCGGTCGTGGCGGAACCGGTAGACGCGCAGCGTTGAGGGCGCTGTGGGGGAGACCCCGTGGAAGTTCGAGTCTTCTCGACCGCACCAAACCCTTTCACTACTCGTTTGAGCCGATCCTCCGGCAAGCGAGATCCGGCGCGGGGCGCGCATGATCGTCCGTGCTGGCGGCCGGATCACCCTGAGCTCACATGCGGGGGCCGATACCGGCGCCATGTGCAAGGCGGGAGGCATAGGCGGTGTCGGATCCGGCAGAGGCGGTCGAGGCCGACCGCGCGGACAAGCCCAGGGAGGGCTTCGAGCTCGATAGGGCCGTCGTCGACGCCGTCGGCGAGGCCATCGAGCGCGACGATCACGAAGAGGTTCGCGCCCTTCTTGAGCCGGTCCACGACGCCGACGTCGCCGATCTTCTCCAGAACCTGAGCAGCGACGAGCGGCGCACGGTCGTCGAGGCGCTGCGCAGCGACTTCCCCCCGGACGTGCTGGCCGAGCTCGACGAGCGCGTTCGCGACGAGGTCATCGAGGAGCTTGGCATCGCCGAGACCGTCAACGCGGTCCGCGGGCTCGAGACCGACGATGCCGTCCACATCATCTCCGAACTCGAGGAGGACCAGCAGGAGCTGGTGCTGAAGGCGATCCCGGCGCGGGACCGCACCCTCATCGAGGAGGCGCTGGCGTTCCCGGACTACAGCGCCGGCCGGCTGATGCGCCGGGAGCTGGTGGCGGTCCCGGTGTTCTGGACGGTCGGCGACACCATCGATCATCTGCGGACGACGGCCGAGGCCGACCCGGATGCCCTTCCGGACGAGTTCTTCGACATCTTCGTCGTCGATCCCGGCCATCGCCCCGTCGGTTCGGTCAGCCTCAGCCGGATGCTGCGCGCGCGCCGGGCACAGCCGATGACCGAGATCATGACCACCGAGATGAAGGTCATCGAGGCGACGACCGACCAGGAGGACGTCGCTTTCCTCTTTCGCCAGCGCGACCTCACCTCGGCGCCGGTGGTCGATGCCGGCGGCCGGCTTGTCGGTGTGATCACCATCGACGATGTCGTCGACGTGATCGACGAGGAGCACGAGGACGACATCATGCGCCTCGGCGGCGTGCGCGAGGACGACCTCTACTCGGCTTCGATCGAAACGGCGCAGTCTCGCTTCAGCTGGCTGCTGCTCAACCTCGGCACGGCGATCCTGGCCTCGGCGGTGATCGGCCTGTTCGACGCCACCATCGAGCACATGGTGGCCCTGGCCGTGCTGATGCCGATCGTGGCCTCCATGGGCGGCAACGCCGGCACCCAGACGCTGACGGTCGCGGTCCGGGCGCTGGCGACCAAGGAGCTGACCCAGGACAACGCGATGAGGGTGATCGGCAAGGAGGTGCTGGTCGGCGCCATGAACGGCTTGCTCTTCGCGGTCATCACCGGGATCGTCGCCTGGCTCTGGTTCGGCAGTTCCGGGCTGGGCTTGGTCATCGGCATGGCCATGATCGTCAACCTGATCGTCGCCGGCCTATTTGGGGCGCTGATCCCGCTGGCGCTGGACCGGGTGAACATCGATCCGGCGGTCGCGTCGGCGGTGTTTCTTACCACGGTGACCGACGTCGTCGGCTTCTTCGCCTTCCTCGGCCTCGGCGCATGGCTGCTGCTGTAGACTTCCTTCCTGGGCCCGGCGCTTTACCTTTACGTAAACGGCAACTACCTTCTGCCCATGGCTGCCACCTACGGGATCGCCGAGCTCGCCCGCGAGTTCGGCGTGACGGCGCGCACGATCCGCTACTATGAGGGCCACGGCCTGATCGAGCCGGTCCGGGCCGGCCAGCGCCGCATCTACGCCGCCCGCGACCGTGTGCGCCTGCGCCTGATCATGCGCGGCAAGCGCCTCGGCTTCTCGCTGGGCGAGATCCGCGAAATGCTCGACATGTACGACGCCGACCCTTCCGAGATCGCCCAGCTCCGCCTGGTGCTCGAGCGCATCGCCGGCCGGCGAGCGTCGTTGCGCCAGCAACAGCGCGACATCGAGGCCGTGCTGGGCGAGCTGGACGCGGCCGAGGCGCAATGCCGCAGCCGGCTGAACGCGCGGCTCGCTGCCGCTCCTCCCGAAGCCGCGGCCTCCTGAGCCAGTCTCACACGCAGCCTTACGAAACGTCTGGCCGGACCGTGCGCGAGGTCTATAGTGAGAGGCGGTGCCGGGAACAGGGGCAGACGATATGATCACCGTCAAGGTCGACGACGCGAGCCGCATCCTCATCATCGAGATGACCGGGATGGTCAGCGAGGCCGACATCGACGGCGCAGCCGACAGGCTGCAACGCGACTACCCCGGCGTCGGCGTCCACCTTAAAGGCCAGGGCACGCCGTTCTCGATCCTCGCGGACTGGCGGGGGTTGGAAGGCTGGGAAGAGGGCGCGAAGACCTTCGGGACGGTTATGAACAAGGCCACCGGCGACGCCGCGAAAAAAGTCGCGGTGGTTGCCGACGAGCGCTTCGCCGACGAGCAGCCCAGGCTCGCCGACGCGCTGCCGGGGGCGACAGTTCGCTTCTTTCCGCCCACGGAATCGGAACGGGCGCTGGGCTGGTTGCGCGGAAGCTGAGGCGACGTTCAGGCGCCGGCCCGCCTCAGCAGGTGGCGCGGCGTTCCAGGTGCAGCACCCACCACTCGCCGAACAGATTGGTTGGGTGCGTTGCCTTCAGTTCGAAACGGGTATCCGAGAGGATGCTGTCCATGGGCAGGTCCGGGCGGAAGCCGATGTAGCGGTAAAGCGGCGCCACCGCGTTCTCGATCCGGCTCATGATCCTGTTGCTGGACTTGAAGTGGTTGACGATGATGATTTCGCCGGCCGGCCGGCAGACGCGGGCAACCTCGCCCAGCAGGGCATCAAGGTCCGGCACGACCGAGGCCACATACATGGCAACCACGAAGTCGAACTGGCCGTCGCGGAAGGCCAGCTTCTCGGCGTCCATCTGCAGAAGCAGGCGCGACGACTCCAGCCCTGACTTGCGGATGCGGCCGCTCGCCCGCCTGAGCATCTCCATGGAGACGTCGACGCCGTAGACGTGCAGGTCCTCGCGGTAGCCGGCCAAAGACAGCCCCGTGCCGACCCCGGCCTCAAGGATTTCGGCGCCGGAGCCGGCCCTGCTGTTGACGATGTCGATGGCTTTTTTCCGGCCGGCCTCCAGCACCTTGCCGAAGACGTTGTCATAGACGAACGAGTAGCGCTTGTACGCGGCTTGTACGGAGGCTAGGCCCACCTGAAGGGTCCCCTTGGGCTGAGAGTTCGTCGGCGACGTCCGGCGCGAGGCTGACGCGGCCCTGGCGTTAGGTCGTCCGTAGGTATCAGGCACGACGGTCACCCGCGCCCGGTCCGCTGCCGCATCTGGTCGATGCGCTTGGAAGCCTCCGCCTTGCTCAGCTTCGGGTCGAAGCTCTTGGCCTCGCCGGCCTCCTCGGGGAGCGTCTTGAGGTAGGAGGCTTGGGCGCTGGTCATCGGCTCGTCACCCGTCGTCCAGTCGTCTGGGTCCTTCTTCACGCTGGACGGCTTGCCCTCCTGCGGCGACTTGGCTTCCGCCATCATTCCCTCCCGATTACATCCCATATCCCGCCCCGCGGGCGCGTCGGCGAACCTAAACGCGAACGACCCGCAAAGGTTCCCGGTCACGGACCCCTTCATGGCCCCTACCATAGACGGCAGCAACTCCGGCTTGGCCACGTCACTCACAGGAAGCGTCAGTACGACAGCAGCATCGGCACGGTGGTGCGCGCCAGCACCCCGGTCGCCAGGCTGTTGCGCTCGCCGCTGCGCGGCCAGCCGCCCATCACCAGCAGATCCGCGGCAAAGTCGGCGAGATGCGAAAGCAGCCGCTCGGCCGCGTCGATCTCACTGGCCTTGAAGACGAGCCGGTCGGGAACGGCGGCGATGCCATGCTCGGCCAAGTGGCGGACGATGCCGGCGGGCGACGGCTCGGGCTCGCGCCGCGCCCGGCGCGCTGGCGACAAAGCCAGCACCGCGACCTCGTCGGCATCGGCAAGCAGCGGCAGCGCATCGTTGACGCGCGCGCGCCGCCTCGCGGCTGGCGTTCCAGGCGATGACCACGCGCTTGCTTAAGGGTTTGAAGGTGCCGGCGAAGGGGACGACGAGGACGGGCCGGCCGGACCGCATGACCGTCTGCTCCACCAGGGTGGGCGGGATCGCGCCATCGGCGCTGCCGGGATCGAATTGCCCGAGCACGGCCAGGTCGACCAGGCGCACCGCGTGGATGAGCTCGGCGGCCACGGCAACGTCGTCGAGGGGCACCTTCATCAGCCACTCCGCACCGACCCCAGCCGCCGCGGCGCGCTCACGAAAGGCAGGCTCGGCGCCGGCGGCGGTGCGGGCCAGCAGCTCGTGGCGCGACTGCGAGGACAGGCCCTGGACGTCGGTGTCGGCGGCGGCGAACATCCCGATCACTCTCGCTCCCAGCCGGGCGGCAAGCGCCAAGCCGAAGTCGAGCCGTCGGCCTGCTGCCGGCGTCAGGTCGAGATGAACCAGCAGCTCTCGAACCACCATCTCCGCCCCTCCCCCGGGCCGGGCTTGTCGCGCTGCCCGGTTGCCCTTCTTCCTACGACACGTTGCCGGCCACGGAAATGGTCTGTCGAGCCCGGCGCTCGAAGGCATCGACCATGCTTCTCGATGTCTCCGCCAGCACCATGTCGATAGCCCGCTGCAGCAGCCAGGAGCGAACCTCCCAGCGCAAGGCGATGTGGACGCTGCAGCCGGCCGGAACCTCGGCGAAATCCCAGTGGATGTGGAAGTGGCGGAAGTTGCCATCCGTCGAGGTGACCTCGATCCGCTCCGGCCGCATCAGCGCCGTCCGGGTATGGAAGCGCTGGTGGATCGGCCCCATGCCCACATCCTGCTCGGTGTAGTAGACCGTGCCGCGGCGGCGAAACACCCGGACGTTGGCCCACAGCGGCAGGAACTCGGGATAGCGCTCGACGTCGGCGACGAGGTCGAACACCGTCTCCCTCGGCGCCGCGATCACCCGCTTCTCGCTGTACGTCGTCATGCCGCCATCCGCCCGCACTGCGGGTGGGCCGCAGCGCCGGCTCATGGTGGCATCCGCCGCCGCGGCGATCAACTCGCCCTTCGGCGACGATGCTTGGTGGCCGCTACCTACTCCGCGGCCTTGTCCACCGCCGGCGGCTGCCAGCGCAGGATCGGCCGACGCGCCGCGGCCGTCTCATCGAGACGCCGGCGCGGCGACAGCCGCGGCGCCTCGTGGAACGCCTCGGCGTCCCCGGCCTTGGCCCGGGCGAGCAGCGAGCGCATCGTCTCGATGAACAGGTCGAGGGTGTCCTTGCTCTCGGTCTCGGTCGGCTCGATCAGCATGGCGCCGTGGACGACCAGCGGGAAGTACACCGTCATCGGGTGGAAGCCCTCGTCGATCAGCGCCTTGGCGAGGTCGAGCGTGGTCACCCCGGTGTCCTTCAGGGTGCTGTCGTCGAACACCACCTCGTGCATGCATGGCCCCGGGAATGCGGGGTTAAGGACGTCCTTGAGCCGGGCCATGACGTAGTTGGCATTCAGCACCGCGTCGGCGGACGCCTGCCTGAGGCCATCCGCGCCCATGGCCATCATGTATGCCAGCGCCCGGGTGAACATTCCGAACTGGCCGTGGAACCCCTTGATCCGGCCGAGCGGATGGGCGGCTTCGTCCTCCGCCGCATGCTCGATGAGCCGGTAGCTCTTGCCATCGAAGAGGACGTAGGGCAGCGGTGCGAAAGGCGCGAGCTCCGCCGAAAGCACCACCGGTCCGCTGCCGGGACCGCCGCCGCCATGTGGCGTCGAGAAGGTCTTGTGCAGGTTGATGTGCATGCAGTCGATGCCGAGGTCGGCCGGGCGCACCCGCCCGACGATGGCGTTGAAGTTGGCGCCGTCGCAGTAGAAAAAGGCGCCGACCTCGTGCGTCGCCGCGGCGATCTCGCGGATGTCGGTTTCGAAGAGGCCGCAGGTGTTGGGATTGGTCACCATGATTGCGGCCACGTCGCGGTCGAGCTTGCCGCGCAGCGCCTCGAGATCGACCCGGCCCGCGCTCGTCGGCGGGAATCGCCTCGACCGTGTAGCCGCAGGCGTGCGCCGTCGCCGGGTTGGTGCCGTGCGCCAACTCCGGCACCAGCACCTTGGTCCGCCGCTCGCCGCGATGCTCAAGTGCCGCGCGGATGGTCATCAGCCCGACCAGCTCGCCGTGGGCGCCGGCGCCCGGCGACATGGCCACGCCCGGCATTCCGGTCAGCGTCTTCAGCCAGTGGGCGCAGGTGTGGATGACCTCCAACGCCCCCTGGACGGTGGAGACGGGCTGCAGCGGGTGCAGGTCGCCGAGACCCGGCATGCGCGCCACCTTCTCGTTGAGGCGCGGGTTGTGCTTCATCGTGCACGAGCCCAGCGGATAGAGGCCGCTGTCGATGCAGTAGTTCTTCTGGCTGAGCCGGGTGTAGTGGCGAACCACCTCCGGCTCCGACAGGCCGGGAAGGCCGATCGGTTCGCGCCGGCGCAGGCCGCCGAGACGGTCCGCATGGGCGGGCGGATGCGGCAGGTCGACCGCCGAGCGCCCCGGTGAGCCCTGCTCGAAGATCAGCGGCTCCTCGAGCTGCAGCCCGCGATGACCGCTGTAGGTGTGACCGGCTGTAGGTGTTGCCGGTATGGGTCTGCAGGCGCTGGCGCTCATCACAGGGCTCCTCGCAATCCGTCCACGAGCCGGTCCATGTCGGCCTCGCTGGTGAGCTCGGTGGCGGCCACGATCAAGAGCGGCTGCATCTCGATCTCGTCCGGATAGAGCCGCGACGCCGGCACGCCGGCGAGGATGCCGCGGGCGGCGAGCGCATCGACGATGGGCCCGGCCGCGGACGGCAGGCGCACGGTGAGCTCGTTGAAGAAGGCGCCGCGGACCGGCTCGACGCCGGGTATGGCTTCCAGACGCTCGGCCAGGGCCACGGCGTTGGCGTGATTGATCTCGGCCAGCCGGCGCAGGCCGACCTCGCCGAGCATGCTGAGGTGGATGGTGAAGGCGAGCGCGCATAGCCCGGAGTTGGTGCAGATGTTGCTCGTCGCCTTCTCGCGGCGGATGTGCTGCTCGCGGGTCGAGAGCGTCAGCACGAAGCCGCGGCGGCCGTCCGCATCCACGGTTTCGCCGGCCAGCCGGCCCGGCATCTGCCGGACGAAGCGGCCGTGGGTGGCGAACAGGCCGACGGTCGGGCCGCCGAAGCCGGTGGGGTTGCCGAGCGACTGGCCCTCGCCGACGACGATGTCGGCGCCCATCTCGCCCGGCGGCTTGATCAGGCCGAGCGAGACGGCCTCGCAGACGACGACGACCAGCAGCGCCCCGGCGCGGTGGCAGGCCTCGGCCAAGCCGCTATAGTCGTGGATCCGGCCGAAGACGTCGGGGTTCTGGACGACGACGCAGGCCGTCTGGGCGTCGATACCGGCGGCGAGATCCTCCTCGCCCGGCCACGACGGCGGCGACGCGAACACGTCGATCCCGGCGAACCGGCCGTAGGTCAGCGCGGTGTCGCGGTAGTGCGGGTGCACCCCGCCGGAGATGATGGCCCGCCGGCGGGACTTGCCCAGCCGCACCGCCATCAGCACCGCCTCGGCGCAGGCCGTCGCCCCATCGTACATGGAGGCGTTGGCGACCTCCATTCCCGTCAGCAGGGCCACCTGCGTCTGGAACTCGAACAGGTACTGAAGGGTGCCCTGGGCGATCTCGGGCTGATAGGGCGTGTAGGCGGTGAGGAACTCGCCGCGCTGGATGAGGTAGTCGACCGCCGCCGGCACGTGGTGGCGATAAAGCCCGCCGCCGATGAAGGTGGGTGCGCAGCCAGGGCTGAGGTTCTTGAGCGCGAACTGGCGGAACGCCTCTTCCACCGCGATCTCGCCCTGATGGTAGGGAAGGTCGACCGGCGCATTCAGGCGCGCCGCCGCGGGAACATCGCAGAACAGGTCGTCGACGCCATTCACGCCGATGGCGCCCAGCATCTGCCGGCGGTCGGCCTCGCTCAGGGGGAGGTAACGCATCAGCTCAAGCTCGCCACGTAGTCCTTGTAAGCCCCCTGCTCCATGAGCCCGTCGAGCTCCCCCGTGTCGGCCATCTTGATCTTGAAGAACCAACCGCCGGCCATGGCGTCGGCGTTCACCTTCGCCGGCTCGTCCTGGAGCGCCTCGTTGACCTCGACGACCTCGCCGCTCGCCGGCGCGTAGATCTCGCTCGCCGCCTTGACTGACTCGACCACCGCCGCCTCGCCCCCGGCCTTCACCTTCTTGCCGATCTCCGGCAGCTCGACGAAGACGACGTCGCCCAATTGCTGCTGGGCGTAGTCGGTGATGCCGACCGTGCCAACGTCACCGTCGATCCGGATCCACTCGTGCTCGCGGGTGAAGCGCAGGTTGGCCATGGCGATGCTCCGGCTTACGACGTCAACTTGACATAGCGGTGGGGAACGAACGGCAGCTTGACGATTCGCCCTGGCTGCGGCTTGCCGCGGACGATGACGTCAACCTCGGTGCCGGCGGCGCTGTAGTCGGCGTCAACGTAGCCCATGGCCACGGGCCCGCCGACGCTGGGGCCGTAGCCGCCGCTGGTCACGGCGCCGATGGTCCAGCGCTTGTCGGTGATCTCGGCGCCGGGGCGGCCCGGCACCTTGCCGTCGAGCTTGATGCCGACCCGCCGGCGCGGCGCGCCCTCGGCGATCTGCCGCAGAATGATCTCGGCACCGGGGAAGCCACCGGTCTCGCGCCGCCGCCTGCCGATGGTCCAGGTGAGCGCCGCTTCGACCGGCGTCGTCGTCTCGTCGATGTCCTGGCCATAGAGGCAGAGGCCCGCCTCGAGGCGCAGCGAATCGCGGGAGCCGAGGCCGGCCATGATCACGCGGCTGTCCTCCAGCAGCAGATCGGCAAGGGCCGGGGCGTCGTCGGCGGAGATGCTGATCTCGAAGCCGTCTTCGCCGGTGTAGCCGGAGCGGGTCACGCCGCAGGCGACGTCGCCGATCTTGAGGGTCTCAGCCGTCATGAACAGCATGTGCCGAGATGCGGGCGCCAGCTTCGGCCAGCACGCTCGCCGCCTCCGGGCCCTGCAGCGCGAGCAGCGCGCGGTCGTGGCCGATCTCGAACTCGCAGCGCTGGCCGATGCGCTCGGCGATGTGGGCAAAATCGATGTCCTTGCGCGAGGCGTTGACGACGATCGTCAGGTAGTACCCGCCGTGCGCGACCATCAGATCATCGATGATGCCGCCCTGGTCGTTGGTGAGCAGGGTGTAGCGGACCGTGCCGGCGAGCATCCCCTTGAGGTCGGCTACGACCAGGCTCTCCAGCGCCTCCGCCGCCTGGTCGCCGCGCAGGATCGCCTGGCCCATGTGCGAGACGTCGAACAGCACGGCGTGGGCGCGCGCGTGCAGGTGCTCGGCGATGATGCCCTGGCTGTAGTGCAGCGGCATGTCGTAGCCGGCGAACGGCACCATCCGGGCGCCGAGCCGGCGGTGTAAGGCGTTGAGCGGCGTTGTCCTGAGCGGCTGTTCGGCGGTGGCGGTCAAGCGGCTCTCCTCCGGCGACAGGCACGATCACCGGGGCTCCGATCCGTTTACCGGCGCCCGATGCGTGCCCCCTCTGTCCTCTGACCTGAAAGATTCCCGCCGGCGCCAAACCGCGCGGTTTCTTCTTCGGTGAGGCGCGGGCCTTAGCGCCCGGCGCCTGCTCTCCAGAGCCTCATCCCAACTGCGGTCCGGGTGCCTGAGAGTTTCCGGGGCGGTTGCTCCTTCGGCGCCGGCGCCCTGCGCCGGTCTCTCCCGCAGTGGTCGCCTGAGGGTTCGTCCTCGTTAGCACATTCCCATGGCGCTGTACCACGAGAAGTCGTCGCCCGGAACGATTTTGCGGGAGGGGGATGCGCCGGGGCTTCAGCGCGGCCCGGTCATGCGGCGGTTGTACTGGAGCTCGTCCTCGCTGAGCTGCAGGCCGAGGAGGATCTCGTAGTAGCCCTCGCCCTCCGTCGGGATCGGCAGGTCGATGCTGACCGGCGGGTCGTCCTGGACGATGTCGACGCGGGTGCTGTTGCCGGGGAAGGTGACGCTGACCGGGAAGAGCTGCTTGTTGAGGATGTCGGCATCGGCGGCGACGACGCTCACGAAGTACTGGAAGTCGGCCTTGCGGTCCTCGTTGGCCGGCCCGCGCGTGGCCGCGATCGCCGGGCCGACGGCGACGACCAGCTTCGAGGCGCCGCCCCCTTCCTTGGCGTAGATGCAGCCGCTGCGCAAGTCGGTGAGCTCGGCGCGGAAATCGACGTCGACGAGGTCGCGGCCAGGGCCCGGGGCGAAGCGGGTCAGCGACGCCGCCTCGCTGAGGACCGAGACCGGCGGGCACTCGGCCGGCTCGGGCGTGCTGCCGCAGCCGGCGAGCGCCAGCGCGAGCAAAAGGCTCGCCGCCGCTGCTTTCCGGGCTTCAACCGCGGACGGCATTCAGGGCGCCGCGACGCTCGAGTGCGAGCCGTCGCAGAAGGGCGGGTTGGCGGTCTGCTTGCAGCCGCAGAGGAAGCCGGTCTCCGTCTTCTCGGCGGTGAAGATGATGGGGCTCAACCCGGTGCCCTTATGGCTGCCGTCGCACATGGGCTGCGACGCGCTGCGGCCGCAGGCGCACCAAGCGTACTTTCTGCCTTCCTCGAGAGTGACCGCGAACGGCGACAACTGGGCGCAGACGGGTTCGGACATGTCGGCATCATCCCTGCGGGCACGACCGACCGATCCGGCCGGCTCGAAAAAAAGCGAGGCCTCCGGCGGCTTGGCGGCCGCCGCTGCGGGCGCTAGACACTATCCCCCGCCCATCGCCCATGACAAGATGACGCAATGGCCGTCTACACCGAAATCGCCGACGAGGAGGTAGCCGGCTTCGTCGCCCAGTACGACATTGGCCGCGTCGTCGCCTGCAAGGGCATCGCCGAGGGGATCGAGAACACCAACTACCTGCTCGTCACCGAACGCGGCACCTTCATTCTCACCCTCTACGAGAAGCGGGTCAGGCCGGCGGACCTGCCGTTCTTCCTGGCGCTCATGAACCATCTCGCCGCCCGCGGCTTCCCCTGCCCCACTCCGGTGCCGGGTCACGATGGCCAGGTTTTGCGAACGGTGGCCGGGCGGGCGGCCGCCATCGTCACCTTCCTCAGCGGCATGTGGCCGCGCCGGCCGACGGCGGTGCACTGCGCCGAGCTCGGCGCGGCAATGGCTAGGATGCACCTCGCCGCCGCCAACTTCCCGGGCAGCCGCGACAACGACCTGTCGGTCGCGGGCTGGCGGCCGCTCTACGAGGCCACCGTTCGCCGCGGCCACAGCCTTGCGCTGGAGTTGCGGCGCGAGCTGGAGGAAGAACTGGCGGCCCTGGAGGCGGCATGGCCGCGGAGCCTGCCCGGCGGGATCATCCACGCCGACCTGTTCCCCGACAACGTCTTCTTCGAGACCGAGCGGCTCTCCGGCGTCATCGACTTCTATTTCGCCTGCCGCGACTTCCTTGCCTACGACCTCGCCGTCTGCCTCAATGCCTGGTGCTTCGAGCCGGACGGCAGCTTCAACGTCACCAAGGCGCGGCGGCTGGTGCAGGCGTATCGCACAGTGCGTGAGCTGGACCCTGAGGAGCGCGAAGCCTTGCCGCTGCTCTCCCGCGGCGCCGCGATGCGGTTTCTACTGACCCGCCTCTACGACTGGCTGAACACCCCGCAGACGGCGCTCGTCACCCGGAAGAACCCGATGGAGTACCTGCAGAAGATGCGCTTCCACCGGGGCGTGCGCAGCTTCGGCGGCTATGGCCTCGACTGAGGCCATGAGCGAGGACAAGAGCGAGGCCAAGAGCGAGGACGACGTCGTCAAGATCTTCACCGACGGCGCCTGCCTCGGCAATCCGGGGCCCGGCGGCTGGGGCGCGATCCTGCGCTGGCGGGAGGAGAGCCAAGAGATCTCCGGCGGCGCGCCGGCCACGACCAACAACCAGATGGAGCTCATGGCCGCCATCGCCGCGCTGGAAGCATTGCACCGCGGTGTCCGGGTGCGCCTTTACACCGACAGCATGTACGTGCGCGACGGCATCACCAGCTGGATCCACCAGTGGAAGCGCAACGGCTGGCGGACCGCCGCGCGCAAGCCGGTGCGCAACGTCGAACTGTGGCAGCGGCTGGATGCGGCGATGGCCGCCCACGACGTCGAGTGGCACTGGGTGCGCGGCCATTCTGGCCATCCGGAGAACGAACGCGCTGACGCTTTGGCTCGGGCGGCGGCCGCAGAGGCGCGGGCCTCCGGTTCCGGTAATCCGACCTAGCCCTCGTTCTTCGTGGTGATGCCGGTTCGATCTGTGATAGATTTACTGTAGTGGTAAATCGCCGCCGGAATGTCGAACAGACCGTGACGCAGACAAGGGAGGCTAACATGGCTTGCCCTTGGACCGAGGCCATGAGCGTCGGCGTACCGGCCCTGGACTCGGACCATCGCTGTCTGGTGCGCATCATCAACCTCCTCGCCGAGGTTGATCATGGCGCAGAGGCCCCCTCCACGGTCGAGACCGTTCTCGAGACGCTGGCGATGTATGCGCGCTATCATTTCTCGCGCGAGGAGCGGCTGATGGACGAGTGCGGCTTTCCCGCCTCCCAGTTCCATCGCGCCGCGCATGAAGAATTTTCCGAGTACATCCACGGGCTGCGCGTCGGCCTCGCCGGCAGGGCGACCCCGGACCTCGCCAAGGAGCTGCTGGATTATCTGACCCAGTGGCTGCGCCACCACATCCTGATCCAGGACATGGCCTACAGGCCCTACGTCCGCGGCACGTATGCCGCCGCGAACGACGCCGCCGAGCTGCAACCGGCGATCAGCCGCGAGCGCGGCATGGCCGGCCGGCTCCGCGCCTGACCCCGCGCCTGATCCCCTCCCCCTGCGCTGGCGGCCGGCGCAACGACACCCGCGCCCAAGGAAAATGTTGCACCGCGCCGCGACGGTGACATATCGCCGGCATTCTTCGCGCCCACCGCTCGCCCTCGTGTCCGGAGAAGCGTGCTCGACATGCCAGCGAAACTGAAGCGCGGCCTGATTCTGGGCCTTTGGCTGCGCTCGCCGTTCGAGATCGGCGCCGTGGCCGCCAGCAGCGCACCGCTGGCGCGGGCCATGGCGCGGCAGGTCAACCCGAGCCGGCCGGGGCTAGTCGTCGAACTCGGCGGCGGCACCGGCGCGATCACCGAGGCCCTGCTCGATCGCGGCGTTGCGCCCAGCCGGCTGGTCATCGTCGAGCGTCACCCGCGGCTTCACCGCCTGCTGCAACAGCGTTTTCCGGCGGCGACGGTGCTCCAGGGCGATGCCGCGCACCTGCGCCAGCTCCTTGCTGCCCACGGCCTGCGCGGAGTCAGGGCCGTCGTGTCCGGGCTGCCGCTGCTCGCCATGGGCGAGACCCAGCAAAGGGCCATCGTCGTGGCGTCCATGGGCGTGCTCTCGCCGGGTGGCCGGTTCGTCCAGTTCAGCTACGGGCCTGCCTGTCCCGTGCCGGAAAAGCTGCGCAAGGAGCTCGGCGTTCGCGCCCGCAGCGTTGCCAACATCCTGTTGAACCTGCCGCCGGCGCGGGTCTGGGTGATGGCTTCCCGGTCCTCGGCCGGCCGTTCGTTGGCGACGCCGCTCGAAGCCGCCTGAGAAGAAACGCCTCTCGCCCCCACTGCCGCTCCCATTGCCGCTCAGCGCAAGTCGACGCCGACGCCGCGAACCGCTGCCGACGGGATCGTCACGGTGAAGCGGCATTGACGTCCCCGAGAGCCATTGGCGTCGTTCAACGGTCAATCGCAAGCAATCATCTTAAACCCGTGCCGCCGCCGGCCAGGTATCCCGCCGTTCCCGCGCTGTGGCGCCGCCCCCCTCGCCATACTCGAGGAACTCGCCCGCCGTCGTCGTCGCGAAGAAGCGCAGCAGCGGCGCGATCAGGCCGGTCCAGCCAGTCTGATGGCTGGCGCCGAGCCCAGTGCCGTCGTCGCCGTGGAAATACTCGTGAAAGAGCAGCAGCTCGAGCCCGTGCGGGTCACCCTGTGCGGGTCCGCGTCGGCGCATTGCCGGCCGCATGCCGTCGGCGTCGTTGCGGAACAGCGCCGCCAGCCGGCCGGTGATGAGCTCGGCGATCTCGTAAAGCGTCAGCCGCTGCCCGGAGCCGGCCGGACATTCGATGCGCAGACGGTTGCCGTAGTAGAGGTACTGCTGGAGCAAGGCGTTGATCAGCAGCGCGTTCAGGGGCAACCACACGGGCCCGCGCCAGTTGACGTTGCCGGCGCATAAGAGGTCCCCGGCCTCACCGGGCTCATAGGCCACGGTGATGGCGGCGCCCTCGCTGAGATCGAGGCGGGCGGGCGACTGGAGGTGCGCTTTAGACAGCGAACGCACCCCGAAGGGCGATAGGAACTCCGCCTCATCGAGAACGCGGGCCAGCAACCGGCGGAGCCTCGCCTCGCCGACGATGGCGACGAGCCGACGCTCACGGTGCCCGGGCCGCCCCGGATCGACCAGCCGCGCCGACCAGTCGGGATGGGCGGCGAGGCAACGGCGCAGCCTCTCTTCCAGCCTGGGAAGCCGCTCCAGCGCGGAGCCGGGCACGACGGCTGCGGCGAGCATCGGCACGATACCGGCAAAGCCGCGGGCCCGCAGCGGCGCGGCGCCGCTTCGGCACGGACGAGCTCGTAGGACCAGCCGTCCGCCTCGTCCCAGAGCGACAGGTCGCTGCCGGCCATGTGCTCCATGGCGGCCGCCATGGTCATGAGGTGGTCGAAGAACGTCACCGCGAACGGCTCGTACTGCGCATCGTCGGCCGCGAGCTCCACCGCGATCTGCAGCATCTGCGCGCATTGGAACGCCATCCATGCGCTTGCCGCCGAGGTTTCGAGCCGGCCGCCGCCGGGACCCTCGCGATCGAAGAGCTCGATCGCATCGACGGCGACAAGGCCGCCCGAAAGCAGGTCACGGCC
This sequence comes from uncultured Alphaproteobacteria bacterium, assembly GCA_963746275.1. GTDB lineage: Bacteria > Pseudomonadota > Alphaproteobacteria > Rhodospirillales > Defluviicoccaceae > JAEULH01. The sequence continues at coordinate 80,214 of CAVVAX010000039.1, forward strand.
TTCGCTGTCGAGCCGGTTGGCCCACCAGGTGAAGTTCATAAGCAGGCCGGGGAAGGCGCTGCGCAGGAAGGCGAGATCGCCGCTGCCGCCGCGCCTGACCTTGTCGTGGGCATAGACGGACCAGACCGCCCAGGCATGGAGCGGCGGCTCGTTCGCCGAGAAATTCCATTCGCTGGCCGGCAGCTTGCCGTTGGGATGGAGGTAGCGGCCCGTCGAGCAGCATGGTGAGCTGGCGTTTGGCCAGCTCAGCGTCGATGAGCGCGAGCGGCAGGCCGTGAAACGCCAGGTTCCAGGCCGCGTACCACGGGTACTCCCACTTGTCCGGAACGGTGATGACGTCGGCGTTGGCGAGGTGCCCCCAGCCGACGTTGCGAACCGGCCGTGCCGCTGCGATCCCCACGCCGGCGCCGTGCTCGCCGAGCCAGCGGGAAGCGTCGAAATAGTAGAACTGCGCGTTCCACAGCATCCCGGCGCAGGCCTGGCGCAGGATCATCGCCGCGTCGGGATCCTCGCCGGCGATGGCGTCGGGCAGCAGCGTCGCGTAGAAGGCATCGGCCTCGGCACGCCGCGCCGCCAGGATGGCGTCGAAGCCCAGGAACGGGCCGCCGGCCCGGTCCGAGGACGCGGGGGTCCCGTCGGCGAGGCGCAGGCGCAACTCGCGGCTCTCACCGGCTTCCAGAACGAGATCGTAGCGCACCGCCGCCTTGGTCCCGGTCCGCTTCGGGTTGACCACGCCCTTGGCGCCGCCGACGACGGCCTCGTTGATGCCGTCCTTGACGAACCGGCCGGCATTGTCGCCACCAAACAGCCGCCGGTTGTTGGTCTCGTTCTCGGTGAACAGGACCTGCGGCGCCCCGGCGCAGTAGAGATAACGCACGCCGAGCTCGGCATGCACCGCAGCGACGATGCTGAAGGGCGACTTTTTCTCCACCTGCTTCAGGTTCGGCTTCGGCGTGTCGTCCGACCATGACCAGGTGTTGCGAAACCAGATGGTCGGCAGCACGGTGAGCGTCGCCGCCTCACGGGCGCGGTTGGTGACGCTGATGGCGATGAGGATGTCCTCGGGCCCGTCCTTGGCGTACTCGACGACGATGTCGAAGTAGCGGTCGTCGGCGAAGACGCCGGTGTCGATCAGCTCGTAGGGCGGCTCGTCGCGGCCGCGGGCGGCGTTGCCGGCGACCAGGTCGAGATAGGGAAAGGCCGCCTGCGGGTATTTATAGAGATACTTCGCATACGCGTAGGTCGGCAGGGCGTCGAGGTAGGCGTAGCACTCCTTCACCGCTTCGCCGTGGTTGCCCTCGCCGTTGCCGAGCCCGAACAGCCGCTCCTTCAGGATCGGGTCCTTGCCGTTCCAGAGCGCGAGCGCGAAGCAGAGGAGCTGGTGGTCGTCGCTGAAGCCGGCGAGCCCGTCCTCGCCCCAGCGGTAGGCGCGCGAGCGGGCCTGGTCGTGGGTGAAGTAGCGCCAGGCGTCGCCATCGGCGCTGTAGTCCTCCCGCACCGTGCCCCACTGCCGCTCGCTGAGGTAAGGGCCCCATTTCCGCCAGTCGGCGGGGCCGTCCGCGGCCTCCTTCAGCCGTTGGTGCTCCGGCGTGTCCATTCGGCCCGCTCAGGGATCTCGGCGGCGGTTGGCGACCCGGTGGGCGGTGCGGCGGGCGGTGCGGCGGGCATCGGCGCCATCTCCTTGAACGCGGGCTGGATGAGGATCGATCATCAGGGCGCGGCGGACGCGCGTCCTTCTCCTTTGTATTCCTTCTGGTGTGAACCCGGTAGCGCCATGGCGCCCGCGCCCATGATGGGGCCGCGTCTCGGGCCCTGCGCAATGATCCCGGGCTCCGCTTGTAGCGTATCGGCGCTAGCGTCGAGGCGTCCGACGAAGGAGTTGCGGATCGCGACGGCCACGCCTACCGTTCGGCCTCTGGCGCGCCGGCCGTAGTGCCCACGGTTGCGGCGCGCGGCGCCGTCACAGGGGCGGGGACATCATCAGGAGGGAGTTGACCATGGGACTGTTCGATTTCATCAAGGCCGCGGGCCACAAGCTTGGCATCGGCGGTAACGAAGCTCCAAAGCCGGACGATTTGAAGAAGCAGGTCGCCGACCTCGGCTTCGCCTCCGACAAGCTTGACGTGAAGGTCGAGGGCGACACGGTGAAGGTCAGCGGCGAGGCCAAGTCGCAAGAGGAGAAGGAGAAGATCATCTTGGCACTCGGCAACGTCGAGGGCGTGGCCAAGGTCGAGGAGAACATCACCACGCCCGCCGGCAGCGAGGCCAAGTTCTATACCGTGCAAAGCGGCGACACGCTGTCGAAGATCGCCAAGGCGCAATACGGCGACGCCAACAAGTACAACGCGATCTTCGAGGCCAACAAGCCGATGCTCACCCACCCGGACAAGATCTATCCGGGTCAGGTCCTGCGCATCCCGCCGCTCGGCCAGACGACCGCCAACGTCTAGAGGCTGGCGCAGCGCCGGTCCACGCACGATCGGCGCTGCGCACGCCGCGGCGCAAACCCGGTGTTCGGCGGTTGCCCCCCGACGCCTTGCCATTGCGCGCGGCCGCGATTAACCCCCACATCTTCGCCGGCAGCCGCGCTTTGGCGGCGCCGGACGGCTTGGGGATGACGATGTCGCGCGGCATGATGAAGATGATTGGCTGGCTCCTGCTCGCGGGAACCATCGGCGTGGTCAGTTGTCAGGCGCTGCTTACCTCAGGCCGGGATGATGCTGAGGTCACGCCGCCGGCCATCGAGGCCCCTGCCGCTCCGAGCCCGACGCGGCCGGGAGACTGAGGCGGGAGACGGCGCGTTGGACACGGAGCTCGGCAAGCTGTGGAAGCGGATGCGCTCGACCGTTCGCGGCTGGTGGCTCTACGCCCTGCCCCTGCCGCTTGCCTTCGACGCGCTGGTGTCGCTCTGGACCGGCTCGCTGGAGGCAATGCTGTCTTCGAGCCTCGCCTACGGCGCCTTCCTCGTCGGCGCCACGGTGGCCAGGATCGGCTTCCTCAAGGAAGCGCTTTACGACGACAAGCCCTTCTCCACGCCGCCGCCGCGCTACAAGTCCGTCGGCGCCGGGATCATGGCGCTGGCGACGACCTTGGCCGCCTATGCCTCGGCCGGGCATGACGCCATCACCGCCGCCGCCTTCGGCATCGCCTTCACCATCGGCTTTTTCCTGCTCTACGGCTTCGACCCGCGCCCGGGCAGGCTGGCGCTGCCGGCCGATCTCGGCGCCGAGAGCGAGGAGATCGAGGCGGCGCTGCGCGAGGCCTACGCCAAGGTCGAGGGCATCGAACTCGCCGGGCGGCAGATCCGTTCACTGGAGTTCCGCCGCCGGCTCGACCGGATCGTCGCCGGCTCCCGGAAGGTGCTCGTCGCGATCGAGGAGAACCCGCGGAGCCTACGCCGGGCCAGGCGCTTCATCAACGTCTACCTCGACGGCGCCAGGCAGGTAACGGAGACGTACGCCCGCACCCACGTCGGCAGCGATGCCCCACAGCTCGAGCAGAACTTCCGCCAGCTCCTCATCGACATGGAGAGCGTCTGCGAGGAGCAGCATCGGATGCTGACCGACAACAGCCTCGTCGACCTCGACGTGCAGATCGAGGTGCTGGCGACCCGGCTCAAGCACGAAGGCGTCACCTGACACGGACCTGAGAACGGGCCGCGGCCCGGCGCCGGAAGAGGCCGCGGCAAGGGGAAGAGCGAGACCATGGTGAACGAAAGCTTCCGCGGCCAGCCCGTGCCGTACGCGGCCGCGCCCGTTCCAGCCGAGCAGCCGGCGGGTGACGTCGTCGCCTACGCCAAGGCCGACCCGGTAAGGCGCGAGCGCATCGACCGGGTCATGGCCGAGATCGATGTGCGCGACGCGAACTCGATCCTGTTCTTCGGCACCAAGGCGCAGGAGCGGCTGACCAACATCTCCGACGACATGCTGGAGGGCGTTCGCAACAAGGACGTCGGCCCCGCCGGCAACGCGCTCAGCGAAATGCTGACGACGCTCCGCGGCTTCGATCCGACAAAGATGGGGCTGAACCAGAAGCCGGGCCTGCTCTCCCGGGTCCTTGGCCGGGGCAAGCCGCTCGCCGGCTTCCTCCAGCGCTACGAGGAGGTGCGCAAGCAGATCGACACCATCAGCGACCGGCTGGACGCGCACAAGACCCGGCTGCTCACCGATATTGCCCAGCTCGACCGGCTTTATGCGGCGAACCTGGAGTACTTCCACCAGCTTGCCGACTACATCGCTGCCGGCGACGAGAAGCTGCGCCGGCTGGACACCGACGCGATCCCGGCGCTCGTGCGCAAGGCCGAGACCAGCGGCGAGGTGCTCGACGCCCAGGAGCTGCGCGATCTGCGCGCCTCCCGCGACGACCTGGAGCGCCGGGTCCACGACCTCAAGCTCACCCGGCAGGTGGCCATGCAGAGCCTGCCCAGCATCCGGCTGGTGCAGGAGAACGACAAGAGCCTGATCGGCAAGATCACCTCGACGCTTGCCAACACCGTGCCTCTGTGGCGTCAGCAGCTCGCCCAGGCGGTCACCATCTTCCGCTCGCGCGAGGCCGGGCGGACGCTGAAGGAGGCGACCGACCTCACCAACGAATTGCTGCTCGCCAACGCCGAGAACCTCAAGCAGGCCAACATCGAGGTCCGCACCCAGGTCGAGCGCGGCGTCTTCGACATCGCCGCGGTGAAGAAGGCCAATGACGCCCTGATCGCCACCATCGAGGACAGCCTGCGCATCGCCGACGAGGGCAAGCGCAAGCGCACCGAGGCGGAAAAGGAGCTCCGCGCGTGCGAGGACGACCTCCGCGGCGTGCTCTCCTCCGCCCGCTCCCGCGCCTCGCTGCAGCTCCCGCCGCGGCGGTAGGCGGGGGCCTCAACACGTCGGGCGGCGTCGGCGGATCAACCGGTTGCGGTTGGCCCCCGATTTCTGAACTGCTAGGCTCTGGTTCATGTCCTCCACAGCCTGCGCGCAAGGTTGCGGTTGGCCCCCGATTTCTGAACTGCTAGGCTCGACTGGATCGAGGACCGTATGCGCGGACGCCTGGGTTGCGGTTGGCCCCCGATTTCTGAACTGCTAGGCTAAGGGTTAAGACGCTGTGATCGCCTGCACTCGACGGGTTGCGGTTGGCCCCCGATTTCTGAACTGCTAGGCTTGCGCAGTTCTACAAGCGCGTCAACGTCGCCGACCGGTTGCGGTTGGCCCCCGATTTCTGAACTGCTAGGCTTGTTCGCTCGGACGGCACCAGCGACTATGAGTTGCGGTTGGCCCCCGATTTCTGAACTGCTAGGCTATCGCGGAGAATTACTGTGTGGGGGGAGTAGTTGCGGTTGGCCCCCGATTTCTGAACTGCTAGGCTCAGGCGGACGATCGCCTCGTACTCCGCCGGCAGTTGCGGTTGGCCCCCGATTTCTGAACTGCTAGGCTCGGCGAGACCTACTTGCCAAGACACCCGGAGGTTGCGGTTGGCCCCCGATTTCTGAACTGCTAGGCTTCGCGATCGATACGGGCGATCAGTCGCTGGGTTGCGGTTGGCCCCCGATTTCTGAACTGCTAGGCTAAAAAGTTCTCATCATCATTATCCCTGTAAGTTGCGGTTGGCCCCCGATTTCTGAACTGCTAGGCTGATTTTTGAAGCGATAGCGATAGCGGTTAGGTTGCGGTTGGCCCCCGATTTCTGAACTGCTAGGCTGGCGAACCGGCCGGGCTCGGTGCATCTCGTCGTTGCGGTTGGCCCCCGATTTCTGAACTGCTAGGCTCGAGCGAAACAGAGTGGATCCGTGAGTGAGTGAGTTGCGGTTGGCCCCCGATTTCTGAACTGCTAGGCTGCTGTGATGGGGGGACCACCCGCAGCCGATGGTTGCGGTTGGCCCCCGATTTCTGAACTGCTAGGCTTGTAGATGCGAGCTAACACTGTGCCCCGCGCAGTTGCGGTTGGCCCCCGATTTCTGAACTGCTAGGCTATGCGGGGTCAGACAGCCACACTCGGTGATGGGTTGCGGTTGGCCCCCGATTTCTGAACTGCTAGGCTAGCTCCAGCCGGTGCTGTTGCCAGTTGATGTCGTTGCGGTTGGCCCCCGATTTCTGAACTGCTAGGCTATGGAACCGGACGCTGGCCGCGCAGATCATGGTTGCGGTTGGCCCCCGATTTCTGAACTGCTAGGCTCCAGCCAATCTTGACCACCGTGGCGTTCGGGTTGCGGTTGGCCCCCGATTTCTGAACTGCTAGGCTAGCCATGGACTTGCAGAACGCGAATACTGTGTTGCGGTTGGCCCCCGATTTCTGAACTGCTAGGCTGGCAAAACGCGCGGCGACCCGGAGCACTGGCACGTTGCGGTTGGCCCCCGATTTCTGAACTGCTAGGCTCCTGGAGACATCCTTCCGAGGAGGTCGACCGTTGCGGTTGGCCCCCGATTTCTGAACTGCTAGGCTAAGGTTACAGCATGACCGACTTGACCCCGCGTTGCGGTTGGCCCCCGATTTCTGAACTGCTAGGCTCCTCCGCGGCGCAGATGCTGGGCGAGCGGCTGTTGCGGTTGGCCCCCGATTTCTGAACTGCTAGGCTTCTTGCTGTCCATCGGCCTTCGATCGGCATCGGTTGCGGTTGGCCCCCGATTTCTGAACTGCTAGGCTGGGACGGCCAGGTGATCTCGGACTGAGGCGTGGTTGCGGTTGGCCCCCGATTTCTGAACTGCTAGGCTCGGCCGGCCCTTCGACCAGTCGCAGGCCGAGTTGCGGTTGGCCCCCGATTTCTGAACTGCTAGGCTCAGCACCGCCACGACCGTCGCCCGGGTCCTGTTGCGGTTGGCCCCCGATTTCTGAACTGCTAGGCTTGGACGCCGCACCCTGCTCCGTCCGCGCCATCGTTGCGGTTGGCCCGCGATTTCTGAACTGCTAGCCGCTGAACAACGCTCGTCGTGCTGGCGCCGCGAGTTGCGGTTGGCCCGCGATTTCTGAACTGCTAGGCTCCTCGGTGGCGACTTATGTCCGCGGCTCCTGGAGTTGCGGTTGGCCCGCGATTTCTGAACTGCTAGGCTGCCGCGGCACGACAGGCCGCAGCACGCGTCGCGTTGCGGTTGGCCCGCGATTTCTGAACTGCTAGGCTAGCCCGTGTAGCGCACCATCCGCAGGGTCGATCAGTTGCGGTTGGCCCCCGATTTCTGAACTGCTAGGCTCGCGGCGAGTCTGCACCTCGGCGCTGGCTCGTTGCGGTTGGCCCCCGATTTCTGAACTGCTAGGCTGCGGCGCATGCGCGTGCCGTCGCAGAGGTTGCGGTTGGCCCCCGATTTCTGAACTGCTAGGCTGGATGTGTCGTTAACCCACTGAAGCGAAAGGTGGACGCGGCACATCCAGGCAGCACGTTTTGCCAGACAAAATCAGAACAAAGCGAGCTGGTCGGGATTTTTGCGCGGCTTCTTGCGACGCTGGCTGGCGAAGCGGACGATGCCTTCATACTGTCGGTCGGTGAAGGTGAGGACATGGATGTCGCCCTTCTCCGGCAGGTGCTGCTCGATCGTGCGCAGGTAGGCCTGGTAGCTCTCCTTGCCGCTGCAGAACCGGGCGTAAACCGAAAACTGGCTCATCTCGAAACCTTCGTCGAGCAGGAACTGGCGAAACTTCGTTGCTTCCCGCGCCTGCTTCTTGGTGCCCACCGGGAGGTCGAACATGACGAAGATCCACATCAGCCGATACCCGCTCAGATAATTCACGCCGTTGTCGCTCACGCCTCTTCGGCCTCCTCGGCGCGGGTCAAGGCTCCCCATTCGAGGGGCGAGGGTGGATTGAACAGCGCCAACGTCGGTCGTCGCGTTTCGAAGCTCTGGGCCAGCGATTGGGCGAGCCGCTGCGCCGCCACCGATACCGGCGAGGCTTCACCGCCGATGCGAACGTCGAAGGCGATTAGCCGAGCGAAGCGCCGCTTGATTGGCGGGTCGAGCGACTCGACGCCCTGTGCGGTCAGGCCGCGACGAGCGCGTCCACGAGCGGCCGGAACGGCTCGACGAGGTCGTCGGCGAGGGCGAAGGCGTCGCCGCGGTTGGCGTGCTGGATGCCGATTGTGGGGTGGAGCCCGGCGGCGACGACCGCGCGGGCGACCGTCGCCCGCATGACCGCATAGCCATAATTCAGCAGGGCATTCGCGCCATCTCGACCCCGATCGCGGCGGAAGTCCTTTCCCATCAGCGCCGGCCAGTAGCGGCGCGCCGCCTGCGCCTCGACATTGTCGGGGTCGCCGGAGCGGACACGCCGGGCGACGAGCGCGAAGCCGGGCGCGGCTCCCGCGCCGCGCGCCTCCAGCAATGAGCCCTGCATTGCGATCTTGGCCTGGACGATTCGACGCCAGAGCTGCTTGGCCAGCGGCCGGGACGCGTTCCACTGCGCCCACATCCGCGCGCACTGCGTGTGGTGACCTTCAAGCGGGAGCGTCACCGCGATCGGGCTATGATCGATCCCGCAAAAGACGATCGGGGCGCCGCGCTCGGCAAGTCGCGCGACGATGCTGCCGGTCCAGGTGACACCGTGCGCATGGACGATCACCGCGTGCACGTCGTCGAGCGCGACGCGCCCGACCTCCTCGCGCTCCTGCTCGACCATCAGGAAGCCGCGGTGGGCGGAGAGGTGGAGGCCATCGGTGGCGATGTCGACGATGCGCTCCACGGCCGGTCCGTCTCAGGCCGTTGCCGGCTCGCGCGGGCCCGGGTCGAAGACGCGCCCGAGCGGATCGATGCGGACTTGACGCGCCTTGAGCTTCTTCAGCCCGCTGGCCGACGACAGGATGTATTTGAACGGGTCTAGGTCGTTCGACGCGGCGTCCCGCGCCTTCAGCGCCCCGCCCTCGTTGTGCGGGGCCAGCGCAATCGTGCCGTTCGTCGAAAACTTGACGACGCGAACGATCTGAGGCGGTCCCCCGTCGCGCTCGATGGCAAGCATGTCGTTCTGGCGCAGGCTCAGCACCTTCTTGGCGGCCGGATGGGGACGGCGATCCCGCTGGTCTCGCTGATGGGCGTCGAACATGGACACGATGTCGGCCGTCCACTTGCCGTTCGGCAGTCGCCAGACGTCGAAGCGCGCATTCGCGTCGCCCTTGTAGGCCTTGTAGGCCCGCCCGCTGCGGTCGCGGATCGGGATGACGTTCAGCGCTTCGCGCACGCGCACGCGGCGAATGCCTCTGAACGTCGGATGTTCCTTGGCGAACGCGGGCCAGCGCCTGTTCGAACTCCTTGCCGGTCACGCCCGCGCGCTCCACTTTCGCAGCGCATCCGCGCAGCAGCGTCGTCGGGAATGCGGTCCGGATCGTTCGAGATCGGGGGGTTTCAGCTTCAATAGCGGTACGCGGTGGACGACGATCGGGCGTCTTGCCGTCGGCCGCAGTTACGCCGGTAAGACCATAGGCGGTGTCGTTGTGGAGCCGGCCGGCGGTGACGTCGTGACCCGGGCGTGGCCTGCCCGTTGCGGCCGTGATCGGCCTTATGGCTGACGGTGACCCGGGCCAGCCTGTTCCCCAGGTCTTCGCGGAAGCTCGGCCACGGCTGGGGCAGGTCCTCGAACAGCCGGCCGAGGTCCTTTCTCTTCGGCGCGAGGCGGCGGCACGTGCGATACTGCTGCAGCAGGCTTCCGAGTGGTCACGGCGGTCACCGCTGCGTCGATGGCGTGGTGGCGGTGGTCGAGCCGGTTCTTCGGCGCGTCGCTGTGCTCGTTTTCGACGAAATTGTGGTCCGGAAGCAGGCTGTTGAGGCCCCAGAGGCGACGCAGCATCGCGGTCATGCGGCCCGGAATGACATAGACGTGGCCGCTGCCTTCGCCTGCTTCGGGGTAGAGGCTCGACAGGTACTTTCGGGCGAGCCGCGATAAGATACTGCGTGTCTGTCAGCTGACGGGCGAGAAAACCGCCTTCTTGTTCGAACCGCTCCATCGCGTCGGCCGAAAGCGCCACTGCTTCGCCTGGTGGAGACGTCCGACCTGATCCTTAATCGTCGCCCAGCGCGCTTCATCGCCGTGCCAGCGCTCCCACGGTGTGTTGTTGCCCTTTGCCCGGTTGCAGGCGCGGTGCGCAACCACCTTGTTCGCCGGGCTGTCGTCGAGCGTCTGCGAGTAGGGCAGGATGTGGTCGACGTCGGCTGTCCCATCGAACGAGCATCTCGGCGCCGATCATCCCGCCGCAGTATGGGCAGCGGCGGTCGAGCACCTCGCGTGGGTTCAGCTCTTCCCACAACCGCAGCAGCATTCGGTTAGCGCCAGTGTCCGGCTGGCCCATGTCGCGCAGCTTGTCTGAACGCCGACATCGCCGCTCGGTCGTCTCGCGGATGCGGCGCTCATGCTCCTCCTTCTGCTTCTCGTTGAGCTTCAGCTCGCGGGCAAGTTCGACGACGATCTGGTCAGGGCGGCCGTGAACGGCGATGATCGCGTTGACCAGCTTCTCGAGCTGACGCAGCCCGATGTGGACCGTCGGGTTGGTGAACTTCCCCCAGCGCTTCTCCAGCGGATCGGTCGGAAGCTGTGTTCCAGGCGGGATATCCCGGCTGAGCAACTCGCCGTAGTAGGGAAGCCGTTCGAGCGACTTCACCGGTGCGCTCGTCGAGTGGCTGCGCTTGAACGCGCGCTCTACCGCCTGATCATAGCTGACCACATCTTTCTTCAGCTCGTCGAGAATGAGCCGCGTCGCGGTTTCGCCGAGCCGGCCATGCCCTCCGGAAGCGGCGCCTGGCCGTCGCGGCGGCGCATTCGTCGTCAAGGCCGAACGCTGTCAGTACGTCGTGCAGCCTATCCGGATCCTCCTCGTCAAGGATGCGCTCGATGATCTCCCACTGGCGTTCCGGTGAAAATGAGCCCACGCGGTGCCGAAACGTTTCTTGTCGCTCATGGCCGCGTAGACCTCGTTGCCGCGTATCATCGTGCGGGTCTCGCTCGCCTTGTTGAAGCGCTGCCCAGGCTCAAGCTTCAGCCGCTTGGCCAAGGCTTCGAAGCTGCGCTTTCGGCGCCCCCGCAGCTCGAGGACCAGCGGGTCGCGCTCGTCCGCTTCGAGCTTGCGCGACCCGGCGCCGGGCGTCGACGACCTCGAGCTGGTTCACCTCCTCGTAAAGTCGCCGCTCCTGGAACAGCGGATGCGCCTTGGGCAGCCGCCGCTCCGGTCTGGACGAAGGTGCAGACGCCGACTTCCTGCTCCTTGAGCGGCCGCTGGAAGAACAGGATGCGGTGGAGGTGGGCGCGGGCCGCTTCGGTCAACAGCGCGGGATGATGCCCGCCTGTGCGGTCCAGATCGCCTCGAACTCGTGTTCGAATGCCGCCGCTGCGGATAGAAGTCGTACTCCTGGTTCTCGCTGTTCATGCGCACGCGCTTATTCGCCACGGCCGGCGAGGAATTGCCCGAGCGTGTCCGCGCCGGCTTCGGCCATCGCATGATCAGTGCAACCCCGTCATGGCGATCTTCCCGTCCTCGTCGTCCTTCGCCGGCGCTCGGCCTTGCGGTTCGACTTGAACCCGCGTCGCTGGTTGAGATGGAACAAGCGCGCGGCCGATCTCAAAGGGCTCGAGCCGCTCGCCCAGCGCCCGGGCGCGCAGCACGTAAGGATCTTGCTCCGCGATCAGCTTCGCTTCGTCGGCATCCCGGCATCAGCCCGCGACGGACGAGCGCTTCAGGAAGGCCGATCGTCTCCCGAGATATCGATCGCGGCGCCGCCGCATTGCCCTCGCGAAACGACGGTCCGCAGGAGGCCCCGATCTTCGGATCACGTCCATCGGGGAAAATGCGAACGCCAATGTCGACGATCCGTGCCCCAACCGGTGAATGATGATCCTCGTACTCGACGAGACACCAGCCGATGCTGGTGATCCCCATGGTCCAAGCCGAATCTTTTCATCTGCACCCCCAAGCCAAGATGTTTGCATCGATCGTCCAGCGCATGCAATTGACTTCGACGCGCCGCCGCGCCATTATGACCACCTTCAGAAATCGCGGGCTGGCTGTTAACAAGCAGCTTGACTGCACCTCAGATAGGCAGGGCTACGGCCCTGCCTCCCCTTTCCTTCTGAAGCAGGCGGCTCACTTCGGGCGAGGGAGTGGCGCTCATCCACGGCCTGGACGACGTTCGCCGCGAACGGCGCTGCTCAGTAGTCCCACTTCCAGCGCAGGCCGAGCGCGCCGGTGGCGCCGTCGGCGCCTTCGCTGACCTCGCTTTCCAGGGCCAGGCCGGGCAGGACCTCGATCTCGACCGTGCCCGCGGTCGACTCGTCGGCCATGCCCTGGCGGGCGCCGACGTAGACGCCGTCGGCGACGTAGCGGCCGACGCCCAGGGCCGGCCCCTCGCCCTCTTCCTCCCCCGCCTGAACGGTCAGGACGTCGAGGCCGAGCAGGTTGCGCACGTAGCTCAGCGCGTCCTCCGACATGCTCTCGCCGCTGGCCAGGGTGTCCAAGGCCATGGCCAGCTGCGCCGCTTCCACCGGGCCGAGCTTGGCGACGCCCTTGTCGAAGAGGACGCGCGATAGGATCTCGCTTTGCGGCAGGGCCGGCGTCGAGGTCAGCTCGATCTCCGGTTCGAGCGCGGTGCCGATGACCCTGATGACGGCGCTCAGGTCCGGCGTGGTGCGGACGGCCTGGACGTTGAGGGTTGGGTTGATGGTGGCGCCGCCGGTGAAGCCGATCTCGCCCGTCTCCAGGGTGAACCGCTTGCCGGCGAAGTCGAAGGTGCCCGTGCGCACCGCGACCACGCCGACGAGGCGCGGATCGGCGCTGCTGCCCGACACCTGGAGGTCGCCCTCCCATTCCGACTCCAGGCCGCGGCCGCGGACGAACACCCGCCGCGGCAGCTTCACCGCGATATCCAGCGCAACGGCCGGACCGGCCGCGGACGGCTCCGGCTCCGTGCGTCTCGGCGCGTGACCCGGCGGCAGGTTGATCTCGGTGACGTCGAGCACCACCACCGTCGGCGGCAGCCGGTCGATCAGACGGATGTCGATCCGCTCGGAGGTCATCTCGCCCGCGAGCGAGGCGCCGCCCTGGTCCTGGCGGAAGGTCATGGTCCCCGATAGCGTCGCGGTCACGTCGTCGCGGCGGACCAGTGTCGCCTCGGCGAAGGTGAGGGCCAGCTCGACCAGCGGCGTCATCCCTTGCGCCAGCGCAATGCGGCCGTCGCCGGCGATGGTGCCGTTGGCGCCGTCGTTGCCGCGGAGCGTGAGCGCGATGCCGCCGGCGCCGGTCGAGCGCGCCTGAAGCGACAGGCCGTCGATGACGGTCTCGGTGACGAAATGCTCGAAGCGGCCGTTGGTGAGCGAAGCTTCGCCGCCGAACTCGGGCGCGGCGACGGTGCCGGCGAGGGCGAGGTCGACATCCGCGTCGCCGGTCAGCCGTTGCTCGGGCAGCGGCACCAGCTCCCACAACTGCGCCACCGAACCGGCCCAGGTCAGCCGGCCGCTGAGCGGCGCCTGCTTCGAAACCTCCACCGCCAGCGTCCGGGCATCGACCCGCGCGGGCACGCTGGCCTGGAACGCTAGCGGGGTGCCGCCGAGGCGGGGAACCCTAAGCTCGACGGCAGCCGTGCCGCCGCCGAGGCTTGCGGACGCGGTCGCCTCCAGGGGCGGCGCCTGGGCCATCGGGCCGGCGCGGACGTCGCTGAGGTTCAGGGTGAACCGCCCCGCCAGATCCGTGCCCTCGGTCCTCACGGACGCTTCGCCATCGAGCCTGCCGGTGACGTTGAGGTCGGGGCGCAGGGCGCGGGCGAGGCTCAGGGGCAGGCGGCTGAGGAGCAAGCGGCCGTCCGTGCCCGATGCGCCCGTTCGCCCCTGCCCGCTGATCGTGCCGCCGCCGACCGTGAGATCGAGATCGGCAACGGCGGTCTCGCCGGCGCTCTGGGTGACCACCAGCGGCCGGCGCAGGCCGAGTCGATGGCCGCCGGCCTGGCCGTCGAGGAACGTCACGGTGATCCGGATGCTGCCATTCTCCCGAGCGCTCTCCTGGGCGAAGGTTCCGCCGGCGCGGATGGTCTCCGCCGCATCGTCGCTGAGCCGGACGGTGACGTCGTACCGGGCATCCATGGGCGAGCCGCTGATCCGCGCATCCACGGCGGCCAGGGAGAGCCCGCCTGCGGTGGGCCGGACGATGCCGAGGGAGAGATCGCCGCGCGGGTTGCCGGCGCCGGTCAGGTTCGCGTGCAACGACAGGCTCTCGGCCGAGGCGAGCGGTCCGTCCGGCGTCGCCAGCGCGAGTGCGCTGCCGGTGCCTGCAACCTCGACCGTCTGTTCGCCATTCCTCTCGCCGAGGTTGACCCGGACTTCGGCGTTGCCGTCCAGGCGATGGCCGGCAAGGGCGACAGGCTGGCCGTCGCCGCCCGCTAGCAGGGTGATGGCGCCGAGCACCTCGCCGCTTCCGGGCGGCAGGCTCAGGGTGCCGGAGAGGCGCGCACCGGCGCCGGTCCCCTCCATCGGGCCAAGACGCAGCGCCCCGCCCCCCTCCCGCGCAAAAGGGACCGCGAGGCGCATCGGCTCGCCGGCGACGGAGGCGGTCGCGGCAAGCAGGCCCCGGGGACTGGTGCCGAGGCTTCGAGCATCGAGCTCGATGCGCACCGGCGAGGTCACGACGTCCGCCACCTGACCATCCTCGAGCGTGAGGACCGCCTTCGTATCCGGATCCGCGACGCGGCCGGCGAGCGTGCCGTCGAGGACCAGCGCGCCGCTGGCGGCCACGCCCGCCGCCGCTGCCGCCAGCGCCACATCCGGAACATCGACGCGATACTGGGCGCTGGCTTCGCCATCCTGCAGCGTCCCGGCGGCGGTGGCCCGAAGTCCCTGTCCCGCGAACACGACCTCCTCGACGCGCACCTCCCCGGTCGCATGATCCGCCCGCAGCGTCGCCCGCAGCGACGGCGCCGGGCCCAGCAAGGCATCGGCGACGGGGATGCCGGTGCGGAACTCGGACAACTCAAGCTTCAGGGTGGCGTCGAGGCTGCCAGCAGCGGCCCGAGCGTCAACGGCCAGGTCGCCATTGCCGGCCAGATCAAGCCCAGAAAGGCCAGCGAAGGCGGCAAGCGCCGGCAGCGCCACTTTTAAGGTCGCCTCACCATTGCCGGACGACAGTACGTAGGATCCGCGCCCGCTAACGTTAAGCGCCGGCGCGGAGAGCTCGATCCGGTTCAGGGTCAGGGTGTTCTCTTTGAGCAGCGCGCTCAGCCGGAGCCGCGGCGGTGCGCCGAGCACAGCATCGACGTCGGTTCCGCCGGCGCGGACGCCGGTCAGGGCCGCTTCGGCCTCCACCTCCATCCGCCCGTCGTCGCCGGCCGCCACGTCCGCCGTCAGCGCCAAGCGGGCGACGGAGGCGTCCGCAAGCCGAAGAGCGGCGGCGTCCGCCGACACCTCCGCGGCCGGGGCGGCCCAGGGGCCGGACAAGGTGATCCGCGCCTCGGCGGTATCCAGGCCCGCCGGTGCGAGCAGCGGCGCCAGCGCGGCCGGGTTGGCCAGCGTCAAGATCAGCTTCACCTCGTCGAAGCGCGCGTCGTGCAGGTCGAGGGCGCCGCTGGCGGAGAGCTGGACGCCGCTTGCTCCGACCTCGGCCTGATCGATGGCCAGCACCCCCGCCTCAGGCCGGCGAACGGTCGCGGTAAAGCCGATCCCGTCTGTGGCAATCGGTCGGACCGCCTCGGGAAGGAGCGCCGCCACCTGCGCCCGACCCGAGATGTCGGCCCGCACCCCCTCGCCCGTCTGCTGCGAGGTGACCTGGGCAACGACCGCAATGCCATCGCCGATGGCGCCGTCCAGCCGGCCCCGCCAGCCGTCGAGCGGGCCGTCGCCGTTGAACGACAGGCGCACTGGCGGCCGGCCGGCGAGGCCGAGCAACGGGCCGATGAGCCCGCCTTCCGGCTCGTCGGCCTGCAGGTCGAGCGAAAGCCGCTCACCTGCCGGCTCCCACAGGGCCTGGAGCCGGGCCGCGGCGCCGACGCCGTTGGTGCGGACGATCTCAGCCTCGGTCCTGACTTGCCCGCCCCGCTTAGCCGCGATCTCGCCGCCGGCCCTCAGCGCCACCGTTTCGCCCGCCACCGCCGGGCCGATCTCGACGCCGTCGAAGGCGAAGCGATCCACCTGCAGGTCCAACGGCAGTGACGGCAGGGTGAGCGGCTCGTCGGCATCCTCGGCCGTGGGAGCCTTTGCCGGCAGACGGCTCAGCCGCACGCCGCTGGCCAGCGCCTCGGCGATGCTGAGCCGGCCGCGAAGCAGCGCCAGTGGCCGCCAGCGTACCTCCATGTGGTCGACCGCGAGCCACTCCCCTTCGCGGTCGGCCAGCGACAGCCCCGAGACCGCCAGCCGAGACGGCAGGCCAGGGCCGATCCGCTCGACCCGCAGCTCCATCTCGCCCGGCGTCGAGGCGATCATCGAGACCGCGCGCGCCGCGGCCCGTCCGCCGGCGTCCGTCTGCAGGACGGCGAAGACGGCGATGACGAGGAGAAGCAGCACTGCGAGAACGCCTGCGGCGATCCGCGCCCCGATCCGCATCGCGAGGCGCATCAGAAGGCCTCACCCAGGGCGATATAGAACTGGAACGGATCGTCGATGTCCTCGCGGCGGTTCAGCGGAAAGGCGATGTCCAGGCGCACCGGACCGATCGGGGTGAAGTAGCGCAAGCCGCCGCCGGCGGCCCAGCGCGGCGGGTCGGCGAAGTCCGGGTACGCCGCCTCGAAGACGTTGCCGCCGTCGACGAACGAGACGACGCCGAGGTTTCCCCACACCCGCGTGCGCAACTCGAGGCTGGTCTCGAAGAGCGACCGGCCGCCCAGTGGATCATTGTCGTCGTCGATGGGGCCGACCTCCTGGAACTTGTAGCCGCGGATGGACTCGCCGCCGCCGGCATAGAACCGCTTGTTGGCGGGGATGTCGTCGCGGGGCTGGCCGGCGATGGAGCCGGCGTGGAGCCGGCCGGCGAGAACGAAGCGGCGGGCGTCGTCGAACGGCACGTAAGCCGTGCCGGTCGCCTCGCTGACGAGGAAGCCGACGGTCTTGTCGAACCAGCCGGCATAGGGTGTCGCCTCCAGGCGCAGGCGCACGCCCTTGGTCGGATTGTAGAGGTCGTTGGCGCCGTCATAGTAGAGCCAGGCGGGAACGCCAGCCAGCGTCGAGGTCCGAGCTCCCTCCTGGTCCTCGAGCCTTGCCCACTCCAGCGATGTCGCCAGCGACCCCCTCCAGCGCTCGCTGACCGGCCGCTCCAGGCCGGCGCTCGTCTCCAGGCTCAGCTCGTTGAAGGCGGTGCTGTTGGTGCGGGTGGCGACGGCGTCGACGAACAGATCCTGCTCGGGAACGCGGAAATCCGGGCGGACGAAGCGAACCTCCGCCGACTGCTCGATGGCGCCGACCTCGACGGCAACGCCCAGATCCTCGTTGCGCCCGAACAGGTTCCGGTGCTCCCAGAAGACCTTGACGGCGGGCCCCTCGCCGGTCGAATAGCGCACGCCGAAGCCGACCGAGCGCTGCTTGCCCTCGACCAGCCGCGTCTCCACCGGCAGCGCGCCGCCATCGGCGAGATGGTCGGCGCGATCGATGGCGACGGCCGAGAACAGCCCGGTGCGCAAGAGGCGGGTGCGGTAACGCTCGACCAGCCGCTGATCATAGGCATCGCCCTCCCGCCACGGGATCAGCACCCGGACGTAGTCCTCCTGCACGCCCGTTAGCCCCTCCACCGAGACAGCGCCGAAGCGCGCCGCCGGCCCCGGGTCGATGTCGAGGTGGACCCGCATCGTCTCGGTCTTGTGATCGACGATGATCTTGCGATCGACGACTTGCGCCAGCGGGTGGCCGCGGTTGGCGAGGAAGCGCAGCGCTACCTTCTCGCCGGTGACGACGCCGGGGGCCCGAGCCACCGCGCCGATCTCGACACCGAGATCTTTGAGGTTCGGCTTGGGCACGGCAACGTCATCGCCGCCGGCGACATACGCGACGGTGAAGCTCTCCAGCCTGAACGCGGGACCGGGGTCGATGACGAGCCTCACTTTGGGGGGCTTGCTTTCCCTATCGACGTCGCCCCAGACGGCCGCGCGGTAGTAGCCCTCCGAGCGGAGCACGTCCTGGAACCGCTCGATGTCGCCGTCGATCCGCCGGCGCAGGCCGATGGCGGTAAAAGGCGGCCGATCCTGCAGGGCGATGAGTTGCGAGCTGCGCTCCAAGAGGCCGCGCAGCCGCCGGCCCAGTTCCGCTCCCTCCGGAGCCTCGATCTGGACCTGGTAGGCGATCGCCTCCGCGGCGCTGTTGCCCTCGCCGGCTTCGCCGTCAAGCCCGAGCGTCTGCGGCAGCCCGCAGGCTGCGAGGAGAAGCGCCGGCATGAGCCGAAGGAGGGACACAATCGCGCGCAGCAGGCGCATCGCAACGCCAATCGAGGCTCGGGTGGCTCATGGCCGCGCCGGCCGGGGCGCGGCGGGGTCCGGCGGGGATCACGCAGAAGGCCGGCGGCCGAAGGCTCAGGCTTGCTCCGCGTTCAGCCATTCGGCAAGCACTTTCGCCGCCGCTGCCTGGAGAGCCGGCCCGTGCAGGCGGCTGTCGCGGCGAAGGCCGGGAACGTCGATGCCAGGCGTCGCAGCGATCTCGGCGGCATGGCCGACGAACCACCGCTCCAGCCGCGCCGGCTCGGCCTCCAGGTGGAACTGCAGGGCCAGGACGGCGGCGCCGTAGGAGAAGGCTTGGTTCTCGTAGTGCTCGCTCGAGGCGAGCCGGGTTGCCCCGTCGGGCAGATCGAAGGTGTCGCCATGCCAGTGAAGAACTGGGACCTCGCCGACGTGGCGCAGGCACGATGCCGAGCCCTCCGCGCTCAGGCGGATCGGCGCCCAGCCGATCTCCTTCACCGGCCCGGGGTAAACCCGCGCGCCCAGGCCGCGGGCGATGATCTGGGCTCCGAGGCAGATGCCGAGAAGCGGCCGGCCGGCGGCGATGCGCCGCTCCACCAGGCGAAGCTCGTCAACAATAAACGGATAGGACGCCTCCTCGTAGGCGCCGATGGGGCCGCCCAGAATGACGAGCAAATCGGCGTCCTCGCCCAGCGCCGGCGCGGCCACGCCATCCGCCGCCTCGACGTAGCGAACGCCGTAGCCGGCGGCGGCCAGAACCGGCGCGAAGGCGCCGAGGTCCTCGAAGGCGACATGGCGGATGGCGACGGCGGACTTCATCTACCGGCGTGCTCGCACGCCGCCACCATCGCTGTCAAGCCGGCCGCCCCGCCACCAGCGGCCGCCACAGCGAGCCAACCAGCGGCGTCATGGCCACGCGTCATGCCTGGCGTACGACAAAGAAAAAGGGGATGCCGAAAGGCATCCCCTTGAGGTCGACCTAGAACCGAACTTGCGTCAGCGGCCGATGGCGATCTGCGCCCGCCTGTTCTGCGGCTCGGCGACGCCGTCGCCGGTCGGGATCAGCAGATTGTTCTCGCCGACACCGTCGGTGGTGATCCGGCCGGCATCGACGCCCTCGCCGACCATGGCGTCCGCAACCGCCTCCGCACGCCGCTTCGACAGGCGCAGGTTGTACTGCGGCGTGCCGGTGGTGTCGGTGAAGCCGGTGATGGTGATCGGCGCATCCGGAACTTCTGCTTTGCCGTGGTAACGGCCCGGCCGATGATGTCCTGCGCCTCGGGCGTCAGCCTGGCGCTGTTGAGGTCGAAGAACACCAGGTACGTGCCCGCCTCCGTCGCCACGGCGACGAGGCGCCGCGCCGCCGGCGATGGCGCTCTCGACCGAAGCAACTTGCTGCTCGAAGCCCTCGCGGCAGTCGCGGATGTCGTCCGGCTGCAGGTTCTCCTCGGCCTGCTCCACCCAGCAGTCGAACAACACCTGGGCGCGGGCGGCGGCGTCCGGCGCCGTCGTCCGGCCGTTGCCGTTGAGCGCGCGCGAGCAGGCGCTGGCGGCCACCGGCCAGGTCGCCTCGGTATCGCGAGGCGATCTTGCGGTTGGTGAAGTCGTCGGGCAGCACCAGCTGGCCCTCCGCCGACGCGCTCGATCGGCGGGCGAAGGTGGTGGCGGCGTCGACGTCGCCTTGCTTGCGCTCGGACTTCGCCAGGTCGAGGTAGTGACGCGCCAGCGCCGACTCGAAGGCGTCGCCGCGCGGTTGCGCGGACTTGGCATCGTCGACGTAACGATTGGAACAGCCGGCCACGGCGACAAGCGCCAGGGCTGCGGCCACTAATTTGAATTCTTGCCTCATGAACGGCTCCTCTGGTTCCGGGCTCGGCTGAATGCGAGGCTCAAATGCTCGCCGCCGTGCGCATGGCTCAGAAATTCAGGCCGAAGCCCGTCGTGTAGACGACGTTAGCGTTGTCGAAGCTCTCTCCTTCGATCACCAGCCATTCTCCCTGTACGAACATAAAGGTGCTCTCGTTAGCCCAGAACTTGAAGCCGGCTTCAGGCCCGAAGACGAGTCTTCGTCTATCTTTTTCCATACTGACAGCCAACGACAGCCGCCAATGAACGGCTGGAAGGCGACCAAGCGGGGCCTGGAAGTCGATGAAAGCGCGCGTAATGCCAATGAAGTCGTCGCGAGACGTTCTCGCCGAAGTTGAGATTGAGGTTCTGCCGGAGGCCGACGGGCATCCACGAGGTGACGTAGTAGCCGAGGCTGCCGGAGACACCGATAGGTTGTTATCGAACTCGTCGGTAGACATGCCACTGCCGGCGAGGACTGTCTCCCACGCCCCGGCGCGCGGACCACGCGTCGGGTCGTACGGCGGGATCTGGACTGCCACCGCGGCGGAGGTGTCTGTGCCGGTGCGATACTCGGGGTACTGTTGCGCCAGGGCCGGCGAGCACGCCAGGGCCACGATGGGCAGCGCGTAGGCAAGCTGTTTCATTCTTTCCTCCAGTGCTAGTAGCCGTCGTCGGCGACAGGTGGAATGAACCGGCGAGGTGCGCCGCTCTTGAGGGAGAGGCTAGGCGACACGGAGTCAAATTACCACGCGTTAATGGCGGGCCTTCTACGCGCCGTTAGGGCAGAACCCGGAAGGTGTTGATTATCTGCCACACCATGCTGTCACCGGCGCGCATCGCCCAAGGCCGCCCCGAGAACCATGCGCGGGCTGGATTCCTCCTCGGCGACCTTGCCCTCCACCGCCGGCAGCGCCGAGCCACGGATCCAGCCGTGCTCGGCGGCGTTGCGGGCGGCGGCCAGCGTCTGCGGGTCGAACACGACCTGCGGGCCGAGGCGGGCGATGTCCTCCGCCGCCTTCAGCGCCTCGCAATGGGGCGTGCTCCTCGAGACGTCACGCATGTAGACGGCGAGGATGCGCCCCGGATGGCGCTCGACGATGCCGCGATAGATCACCGCGTCGCGCTGGCCGCTGTCGCCGATGAGGATCCACTCCAGCTCAGGATACTGCGCAAGCAGGCCCTCGATGGCGCCGGTCTTGTGCTCGTCGTGGCCGACGTCGAACCAGCCGCCCGGCTCCAGGGCGAACTCGCGGAGGATGATCGGCCCGTCCGGAATGTCCTGCAGCCGAAGATAATCCTGGAACAGGTCGAACAGGTTCCATGGGCTGGAGGAGACATAGAAGATTGGGTTGACCCGTTCGTCGCGGTTGCCGCAGGCCAGTGCCTGATAGAAGGCGCTGACGCCGACGAAGGGTGCGCGGGTTGCCGCGCTGTTGAGCAGCACGGTGCGCAGATGACGCATCAGGTTGGTCGCGCCGGTCTTGACGATGGTGTCGTCGATGTCGGAGATGACGCCGAAGCTCGCGTCTGCCGACGGCACCAGCACCTTGCCCAGCGCCCGGACCGGCTTGTCGTGGCCAGCAAGCGGCTCGACGAGCTCAAGCTCGATGGAGCGCCAGCCGGTGTCGACCTGGCCCACAGGCGGCGGCAGACCCGGCATGCTGATCTCGAAGTAGCCCTCGTCGTCGGTCTCGAGCACGCGTTCGTGCTCGCCGTGGCGCGCCCGGACGACCGCGCGCGGGATCTCGTCGCTCTTGTAGCGCTTGAGCATGGTGAGCAGGTTCTGAAGCCGCGAGGCCGTTGGGGAGACGCCGCCGATGCGCGGGTCCTCGATGACGCGCCCGCGCAGGAACAGCCGCTCGGTCGTGCCGAAGCCGACATAGGGATGGATCGCCGCCGGCCGCATCCGCCCGCGCCTCTTCTTCGCCAGTCGGCGCAGGCGGTCGAGATGCGCAACCAGATCCGCCGCCGCTGCCGTCCACCGCCCTCCGCTCATCTCGCAAGCCTCCGCTTCTGTCCGCGCGGGCCATTAACGGCGAAGACCGGGATCTGCTGCAAGACTTGGACGGCGGCGGCAGCGGCGGCTAGCTCGGCGGCAGCGGGATGGCGCCGTGCTCTCCCGGAACAACCGGGAAGCGGCCGGACCTCCAGTCGTCCTTGGCCTGCTCGATCCGCTCGCGCGTGGCCGAGACGAAGTTCCACCAGATGTGCCGCGGGCCGTCCAGCGGCGCGCCGCCCAGCACCATGACCCGGCTCTGCGTCTCGGCCATGACGTCCGCCGGCTCGCCCTGGCGCAGGACGACGAGATCGCCCTCCTCCCCGCGCACCGTGCCTGCGAGCACGCTGCCGGCGACGACATAGACCGCCCTCTCCGGATAGTCGTCCGGAACCGGCACGGCGGCGCCGGGAGCGACGAGAGCGTCCAGGTAAAACAGCGGCGAGAAGGTCTCGACCGGCGATGCCTCGGCGAAGGCGGCCCCGGCGATCAGCCGCGCCACGGCGCCGCCGGTCTCGATCATCGGCAGACTGTCGGCGTGGTGGTGCTGGAAGCTCGGCTCGACCTCGGCAGCGTTTGCCGGCAGCGCCACCCATGACTGGATGCCGTGCAGGCGCGGGCCGATCTTGCGGTCCTCGGGGCTCGACCGCTCGGAGTGGGCGATCCCTCGCCCGGCGGTCATCCAGTTGACCGCACCGGGGCGGATCGACTGGACGCAGCCGAGGCTGTCGCGGTGGATCAGCTCGCCCTCGAACAGGTAGGTCACCGTTGCGAGCCCGATATGCGGGTGCGGCGCGACGTCGAGGCCGCGTCGGGGCGGCAGCGCCACCGGGCCGATGTGGTCGAGGAAGATGAAGGGGCCGACCATCCGCCGGCGTGACGACGGCAAGATACGGCGGATGGCGACGCCTGCGAGTTCATGCGCGCGGCCGCTAATAATCAGATCGACCGGGCCGTCCGCCGGCATGGTTGCGCCGGCCGCCGACGGCGGCGGCTCGGCACTCGGCTGTTCGTTCATGGGGCGCTTCTCCCTCGCGTCCTTGGGCTCCCTTGGTACGGCGCGATCATGGCATAGCCGCAAAGGAGGGCGAAGCCGTATGGGGCTGCTAGGTGCGGCCGCTGCCGGCGGGAGTTTCGATGCGCCATTCGAGCTGCCGGCGGTGGCGCAGCAGCCCTGCCTCTAGGCGCACGAAGGGCAGGCTCTTGCTGTCGTAGCCGGCGAGATCGACGCCGACGACGCGGGCGAGGTCGACCACCACCGGCAGCGGCGCTGGGTCCGCCTTTTCCCAGAACGGGCGGAGCTCGCGGAGGAAGATGTTCGCCGTTACCGGGCCGATGCCGTAGATGGCCTTGAGCCGCGCCTCGAGGTCGGCGGCGTCGGCGGCGGCCTCATGCAGCGCCGACACGCGGCCGGCGTAGTCCGCGCCGATGGTGTGGCAGGCGCGGAGGATCTGGTCGACCTTGCGGTTGTCGTAGCGGACGTAGCCGCCGCGGCGCATCACCGGGTTGATCAGGTGCTCGCGGCCGGCGGCGACGATCGCGGCTGGAGCGAGCAGCCCCTCGGCGGCGAAGACGGCGTAGGTGCGCGCGGCGATACTCTCGGCGATGCGCCCGCCGTAGAGTTGGCTCGCAAGGAACCAGGCGAACGCCGGCTCGTCACCGCCGGCGGCGAGATCGATCCCGAGTGCCTCCGAATAGAGCTGGCTTTGCTCGAGATCCTCTCGGGTCAGCACGACACGCCGGTTGTCTCGGAAGCCGCCGCTGTGCGCTCTGCTGGCATACCCCTTCATACCATGGGGCGCCCGTCTCCGAACGAGCAAAAAGCGCGCACCAGAGAGCACGGTCTTCATAGGCAAAGCTGGGGCGTATCGGCGGCGCCACTGGCCCAGCCGGCGAGAAGGTGGTGGGCGCGGCGGTGGCGACACCGTGGTGATTGCCGCGTCGCTGACAAACACGGCGATGCTAACGCGAGACGATGACGAAGCCCTCGAGCGCCGTGGCCCTCTTGTCGAAGCTCGCGGTCCTCTCCGCGCCCAGCGACCGGTTGGTCCGGCCAAGCAGACAGTCGGCGAAGTCGGCGCCGCCGGTGCGGTAGTCCTTCAGCGCGGTCCAGGCCTCGGCAGCGTTCTCGACCGCGAATACCTCGGTACGGAGGATAGCGTCGAGGATGGCGGCCACCTGGGCGCGGCTGTAGCCGTAGCCGCTGCCCAGCACCCAGGCCGCCTCGACCAGGACGATACGGTTGATCAGGCAGGGCGCTTCCGGCGAGCAGGCGGCCTCGACGAACCGATCGGCCGCCGCCGCTTGCGCCTCGTCGTCGCGAAGGAGCATCCGCAGCAGCACGTTGGTGTCGAGGCCGATCACCGCCGCCTCGCCCGTTCCGCGGCGTGGGCAGCGAGCGCCTCGTCCATCTCCTCGATGCTGAGGGTGCGCGGCGGCGGCGGGATTGCGCCCTTGAGCTCCGCCAGCGTCAGCGTCGCCGGAATCATCAGGGCCGTGCCGTCCTCCTGGACGACGAACTCGACGCGGTCGCCTGGGCCGAGGCGCAGCCGATCGCGCACGGCCTTGGGGATGGTCGTCTGGCCTTTCGAGGTTATGGTCGCGGTCGCCATCGTAGCGTTCCCCTTCCCCGCTCGGCTGTTCCTTATCTTACGGTAAGGAATGGTCGCAGTCATCCGCCAAGCCGTCTGGCGGTGGCTTTGCCGGCCGAAGGGGATGCGTGTATTGTCGCCGCTTCACCAGGGCGAGAAGAGGAAACGGCATGATCCAGGCGCACCGGCGAACCGCGTTCGGCGTCGCCGTGGCGGCCGGCTTGGCCTCGGGCTGCGCCGGTGACGGCGCGACGACGTCGCCGACCATGCGTAACCCAAATTCCTGGAGCTTCGCCCAGGGGATCATGGACCGCGGGCCGATGCTGGTGGAGGTTCGCGGCGAGCCCTACGCCACCGACCGGCAAGTGATCGGCGAGGCCGTCGCCCGCGCCATGGAGCGGGCGATCACCTGGAGCGCCGGCGCGCGCTTCACGCCGACGAAGGAGGAGGCGGCGAGCCCCAGCTTCCGGGTGGTGACCACCTTCAACGGTCCGATCGGCCTCGGCTCCAACGAGAACTGCGCGAGCGGCGGCCAGGCGGGCGGCCAGGGCGGCGGGCCGCTTCCCGAAGGCCAGGTGCGCATGCTGATGACGTTCTGCGATGGCGCCGACGTCATTTCCAACGTCAGCGGCCACATCGGCCGGAGCACCGGGATCGCCGACCCCGAGTTCACCGACCTTATCTACCAGGCGACGCGCGATCTGTTTCCGCCCCGCGGCTTCGATCCCCGGGGAACCGGCTTCGGCGTTGGCGTCGGGATCGGCAGCGGTGGCGGCGGCGTCGGCTGGGGCATCGGCTTCTAGCCGGACCCGGCCGGTCCTCAGCCGCTTGAGACGCAGCCCGATCAGTCGAACGATTTGCCTTCGTTGACCCGCCGGGCGGCGCCAACGATGTCCTCGATGTCGGGGTCGCTGAGGTCGTCGAGCTGCTCCAGGGCGTCGAGGCAATCGTCCAGGAACTCGTTCGCGGGCGGCACAAACGGGTTGGTCTTGCGCGGGGCGTTCGGCTTGCTCATGTCGGGTCCTCGTCGGGCGGTGGATGACCGCCGCCAGATAAAACAGGACTTGCCCTAGCAATCGGTTAACGAGCCGGCCGGGACAACAATGGGAACGGTGACATGCGCTATCTGCACACGATGGTCCGCGTTCGCGACTTAGGCGAGAGCCTGGACTTCTATTGCGGCAAGCTCGGCCTGCGCGAGGTGCGCCGGATCGAGAGCGAGCAGGGCCGCTACACGCTGGTCTACCTCAGCGCGCCCAAAGACGAGGCGCGGGCGAAAGCCGAAAGCGCACCGCTCCTGGAACTGACCTACAACTGGGATACGGAGGAGTATGCGGGCGGGCGCAACTTCGGCCACCTCGCCTTCCAGGTGGACGACATCTACGCCCTGTGCGGGGCATTGAAGGACGCCGGCATCACCATCAACCGGCCGCCACGCGACGGGCGCATGGCCTTTATTCGCTCCCCCGACGGCATCTCCATTGAGCTGCTGCAGGGCGGCGCCGCGCTGCAGCCGCAGGAGCCATGGTCGAGCATGGCCAACACCGGAGCCTGGTAGGGGGCGGGCGAAAGGAGGTGGGCGAGGCCGCGGCATGAGGACCGCTAGGGTCCGGCGGCGGGCGGGCGCCATGCGCCCGCCAATCGCTCCCTACTCGAAGTAGACGTCCGTTTCGCGATGTACGCAGCGAACGACCTCGTCCACCGCCTCATCGCTGCAGTCCGCAAGCTCGCCCAGGGCCTCGACCCATTCGTCCAGCGACGACCAGTCGTGGCGGTAGAGCACCCGGCGCATCTTGGCAACGTTCGGCATAACAACCTCAACACGTCGAAATTGCATGAATTATAGCTTATTCTTCTAAAAAGGTGCAGGCATAAAGTTGTCTTGTTTGCACTCGCTTACCCAAGTGGGTGCTACATAGCACGAACTTTCGGCGAACACAACGGGAACAGCCCCGGTGGGAAGGCTAAGCACATCAAGGCCGGCGGCTGCGCCACGCTAGGCGGCCGGCGGCGCGCCGCGTAGGCGGCCCGCGGCTGCGCTGCCGTAGGCGGCCTGCGGCTGCGCCGCACTACGAGGCCGGCGGCTGCGCCGCGCGACGGGAATGTCCCGGTAGCGGCCGAGGGAAGGTCAGGCGTCGGCGACGAAGGGGTTGGTCCGCCGCTCGCGGCCGAAGGTGGACGCTGGCCCGTGGCCCGGGATGAAGGTGACGTCGTCGCCGAGCGGCCAGAGCTGCCGGCGGATCGAGGCCACCAGCTCGTCGTAGCTGCCGCCGGGAAAATCCGTCCGGCCGATGGAGCCGGCGAACAGAACGTCACCGACAAGGGCGAGTTTGGAGGGCGCGTGGAAGAAGATGACGTGCCCGGGTGTGTGCCCCGGGCAATGGCGCACGTCGAACGTCAGCTTGCCGACGCTGACGGTGTCACCGCCCTCCAGCCAGCGGTCGGGAGTGAACGAGGGCAGCGGCGCCACCCCGAACATCCGGCTCTGCTGGTCCATGGCGTCGATCCAGAACTTGTCGCCGAGGTGCGGCCCTTCCACCGGCAGCTTCGACTTGGCCGCGAGCTCGGCGGTGGCCCCGGCGTGATCGAGGTGGCCGTGGGTCAGCAGGATCTTCTCGAGCGTGATCTCGGCCTTATCGACCACGGCCATGATGCGGTCGAGATCGCCTCCCGGATCGACGACGGCGCCCTTGAGCGTCTCCTCGCACCACAAGACGGTGCAGTTCTGCTGAAAGGGCGTGACGGGAACGACGGTGTAACGCATCACCTGGAGCACGGACCCTGACGTTGGAGCGACGCCGACGTCCGACTGGACTCGGTGTGCAGGCGCACAAAGACATACCATGGCGCGGGCGCAGGCGAAGCCTTTTGTTCCGGGCCGCTTCGCTGGCGCCACCGCCGAGGCCCACCACATGCTGGTATGCCGAGAGACTGGAGCGATGGACGATGCATGCGGGGAGCGCTTGGCGGCGGGGTACCAGCGGCGTGACCAGACGGCCGGCATGTCTACCCATGCTGCTTGGAGCACTTCTCCTCGCGCTCGGCGCTGCGAGCCCGGCGGCCGCCTCTGAGCGGGTCAGCGCGAGCCTCGTCGGCGAAACCGGAACGGCTACGCCCGGCGGCTCCTTCTGGGTGGCGCTGCGGCTCGACATCGCCGAGGGCTGGCACACCTACTGGCGCAACCCGGGCGATTCCGGCGAGCCGACGCGGATCGACTGGCAGCTCCCCGAGGGTGTCGTCGCCAGCGACATCCACTGGCCGGCGCCCGAAGCCATTCCCTACGGCCCGCTGGTCAACTTCGGCTATCACGGCACCGCCTGGCATCTGGTCAAGATGACGGTGCCGGAGGATTGGCCGGCGGACCGGCCGCTCGAACTTCGCGCAGCAGCAAGCTGGCTCGTCTGCAAGGACATCTGCATTCCGGAAGGTGCGGATCTCGACCTGCGGCTTGCGCCAGCCGGCATCAGCGTCCCGCAGCGCGCGGGTGCGGCGGCGCTGGCCATGGCGCGCGCACGGCTGCCGGCGCCGTTCGAAGGTCAGGCGACGTTTGCGGCTCAACCGCCCGGCGCGGATGGCAGGGCGGGGACGCAGCTGGTCCTAACGCTGGCCGGCGTCGATCCCCCGTCGGATGCAACGACCGCCTACTTCTTTCCCGACGCTTGGGGCGCGGTCGATCCGGTAGCGCCGCAGCGGCTCGAGCGAAGCGGAGGCGCCGTTCATCTTGCCATGGCGGCGGGGACCGAGCCGCCGAAGGACACGCTCGGCGGTGTGCTCGTCTTCAATCCGGCGCTGCCGGCGGGCGATCCCGCGCGCCTGGCGCTTGCGGTCGAAGCCACGCGCGCCGAGGCTTCGGCGGCCGGGGGAAGCGCAGCGGCCGCCGCGACAGGAAGCCCGGCCACGGGCGGGCTTGGCCTGGTCATGGCGATTGGCCTGGCGATGCTGGGCGGCCTGATCTTGAACATCATGCCGTGCGTCTTCCCGGTGCTGTCGATCAAGGCGATGGGCGTCCTTCGCCACGCCTCCGATCGGCGGACGCTCCGCCTGAGCGGGCTCAGCTACACCGCGGGCGTCCTGGTCTTCGTCGGCCTTGTCGCGGCCCTGCTGATCGCGCTGAAGGCCGCCGGCGAGGAGGTGGGGTGGGGCTTCCAGCTGCAATCGCCCGCCTTCGTCGCGGTCATGGCGCTCGTCGTCTTCACCCTCGGCCTCAGCCTCTCTGGCGTTTTTACCATCGGCGGTTCGGCGATGGGCTGGGGAAGCGCCTTTGCCGGCAGCGGCGACGGCGCCGGGGCGCGTGGCTCCTTCTTCACCGGGGCGCTGGCGGCGCTGGTGGCAACGCCTTGCACCGCGCCGTTCATGGGGGTGGCCCTGGGCTTCGCCCTGACCCAGCCATGGCCGGCGGCGCTCGCCATCTTCCTCGCCCTCGGCGTCGGCCTCGCCCTGCCCTACCTGGCGCTGACCTTGCTGCCCGGCACCGCCCGCCTGCTGCCGCGGCCGGGGCCATGGATGGAGCGGGTGAAGCAGTTCCTCGCCTTCCCGCTCTACATCACCGCCGCCTGGCTGGTCTGGGTGCTGTCGCTGCAGGCGGGGGCCGGGGCGGTGTTTGCGGTGCTGGTGGCGATGGTGCTGGCGGCTCTGGCGGCTTGGCTGTTCGACATGGCCCAGGGGCTGTCCGGCGCCCGCCGCGGCGTGGCCGGGGCAGCCTGCCTTGCCGCCGTCATGGCCGCCGTCGGCCTTGCGGTCTGGCCGCGGGCCGAGGCCTCCCCTCTGCCCATCGCCAAGGCCCAGCTCGGCGCGAGCGAACCTTCGGCAAAAGCCAGGCTGGTGGCGGAGCCGTTCTCCTTCGCCCGCCTCGACGCGCTGAGGGCCGAGGGCGCGCCCGCCTTCGTCAACCTGACCGCGGCGTGGTGCATCACCTGCCAGGTGAACGAGCGCCTGGCGCTGTCGTCCGCAACGGTGGCGCAAGCCTTTCGCGACCGCGGCATCGTCTACCTCAAGGGCGACTGGACCAACCGCGACCCCGAGATCTCCCGCCTGCTCGACAGCTTCGGGCGGAGCGGCGTGCCGCTCTATCTGTTCTACCCGCCCGGCAGCGCACGGGCGGAGATCCTGCCGCAGTTGCTGACCGAGTCGATCGTCATCGACGCCATCGAAAGCCTGCCGGTCATCGCCGGAGAGGGGAATCGCAAGAAAGGAAGTGGATGATGTTCCGAAACGCGCTCATGCCGATGCATCCGCAAGCCCCCGCCCGCGCGCTGGCCGCGGCCGCGATGCTGGTGGCCGGGGCCATCGCCGTCGCTTCGCCCACCGCCGCCAACGCGGCGGCCGCCATTGGCGAGCCGGCACCGGCCTTTACCGCCAGGACCGCTGGCGGCGAGACGACATCGCTTGCGGATCATGCTGGCAAGGTCGTCGTCCTCGAGTGGACCAACCACGATTGCCCCTACGTCCGCAAGCACTACGGCTCGGGAAACATGCAGGCGTTGCAGAAGGACGCGACCGGCGACGGCGTCGTCTGGCTGACGGTGATCTCCTCAGCGCCGGGCGAGCAGGGCTATGTGCAGGGCGCCGAGGCGGTGCGCATTGCCGCCGACGCCGGGGCCAGCCCCAGCGAGATCCTGCTGGATCCGGACGGTACGGTCGGCCGCGCCTACGGCGCCAAGACCACGCCGCACATGTATGTGATCGATCGCGGCGGCCGGCTCGTCTACATGGGCGGGATCGACGACCGGCCGACGACCGACCCCGCCGACGTCAAGGGCGCGACCAATCACGTCGCCGCCGCACTCGCCGACGTGGCCGCGAACAGGCCGGTGGCGTCGCCTTCCACGCGGCCCTACGGCTGCTCGGTGAAGTACCGGTCCTAACAGCCCAGACGGGTACATGGCGCTGTCGCTCTAGCATGCAGCGATAGTCACGTATGGCGCGACGATCCGTCTGGATGTATATCTTCCTAAACAAATCTCTTGTTACGTGTGCCCCGTACGGGTATAACGACGACGTCCCGCGAGCGTCCATGGCGAACCGGACGTAGGGTTCAGACCCGATCTCCGGTTCGCCTTTGACCTCCTCCCTATCCAGACTTGCGCCGCCCCCTCGGGGGCGGCC
>CAVVAX010000040.1:0-27589 GCA_963746275.1 uncultured Alphaproteobacteria bacterium
CAGCCGCGCACAGGATCGCCGCGAGCATCGCCTTGCGCATCCGTCTGTTCCTCCCTTGCAAGCGCGCTCGGTTCGGCGAAACCCGGCGGACCTGCATCCCCGGATCGCTGCCGGCGCGCGTTGGCGTTAGTCTGCCACAACCAGCTCGGCCGAGGAATTGCCCGCACGCGGCAGAAAAGGAGCACCAGCCCATGCGACACAGCGAAAAGGCGACCTTCGTCGGCGGCGACGGAACCAGCCGGCTCGACGCCCGGCTCGACCTGCCTGCGGGCAGGCCGCGGGCGTATGCCCTGTTTGCGCACTGCTTCACTTGCGGCAAGGACGTGTTCGCCGCCTCGCGGATCGCCGCCGGGCTCACCCGCCACGGCATCGCCGTCTTGCGCTTCGACTTCACCGGGCTCGGGATGAGCGACGGCGAGTTTGCTAATACCACCTTCTCCTCCAACATCGCCGACCTGATCGCCGCGGCGAACTGGCTGCGCGAAGAGCACGCCGCTCCCGATATCCTCATCGGCCATAGCCTGGGCGGCGCCGCCGTCCTCGCCGCGGCGGACGCGGTCCCCGAGGCCGCGGCGGTCTGCACCATCGCCGCGCCCGCCGAGCCCGCGCACGTCCGCCGGCACCTTCGGGTCTCGCCCGAGGAGATCGAGCGCGAGGGCCGCGGCGAGGTGAGGCTTGCCGGCCGGCCCTTCACCATCACCCGCCAGTTCCTCGACGACATCGAGGAGCAGCGGCTGGAGGAGCGGATCAAGACGCTGGGCAAGGCGCTGCTCGTCTTCCACGGCCCCCGCGACGAGGTCGTCGGCATCGACAACGCCACGCGGATTTTCGCCGCGGCGAAGCACCCGAAGAGCTTCATCTCGCTGGACGATGCCGACCACCTGCTGACCCGCAGGGAGGATGCGATCTACGTGGCCGACGTCATCGCCGCCTGGGCCGGGCGCTATATCGCCCCAGTGGAGGCCGAGGCGCTTCCCGAGCTGACCGCGGCGGAAGGCAGCGTGGTCGTGGCCGAGGCGGGCACGGGCCAGTTTGCGCAAGCGATCTCCGTCGGCGGCCGTCACAGCCTGCGCGCCGACGAACCCCTGGATTTCGGCGGCAACGACAGCGGGCCGTCGCCCTACGACTTGCTCCTTGCCGGGCTCGGCGCCTGCACAACCATGACCATGCGGATGTATGCCAGCCGGAAGGGCCTGGCGCTGGAGCGGGCCAGCGTGACGCTCCGCCACGACAAGATCCACGCCAAGGACTGCGAGAGCTGCGAGACCAAGGAGGGCAAGATCGACCGCATCGCTCGCGAGATCACGCTGGAGGGCGAGCTCGACGACGAGGCGCGGGCGAAGCTCTTGGAGATTGCCGACAAGTGCCCGGTCCACCGGACGCTGCACGGCGAGATCCTGGTCGAGACGACGCTGAAGGAATAGGGGACCCCGGCCTTACCGCGGTCATCGCGACCGGCGGAGCGGTGCCGCGACACCCTCACCTTCCCGCCGTCCGGGCCCGTCCCTCTCCCACGCCGGGCGTTGGCGAGGGTTCCTTGCGCGCACTCGCATGATGTGGGCGACGCTCGACGGGCCACTCCCTCGCCCGCGCGCCGATAGGCGCAAGTGGGAGAGGGTTGGGTGAGGGCTTCGTCCGCTTTGTCAGCCCCGATGCGTCATCGCGACCGCGAGCGAAGCGATGCGGGTGGCGATCCAGTGCACATTTACTGGATTGCTTCGCCGGCTCCAGCCTCCTCGCAATGACGGCTTTCTCTCTTCATTACTATAAGTCGTCGTCGCGACCGCGAGCGGAGCGACGCGGGTGGCGATCCAGAGCTTCACAGCCAGCCGGCGAGGTCGGCGAGCGCCCGGACGGAAAGGGCCTGCTTGCGCGCGCGGCCGCGGAGCGGCTTGCCGCCGGGTGACGCGTCGGCGGGAAGCGGCGGGAACAGGCCGAAGTTGACGTTCATCGGCTGGAAGGTCTCGGCGCACGGCGCCGCCGGTGATGTGGCCGAGCAGGGCGCCGAGCGCGGTCGTCGGCGGCGGCAGGACCGGGTCTTCGCCCCGGCGCTCGGCGGCGGCGAACCGACCGGCCAGCAATCCTATGGCGGCGCTCTCGACGTAGCCCTCGCAGCCGGTGATCTGCCCGGCAAGGCGAATGCCGGGCCTCGCCTTCAGCCGCAGGCTCGCGTCGAGCAGGCGGGGGCTGTTGACGAAGGTGTTGCGGTGCAGGCCGCCCAGCCTGGCGAACTCGGCCCGTTCCAGCCCCGGGATCATCCGGAACACCCGCACCTGCTCTGCGTGGCGGAGCTTGGTCTGAAAGCCGACCATGTTGTAGAGGCTCCCGAGCGCGTTGTCCTGGCGGAGCTGGACGACGGCATGCGAGCGCACACCGGGCGCGTGCGGGTTGGTCAGCCCCACCGGCTTCATCGGCCCGTAGGTGAGCGTCTCCGCACCGCGTCCGGCCATCACCTCGACGGGCAGGCAGCCCTCGAAGTAAGGCGTGTCCGCCTCCCAGTCCTTGAAGGCGATCGCGTCGGCCGCCAGCAGCGCCGCGATGAAGGCGGCGTACTCCTCGCGCGAGAGCGGGCAGTTGATGTAGTCGCGGCCTTCGCCCTTGTCGTAGCGCGACTGGTACCAGGCCTTGGAGAAATCGATGCTGTCACGGTAGACGACCGGGGCGATGGCGTCGAAGAAGGCGAGCGCGTCCTCGCCGGTGAGCTCGCGCAAGGCCCCGGCCATGGCGGGCGAGGTCAGCGGCCCGGTGGCGAGGATGACGCTGTCCCAGTCCTCGGGCGGCTCCTGGGGCGGCAGCCCCGCCACCTCCTCGCGAACGATGCTGACCAGCGGCTCGACCGCGAGCGCCGCCTCGACCCGGCCACTGAAGGCCTCGCGATCGACGGCCAAAGCCGAGCCCGCCGGCACCCGGGTCGCATCGGCCGCGGCGAGGATCAGCGAGCCGGCCCGGCGCATCTCCTCGTGCAGCAGGCCCACGGCGTTGCCTTCGGCATCGTCGGAGCGGAGCGAGTTGGAGCAGACGAGCTCAGCAAGGCCTTCGCCGCGATGCGCCGCGGTCGGGCCGCACCGGCCGCATCTCGTGGAGCACGACGGGGACGCCGCGGCGGGCGAGCTGCCACGCCGCCTCGCTGCCGGCCAAGCCGCCGCCGATGACGTGGACCGGGCGGGCGGTGGAGAAGGGGGGCGCGGTCATGCCTGCCCAGGTAACCCGGCCAGCGGCCCGCGGCAACGTGAAACGTCTGGGGGCTATTGCAGCCGGGCGCCGATCTCGCCGGCCAGCGCCCGCACCTCGGCCGCCGCCGGGCTGCGCGG
The DNA here is from genome assembly GCA_963746275.1 of uncultured Alphaproteobacteria bacterium. Taxonomy (GTDB): domain Bacteria; phylum Pseudomonadota; class Alphaproteobacteria; order Rhodospirillales; family Defluviicoccaceae; genus JAEULH01. The sequence continues at coordinate 3,312 of CAVVAX010000040.1, forward strand.
CGCCGTCTCCAGCACCGAGCGGCCGAGCATCATACTGGCGGCGAACGGCAGCCGGTTGCCGAGCATGCCTGCCGCGACCGGCAGGGCGTCCTCGTTGAGGCGCGAGCGGATCGTCTCGATGATCTTGCCGCGCGCCGGCACCCGGTTGAGCACGACCAGGACGGGGACCCGCTCGGCCTTCGCCAGGCGAAGGGTCGGCTGGATCGCCCAAAGGTCCATGGGGCTGGGCTGGACCGGGACGATGACCAGGTCGGCGGCGCGCACCGCCACCTTGGCGTCGGTCTCGGCGTGGGGCGGGCTGTCGATGATGATCAGGTCGTAGCTTCCGCGCAGGCGCGAGATCTCGTTGGTGGCGCGGTAGCCGGCGACCTCGCTCAGGTGCAGCGGATGGGCGGGGCCGATGCCGTCCTCGCTCCGCGCCCGGTGCCAGGCGGCAAGGCTCCGCTGCGGGTCGATGTCGATCAGGGCGACGCGCTTGCCCTCGGCGGCGAAAGCGACCGCGAGCTGGGCCGCCAGCGTCGTCTTGCCGGCGCCGCCCTTCTGCTGGGCGATGGTCAGAACCTTGGCGGCCATGGGCGGATGATCCCTCGCTCCCGTCGGCGCGGCCGCCGCAACCACCAGAAACAGCGCAGCGCCTGCCGCCGGAACCCTTCATCCGGTCTGTAGAGGCGAGGGGAACGACGATCAATGAAAATCGCGCGAGGAAATGCCGAAGCGGACCTCGTCGGCGGCGCGCCCCGGGGCGGCATCGGCGGCAAGCCGGCCCAGCGAGCCGTCGAGGCTCCAGATCCTTTCGGCCAGGACATGGATCACCTCGCCTTGGCGCTGGATGGGGCCCGAGACCGCCATGATCGTCGCCTGCAGGACAGGCCTGCGGAAGCGCTCGAAGGTCTTCGGCCAGACGATGAGGTTGGCGTGGCCGGCCTCGTCCTCCAGCGTGATGAAGATGACGCCGCTGGCCGTGCCGGGGCGCTGGCGGGTGATGACGACGCCCGCGGTCTTCACCCGCCGGCCGCATGGGCGGGTCGCGAGGTCGTTGCTGGCAACGTAGCCCTCCTCGGCCAGGCGCTGGCGGAGCAGGGCCATGGGGTGGTCCTTCAGCGACAGCGACAGCGCCCGGTAGTCGTCCGCGACCTCTTCGCTCACCGGGCTCGGCGGCAGGACGACCTCGGGTTCGCGCCCTTCGCCTGCTGCCGGGGACGCCGCGATCAGCGGCAGCGGTGTCTCGTCCAGGCCGCGGATTGCCCACAGCGCCTGCCTGCGGTTCAGCCCCAGCGAGGTGAAGGCGTCGGCGGCGGCAAGCCGGCGTAGCGCGCCGCGGCCCACGCGAGCGCGGCGCCAGAGCTCAGCGATGCTGCCGTAGCCGGACCCGCGGGCCTCGACGATCGCCTCGCCGTCCGCCACCGCCAGCCCCTTCACCTGACGCAAGCCGAGCCGCAGCGCCATCGCTTCGCCACCACCGCAGTCACTGCGAGGAGGCACAACCGACGAAGCAATCCAGTCTTCGAAACCTGGATCGCCAGGCCCCTCCGGGGCTCGCGATGACGATGATGCGTTCTCCCCAAGACCAGTGCGGGGAGGCGCAGCCGACGAAGCCCTCACCCCGACCCTCTCCCGCGCTGCGGGAGAGGGAGGCTCGCGAAGCGCGCGGGTGAGGGGATCGTGCTCCACCTGAGGCGATAACGATCCGATCTCCGTACCACCATCGTCATTGCGAGGAGGTGGAGCCGACGAAGCAATCCATGCCTCCGGTTGTGGATCGCCGCGCCCCTCCGCCCCTCGCGGTGACGGATCCTCGTGCGGCGATACACATGATCTCACCGTCATGGCCGCACTTGTTGCGGCCATCCACGTCGTTCGATGGACCCCCGGGACAAGCCCGGGGGTGACGGAGTGCCAGTTCTGACGGCGGCGCGACGGGCTCCAGCGTGCAGTCCCAGCCGCTGTGGTTGATGTCCACGGGGAGGACCTCGACGCCATGGCGGCGGGCGTCGCCGATGATCTGCGCCGGGGCGTAGAAGCCCATGGGCTGGCTGTTCAGGAGCGCGCAGGCGAACGCCGCCGGGTAGTGGCACTTGATCCAGGCCGAGACGTAGACGAGCAGGGCGAAGCTGGCGGCGTGGGACTTCGGGAAAGCCGTAGTCGGCAAAGCCCTCGATCTGGCGGAAGCAGCGCTCGGCGAAGTCGCGCTCGTAGCCGCGGCCGGTCATGCCGGCGATGAACTTGTCGCGAAAGCCGTAGATCGTCCCCGACCGGCGGAAGGTCGCCATCGCCCGGCGCAGCCTGTCGGCCTCCGACGGCGAGAAGCCGGCGGCGACGATGGCGATCTTCATCGCCTGCTCCTGGAACAGCGGCACGCCGAGGGTTTTGCCCAGCACCTCCTCGAGCTCCGTGGACGGGAAGACGACGCGCTCGCCGTTGGCGCGCCGGCGCAGGTAGGGGTGGACCATGTCGCCCTGGATCGGCCCGGGGCGGACGATCGCCACCTCGATGACCAGGTCGTAGAAGGTGCGCGGCCGGAGCCTCGGCAGCATCGCCATCTGCGCCCGGCTCTCCACCTGGAAGACGCCGACCGAGTCCGCCCGGCAGAGCATGTCGTAGACCGCTGGATCCTCGGCCGGGACGGTGGCCAAGGTCAGCGGCCGGCCGTCGTGGTCCTCGATCAGGGCGAAGGCCTTGCGGATGCAGGTGAGCATGCCGAGCGCGAGGATGTCGATCTTGAGGATGCCCAGGGCATCCAGGTCGTCCTTGTCCCACTCCAGCACGGTGCGGTCGGCCATCGCCGCGTTCTCGATCGGCACCACCTCGGCAGAGCGGACCCTTGGTGATGACCATCCCGCCGGTGTGCTGGGAGAGATGGCGGGGAAAGCCGCGCAGCTCGCCGGCGAGGTCGACGACCATGCGGACCTGCCGCTCGCCCGGGTCGAGCCCCGAGGCGCGGATCTCGTCGTCGCTCGACCTCGTCCCAGGACTTTCGCCAGAACAGCTCCTGCAGGGCGACGATGGCGTCCTCGGACAGGGCGAAGGCCTTGGCCACCTCGCGCAGCGCGCTCTTGGTCCGGTAGCGGATCACGGTTGCGGTCATCCCGGCCCGGTCGCGGCCGTACTTGTCGTAGACGTACTGGATCACCTCCTCGCGCCGCTCGTGCTCGAAGTCGACGTCGATGTCCGGCGGCTCGTTGCGCTCGGCGCTGATGAAGCGCTCGAACAGGAGGTCGATGCGCGACGGATCGACGGCGGTGATCCCGAGGCAGAAGCAAACGGCAGAGTTGGCGGCCGAGCCGCGGCCCTGGCAGAGGATGCCGCGGCCACGGGCGAAGCGGACGATGTCGAAGACGGTGAGGAAGTAGGGGGCGAAGTCGAGGCTCTCGATCAGCGCCAGCTCGTGCTCGATCTGCGCCCTGAGCTTGGCGCCGAGGCCATCGGGGAAGGAATGGGCGGCGCCCTCCCAGGTGAGCCTGACCAGCTCCTCCTGTGGCGTCCGCCCGTCCGGCACCGGGTCGACCGGGTACTCGTAGCGCAGTTCGTCGAGCGAGAAGCGGCAGCGCTCAGCGATCTCGACGCTGGCGGCGATGGCTTGCGGGTAGGCGCGAAACAGCCGGGCCATCTCGTCCGGCGGCTTCAGGTGGCGCTCGGCGTTGGCATGGAGGCGAAAGCCGGCGGAGGGCAGGGTGCAGCCCTCGCGGATGCAGGTCAGCACGTCCTGCAGCGGCCGGCGGCTCGCCACATGCGCATGCACGTCGTTCGTGGCGACGAGCGGGATCCGCCGGGCCTCCGCCATGGCCGCCAGCGCCGCAAGCCTCCTGTCGTCGTCGCCGCGGTAGAGCTTGTGGGCGGCGAGATAGAGCCGGCCCTCGAACTGCCCGCCGAGCTCGTCCAGCGCCTCGGCGAACGCCTCGGCTTCAGGCTTTGCCGTGAGCAGGTCGGCCGGCGGCAAGGCGACGAGTATCTGACCACAGCCATAAGCGACGACGTCGGCGACGCCGAGGCGGCACTCGCCCTTGGGCGCGCGCCGGCGGCCGAGGGTCAAGAGCCGCGACAGCCGGCCGTAGGCGGCGCGGTCGGTGGGAAAGCAGAGCAGGCTCGGGCCGTCGTCGAGATCGAGGCGGGCGCCGACGACGAGACGGATCTCGGCGAGCTTGGCCACCGCATGGGCGCGGACGACGCCGGCCAAGGTGTTGCGGTCGGTGATCGCGATGGCGCGGCACCCAAGCGCCGCCGCGGTCGCGACCAGCTCCTCGGGATGCGAGGCGCCGCGGAGGAAGCTGAAGTTGGAGGTGACCTGAAGCTCGGCATAGGCGGTCATGTCGGTGCGGGTCCTGGCGCGCTTGATTCGTTATAGGTAATGTATTAGACAGCAAAGTACCGTCATCGCGAGCCACGAAGTGGCGTGGCGATCCAGGCGGATTGCTTCGTCGGCTTCGCCTCCTCGCAATGACGGCGCGTTTATCTATTCAACTTAAGCACTGCTCAAGCGAAGCGGCCGTGGAGGAACCAGCGGGCGGGAGCGCCGACCCGGTAGCCGCCGAGGCGATAGACCCAGAACCGCCGGCCGTCTTCGTCCTCGATGCGGTAGTAGTCGCGCCACGGCGGCGCCCGCTCGGGGTCGTGGCCGCCGTCGTGCTCCCACCACTCGGCCTCGATGCGCTCCGGCCCCTCGGCGGCGGTGACCCGGTGCGGCCGTCTGCGCCAGCGAAACAGCACCGGCGGGCCGTCGGGGACGGGGGCGATGACGTCGATGGGCTCGGGCCAGGCCAGCAGATGCACCGGCCGGGGCTGGCGCGAGCGCTCAGCGGCCGGCACAGGGGCGGCTGGGCGGGAACGGCGGCCGCGGCCGCCGCCGTAGCTTGCCGGGACCCTGCGGCGAACGCCGGAACTTCGGCACAGGCCCGCTCCGGCAGGTGGCTTGCGCGCTCGCGGAGCATCACCACCCGCTCCGGGCCAAGGCGGTTGCCGAGGCTGTCGATCAGCCGGGCGAGGCCGTCCGGCTTAGTCTCGCCGGCAAATGCCATCGCCGCCTGCGAAGGCGCCAGGGGCTCGACGACGAGGGCGCCCAGCACCACGGCGTCGATGCCGAAGCCGGCGTCGATCCCGGTGAGCTTCTCGGCGAACAGCCGCTCCAGGTGCTTGAGCTCGCGCTCCGGCCGGCTGGTGCCGATGGCCACGGCGGCCGCGGTCGCGTCGGTGCGATAGAGCCTGAGCTCGAGCCGGCGGGCACCCTGATGGGCGGCGGCGAGGCGGGAACAGAGCTCGGCGAGCAGGTGGCGGGCGGCAAGGGCGATGTCCTCGCCTTTGCCGATGGGCTCGGCGAAGGCGATGCGGCTGGCCATCGCCGGCACCGCCAGCCTGGGCGAGATGGGCTCGTCGGCAGCGCCCATGGCCTGATCGAGGCGCTTCGGCAGGATCTCGCCGAAGCGGGCGGCGAGCGGCGCGCGGGGCAGGGACAGGAGATCGCCGATCCGGCGCAGACCCACCGCCTGCAGTGCCTCGATGATATCGCCCGAAAGCCTGAGGCCCGCGACCGGGAGCGGCGCGAGGACGGCTTTGGCCCCACCCGGTGGGACGATGCTCAGAGCTTCGTCCGTAAACCGCGCCACCGCCCAGGCGGCGCCGGGGCTGTCGGCGATGGCGGCTCGGGAGGCAAGCCCGCAAGCCTCCAGCCGGGCGACCAGGTCGTCGAGCAGAGCCTGCTTCGCCGCCACACAGGTGGGTGCAGCCGCTGACGTCGAGCCAGAGGCCGGCGCCGCCGGCGGCCGGCTCGCCGCCCAAAGGGTCGACCGCGGTCCAGGGGGTGTAGCGGCCGCACCAGTCGGCCAGGGCGGCCAGCGCCTTCTCGTCGGCCACGGGATCGGCAGGGACGACGGCAAGGCTGGGCAGCACCGCCCGCGCCTCGGTCAGCGACAGCCCGGGGACGGCGCCGCCGGCCACGGCGGCGGCGCTGGCGGCGACGATACGGATGCCGCCCGGGCCGCTGGCAATGGTCGCAAGCGGCGGGCGAGCCTGGGTTCCCTCGCGGGCTCCGGCGGCCTCAGAGCGCCGCGGATAGGCCCGTGGCTTGCGCCGGCCGAGCCGGTCGGTCGCAAACGTCGGGAGCCACAGCGAAACCACTCGTTTCATCACACCACTCCACGAGCCAGCTTCCCGGGGTGCCGCTGCGAGAGCGCTGCAGCTCGACCCGCCAGCGGGGGCCGAGCCTGTCACCGCTACCAGCGCCGCTATCGTCACCTCTCCTGGCGCTGCCGATCCGCCAGCGGCTGAGGACCGGGCCGGGCACGACCTTGGCCCCGAACGGGCGAAGGAGAAGGGCGGCAACGCCGCTGCTTTCGGCGGCGAGCTGCAGCCGGCGGAGCGCGATCGGCCCGCCGCTGCCGGTTTCTCCCAGCACCGCCCCCGCCGCCCGGCTGCGCAAGCTCTCCTCCAGAACCCAGAGCACGTCGTCCTCGCGGGCCGAGCGGACCACGATCAGCCGGGCCGGGTCGAGGCCGAGGGCGGCAAGCCCGGGGCCGTAGAGCCCTGCGCCTCGCCGGGCCCAGACGAGGGTCCCGTGCGCACCGGCGAGGCGGGCCAGCAGGACGGCGCCAAAGCCGGCGGCGGCGGCGCTCTCGTCGGCGGCGATGATCTCGTGCAGGCCGGCGGGCCGCAGGCCGCCGCAAAGCGCCCTGTCGATGGCGTCGATCCCAAGGCTCACCGTGCCCCCGCCCGGCCGCTCCCCGGGCGCGGCGGCAGTGCCTTCGAGGCGCTCGATCTGGCTGCGAAGATCCGCGATCAAGCTTCTGTGCGAAATGAGGAAAGATACGGGCATGCTCATCGCGGTGCTGGGCAAGAAATGTTCTTGTTATGTTCTATAACCGCCCAGACTGTTCGTCAAGCCCGTCAGGGGCCGGCTAAAACGGGCCGGCCTTGGGCCAGCACGTGGCCCGCACGGGGCCAGCACGCTTGTCCACAACTAAAGCGCGCACTTGCAGAAGTTTCTCACCATGATGTTTCACGTGAAACATAACAGGAACATCCGCACTCACACGCCCGCCGCTGTCGCGCGTCATCGTGGACCGGGACCCGTGGACCAAGTCCGCGGGTGACAGAGGAGGGTGACGAAGGAGATGGCGTAAAGGCTTACGCTTGGCATCCTCAACCTCACCGTCATCGCCGCACTCGTTGCGGCGATCCACGTCACTCCGCTCGCGCCGGTCTGGCCGGGGGTGACGGAGGAGAGCGCTCAGCCGAAGCGGTCGATGGAGAGTTCGTCGACCGCCATTTCGGGCTCGACGCCGGAGACGATGTCGGCCACCACCCGCCCTGAGCCGCAGGCCATGGTCCAGCCGAGCGTGCCGTGGCCGGTGTTGAGGAACAGGTTGGGATAGCGCGTCCGGCCGATGACCGGCGAGCCGTCCGGCGTCGCCGGCCTGAGCCCCGCCCAGAACTCGGCCCGCGCCGGATCGCCGCAGTGCGGGAACAGCGACATCGCCTTGGCCAGCAGGAACCGCGCCCGGGGCTCGTTGACGCTGTCGTCGTAGCCGGCGAACTCTGCCGTGCCGGCCGCCCGGAGCCGGTTGCCGAGGCGGCTGTAGACCATCTTCACCTCGTCGTCGATGAGGCTGACGGTCGGCGCGCCGGCGCCGTCGCCCCCAATCGGGATGGTCACCGAGTAGCCCTTGGCCGGGTAGACCGGCAGGCGGACGCCCACGGGCTTCAGCAGCAGTGGCGAATAACTGCCGGCGGCGACGACGTAGGCGTCGGCCGAGAGCCGCCCGGCGGCGGTTTCGATGCCGGCGATGCGCCCGCCCTCGGCCACGATCGCTCGGATCGGCGTCCCGAAGCGGAACGTCGCCCCGAGCCCCTCGCACAGGCTCGCCAGCGCCGAGGTGAACTTGTAGGCATCGCCGCTTTCGTCGTCGGGGCTGTAGATGCCGCCGACCAGGCTGCCTTGCACCGGCGCCAGCGCCGGCTCGATGTCCACGCACTCGTCCACGTCGATGACGTGGCGGACGCAGCCCATCCGGTTCATGAGCTCGACCTGGGGCAGCGCCTCGTCGAGGTCTGTCCGCGAGCGGAAGACGTGGAGGATCCCCCGCGTGACCTGGTCGTACTCCAGGCCCTCGCGCTCGCGCAAAGCCATGAGCTCGCGCCGGCTGTAGAGGGCAAGGCGCATGGCCCGGCGGATGTTGGCCCGCATCCGCTCAGCGGTGCAGTTGGCGAGAAAGCGGGCGAGCCAGGCGAACAGCGCCGGGTCGAAGCGGAGGTGGAACAGCAGCGGCGCGTCCGTCCGCCCGAGCCAGCGCAGCGCCTTGCGCGGCGTTCCGGGCGTGGCCCAAGGCGTCGTGTGGTTGGCGGAGATCTGCCCACCGTTGGCGAAGCTGGTCTCCAGCCCCACGCCGTCGCGGCGCTCGACGACGACAACTTCGTGGCCGGCGCGGGCGAGATAGTAGGCGGTGGCGACGCCGACGACGCCGGCGCCGAGGACGATAACCTTCATGGACCATACTTGCGTGGCGGACGCGACGGCCTTCTTATAGGCTGTGGTGCTGGCTGCGGCCAGCGGCAGCGCGCCTTCCGACGGCGCGGTGCGGGAAGGATCCGGTGGACGCAGCTGAGAACGCTTTACTCACGGCCGAGCAGATGTACGCGGCCGATGCCGCCGCGGTGGCCGCGGGCGTTGCCAGCCTGGCGCTGATGGAAGCGGCCGGCGCCGCGATCGCCCGCGAGATCCGCCGGCGCTGGCGCCCGAGGCCCGTGGCCATCGCCTGCGGCCCCGGCAACAACGGCGGCGACGGCTTTGTTGTCGCCCGACTGCTGGCGCGCGAGGGCTGGCCGGTGCGCATCGGCCTGCTCGGCGATGTCGGAAAGCTCAGGGGCGATGCGGCCCTCAACGCGCACAGATGGCGGGGGCCGATCCGGCCGCTGTCTGCGGAGCTGCTCGACGGCGAGCCGCTGGTGGTCGATGCGATGTTCGGCGCCGGCCTGCAGCGCCCGCTCGAGGGCGCGGCGCTGGCGGTGGCGGAGGCGGTGAACGCGCAGCGGCTCGACTGCGTCGGCGTCGATGTGCCGAGCGGGGTCCACGGCGACACCGGCGAGATCATGGGCGCGGCGCCCCGATGCACCGCGACCGTCACCTTCTTCCGGGCCAAGCCCGGCCATTACCTGATGCCGGGCAAGGAGGCCTGCGGCGATCTCGTCGTCGCCGACATCGGCATCCCCGAACGCGTCCTGGACGAGATCGCGCCCGCGACCTACGTCAACGGCGAGGCCGTTGTGGCGGAGGACATTCCCGGCGCTGGAAGCCTCCGGCAACAAGTACGGCCGCGGCCACGCCGTCGTCCTCGGCGGCGTCATGACGGGAGCGGCCAGGCTTGCGGCGGAGGCGGCCAGGCGCATCGGCGCAGGCCTCGTCACCATCGCCGCGCCGCCCGAGGCGCGGGTGATCTACGGCGCCGGAGCGCCCGGAACCATCGTCGCCACGATCGAGAACGAGGCCGCGTTCGCGACCCTCATCGGCGATCCGCGCCGCAACGCCGTGCTCCTCGGTCCCGGCGCCGGGACGGTGCCGGCGGTGCGCGAGAAGGTGCTGACGGCGCTCGGCTTAAGCAAGCACTGCGTCATCGACGCCGACGCGCTCACCGTCTTTGCCGACGATCCCGCCCGGCTGTTCGATGCGATCTGCGGCCCGTGCGTGCTGACGCCACATGAGGGCGAGTTCGCCCGCATCTTCGACACCGCCGGCGACAAGCTGACCCGAGCGCGGGCGGCGGCGCGGATCTCGGGCGCCGTCGTCCTGCTGAAGGGCGCGGACACGGTGATCGCGGCTCCCGACGGCCGGGCCGCCGTCAACACCGGCGCGCCGCCGACGCTGGCCACCGCCGGCAGCGGCGACGTGCTGGCCGGCATGATCCTGGGGCTGCTGGCGCAGGGCATGGACGCCTTCGCGGCCGCCTGTGCGGCGACCGATTTGCATGGCCGGGCGGCGGCTGCCTTCGGCCGCGGGCTCATCGCCGAGGACATCATCGCCGAGCTGCCCGGGGTTCTCACCCGGCGCTTCGGCGAGCCGTGAGACGAAAGGAGACACTCGCAGCAATGCCGGCAGCAAGCAGGGACGTAGCGGTTCTGGATATTCCCCGCCCGGCGGCCAAGCCGGAGGACGCCAGCGGCTTCTTCAAGCAGGCGATCCGCACGCTCCGCGCGCGCTGGCAGACGATCGCCGGCTCGGAGTACGACGTCGATGCGGCGAGCCTGCGTCCGGATCTCCCGGGCGAAGACATCGACCGGCTGCGCAAGCAGATGCAGGCGTGCCTGGAGGCGCGCGGTGGCGAGGTGTCCGCCCGGGCGCGGGCGGCGGCGCTGGGCCAGGCCTACCTCGCCCTTGACGAGACCGGCCGCGAGCGCTTCCTCAGAGTGCTGGCCACCGACTTCGACCTCGCGCCGGAGGCGGCGGAAGAGGCGCTGGCGGCGCTGAAAATCGCCGAGACGGCGGAGGACCGCCGCCAGGCGCGCGCCGCCCTGCGCCGGGCGCTGGAGCCGCCCAGGCTGAAGATCCTGCGCCAGTTCAGCAGCTTGCCGCAGGGTGTGAAGATCCTGGTGAACCTGCGCGCCGAGCTCATGCCGCTGGCGCGCAAGGACCCGCTGTTCGCCGCCCTCGACGACGACCTGAAGGCGCTGCTGGCCACATGGTTCGACGTCAGTTTCCTCGAACTCAAGCGGATCACCTGGGACAGCGCCTCGGGCGCACTGTTGGAGAAGCTGATCGCCTACGAGGCGGTGCATGCGATCGAGAGCTGGAACGACCTGAAGAACCGGCTCGACTTCGACCGGCGCTATTTCGCCTTCTTCCACCCGCGGATGCCGGACGAGCCTCTGATCTTCGTCGAGGTGGCGTTGGTCGAAGGGATGGCCGACAACGTCCAGAACCTGTTGGACCCAACCGCGCCCGTGCACGACCCCGGAGAGGCCGACGCCGCCATCTTCTATTCCATCTCCAACGCGCAAGCCGGCTTGAGCGGCATCAGCTTCGGCAACTTCCTGATTAAGCGGGTGGTCGACCAGCTTTCCCACGAGTTCCCCAAGCTCAAGATCTTCGCCACCCTCTCGCCCATCCCCGGCTTCATGCCGTGGCTGCGCACCCGCGTCGCCGAGGGCGACACCGGCCTGCTGCTGCCGGCCGAGCGCAAGACCCTGGCTGCGACCTCCGGCGTCCAGCGCGGGGTGAAGGGCTGGCTGAAGGAGACGCTGGAGCGGCCGGACTGGGTGGGCGACGGCGCCACCGTCAAGGCGCTGAAGGCGCCGCTGATGCGGCTCTGCGCCCGCTATCTGGCTTCCGAGAAACGGGCGCGCGGCATGGCGCTGGACCCGGTCGCCCACTTCCACTTGAGCAACGGCGCCCGCATGGAGCGGCTGAACTGGATGGCCGACCGCTCGGCCAAGGGCCTGGAGCAGTCGGCGGGGATGATGATCAACTACCGCTACGATCTGGCCCGCATCGACGCCAACCACGAGGCCTACCGTTCCACCGGCAAGCCGGCGCTGTCGTCGTCGCTGAAGGCGCTCTTGAAGAGCTGATGAAGAGCTGAAGGCGCTGAGCCGCGCGCCCGCCCTCCTCTGAGCGCGCTCCGGCCGTACACGCGTCCAGTTGACGCCCGGCGGCGGACGCATGGATTGCCGCAACAAGTGCGGCAATGACGGACAGTGAAGTGGCGGGTGAAGAGCAAGAGCGTCTAACTTCGCTGGCGCGGACGATTGCGACGAGGAGGCAGACCCGCGGCCGACATCCTCATCCGTCACCCGCGGACTCGTTCCGCGGGTCCATGGGCTTCATGGCGGCGGCCTTCAAAGGAAGCGCCGTGCGGATGTTGCGTCCGACGCGCATTGTCCCCTAAAAAGCGTAGCGTGCGGCGGCGCGGGCGTGGTGGAACTGGTAGACACGCAGGTTTTAGGTACCTGTGGCGCAAGCCGTGGGGGTTCAAATCCCTCCGCCCGCACCAGGAGATCGGGCCCCAGCGGTCCGCCTTTGGCAGGAGCTGAAGTCCTGTCGCTTTGCCCCCTTCGGCAGGACTCGTCCTGCCGCTTTCGCCCTTCGTCAGCCACAGCGACTGTCAGTAGCGTCAATGGAAGTCTCCGAGAACAAGACCAGCGAGCTCACCCACGAATTCAGCGTGGCCATTCCCGCCGCCGAGATCGAGGAGAAGATCACGGCGCGGCTGGGAAGTTTGGCCCACTCCGTCCGGCTGCCGGGGTTCCGTCCGGGCAAGGTGCCGCTGGCGCTGCTGCGCAAGCGCTTCGGCGAAGCCGTCCGCGGCGAGGTGCTGGAGGAAGCGGTGAAGGAGTCCTCGCAGGGCGTGCTGAGCGAGCGCGGCCTGCGCCCGGCGATGACGCCGAAGATCGAGGTGACCGGCTTCGAGCCGGACGGGAACCTCGAATACAAGATGGCGGTCGAGGTCATGCCCGAAATCGCGGCGCCGGACTTCTCGGCGATCGCGCTGGAGCGGCTGGTGGCCGAGCCCGAGGACGCCGAGGTCGACAAGACGCTGGCGCGGCTGGCCGAGACCCGCAAGAGCTGGACGCCGGTGGTCGCACCCAGGCCGGCGCAGGCGGGCGATCAGGTGGTGGTCGATTTCGTCGGCCGCATCGACGGCGAAGAGTTCGAGGGGGGGCGGGCCAGCGAGTACGAGGTCGAGATCGGCGGCGGTGGCTTCATCCCCGGCTTCGAGGACGGCCTGATCGGCGTTGCCGCCGGCGAGTCGTCAACGCTCGACCTGGTCTTCCCGGAGAGCTTCCCCAACAAGGCGCTGGCCGGCAAGCCGGTTGTCTTCGAGGTCACGGTGAAGGAGGTCCGCGAGCCGCAGGCGGTCGGCCTCGACGATGCCTTCGCCGAGAAGGTTGGCGCCGAGAACCTCGACGGGCTCAAGGAGATGATCCGCAGCGAGCACGGCCGCGAGCTGAAGGCGCTCTCGCGGATGCAGATCAAGCGCAAGCTGCTCGATGCGCTGGCCGAGACCTGCACCTTCGCCGTGCCGCCGGGCCTGGTCGAGGCCGAGTATGCCAGCATCGTTCGCCAACTCGAGCGGGAGACGCCGGCGACCGATGCACAGGGCGAGGCAGAGGGCGAGGCAGAGGGCGAGCATGCTGCACGAGCACGAGCATGAGCATGCTCACGAGCACGAGCATGCGCACGAGCACGAGCATGAGCATGCGCACGATCATGAGCACGATCACGACCATGACCATGACCACGGGCACGAGCATGACCACGACCATGACCATGACCATGACCATGATCACGAGGCCAAGCCGGTCGACGCCGGGCTGAGCGAGGAGAAGAAGGCGGAGTACCGCACCCTGGCCGAGCGGCGTGTGCGCCTCGGCCTGCTGCTTGCCGAGGTCGGCCGGCAGAACAATCTCCGGGTGACGCCGGAGGAGCTGAGCAAGGCGATCAGCGCCGAGGCGATGCGTTACCCCGGGCACGAGAAGCAGTTCATCGACCTCTACCGCAAGCATGAGGGCATGCGCGAGGCGCTGATGGCGCCGCTGCTCGAGGACAAGGTCGTCGACTTCATCTTGGAGATGGCGAACGTCTCCGAGCGGCATGTTCCCGTGGCCGAGCTGCTCTCCGCCGCGGGCGAGGGAGAGGGCGAAGGCAAGGGGGAGGAAACGGGGGAAGAGACGGCGGAGGAGAGCGGAGGCGCCGGTGGCAGAGGCGTAATCCGGCTCGGCTTCTCTTTGAGCCGCTGCCACCCCATACTATTTGTGGGCGCCGCGGCCAGCAGACGCTACCAGTGCTTTTGCTACGACGGCGCGCAGGCCATCTCCAAGCGGCTAGAGGTCGAATGACAACATTTCCAGGAGCGGCGATGAGCATGTTGATCCCGATGGTGGTCGAGACGACCAACCGCGGCGAGCGGGCCTATGACATCTACTCGCGGCTGCTCAAGGAGCGGATCATCTTCCTGACCGGGCCGGTGAACGACGAGGTCTCGAGCCTCGTCTGCGCCCAGCTGCTGTTCCTCGAGTTCGAGAACCCGAACAAGGACATCTCCTTCTACATCAACTCGCCGGGCGGGCTGGTGACCTCGGGTCTGGCGATCTACGATACCATGCTGTATATCCGCCCAGAGGTTTCGACCGTTTGCATCGGCCAGGCCGCGTCCATGGGCTCGCTGCTGCTCGCCGCCGGCAGCCCCGGGAAGCGCTACGCGCTGCCCAACGCCCGGATCATGGTTCACCAGCCGTCGGGCGGCTTCCAGGGCCAGGCCAGCGATATCGAGATTCACGCCCGTGAGATCCTTGCCCTGCGCGCGCGGCTCAACAACATTTACGTCAAGCACTGTTCGCAGCCTGTCGAGGTCATCGAGGCCGCTGTGGAACGCGACCGGTTCATGAGCCCGGCCGAGGCGCGGGACTTCGGCCTGATCGACGAGGTGGTGGATATGCGGCCGTCGCCCGACCGTGACGAGCGGCCGAGCCCGCCGCGGGGGCCCCGGGGCTGAGCGACGGGCCGAGGGCTGAGCGAGGGGCGGCCGACGAGCGGGAATTTTGCGCTGCGACGCGGAACAGGCGGTCAAGGTTGATGTTTTTTTGGGGATTGTGCCGGCAAGATGCAAATGGCTAACATGTCACGCCCGCAGGTAGCCCTGTTACGGACAATGATATGAGCAAATCCGCAGGTAGCGATTCGAAGAACACGCTTTACTGCTCGTTTTGCGGAAAAAGCCAGCATGAGGTGCGCAAGCTCATCGCCGGACCGACGGTGTTCATTTGCGACGAATGCGTCGAGCTTTGCATGGACATCATCCGCGAGGAGCACAAGAGCGGGCTGGTGAAATCGGGCGATGGGGTGCCGGCGCCGCGGGAGATCTGCTCGGTCCTCGACGACTACGTCATCGGCCAGAGCCGCGCCAAGCGCATCCTGTCGGTTGCCGTGCACAACCACTACAAGCGGATCAACCACGGCACCAAGAACAACGACGTCGAGCTCGCCAAGTCGAACATCCTGCTGATCGGCCCGACCGGCTGCGGCAAGACGCTGCTGGCGCAGACGCTGGCGCGCATCCTCGACGTGCCGTTTACCATGGCCGATGCGACGACGCTGACTGAGGCCGGCTACGTCGGCGAGGACGTCGAGAACATCATCCTCAAGCTGCTGCAAGCCGCCGACTACAACGTCGAGCGGGCCCAGCGCGGCATCGTCTACATCGATGAGGTCGACAAGATCTCGCGCAAGTCGGACAACCCGTCGATCACCCGCGACGTCTCCGGCGAGGGCGTGCAGCAGGCGCTGCTCAAGATCATGGAGGGCACGGTCGCCAGCGTCCCGCCCCAGGGCGGGCGCAAACATCCGCAGCAGGAGTTCCTCCAGGTCGACACCACCAACATCCTGTTCATCTGCGGCGGCGCCTTCTCCGGGCTGGAGAAAATCATCTCCGCCCGCTCGAAAGGCACGACCATCGGCTACGGCGCCGACGTCCGGGCGCCGGACGAGCGGCAGGCCGGCGAGATTCTCAAGGGCGTCGAGCCCGAGGACCTGCTGAAGTTCGGCCTGATCCCCGAGTTCATCGGCCGGCTGCCGGTTCTGGCCACCCTCGACGACCTCGACGAACCGGCGCTGGTCGAGATCCTGACCAAGCCCAAGAACGCGCTGGTGAAGCAGTACCAGCGGCTGTTCGAGATGGAGGGCGTGCGCCTCGAGTTCACCGACGGGGCGCTGAAGAGCGTCGCCACCCGGGCGGTTGCCAGGCGCACCGGCGCGCGGGGCCTGCGGTCCATCCTGGAGAGCATCCTGCTCGATACGATGTTCGACCTGCCGGGCTTCGAGGGCGTCGAGGAGGTCGTCATCAACCGCGAGGTCGCCGACGACCAGGCCAAGCCCCTCTACATCTACGCCGACCGCCGCGGCGACGTGGGCAGCACCGCCTGAGCCTCTTTAGCCGTGACTTGATCCCGCCGGCTCAGGCGGCCACCTTACGCGATGAGGCCGGCCGCGGCGCATGCCCGCGGCGGCCGCCGCAGCCGCCATCCTCAGCCAACGGCAAGAGGCGACCTTATCGTGACCAAACCGCCAAGCCTGTACCCCGTCCTTCCCCTGCGCGATATCGTGGTGTTCCCGCACATGATCGTGCCGCTGTTCGTCGGCCGCGAGAAATCGGTGCGCGCGCTCGAGGATGTCATGAAGGACGACCGGCAGATTTTGTTGGTCGCGCAGAAGAACGCCGCCCAGGACGACCCGGCGGCCGAGGACATCTTCCTGGTTGGGACGGTCTCGACCGTTCTGCAACTGCTCAAGCTTCCCGACGGCACGGTCAAGGTGCTCGTCGAGGGCGGCCAGCGCGCCCGGATCGAGCGCTTCACCGAGCGCGACGCCTTCTTCGAGGCCGAGGCGAGGCCCCTCGACGACCAGGAGGGCGAGGTCCGCGAGCTGGAGGCCCTGGCCCGTTCGGTGGTCGGCCAGTTCGAGCAGTACATCAAGCTGAACAAGAAGATCCCGCCCGAGGTGCTGGTTTCGGTCAACCAGATCGAAGACCCGAGCAAGCTCGCCGACACGGTTGCCTCGCACCTGGCGCTAAAGATTGCCGATAAGCAGGAGCTGCTGGAGATCGCCGGCGTGGGCGAGCGGCTGGAGCGGGTCTACGCCCACATGGAGGCCGAGATCGGTGTCCTGCAGGTGGAGAAGCGCATCCGCAGCCGGGTCAAGCGGCAGATGGAGAAGACCCAGCGCGAGTACTACCTGAACGAGCAGCTCAAGGCGATCCAGAAGGAGCTGGGCGAGACCGAGGATGGCCGCGACGAGGCCAGCGAGTTCGAGGAAAGGATCAAGAAGACCGCGCTGAGCAAGGAAGCGCGCGAGAAGGCCATGGCCGAGCTGAAGAAGCTCCGGACCATGAGCCCAATGTCCGCCGAGGCCACCGTGGTCCGCAACTATCTGGAGTGGATGCTGAGCATCCCGTGGAAGAAGCGGACCAAGGTCAAGAAGGACATCAGGCTCGCCAAGGAGATCCTCGACGCCGACCACTTCGGCCTGGAGAAGGTCAAGGAGCGGATCCTCGAGTACCTCGCCGTGCAGCAGCGCACCAACAAGCTGCGCGGCCCGATCCTCTGCCTCGTCGGCCCGCCCGGCGTCGGCAAGACCTCGCTCGGCAAGTCGATTGCCCGGGCAACAGGGCGCAACTTCGTGCGGATGTCGCTGGGCGGCGTCCGCGACGAGGCCGAGATCCGCGGCCACCGGCGGACCTACATCGGCTCGATGCCGGGCAAGGTCATCCAGGGCATGAAGAAGGCCAAGGCGTCGAACCCGCTGTTCCTCCTCGACGAGGTGGACAAGATGGGCCACGACTGGCGGGGCGATCCCGCCTCGGCCCTGCTGGAGGTGCTGGACCCCGAGCAGAACCTGAACTTCAACGACCACTACCTGGAGATCGACTACGACCTGTCGGACGTCATGTTCGTCACCACGGCGAACACGATGAACATGCCGCCGCCGCTGCTCGACCGCATGGAGATCATCCGGCTCTCGGGCTACACCGAGGACGAGAAGGTGGAGATCGCCAAGCGCCACCTGATCCCCAAGCAGATCGCGGCCCACGGGCTCAAGGGCACCGAGTGGGAGATCTCCGACCAGGCCCTGCGCGACGTGATCCGCTACTACACCCGCGAGGCCGGGGTGCGGAACCTGGAGCGCGAGATCGCCAACCTGACGCGGAAGGCGATCAAGGAGATCATGATGGGCAACAGTGGCTCCATCCAGATCTCCAGGCGCAACCTGGTGAAGTACGCCGGGGTCAAGCGCTACCGCTACGGCGAGGCGGAGAAGGAAGACCTGGTCGGGGTGACGACGGGCCTGGCCTGGACCGAGGTCGGCGGCGAGCTGCTGTCGATCGAGGCGGTGGTCGTGCCCGGCAAAGGCAAGATGACGATCACCGGCAAGCTCGGCGACGTGATGCAGGAGTCGATCCAGGCAGCGAAGTCGTTCGTGCAGTCGCGGGCGATCCAGTTCGGGATTGCGCCGACGGTGTTTTCGACCAAGGACATCCATGTCCACGTGCCCGAGGGGGCTACGCCCAAGGACGGGCCTTCGGCCGGCGTTGGCATGGTGACCTCGATCGTCTCGGTGCTCACCGGCATCCCGGTCCGCAAGGACGTGGCGATGACCGGCGAGATCACCCTGCGGGGACGCGTCCTGCCGATCGGTGGGCTGAAGGAGAAGCTGCTGGCCGCCCATCGCGGCGGGCTGACGACGGTCCTGGTGCCAAAGGACAACGAGCGCGAGCTGTCCGAGATCCCGGACAACGTCAAGCGCGGGCTGAACATCGTCCCGGTCGGCACCGTCGACGAAGTGCTGAAGAAGGCGCTCGTTGCCGAGCTCACGCCGATCGAGTGGGACGAGGAGGACGAGCTGAAGAAGGCTGCTCCCGTCGCCGCGGCGGACGAAGACGAGGTCGGCGGCCTGATCACCCACTGACGTTGACCCCTCACCCGCCCGCTTCGCGGGGCCTCCCTCTCCCTGAAGGGAGAGGGTTGGGGTGAGGGCCCTAAGCGGCGTTGTCGCGCCGCTTCCCGGAACAACCTCAAGGGGGCGAGCAGGCTTCGTTAAGCTGCCTGGGCCAGCGGCGGCGCTTTCGGGGCGGGGGTAGCCTTCCTTCGCCGCCGTTGCTTTGCGGGGCGCAGCCGGCATCGGCGCCCGCGCTTTCAGCCCTCCGTGAGCAGGCGCTCGATGTCGTCAGCACTGATATCGAGTGGGCCACCCGCCTCAGGATCCAGCAGGCCGGCCGCCAGCGCGCCCTTGCGCTGCTGCAGCTCCAGCATCTTCTCCTCGATGGTCCCGAGCGTCACCAGCCGGTGGATGAA
This sequence comes from uncultured Alphaproteobacteria bacterium, assembly GCA_963746275.1. Classification (GTDB taxonomy): domain Bacteria; phylum Pseudomonadota; class Alphaproteobacteria; order Rhodospirillales; family Defluviicoccaceae; genus JAEULH01. The sequence goes on from CAVVAX010000040.1 coordinate 22,134, forward strand.
CACCGGCTTGTCCTGGCCGATCCGGTGGCTGCGGTCGATGGCCTGCGCCTCCACCGCGGGGTTCCACCACGGGTCATAGAGGATGACGTGTCGGCCGCGGTGAGGTTCAGACCGGTGCCGCCGGCCTTGAGGCTGATGAGGAACACCGGCGCCTCGCCGGCCTGGAAGCGCTCGACCGGCGTCGCCCGGTCGCGGACCTCGCCGGTGATCTTGACGAAGGCGGTGCCGGCGGCGGCAAGCCGCTCCTCGATCAGCGCCAGCATGCTGGTGAACTGGGAGAACAGCAGCACCCGCCGTCCTTCGTCGACCAGCTCGGCCAGCATCTCCATTAGCCGGTGCAGCTTCGCCGAGCCGGCGGCGGTCTTCTTCACCGACGGCAGCTTGACCAGCCGCGGATCGCAGCAGACCTGGCGGAGCTTCAGCAGCGCATCGAGGATGATGATGCGGCTGCGCTCGAACCCCTTTGCGGCGATCGCCTCGCGCACCTTCTCGTGCATGGCGAGCCTGACCGCCTCGTAGATGGCGCTCTGGGCTGGCTCCATCTCGATGGGCTCGATGATCTCGGTCTTGGCCGGCAGCTCGGCCGCCACCTGGGCCTTGGTTCGGCGCAGCAGGAACGGCCGGATACGCCGGGCGAGAGCCTCCCGGCGGTCCTGATCCCCGGCCTTCTCGATCGGCCGGCGGAAGCTGCGGGAGAAGTGCTGGCGATCGCCGAGGAGGCCAGGATTGAGAAAGTCCATGAGCGCCCACAGCTCGCCCAGGTGGTTCTCGATCGGCGTCCCCGTCAGGCAGATGCGCTGGTTCGACTGCAGCTGACGGAGCACGCCGGCGGCGCCCGTCTGCGGGTTCTTGACGTTCTGCGCCTCGTCCACGATCACCGCGTGCCAGGGCTGCGCTGTGAGCACCTCGCGATCCCGGGGCAAGAGCGCGAAGGTGGAGAGCACCAGTCGTGCTCGGCGATGGCAGCGAAACGAGCCTTGCGCTCCGTCCCGTGCAGGGTCAGCACCTTCAGCGCCGGAGCGAAGCGGTTGGCCTCCAGCCGCCAGTTGGCCATCAGCGAGGTGGGGGCGACGACCAGGCTCGGCGCCTTGGCGCGGCCGCCCGCCTTCTCGGCGAGAACATGCGCCAGCGCCTGCACCGTCTTGCCGAGGCCCATGTCGTCGGCAAGGATCCCGCCGAGCCCCGCCTCGGCCAGGAACTGCAGCCAGGAGTACCCCCGGGGCCTGGTAGGGGGGCGAAGGTCGGCGGCGAAGCCCTCGGGGAACGGATAGGCCGCGACCGGCCCAACCTCGCGCAGCCGGCGCCCCAGCGCCAGTAATGCCTCGCCGCCGGCCCAGGCGATGCCGCCGTCCGTGAGCGCGGACTCCGCCGCGGCGATCTCGCCGGCGCGGGCCCGCTTGAGCGCCAGGGGCTCGCCCTCAGCGAGCTCGACCCGGAACAGCTCCTCAATTGCAAGCAGGATCGGTTTGACCTTGGCGTATGCCACCGGGAGCAACCGGCCGTCCGGCAGGGGAACCAACAGGGTGTCGCCGTCCCGCCCCGGGCCGTCGAAGCCATGGCCCGCGCCTTGCTGCAGAAGCGGGACGAGCTGCGGCAGCAGGTTGACCCGCTGGCCGTCGACCGAGACGCCGACGTTGAACTCGAACCAGTCGATGCCGCTGCCTTCGGTGATTTCGGCCGCGATGTCGCCGTCGGCTTCGGCCAGGGTCGGGCCAAAGCCCGGTTGCACGTCGATGCGCCAGCCCTCGCGGCGCAACCTCGGCGCAACGTCCACCAGGAACCGGGCCCAGGCGAGTGGAGCATCATCGTCGGCAAGGACGAGGTCGTCCCTGGCGTCCGGCGGCAGGTAGTCCGCGGACCGGGAATGGCGCGACACGAGCCCGGTGTCCGCGGCGACCAGGCGCTTGCGCTGGCGGGCCTCTGCGGCGGGATCGCGCTCGATGGCGTAAAGGCGGCCGTCTCTGACGAACGTCGGCTGGTCTCGCCGATCGCCCGGCGACAGCACGAAGGAGCCATAGGCAGAGCAGGGCTGGGCGACCTGCAAGATCTCGGAGCGACGCGGCGTCGTCGTACTGGCTGCAGGGGCGGCGCGCCAGCCGTAGGACGGGAACCGGCGGCCCGCTGATCGTTTCCGCCGGCGGCGGAGGCGTCGGCAGGAGCTCAGGGCGATCGCCGAGCTTCTCGCCTAGCCGCTTGCTTAGCCTCTGGGCGAGCTTGTCGCGCAGGAGGGCAACGTCGCGCGGGTGGACGGCTGGCGCCTGCAACAGGGCCGTGGCCACCCGTGGCGGAAGATCCGTCTCCAGCAGGCCGCACGACGATGTCTGCTGGTCGATGTACCACAAGGGAGAGGTCTGCGCGACAGCGCCGCCGCCCTCGATCGAGACGGTCGTCTTCAGCGCGCCGTCGTCGGTCAGGCTCCAGCCGATGCGGCCCTGGCGTGGCTCCGCGCGGCTCATGACCGGTCCCGTCGCCGTCTGCCAGCGGCAGCGGCCGGTGGCGAGAACGCGTTCGAGCACCTCCGCCCCGGCTTCCCCGGATAGGGCGTAGCGCGCGCGCTCGCCGAAGCCGTAGAGATGCGGCAGCAAGGAGAACCGATCAAGGATCGCAAGGTCGCTTGCCAACAGGAACTTGGCCGGCGTCAGTGTGCGGATGGTGTGCATGGCGAAGGGGTAGACGCGGTCGGCGACGCTGCCGTCCTTGAGAATCCGAATTGACACCAGCTGGAGGTTTGCCACCGCGCGTTCGCGCTGGTCCTGCCCCACGTGCAGCACGTAGATGAGCCGCTGGCGCACCGTTGGCGCGTAGGCCTCCTCGCTCAGCGCCAGCTCCCGGTCGAGGCTGGCCAGCCAGCCCTCCGCTTCCGGCGGCAATGTGACGGGCGGCGGTGGAGGCGGCGCGGCTGCCGGCTTCGCCAGTGGCACGAACACCGGCGGCGGCGCTGCGAGCGGCTTCGCGCCGTTGCGGGACATGCTCTCGATCAGGAGCGCCGCCACGTGCTTGCAGTTGAAGCCGACCGGGCAAGTGCAGGCGCCGCTGATCGTCACCCTGCCGTCGCCGTTGGGTTCGATCTCGATGCTGACGGAGTAGGCGCGGCGCTGCGACCCCTTCACCTCGCCCTGGATGGAGGTACCGTCCCTGGACATCGTCGTGACTTTGGCGAGATGCCGGCGCTGGTAGCGGGTCGCCTTGTCGAGGGCGGACGCCGAGACCGTCCGCCGGATGTCGTCGAAGGTGTGCAAGCGCATGCGCCCGCCTCCATGTCCCGAAGCCCTACCGATCGGAGCGCAAGGTGGCGAGGCGGCGAAGCAAGCACAACATGCGGTCGCGCGCTGCTCCTTCTTCGCCGAGGATGAGGACGCGAGGTCCTGAAGCGAGCGGCGGTGCGGGCTCAGCACAAAGTTCATACGGCGGCGTCGCGAAGCCCGACGTCGCGTCAGGGGCGAACGAAGTCCGCAAGCAGCACCACCTGCTCCGCCCAGGGCGTCCCGCACGTCTTCGCGACGAAGCGGCGGTCGGCTGTGACCACTTGCGCCTGACGCTGCTCGGCAAGCGCCAGGTAGAAGCAGTCGTAGGCGGGATGGTCGAGCGAAGAGGCAAGGTGCGAGGCTCGGCCCGAAAGACCGTCGAGGCTCACCCGTTCATGAAACAGCCGGCCGGCCTGTGCCGCGACGATCGCGACCTGTTCCTTTGTTATTCTGCCGATCCGGCTCATCCTGCAGGCAGCGTTGCACATCTCGGCGATGACGAGCTCTGGGGCAAGCAGATGGTCGGCACCGGCGAGCACCGACAACGCCGCGGACGTGCCGTCCTCCTCGACGAACCATTTCAAGGCGACCGACGCGTCGATGACGATCATTACGCGTCGCGGATCTCGCGAACGATGTCCTCGACAAGGGGAGCGCCCGAGAGAACGGGCGGCGACATCGCCCGGCAACGGGCAAGCTCGGAGGCGACGTCGGCGGGGACAGGTCGGGCCGCTTCGGCCAGCACCTCGCGGAGCTTCTGCTCCAGCGACTTCCGTTCGGCCGCTGCCCGGGCCTTCAGCCGTTCGACGACGACGTCATCGATGTTGCGGATCACGACCTGTGCCATCCAAGGCCCCTTCGTATGATAGCATGATGATAGCAACTATGGCTGCGTCCGTCACCAACCGGCATCGCCGGCGGCTTCGGCTGGGTCGAACCGGTCATCCGGGCTTCCGCGCCCGCTGTGTCGCCGCCCGCTCGCGCAACGCCGCTGATGAGTTCAAGACGGTGTAGCCCCTGAGGGGAACCGCCGCCATCGGCCAAGCGTTGAACGGGCTGAGATGGCGGCGGGCGCCGCCGGATAAACCGGAGGACACCATGGCTCTCAAGGCACCGCAAGACCTGCTGACGCAGGAGATCAAGGAGATCCACAGCGCCGAGAAGCAGCTCTCGCGCGCCATCCCCAAGCTCGCCCGCGCGGCCGGTTCGGAGAAGCTGCGCGAGATGCTCCAGCGCCGCAAGGAGCAGGGCGCCATCCTCATCGAGGCGTTGGACGAGGCACTTGAGGAGATGGAGGTCAGCAAGGCCCGGGTGAAGAACGCGACCGTCGAGGGGCTGATCGAGGACGCTACCCAGCACATCGACGAGATCGACGACGAGAAGATGCTCGACGCCGCCCTGATCGGCTCCGTGCAGAAGCTCGAGCTCTACTGCATCGCCGCATGGGGCACCGCCCGGTCGATGGGCCAGCTTTTCGGCCAGCAGAAGGTCGTCGAGGCGATGCAGAACGCCATCGACGAGGGCAAGCGCTACGACGAGGAGATGACCAAGCTCGCCGAGAGCGAGGTGAACCCGGCGATGCTCGACGGCGGCGAGGAGGAGGAGGGGGGCTCCTCGAAGAAGTCCAGCAGCAAGAAGAAGTAAGGACGCTCCCGGGCGCCGCCTGCGGATTTGCGCAGCGCGGCGGTCGGCTTGCGGCCCGGCGCCGCGACGTAGAAACCATTAAACACCGGCCGGTTTTTCGGTCCAGGGGGCGACGCGGTCTCTCTTTGTTCGTCCGCCGCGGGCTTGTCCCGCGGGTCCGTGTTAGACGTGGATCGCCGCAACGAGTGCAGCGATGACGCCTAAGATGCGATCGCCTATCGAGCCGCGCGGCGCGGCGGCGGATCCGGCTTCGCCTCGATCCGCCCTACCGCCGCATCGGCGGACCGCGCCGGCGGTGCAGGCGCGCAGCGATTACCTGATCCAGGACGTGAGTGCGCGGGCCTCGGTGAAGGCCTGGTCGGAGAGCCGGGTCCAGCCGGCGGCGGCCTTGCGGAAGGCGAGCAGGCTATCCATCACCTTGCGGCTTTGCGGATCCGCCGCGGCGAGGCCGTCGAGGACCTGCTCCGAAAGGCCGCCGAGGCCGGAGAGCACCGGGTCGGGAAAAGCCTTGAGGATCACCCCGTGCTGATCGGTTAGGGTCTTCAGCGAGGCGCCGTTGCGGGCGAT
>CAVVAX010000041.1:0-37999 GCA_963746275.1 uncultured Alphaproteobacteria bacterium
GCGCGACTTGCCGCGCCGTGGCCCATGGCCCAATTGGCAAGGAGTTGTTACAGTCCGGCGGCCGCGCTGAGTATCCTCAACGGGCGGCGCAATCCGGTCGTCTGAGGAGTAGCGTTCGCTTGGCTCCCAACGAGATCACTCGACCCGCTGGCGAGATCGTCGAGGCCTCTGCGCCGTCGTGGTCGGTCGCGGCGCCGGCGGAGCAGACGGTCCCGCTGGTCTTCGCCTCGCCGCACAGCGGCCGCCGCTATCCGCAGGATCTTCTAGCCGCCTCCCCGCTCGAGCCGCTGGCGCTGCGCCGATCCGAGGACGCCTTCGTCGACGACCTCTACGCCGCGGCACCCGCGTTCGGCGCGCCGCTGCTGCAGAGCCACTACCCGCGGGTGTTCCTCGACTGCAACCGCGAGCCCTACGAGCTCGACCCCGGCATGTTCGAAGGCCCGCTGCCGGCCTACGTCAACAGCCGCTCGCCGCGGGTGGCCGCCGGGCTCGGCACGATCGCCCGGGTGATCGCGACCGGCGAGGAGGTCTACCGCCGCCGGCTTGCGCTTGAGGGCGCGCTGACGCGGATCCGCGAGCACTATGTTCCGTACCACCAGGCGCTGAGGGGGCTGATCGAGGAGACTAAGGAACGCTTCGGCGTCTGCCTCCTCATCGATTGCCACTCGATGCCGTCGGTAGGCGGGCCGATGGACGCCGATCCCGGCAGCCGCCGCGTCGACATCGTCCTCGGCAACTGCTTCGACAGCTCGTGCTCGCCAGCCATTACCGCCTTCGCCGAGGCAGTGCTCAGCGACCTCGGCTACGCCGTCCGCCGCAACGTGCCCTACGCCGGCGGCTTCACCACCCGCCACTACGGCCGGCCCGGCGAGGGCGTCCACGCCCTGCAGATCGAGATCAACCGGGCACTCTACATGGACGAGCGGCGGATCGCACCGCTGGCGACGTTTGCCGAGACGGCGGAGCGCATCGGCCAACTCGTTGCCGCTCTTGCCGGCATGAACCGGGCCCTGTTCACCCAGCGATGACGGCACCGGGCTCACGGCGCGAGGCGGTCGCGGAGCGGCCGCAGACGGACGCGGGCGTGCTCTTGGTGCGCCCGGCGGCCGAGGCCGACTTGCCGGCAGTGCAGGCGATCTATGCCGCCCATGTGCTCGGCGGCACCGGCAGCTTCGAGGAGGCGCCGCCCGGCCTCGACGAGATTGAGGCCCGCTGGCGCGCCATTGCCGAGCGCGGGCTGCCTTACCTTGTCGCGGGCGAGGACGGCAGGGTGCAAGGCTTCGCCTACGCCGGACCGTTCAGGCCGCGCTCGGCCTACCGCTTTACGGTCGAGGACTCGATCTACGTCGCCCCCGACGCCCTGAGCAGGGGCTTGGGGAGCTTGCTCCTCGGCCGGCTCATCGCGGCTTGCGAGGAACGCGGGATGCGGCAGATGATCGCGGTGATCGGCGATTCGGCGAACACGCGGTCGATCCGGCTGCACCAGCGGCACGGCTTCGTGCGCGCCGGCACCCTGGTCGATGCCGGCTACAAGTTCGGCCGCTGGCTGGATGCGGTGTTCATGCAGCGGACCCTGAATGCGGGACGGGGCCTGGACCGGCTCTGAGCCCCGGCAACGCCCGCCACGGCTTCACTCCGCCGCGGCGCCAAGGGCTGCGGCCCGCCGTTCCTCCACCGCGTGGCGGATGATGTGCAGCGCGGACCACGAGAACAGGCCCGCGAGAAAGGCCGCGACGAGCAGGTCCGGCCAGCCTGCGCCGGTCACCGCCACGGCACCGGCAGCGAGGATAACGGCGAGGTTGCCGATGACGTCGTTGCGGCTGCAAAGCCACACCGAGCGGACGTTGGCGTCCCCGTCGCGGTAACGGAGCAGCACCAGCACGCTGGTGAGATTGGCGACGAGGGCGAGAAGGCCGACCGCTCCCATAACCGGGGCGTCGGGCACCCCGAGGACCAGCACCCTGTATGCAGTGGTGCCCAGCACCCACAGCCCGACGACGGCGAGGCTCAGGCCCTTGAGCAGCGCCGCCGTGGCGCGCACCCGGAGTGGCCGGCCGATGACGGCGAGGCTCATGGCGTAGGTCAGCGTGTCGGCGAAGAAGTCGAGCGCATCCGCCTTCAGCGCCTGCGAGCCGGCGAGCAGGCCCGCGGTCATCTCGATGCAGAACATGGCGGCGTTGATGACGATGACGATGCCGAGCGCCCGCCGGTAGGCATCCGACATCCCGTCGAACCTAGCGCCGCAACCGCACCCTCCGCTCATCTGGCAAGCCTCATCTCTGACTTCGCCTTGCCGCCGCTCAGGATTATGCCAGACTGGGAGACTGCGCGAAGCGGCCCCGGTAAGGGTTCGGCGAGCCCGATCCCAAAAAAAGGGCCGCATGCTGCGGCCCAAGTTTTGGGAGGAAACGTCCAAGAAGCGCGGCGCACCACAATCGACAGGCGTTTGTGCTGCACCGCACAATTGGAGAGATAATGGATCGCAAGGTGAAATTCAAATGGCAAATCGGAAAATCCGCCCGGGGCAGAGCGGAGCCGGCGGCCGCCCGCGCCATGCTCGGGCAAGCCATTGCAACCTAATGGATAAAACTGCAACATTGCCGCGGCCAGGGCGGCGCATGGCAGGGCTGCGCGGATGACGCGGCCAAATTAGCGTCGCGCGGCACGGGGGCCAGGTTTGGTCAAGCCTATGGTGCACCGCGAAGCGGGGAGTGCGCCTTATCCTCTTGTGCGGCCATGGTGTTTCCGCCGATGGTGCAGGGAAGATGCGAGCCCCAGCTCGCCTTTGGATAAGCACCGGTATAAGCAGCCGCCGGACGCCCTCCGGCAGGTCATGCGGTCGTGGGAGGTAGGCTGAGATGGTCGGGCTGATTGGCGACGTCGGCGGGACGAACGCGCGCTTCGCGCTGGTCGAGGCGGACGGAAGCATCCACAGCATCCTGCCGTTGACCTGTGGCCACTATCCGACGCTGGCCGAGGCTTGCGAGGACTACCTGGCGCGCATCGCGCACAAGGAGAAGCCGCGCCACGGGGCGCTGGCCGTCGCCTCGCCCATCCTCGGCGACGAGATCAGCCTCACCAACCTGCACTGGAGCTTCTCGGTCGAGGCAACCCGCGCCCGCCTCGGGCTGGACAAGCTCGAGGTGGTCAACGATTTCGTCGCTGCCGCCCTGGCGATCCCGCGGCTCACGCCCGAGGGCCTGGTCAAGATCGGGCGGGGCGACTCGGTGCCCGGCGCGCCCATCTGGGCGCTCGGGCCCGGTACCGGCCTCGGCGCTGCCGCCCTGGTCTGGACCGGGCAGCACTGGATGCCGCTCTCCAGCGAAGGCGGGCATATGACCATTGCCGCCGCCAACGACCGCGAGGCGGAGATCCTGTCGGTGCTGCGGCGCAAGCTGGGGCACGTTTCGGCGGAGCGCGTCGTCTCCGGGCCCGGCCTCGTGAACCTCTATTCCGCCATCGCCCAGCTCGCCGACAGGGAGGTTGAGACGGGGCTGCTGCCGGCGCACGTGAGCGAACGCGGCCTCGCCCGCAGCTGCCCGCTCTGCGTCGAGACCCTCGACGTCTTCGCCAGCATGCTCGGCACCGCCGCTTCGGACCTTGCAATCATGCTCAACGCCCGCGGCGGCCTCTACATCGCCGGCGGGGTCGTCCCCCGGCTGATGCCGTGGTTCGCAAGCTCCGGCTTCCGCGCCAGGTTCGAGCAGAAGGGGCGGTTCAGCGACTTCCTCGCCGCGGTGCCGACCTACGTGATCATGCAGCCGCTGCCGGCCCTGACCGGCCTCGCCGCGTTGGTGACGGGGGGCTGAACCTGAAGACTCAGATCACGCCGTCGCGCGCGAGGGCCTTGAACTCGTCCTCGCTCAGCCCCAGCAGGCCGCGGTAGACCGCCTCGTTGGCGTTGCCGAGCGGCGGGCCGAGATGCTCGATCCGCCCGGGCGTCGCCAGAAGGCGGGGCAGCACGTCCGGGACGACGATCGGACCGAGCTCGCCCTCCTCGATCGTGGCGAGGTTGCCGCGGGCGGCGAACTGAGGGTCGGCGAAGATGTCGGCGATGGTGTTCAGCGGCCCGATCGGGACCTCGGCGGCGAGGCAGCGGGCCATGACCTCGTCACGGTCCAGCGAGCCGGTCCAGGCGCCGACCATGGCGATAACGACCTCGCGGGCGGCGAGCCGGCGCTCCTGCCGGCCGAAGGCGTCGTCCCCCGCGAGCTCCGGCCGGCCCATGGCCTGCGCCAGGCGGGCGAACATCTTGTCGGTGGTGCAGGCGATGGCCACCCAGTTGCCGTCGCGGGTCGGGAAGTGGCCGTGCGGGCAGGCGTTGCGGGTGCCGGCGCCCTCGCGTTCGCGGACGATGCCGTCGCGGGCGTAGGCCGGGGCCAGTTCGTCGAGGACCCGGAAGACGGCCTCGTAGAGGCCGATGTCGATCACCTGGCCGCCGCCGCCGTCGTTGCGATGGTGCAGGGCGACCATGGCGCCGAAGGCGGCGAACAGCCCGGCGAGGTAGTCGCCGAGCGAGGTGGATCCCGGCGTTACCGGCGCTTCCCCCGGCATGCCGGCCAGCGCCGCGAGGCCGCCGACGGCGTGGGCGATGCGGGCGAAGCCGGGCCGGTCGCGGTAGGGCCCGGTCTGGCCGTAGCCGCTGATGCGGACCATGATCAGGCCCGGATTGACCGCGGAGAGCTCGTCCCAGCCAAGCCCCCAGCGCTCCATCGTCCCCGGGCGGAAGTTCTCGCAGACGACGTCGGACAGGCCCACCAGCCGCTTGAACAGCGCCGCACCCTCGGCCTTGCCGAGGTCCAGCGTGATCGAGGCCTTGTTGCGTGCCTCCGACAGCCAGGCGAGGGTCGAGTCCGGCCGCTCGGTCGGCGTGCCGAAGCGGCGGAACGGATCGCCGCCGCGGGGGTGCTCGACCTTGATCACCTCGGCGCCGAACTCGGCGAACAGGGTCGCGCACAGCGGCGCGGCGATGAAGGTCGCGGCGTCGAGAACGCGGATGCCGTGCAAGGGCAACGGGCTTGCGGCCATGGCTTCGTCTTATTCCCCCCAAACCGCGGCGACAAAGGCTTTGTGCCGGCCGACCCGGAACAGCCAGGCGCAGCGGGCGAAGGCGAGCGCCTCGCGGGCGTAGAGGCGAAGGCGGGTGGGCAGGCTGCCCGGCTGGCGTGTGCGGACGGGGTCGCCCGTGACCCTGAGCCCGAGGCGGCGGTAGACGTAGAGCGCGCGCGGCATGTGGAAGGCGTCGGTGACGACGACCACGCGCTGCCAGCCGCGGCGGCGGATGATCAGGCCGGTGTAGAGCGCGTTCTCGAAGGTGTTCTTCGCCCGGTCCTCGACGACGATCCGCTCGTCCGGAACGCCGTTTCGAGACCGCCAGGTCGCGCATGATCTCGGCCTCCGCCGGCGGCGCGCCGACGATGCCGCCGGACGGCACCAGCCAGCCGGCGCCACGGCTTTGGAAGACGGCGACCCCGTGCTCCAGCCGGCGCTCCAGCGCCGGGCCCGGGACGCCGGGCCCCAGCGGCGGCGCGCCGAGGACGATGACGGCGTCGATGGGGCCGCTGCGTGTGCTCATGCTCTTGAAGGAGAGGCCCATGCGGACCTGCAAGGTCGACCGCCGCGGCCTCAGCCCATCCCGTTCGCCGGGACCTCGTCGCCTTCTGCGGGGATAGGCACGCCCGGCTTGTACTTCGAGGTGCGGATCGATAAAGCCGACTTGACGTGGGCGACGTGGGGCGCCGGGGTGAGCTTCTCGGTCAGGAACTTCTGGTAGGCGTCCCAGTCCTCGGCAACGACCTTGAGCAGGAAGTCGGTCTCGCCGGCCAGCATGTAGCACTCGCGCACCTCCGGCCAGCCGGACACCAGCCGCTCGAACTCCTCCAGGTCGGCTTCGGCCTGACTGTCGAGGCCCACCTGGACGAAGGCCGAGACGTTGAAGCCCAGCGCCTTCGGCTCGATCTCGGCGTGGTAGCCGCGGACGTAGCCGGCCTCCTCCAGCGCCCGCACCCGGCGCAGGCAGGGCGGCGCCGAGATCCCGGCGCGCCTGGCCAGCTCGACGTTGGTGATCCGGCCGTTGGCCTGCAGGTCGTGAAGGATGCGTTGGTCGATCCTGTCGAGCTTCACCCGGCGCACGTGCAATCTCTCCATTTGTCCTCCCCTCTCCGCGCAATTATATTACACAGCCGGCACGAGCGCAGGAAGGCCGATGAGCCGACCGCGCGATCTCCTGTCCGCAAAGGCCGGCGCCGGGCTGCGAAGGCGTGCAAGGTTCAGCCTCTTGTATGGGCAGGCCGGCATTCTTATGCTCCGGACAACCCGTAGGGGCAGGGCGGGTCGGACAGAATCTACGTTCTCAGGGAATGCGATGGCGGAGCGAGAGGCCGGCAAGGTGGTGATCATCGGCTCCGGCCCCGCCGGCTATACCGCCGCCATCTACGCGGCGCGCGCGAACCTCGACCCGGTCCTGATCAAGGGCTTGCAGCCGGGTGGCCAGCTCACCATCACCACCGACGTCGAGAACTTCCCGGGCTACGCGGAGACCGTGCAGGGCCCGTGGATGATGGAGCAGATGGACCGGCAGGCCGCCAAGGTCGGCACCCGCATGGTCGACGACACCATCACCGCCGCGGATCTATCGCGCCGGCCGTTCGCGCTGACGGGCGATAGCGGCGCCACCTACCACGGCGAGACACTGATCATCTGCACCGGCGCCTCGGCCCGCTGGTTGGGGCTGCCGAGCGAGGCGCGCTACCAGGGCTTCGGCGTGTCCGCCTGCGCCACCTGCGATGGCTTCTTCTTTCGCGGCAAGCGCGTCGCCGTGATCGGTGGCGGCAACACCGCCGTCGAGGAGGCGCTCTTCCTGACCAACTTCGCCGACCGCGTGACCCTGGTCCATCGCCGCGACCAGTTGCGGGCGGAGAAGATCCTGCAGCAGCGGCTGTTCCGCAATCCGAAGATCGAGGTCATCTGGGACCACGTGGTCGACGAGATCACCGGCACCGAGATGCCGCTGGGTGTGACCGGCCTCGTGCTGCGCTCGACCCGCACCGGCGCGAAGAAGGAGCTCGCCGCCGACGGCGTCTTCATCGCCATCGGCCACACGCCCAACACCGAGCTGTTTCGCGGCCAGCTCGCCATGGACGGGGAAGGCTACATCATCACGGCGCCGGACAGCACGGCCACCAGCGTGCCCGGCGTGTTCGCCGCCGGCGACGTGCAGGACAAGGTTTTCCGCCAGGCGGTCACGGCCGCGGGAACGGGCTGCATGGCCGCCCTCGAGGCCGAGCGGTTTCTTGCCGAGCACGAAACAGCCGCGGAAGCCGCGGCCTGAGGCCCGGCGGGCAGACAATAACCATGGCCGAAGGGCCAACCGAAGCCCGCCGCAAGAGCGGGCGCTCATGAGGGGAGACCGGGGAGCTCATGGACTGGGACAAGCTGCGCATCTTTCAGGCCGTGGCCGAGGCGGGGAGCTTCACCCACGCCGGCGACGCCCTGAACCTGAGCCAGTCGGCGGTCAGCCGGCAGGTGGGCTCGCTGGAGGAGAACCTCCAGGTTCCGCTGTTTCACCGCCACGCCCGCGGGCTGGTCCTGACCGAGCAAGGGGAGATCCTGTTCAAGGCGGCCCGCGAGATCCTGGCCAAGCTCAACATGGTTGAGGCGCGGATCATCGAGAGCCGCGAGCGGCCGCAGGGCCCGCTCAAGGTGACGACCACCATCGCCTTCGGCTCGGTGTGGCTGGCGCCGCGGCTGAAGGAGTTCCTAGAGGACTACCCCGACATCGAGGTCTCGCTGGTGCTGTCGGACAACGAGCTCGACCTGTCGATGCGCCAGGCCGACATCGCTATTCGCCTGACCGCGCCGACCCAGTCCGATCTGGTCCAGCGGCGGCTGATGGTTCTGCGCTACCACGTCTTCGCCGCGCCCAGCTACCTGCAGAAGCTTGGCATGCCGCGCCGGCCGGAGGACCTCGACCATCACCGCCTGATCGTGTTCGGCGAGGACGCGCGGCCGCCGCTGCCGAACCTGAACTGGCTGCTGGACGCAGGCGCCCGCGACGGCAGCAAGCGCAAGGCCTACCTAAAGGTGAACAGCACCTACGGCATCTTCCGGGCGGTGCAGAGCGGCATCGGCATCGGCGCCCTGCCGCACTACCTTAACCAGGAGACGGGCAACCTGGTCGAGGTCCTCCCCGAGCTGCGCGGGCCGGACGTCGACGTCTACTTCGTCTACCCCGACGAGTTGCGCAACTCCAACCGTATCGCTGTTTTCCGCGAGTTCATGGTGCGCAAGATCGAGGAGCTGAACGGCTAGCCCCGGCCGTGCCAGCCGCGTCACCGGCCGCGGACGACGTGGAGCGGGTGGTGGGCCTCGACCGGCAGTGACGGGCGGTCCGCATCGAGCTCGCTCAGCGCCTCGACCTCGCGCATGCTCTCGCGGCTGCGGCGGGCGATCCGCTGGTACTCCTCGGTGCCGCGCCGCTTCCAGGCGATCTCGTCGTCCGTCAGTGCACGCCTGACCTTGGCCGGAATGCCAGCGGCGAGCGAGCGCGGCGGCACGACGAAGCCGCCGGCGACGAAGGACATGGCGGCGACGAACGCGTAGTCGCCGATCTCCGAGCCATCCATCAGCACGGAATTCATCCCCACCAGGGCATGGGCCCCGACGCTGGCGCCATGGAGCACGGCGCCGTGGCCGATGTGTCCCCAGGGGCCGATGCGGCACTCGGCCTGCGGGAAGCAGTGCAGCACGCACTGGTCCTGCACGTTGGCCCCGGCCTCGACCACGATCCGGCCGATGTCGCCGCGAAGGGCGGCGCCGGCGCCGATGTAGCAGTCGGCGCCGATGATCACGTCGCCGATCAAGACCGCAGACGGGTGCACGAAGGCGCTTGGATGCACCACCGGGATGACCCCGTCGATGGCGTAGACCTTGACCATGTCCTTCGTGCTCCTCCGTCACCCCGTCCGACCGGCTGGAAACTTCGCAGGCGCGCGGCCCTTTCCTTGACTGCTACCGCCGATAGGTATACAGACCTAGACAAGGAATTTGATCTGAGACCGCTTCGTCAGCCGCGGCCGCCGCTCTTCCGCTTGCGGTCCGCTTCTACCATCCCGCCGCCGATTCCTGAGGGTTTTTCATGCAAGAGCACATCAAGATCAGCAACACCCCGCCCCGCGTCCAATACGTCGGCGACGGCGGGCAGACGGAGTTTTTCTTCGCCTTCGCCATCTTCAAACCCGAGCACATTGAGGTGTTCCTGGACGGCGAGCGCCATTTCGGCGGCATCACCGTGCTGGGTGCCGGCGAGAGCGCCGGCGGCTCGGTGGTCCTGGATCAGGCGCCGGGCGAAGGCGTCCTCGTAACCCTGCGCCGGCGCATCGCGGTCGAACGGACCACCGATTTCCAGCCGGCCGGCGCCTTCAGCGCCCGGCTGATCAACGACGAGCTCGACTATCTGACGGCGGCGCTGCAGCAGGTGGCGGCCGATGCCGAAACCAGCCTGCGGCTCGCCGCGAGCGATCCCGTCGTCGACATGACCCTGCCGGCGGTACCAGCGCGGGCGGATCGGGTGCTCGCCTTCGACGGCGACGGCCGACCGAAGCCAGAAAGCCGTGACGAGTTTGCGGTCAGCATCAGACACGGGAAGCTCGGCGGGCTCGACGGCGACGACCATGCCCAGTATCTCACCGCCCTGCGCGCCGACGCCTGGATGGCGACGAAATCGCTCGACGATCTGCGCGACGGCTTGGCGGCGAAACGCTACACCTGCAAGGAGAAGAGCAAGCTCGCCGGCCTGCCGGCGGAGGCAGAGGCGAACCCGCCCCGGGTCAGCGAGGCGGAGAAGCTCTCAGGCTCCGAGTGGGAGCCGCGCACGTTCTCCCCACGCGACGTCGTCGACATGGCCCGCCGCTTTGCCGGCGGCACCTCGGGCGGCTCCGGTGTCTCCGTCCATGCGATGCTGGTGGGCCTCAGCGCCGACGATCACCTGCAGTACCTGACGCCGGAGCGGGCCGACGCCTGGCTCACCGGCAAGACCGCCGACGCGCTCCCCGACGGGGGCACCAATCGCTACATGCGGCTGACGGGCAGCGGCACGGGGGAGACGGCGGCGCGCGCCGACCACGACCACGCCGGGGCCTACGAGCCCGCGTTTGCGAAGAACACGGCCTTCAACCGCAACTTCGGGAGCGGCCCGGACGACGTCGCCGCCGGCGACCATGGCCACGATGCCGCCTCGATCGCGACCGGCGTCATCGCGCCGGCGCGGCTGCCTGTCCTGGCAGGCGATGCGGGCGCCGGCGGGCGTCCCGGAATGGCGCCAGCGCCGGTCACGGGCGATGCAGCCGCCGGCAGGTTCCTTGCCGCCGACGCTACCTGGCGGGTTCCCGTCATGCAGGGCGCTATCGCCCGGGGCGCGAGCTTCCCTCTCTCACCAGCTGCGGGCGATGCCGTCTACCGCACCGACCTCGGCGGTCTGTTCTTCTACGACGGGACGCGGCGAAAGTGGCTGGGCGAGCTGGAGAGCGACGGCGCCGGCTTCAGCGGCGACCACGGCAACGTCTATCTCCGCCGCTTCAACGGCGGCGACATGAGCGCCACCAACGGCATCCTGCTCCCCTTTGACGCGACGATCGTCGGCCTGAGCATGGTCTGGACGCCGGCGCGGGCGGGCAACGTCCACATTATCCGCAACGGCCTGGCGCTGGCGACGCTATCGTTCCCGGCGACGGCGACCTCGGTCGCGTCGATGGATCTCAACGTCGATTTCGCCGCCGGCGGCATCCTCGCCTTCTCCACCAGCGACCATGCCAGCGGCCTGACGGCGCCGCAGCTCCGCTGCTGGTGGCGCCGCCGGGAAGCGTAGCCAGCCGCCTGTTCCGCGGGCGGCTCAGGGCTTCAGCGCGGCGATCACACCTTCGAGCGTCTGGATCCGCCGGCGGGTCATCCCGGCGTGGAAGTCGGCGCCGATGCGCTGGAAGCCCAGCAGCGCTGTTCTGAGCGTGGACAGCGCCTCCTCCAGCCGGGTCGGGTCCTTCTCCCGCTCGCCCAGCGTCCACAGCGCCGTTCCGAGGTTCACCCGGGTCAGGGCCAACTCGTTCGGCGCCCGGTCGCGGGCGCGCACGTCAAGCGAGGCCCGATAGGCGGCGATCGCGGCTTCCAGCTGCCGGCTTCCCGGCTCGCGCTCGCCCATCGCCTGGAGGGCTCCGGCCAGGGCATTCTGGGTCGCGGCCCAACCCAGCGGGTGCCGCTCGCGCGTGCGCACCTCCAGCGCCGCCGTGTAGGCATCGGCCGCCTGCTGCAGGCGCCTCGTGCCCTCCTCGCGCTCGCCCAGCGTACGAAGCGCATTCCCCAAGGCGTGCTGGCTCGCCGCCCACTCCAGCGGCAGCCGGTCGCGGCTGAACACCTGCAGCGACGACCGGAGCGCCGCCGCCGCTTGCCCCAGTCGAGTCGTCCCCTCCTCGCGCCGGGCCAGCGCGGTCAGCGCAAGGCCGAGGTTCTGCTGGGTCCTGGCCCAGCGGAAGGGCAGGTCCTCGCGGGTGTAGACGTCGAGCGCGGCCCGGTAGGCGGCGATGGCGTCCTCAAGATGGCCGGTTCCCTCCTCGCGTTCGCCGAGCGCGGACAGCGCCGCGCCTAGGCTGCTCTGGGTCTGCGCCCAGTCGAGCGGCCGGCGGCCGCGGCCGTATACCCCAAGCGCCGCGCGGTAGGCGGCGACCGCGCCTTCGAGGGAAGCCGTCCCCTCCTTGTGCTCGGCCTGCATCCGCAGCGCATCGCCGAGGCTAACCTGGATGCGCGCCCATTCCAACGGCAGCCGCTCGCGCCCGAGCGTGGCCGCGGAGGCGCGGAAGGCTGTGACCGCGTCGTCGATCCGGCCCTCGTTGCCGGGCCGGCGGGCCAGCGCCAGCATGACGCCGCCGAGGCGGCTCTCTGCCAAGGCCCGCTCCAGCGGGAAGTGCTCCGGCGCGTAGACCTCGATTGCCGCCCGCAACGCGGCCACGGCCTCGTCCAGGCGTTCGAGCGCTCCGCTCCGCTCCCCAAGCGCCTGCAATGCCGAGCCAAGGTTCAGTTGCGTGCGCGCCCAGTGCAGCGGCAGCGCCTCGCGGGTCAGGCTCTGCAGCGCCTGCTGATGCACCGCGACCGCCTCGTTGAGGTGGGCGACCCCCTGCTCGCGCTCGCCTAAAGCCCGCAGGGCAATGCCCAGGTTGTTCTGGGTGACCGCCCAGGAGACCGGCAGCCGCGAGCGGGTGATGACCTGCAGCGCCGCCCGATAGGCGGCGACCGCCGCCTCGAGCGTGGCGGCATCGTCGCGGCGCAGCCCCAGCGTCCAGAGGGTGGCGCCGCGATTGTTCTCGACGATCGCCCAGTGCAGCGGCAGTCCCGACTGGGTGTAGATGTCGCGGGTCGCGTCATAGGCGGCGAGCGCCTCCTCGAGCGCCGAGGCGCTCTGCTGCATCTCGCCCTGCAGGCGCAGGGCATTGCCGAGCCCGGTGTGGCCGAGCGCCCAGAGCTCCGGGTCGGCGCCGCGATCGAGGCCCGACAGCAGCGCCTTGAACTGTTCGACCGACCGCTCCAGCCAGTCGACGTCGTGGCCGCTGCGGCCGATGCCCATGGCGGCGGTGGCCAGGGCCAGGCGGATGCGGGCCATCGCCGCCGGGCTCAGGCCGGCGACGGCCGCCGCGGCCTGCTCGGCCCGCTCCGTCGCCGGGATCAGCAGGCCGGCCAGCGCATGCGCCTGCTCCTCGGTGACCGGGTCCATCCAGGCCAGCGCCGTCGCATGGACGATGGCGGCCAGATCCTCGCCGAAGCCCGCCGGCAGCTCCAGGGTGTCGCCGACCGGACGGTAGGCGCGGACCTCGCCGAAGGGGGTGACCGCGGCCGAGAGGAAGCGCAGGCGCAGCATCTTGCCGTCGTCGGCCACCCGGCCCCAGATGAGGACGTCGGCATGGGCGCCGCGGAGCCAGGCGCGGCCGGTGCGCAGCGCCGCCGAGAGCGCCTCCACTGGATCGCCGCCGTCATCGTCGCGGAGCGCGGCGGAGCGGCGTTCCACCTCGATGCCAGCAAAGCTACTGAATGCCGCCGCGATGTGGCCGCTCTGGCTGGTGATCGGCGGCGTCTCCGACCAGGTCCGCGACCATCACCTTAAAGCTCGCCTGCGTCCCCTTGGGCGGCGCCGGCCATGGCGCCACTCCAAGCGCGGATCCAGGCGAGGCGGTGGGACCGGCCGAGCCGGCGCTGCCTGATGCGGATGCGGCGTCGGCGGCCGCGGTCTCGCCGCCTCCCTCGTACACGCTCATCGGCCCGAGCTCGTCGAAGCGGAACAGGCTGAAGGCGCGGTTGCCGTTGTAGTCGAGGATCCTGAGATCGTCGGATTGCTTGACGTCGTGGGCGACGGTCTGGAAGTGCGTCCCATAGCGGTTGCGCGCCAGATCGGAGGGGATCTCCCAGGCGAGGAACTTGTCGATGCCCTTCGACTGGAGCTTGGCGAGGAACGCAGGATCGGTAGCGCTCTGGTAGGAGGTGAGGACGGCGAGCGGGCCGCCCCCCGTGACAAGCAGGATGACCTTCATGGCGTAGCCCCTTGGACGTCAGAACCCAGGTTCTGCCGTGCTCCGGTCCCGCCGTCGCGGCCCGCGCCTAGAAGTCGATGCAGCGACCCTTGCGTTCCCAGTCGCCGAAGCGGGTCGGTTCCGGCCCCTGCGGCCCGCCGACTTCCTCTTCCCCGCCCGCTCCCTCGCTAGGTTTGCCCGTCGCAGCCTCGACCGTCCCGCGCGCCGTTTCGGCGTGTTCTTCCGTGCCGGCTTCTTTCTTTGCTCCATCTGCCTGCCCGGGCGCCGCTTCGATCTTTTTCGTGTCACCGTGGCTCATGAATTTCTTCGTCCGCTCCGATTGGCAGGTGGACCGGGATCCTACTACATTACCGGCGGACCGCGAAACGGCGGTCTGTCGGACCATCGGAAGAGGTTATGGGCACCGTTCGCACCGCGATCCTGCTTGCCGGTTTGACCGGGCTGTTCATGGCGGTTGGGTTCCTCATCGGCGGCCAGAGCGGCATGTTGATCGCGCTCGCCATCGCGATCGCCATGAACGCGTTCTCCTACTGGAACTCCGACAAGATGGTGCTTCGGATGTACGGCGCCCGGCAGGTCGATGCCCGCGCCGCGCCCGAGCTCGTCGGCCTGGTCGAGCAGCTCGCCGCCCGGGCGCAGCTGCCGATGCCCAAGGTCTTCATCATCGATTCGCAGCAGCCCAACGCCTTTGCCACCGGGCGCAATCCCGAGAATGCGGCCGTGGCGGCGACGACAGGCCTGATCGACCAGCTCAGCCACCAGGAGCTCGCCGGCGTGCTCGCCCATGAGCTCGCCCACATCAAGAACCGCGACACGCTGATCATGACGGTGACGGCGACGCTCGCCGGCGCGCTTGGCATGCTCGCCAATTTCGGCCTGTTCTTCGGCAACAACCGCGACAGCCCGCTGGGCGCCATCGGCAGCATCCTGATGGTGATCCTGGCGCCGCTGGCGGCGATGCTGGTGCAGTTGGCGATCTCCAGGACGCGCGAGTACGGCGCCGACCGGGCGGGTGCGGAGATTTGCGGCCATCCGCAGTGGCTGGCCTCTGCACTGCAGAAGATCCAGGCCCGCGCCCAGCGCATCGACAACGTCCAGGCCGAGCGCAACCCGGCGAGCGCGCATCTCTTCATCATCAACCCGCTGCACGGCGGGTCGATGGACAGCCTATTCTCGACCCATCCCAGCACCGAGAACCGCGTCCGCGCCCTGCGCGAGATGGCCGCCAGGACCGGCCAGTCCGGCCCCTGGGGCTGAGACGGCCGCCCCTCTCCAACCGGTGCGCCAGCGCGAGGCACGCTCGGCGCCGGCGCCTGACCCACGGGCGCTGGCGCTCGATCTCCTTGGCGAGGTGCTGATCCGGCACCGGCCGGCCGACGAGGGCTTGGACCACGCGGCGGCGGCGGCCCGGCTGGATCCGCGCGACCGAGCCTTCGCCCTGAACCTGGTCGCGACGACGCTGCGCCGCCTCGGCCAGATCGACGCCGTCGTCCGCCGCTTCCTCGACCGGCCGCTGCCGCCGCGCGGGGCGGAGGCGGAGAACCTGCTGCGCCTCGCCGTCTGCCAGCTCGCCTTCCTCCGGACGCCGGCGCACGCAGCCGTGCACACCGCGGTGACCCTCGCTCGCACCCGCCGCTCGCTGCGCCCCTACAGCGGCCTCGTCAATGCCGTGCTGCGGCGGGCCGCGGCCGACGCGGTCGGCATCGTCTTGGCGCAGGACGGGGCCCTCCTGAACACGCCGACGTGGTTGTGGGCCTCCTGGGAGGAGGCCTACGGCAAGGAGGCGGCGCGGGCCATTGCCGAGGCTCACCTGGCCGAGCCGCCGCTCGATCTGACGCTGAAGGATCCGGACGCGCTGCCCGTCGGCATCGACGGCCTCCGCTTGCCCATCGGCAGCTTTCGGCTACGGCACAAGGGGCCGGTTCCGGCGCTCCCGGGCTACGCCACCGGCGACTGGTGGGTGCAAGACGCCGCCGCGGCGCTGCCGGCGCGGCTGTTCGGCGCGGTTGCCGGCCGCCGGGCCATCGACCTCTGCGCCGCGCCGGGCGGGAAGACGGCGCAGCTTGCCGCCGCCGGCGCCACTGTCGTCGCGGTGGAGCGGAGCCCCGAGCGGCTGCGCCAGCTCGAAGGCAACCTAGAGCGGCTGCGGCTCGAGGCGGAACTCGTCTGCGCCGATGCGGCCGAGTGGCAGCCCGCCGAGCCGGCGGACGCGGTGCTTCTCGATGCGCCCTGCTCGGCGACCGGCACCATCCGCCGCCACCCCGACGTCGCCAGGATGAAGCGACCGCGGCGACGTCGCCGCTCTCGGCGCCATCCAGGCGCGGCTGCTGGCGGCCGCGGTGCGGATGACGCGGCCGGGCGGCACGCTCGTCTACTGCGCCTGCTCGCTGCAGCCCGAGGAGGGGCCGGCCCAGGTCAAAGCGCTGCTTGCGGAGGGTGAAGTTGTCCGGGTGCCGGTCGAGGCGGGCGAGATCGGCGGGCTCGCCGAGGCGATCACTCCCGAAGGCGATGTCCGCACGCTGCCCTACCACCTTGCCGAGTGGGGCGGCATGGACGGCTTCTATATCGCCCGCCTCCGCCGGCTGTAGCGACGCTGAAGTGGCCCGGGAGCGGCTTGCGGGCTCTGCCCGTACCTGCTAGGAGCGATTGCAAAGGTCGCCGCGGCGCGCGGCGGCGGATGCAGACGGCCGCGGCGGGGGAACGGTGAGCGGGTCCAGCGATGGCGTGTACAGACCTGACGCGGCGGCTGCCGTTTGGCCGCGCCGCCCAAACCGGCCGCCACCTTTGGTATCGCTCCGGCCTCTACCACGGCCTGTTGCGCCGGCAGTCGCCGCCGCCGGGGCCGCGCCGGCCGCTGCCGCTGCGACCGACGGAGGGCAACCGGGCGGTAGGCGAGGCGGTGCTGGACGGCCGCCTGCCGCTTGCCGGCAAGGACCTTCCCTTCGGCACGCTGCCCTGGTCGGTGCCGCCGCCCGGGCCGGCCGCCGCCGCGGCGATGCACGGCTTCGGCTGGCTGCTCGACCTTAGGGCGCTGGGCGGCGAGGCGGCGCGCGCGCGGGCGCAGGACCTGGTCCGCGGCTGGATCCGCGCTCATCCCCGCTGGCGCGAGCAGCCATGGCGGCCCGGCATCCTCGGCCGCCGGCTTACGGCCTGGCTCGCCGCCGCCGACTTCATCCTCGCCGGCCAGGATAAGGCGTTTCGCGCCAGCTTCGAAGGCTCGCTGGCGATGCAAGCGCGCCATCTAGTCCGCGCCACGCCGCACGAGACGGGCACGGCCGACGCCTTCGCTGCCGTGGGCGGCTTGGTCGCTGCGGCGCTCTGCCTCGGCATCGGCCAGAGCAACGCCGCCATCGACCTGCTCGAGCGCGAGGTGGACCGCCAGGTCCTCCCGGACGGCTGCCACCTCCAGCGTAACCCCGCCCTGCATCTCGCCGTGCTGCGCGACCTGATCGCCATCCGCGGCATGCTCGCCGCCGCCGATCTCGACGTCCCGCTGTTCGTCGGCGGGGTCATCGAGCGCATGGTCAGGATGCTGCGCTTCTTCCGCCACGGCGACGGCGGCCTTGCCCTGTTCAACGGCAGCAAGGAGGATGACCTCTACCGCATCGATGCAACGCTAGCGGAAGCCGGGGTGAAGGAGCTTCCCGCCGCCAGTGCGCTCAGCGGAAGGTTCGAGCGTGTCGTTGCGGGCTCGCTATTGATGCTGGTCGACGTCGGGGTGCCGCCACCGGCACAGGCAGACCGGTTGGCCCATGCCGCGCCGGGCTCGCTCGAGATCAGCGTCGGCCGCGAGCGGCTGATCGTGAACTGCGGCGGCTACGCCGGCGACGATGCCCGCTGGCAGCAGGCGATGCGTTCCACCGCCGCCCACTCCGCGGCGATGATCGACGACGTCAATGCCATCGCCATCGACGAGCGCGGCGGCTTTCGCCACGGCCGGCTCCGGATCGGCACGGTCCGGCGCGAGGCCGAGGGCGCGGCCTGGATTGAGGTGGACCACGACGGCTACGGCCCGCGGTTCTCCACCCTCTGCCGCCGGCGCCTCTACGTCGACGCGCTCGGTGAGGATCTCCGCGGCGAGGACGTCTGCGAGGGCCGCGGCGGCGCGCAACTGGTCGTCCGCTTCCACCTGCATCCGCGGGTTCGGGCCGCTGTCGAGGACGAGGCGGCCGGAGAGGGGACGCACGCCATCCGCCTGACCCTGCCCGGCGGCGCGGTCTACCGCTTCATCAGCGTCGGCGGGAGCATGGCGATCGACGACAGCGTCTACCTCGGCGTCTCGGACGTGCCCGAGCACACCCGCCAGATCGTCGTCACCGCGCCCTTCACCGAATCGAACAGCCGGATCAAGTGGGCGCTGCGTCGGGTGGATGCGGAGCGTGGGAACGGCGAGGCCGTGCCGGCAGCCAAGGCAGCCAAGGCGGACAAAGCGCCGGCGGCCGGGCGCGGGACCGGACAGCCCGCCCCCGTCGCCCGCCCCGTAGCCGGCGACAACAGGCCGTAGGGCGGGCCGAGGCTAAGCCGGATCCGCCGAATGATCTCGGCGGAAAACGCCTACTGCTCTTCGGCCCTACACCGCCAGGCCGCTTTGCGGCTCGCCGTGAACGGTGTTCGTTGTGGGGAACTTTCCGGCGGCCGGGCTTAGCAGAGCCTTTTTGCCGCAAGGCCTGCAGCCGCAAGGCTCTGCTATAGAGACGGTCGCAGTCACCAGAACAAGCTCGCTACAACAAGCGCTAAGGAGCTGCCGCGATGCCCGCCCCCATCCGCCGCGCCCTCATCTCCGTTTCCGACAAGACCGGCGTCGAGAGCCTGGGCCGCGACCTTGCAGGGCGCGGCGTCGAGATCTTGTCCACCGGCGGTTCCGCGGCGGCGCTGCGTAAAGCCGGTGTGCCGGTCGTCGAGGTCTCCGACTTCACCGGCTTTCCCGAGATCATGGACGGCCGGGTCAAGACGCTGCAGCCGAAGATCCACGGTGGCCTCCTTGCGGTTCGCGGTAATCAGGAACACGAGACGGCGATGCGCGAGCACGCGATCGCGCCCATCGACCTTCTGGTCGTCAACCTCTATCCATTCGAGGCCACCGCTGCCTCGGGCGCGGGCTTCGACGACTGCATCGAGAACATCGACATCGGCGGGCCGGCGCTGATCCGGGCGGCGGCGAAAAACCACGCCTTCGTCACCGTCGTCGTCGATCCGGCGGACTACGGGCGGCTGGCCGAAGAGATGGCCGAAGGCGCTGGCGCCACCGGCGACGCCTTCCGCCGCGAACTTGCGGCCAAGGCCTATTCGCGAACCGGCGCCTACGACGCCGCCATCGCCAACTGGTTCAACGGCGTGTTGCGGGAGCCCTTCCCCGACCGGCTGGTGTTCGCCGGCGTCCGCAAGCAGGCCCTGCGCTACGGCGAGAACCCGCACCAGGCGGCGGCCTTCTACGTCGGCGACACGAGCCGACCCGGCGTCGCTTCCGCCAGGCAGATCCAGGGCAAGGAGCTCAGCTTCAACAACCTCAACGACACCGACGCCGCCTTCGAACTCGTCGCCGAGTTCGCCGGGCCGGCGGTGGCGATCGTCAAGCATGCCAACCCTTGCGGCGTTGCCCTCGGCGAGACGCTGGGCGAGGCCTATGCCAAGGCGCTCGCCGCCGACCCGGTCAGCGCCTTCGGCGGGATCATCGCCGTCAACCGGCTACTGGATGGCGCCACAGCAGAGGAGATCGCCAAGCTGTTCGTCGAGGTCGTCATCGCCCCGGACATCGACGCCGAGGCGCGCTCGGCGCTGTCGTCGAAGCGCAACACCCGGGTGCTCATCGCCGGCGGCGTGCCCGACGCGTCGGCGCAAGGCATGACGCTGCGCTCGCTCACCGGCGGCTACCTGTTGCAGAGCCGCGACAATAGGCTGACCGGCGACACGCTGAGCGTCGTCAGCCGCCGCGCGCCCAGCAATGCCGAGATGGCCGACCTGCGCTTTGCTTTCGCCGTCTGCAAGCACGTCAAATCCAATGCCATCGTCTTCTGCAAGGGCGGGCGAACGGTCGGTGTCGGCGCCGGGCAGATGAGCCGGGTCGACTCCGCCCGCCTCGCGGTCTGGAAGGCGGAGGAGGCGAGGCTTGCGGCGGGCGAGACGGAGGCGCGGACGCTGCGTTCGGTCGTGGCCTCGGACGCGTTCTTCCCGTTCGCCGACGGCCTGATCGCCTGTGCCGAGGCGGGGGCCACGGCCGTCATCCAGCCGGGCGGCTCGATGCGCGACGAGGAGGTCATCGCCGCCGCGGACGAGCGCGACATGGCGATGGTGTTCACCGGGATGCGCCACTTCCGCCACTAGCGACAGCGCGGAGAGACGCTCCCGCGCCCCGAGAGTGGGCGCGGTTCGCCGAAAGCGCTTGTTCCAGCATTGATCAAGGTTATATACGAGCGGGATTAGCCGCAAGGTGTGCCTTAGTGGCGCACTACAGGCCGAATTGGCGACTAATCGAGGTGGGCCGTTGCCCGCCTCTTTTGTTAGGAGGGTGGCGAAGCTGGAAGATCAGGCGGCGACGGCCAAGACGCTCGCCCAGCGCGTCGCCGAGCACGTGCAGCCGACGATCGAGGACCTGGGCTTCGCCATGGTCCGGGTCGAGTTCCTTGGCCTGAAGAACCCGCGGGTGCAGATCATGGTGGAGCGGGTCGACCAGCAGGCCATGACCGTCGACGACTGCGCCATGGTCAGCCGGGCGGTCTCCGCACTGCTGGACGTCGAGGACGTCATCCCGGGCGCCTACACGCTCGAAGTCAGCTCGCCTGGGATCGACCGGCCGCTGGTCAACCTCGCCGACTACGAACGCTACGCCGGGTTCGAGGCCAAGGTAGAGCTGTCCAGGCCGCTGGAGGGCCGGCGGCGGTTTCGCGGCCGGCTGAAGGGCGCCGCGGGCGACACGGTGTCGCTGGAGGTGCCCGAGGGCACGATTGCGCTTCCTTTTGCCGACATCCACCGCGCCAAGCTGATCCTGACGGACGAGCTCATCCGGGCGCATCAGGGCAAGACCATGAGCTGAGGGGCAGAAACGAGATGAAACGGACGGCGGCGGAGACGACCAGCGCGGTGCACGCGCGACCCGAGCTGCTGCAGGTCGCCGACACGGTGGCGCGCGACAAAAGCATCGACCGCGACGAGGTCCTGGAGGCCATGGAACAGGCCATCCAGAAGGCCGCGCGCTCCAAGTATGGCCACGAGCACGACATCCGCGTGTTCATCGACCGCGTGTCCGGCGAGATCTCGCTGGCCCGCTATCTCGAGGTGGTCGAGACGGTCGAGAACGAGGCGACCCAGCTCACCCTTGAGCAGGCCCAGCGGCGCAAGCCGGATGCCGAACTCGGCGAGCTCCTTGCCGATCCCTTGCCGCCCATCGATTTCGGCCGCATTGCCGCGCAGACGGCGAAGCAGGTGATCGTGCACAAGGTGCGCGAGGCCGAGCGCCGGCGACAATACGAGGAGTTCAAGGACCGCGTCGGCGAGATCGTCAACGGCCTGGTCAAGCGCGTCGAGTTCGGCAACGTCGTCGTCGATCTGAGCCGGGCGGAAGCCATGCTTCGCCGCGAGGAGGCGATCCCGCGCGAGCACTTCAATGTCGGCGACCGGGTCCGGGCCTACGTCATGGACGTGCGCGAGGAGCCACGCGGCCCGCAGGTGTTCCTCTCGCGGACGCACCCGAAGTTCATGGCCAAGCTGTTCGCGCAAGAGGTCCCGGAAATCTACGACGGGATCATCGAGATCAAGGCGGTGGCCCGCGATCCGGGCTCGCGGGCGAAGATCGCGGTGCTCTCCCACGACTTCGGGCATGGACCCGGTCGGCCCCTGCATCGGCATGCGTGGCTCGCGCGTCCAGGCGGTGGTTGGCGAGCTCCAGGGCGAGAAGATCGACATCATCCAGTGGTCGCCCGACCCGGCGACCTTCATCGTCAATGCGCTGGCGCCGGCCGAGGTGGCCAAGGTCGTGCTCGATGAGGAGGCCAACCGCATCGAGGTCGTCGTTCCCGACGACCAGCTCAGCCTCGCCATCGGCCGGCGCGGGCAGAACGTCCGGCTGGCCTCGCAGCTCACCGGCTGGGACATCGACATTCTTACCGAGGACGAGGAGAGCCAGCGGCGCAACGAGGAGTTCCGCACCCGCTCGCAGGCGTTCATCGAGTCGCTGAACGTCGATGACGTGATCGCCCACCTGCTGGTGGCCGAGGGTTTCACCAGCGTCGAGGAGATCGCCTTCGTCCCGATCGAGGAGCTGGCCGAGATCGAGGGGTTCGAGCCGGAGCTTGCCGAGGAGCTGAAGACCAGGGCGCAGACCTTCGTCCAGGCCCGCGACGAGCGGTTCAGCAGTCGGCGCGTCGAGCTTGGTGTCGCCGACGAGGTGGCTGCGCTGGCCGGAATGAAGCCAGCGATCCTCGCCGCGCTCGGCGAGCACGGGGTGAAGTCGCTCGACGATCTTGCGGATCTTTCCGGCGACGAGCTGCTGGAGTACGCGCCCGACGGGGCGCTGACGCTGGATCAGGCCAACGAGATCATCATGGCGGCGCGGGCCCACTGGTTCGAAGACGAGGCTTCCGGCGAGCAGCCGGGGCAGGCCGCGTCGCCCGAGCCAGCGGCTGCGCCCCCCGGCGGCGGATAGAAGGCATGGCGCGCGCGGACCTCCAGGAACCCTGTCTCGACGATCGTGGCCCGCATCGGCGCTGCCTCGTCTCGGCGGCGGTGCGGCCGCGGGCGCAGCTGGTGCGGTTCGTCATCTCCCCGGACGGCGAGGTAACGCCCGATGTCGCGCAGCGCCTGCCGGGGCGGGGATTTTGGTTGAGCGCCGACAGGGATATGATAGACAGGGCTTGTGCCAAGAAGGTGTTCGCAAAAGCGGCGCGCGCCCAGGTGGCCGTGCCCGGGACACTGGTCGACGATGTCGAGCGCTTGCTGGTTCACCGTTGCCAGGAGCTGATCGGCTTGGCGCGCCGCGCGAAGCAGGCGGTTTGCGGCTACGCGCAGACCCGCGAATGGCTTGAGCGGGCCTCGGCCGCGGTTTTACTTGCCGCCCGTGACGGCTCGGAGGATCAGCGGCGGAAGATGCGCGGCCCGGCCGGCGCGACCGCGGTGGTGGAGGCGCTCGATGGGGGCGAACTGGGTGCCGCCTTTGGCAGGGACCGCGTCGTCCATGGTGCGCTGGCGCCGGGGAAGCTGGCGGCTGCCCTTATTCATGAAGCGCGGCGGCTCGATGGATTGCGAAAGCCTCACGGGGCGAGTTTACGGGGCGAAACCATGGGGCGGAACCATGGGGCGAGTTTGACGGCCGGCCGAGGCCCGAGGAAAGAGCTAGTAACAAGAAAGACATGACGGACATCGACGAACGCAACGCGGAAGATATGACGCAGCTCGCCAAGCCTAAGCGGCTGGAGCTGAAGAAGACGGTTGAGGGGGGGCAGGTTCGCCAGAGCTTCTCCCACGGCCGCTCGAAGATGGTCACGGTCGAGGTGCGCAAGAAGCGGACCTTTGCCACCGACGGCCACGGCCGCGTCGCCGAGGTCAGGCGCGGCGGCGAAGCGCCGGGGGCTCCAGGCGGGCCGGCGGTGGCGCGCGAGGGCGCCGCGGTCGGACTGACCAACCACGAGAAGGCGGCCCGTGCCCGGGCGTTACAAGATGCCATCCGCGCCGAGGACGAACGCGCAGCCGCAGAGGCGAAGCATGCGGCAGCGGCGAAAGCGGAAACCGCCGCGGTCGCGGAAGCGGCGCTGAAGGCAGGGGTTGCGGAGGTCTCGGAGGCCGAGGCGTCCACAGGCGAACCCGGCGAGGCTCCCGCTACCCAGGCAGAGGCCGGCGCGGCCGAAGCCGAAGCGGCGCCAACGGCCGATGCGGAACGAGGCGCGGTTGAGCAGGCTGCGCCCGAGGCTGCGGCGGCGCCGGCTGCGGAAGCAGCGCCAGAGCCCGGGAAGCCCGCGCCGGCGCCGGCGGCGGCACAGCCAGGCGCCAAGGCAAAGGCGCCCACCGTCGGGGCCAAGGGCGAGGTCAAGACCAAGGACGGCCAGGAGGCGGACGATGACGCCGATCGCCGCGGGCGGCCGAAGCGGCCGGTGCGTCCGGAGGCGCGCAAGGCCGCGCCGGTGGCGAGGCGCGATGACGCGAACCGCCGGCCCGGCAAGCTCACGATCGTCGACGCCCTCGACGAGGGCGCCAGCGAGCGGGTGCGCAGCTTGGCGTCGGTCCGCCGGGCGCGGGAGAAGGAGCGCCTCAAGCAGCAGTCGCAGCGGGGCGGGGAGCCGCAGAAGATCGTGCGAGAGGTTGTCATCCCGGAGAGCATCACCGTCCAGGAGCTGGCCAACCGCATGGCCGAGCGCAGCGTCGGCGTCATCAAGGCGCTGATGAAGATGGGCATGATGGCGACCATCAATCACGTCATCGACGCCGACACCGCCGAGATCATCGCCAGCGAGTTCGGCCATAAGGTCAAGCGGGTCAGCGACGCCGACGTCGAGATCGGGCTCAGGGGCGACGTCGACGAGGACGAACTGCTGGCGGCGCGTCCGCCGGTGGTGACCGTCATGGGCCACGTCGACCACGGCAAGACCTCGCTGCTCGACGCGCTGAGGCGCACGGATGTCGCCGCCCACGAGGCGGGCGGCATCACCCAGCACATCGGCGCCTACCAGGTGACCCTTTCGAGCGGCGACAAGATCACCTTCATCGATACCCCTGGCCACGCCGCCTTCACCGAGATGCGTGCGCGCGGCGCCAAGGCAACGGATATCGTTGTCCTGGTCGTCGCCGCCGACGACGGGGTGATGCCGCAGACGGTCGAGGCCATCGATCACGCCAAGGCCGCCGGCGTTCCTTTGATCATCGCAATCAACAAGATCGATCGCCCCGACGCCAATCCGAAACGGGTGCGGACCGAGCTCCTTCAGCACAGCATCGTCACCGAGGACATGGGCGGCGAGACCCTGAGCGTAGAAGTCTCGGCCAAGGAAGGGCTGAACCTGGACAAGCTCCAGGAGGCGATCTTGCTGCAGGCCGAGGTGCTCGACCTCAGGGCCAATCCCGGCCGGCCCGCGGAAGGCATCGTCATCGAGACTAAGGTCGAGCGCGGCCGCGGTTCGGTCGCCACGGTTCTGGTCCAGCGCGGCACCTTGCGGGCGGGCGACATCTTCGTCGCCGGCGCCGAATGGGGCCGGGTCCGCGGCCTCTACGACGCGAACGGTGTTTCGCTGGACGAGGCCGGCCCTGGTGTGCCGGTAGAGGTGCTTGGCCTGAACGCCACGCCCGCGGCCGGAGACGAGGTTTCGGTCGTCGAGAACGAGGCGCGGGCGCGGGAAGTCTCGGAGTTCCGCCAGCGGCGGCTGCGCGAGGCTCGGACCACGACCAACCGCGGCACCGTCGAGCAGATCTTCAGCCGCATTGCCGACGGCCAGCAGCAGACACTGCCGGTCCTGGTGAAGGCCGACGTCCATGGCTCGACCGAGGCCATCGTCGGCGCGCTCCAGAAGATCGGCACCGATGCCGTCGGAGTGCAGATGATCCACGCCGGAGTCGGCGGCATCAACGAATCCGACGTCGCCCTGGCGCGGGCCTCGAATGCGTTGGTCATCGGCTTCAACGTCCGGGCCAATCCGCAGGCGAGGGAGTTGGCGAAGCGCGACGGCGTCGACATCCGCTACTACTCGATCATCTACAACCTCACCGACGACATGCGGAGCATGTTGTCAGGCATGCTGGCGCCGGTCACGCGAGAGAACCTGCTCGGCTACGCGCAGATCCGCGAGGTGTTCAACATCACCAAGGTCGGCAAGGTCGCGGGCTGCATGATCACCGAGGGCATGGTCAAGCGGGGCGCGAAGATCCGGCTTCTGCGTGACGACGTCGTGATCCACGAGGGGGACATCTCGCAGCTGAAGCGGTTCAAGGACGACGTCCGCGAAGTCAAGGAAGGCTACGATTGCGGTATCGCGATCGCGAACTATAACGATATCCGGGTAGGCGACATCATCGAGTGCTTCGAGCTCGAGCAGATCGCCCAAGAACTTTAGCCGGCCGCCGACGGCGCGATCCGGTTCGACGGGATTGTGATGTCGAAAGGGGAGCTCAAGGCCCCGAGCCAACGGCAGTTGCGGGTTGGCGAAGAACTGCGTCATGCGCTCGCCCATGTTCTCGAGCGCGGCGAGGTGCATGATCCGGGCCTGGCCAGTGTGTCGGTGACGGTGACGGAGGTCCGCGTCAGCCCCGACCTCCGCAACGCCACAGCCTTCATCATGCCGCTCGGCGGCGCGGCTGAGGCCGACGCCATCGAGGCGTTGACGCGCGCGCGCGGCTTCATCCGCCGGCGCCTCGCCGAGATGGTCAGGCTGAGGATCACCCCGGCCTTCAGCTTTCGGCTCGATGCGTCGTTCGCCGAGGCCGGGCACATCGAGGCCCTGCTTCGCCGGCCCGAGGTGGCGCGGGATCTGCGTGCCGACGAGGCCGAAGGCTTCGTCCAGGCAGAGGATGGCGGCGGTGCCGCCAGCGGGGGCCACGGGCGTGGCTAGGCGGGGTCGTCCGATCCATGGCTGGCTGATCATCGACAAGCCCGGCGGTCTGACGTCGGCCGCCGTCATCGCCATCGTCCGCCGGCTGACCGGCGCGGCCAAGGCCGGCCACGGCGGCACGCTCGATCCGCTGGCGACCGGAGTGTTGCCGGTGGCGTTGGGCGAGGCCACCAAGACCGTGGCCTACGTCATGGACGGGTCGAAGACCTACGTCTTCACCGTCCGCTGGGGCGAGAAGCGCGATACCGACGACTGCGATGGCGCCGTCACCGCCGTGAGCGACGCGCGGCCGAACGCGCTCGCCATCGAAGCCGCACTGCCGGGTTTCACCGGGGTCATTGATCAGGTCCCTCCCGACTTCTCCGCGGTGAAGGTCGGCGGGCGGCGGGCCTACGCCCTCGCCCGGAGCGACGAGATCGTCACGCTTCAGCCCCGCGAGGGCTTCGTCGAAGACATCGCCCTGGTCGACCAGCCGGACGCCGATCACGCGACCTTCCGGGTGCGCTCGGGCAAGGGCGTCTACATGCGCTCGCTGGCTCGTGACATCGCTGCGGCTCTCGGCACGCTTGGCCACGTTTCGGCGCTGCGCCGGTTGTGCGTTGGGCCGTTTCGGGAAGACCAGGCGCTGGCTCTCGATCACGCGCGGGAGATGGACGCGGAGACGATCCTGGCGCAGCATCTGCTGCCGATCGGCACGGCGCTATCTGGCGTGCCGGCGGTTTCGCTGACGGAGACGGAGGCGCGCCGGCTTCAGCACGGGCAGGCCATCGCCAGCCTTCCGGTCGCCAGCCGCTCGCGCGCCGACGGCCTCTGCCGGGACGCGGTGGTCTATGCAACGTCGGCCGGGAGGCCGGTGGCGCTGGCGCAAATCAAAGGAAGCGAGATCCGCCCCCTGCGGGTCTTGAACGTGTAAGCACGAGAGAAGAGCGACGGAGAGAGAGAAGGTATGTCCATCACGGCCGAGCGGAAGCAAGACGTCATTCGGGACTTCGCCATGGGCGAAAGCGACACCGGTTCGCCGGAGGTCCAGGTCGCCATTCTCAGCGAACGGATCCGGAACCTGACCGAGCACCTGAAAGTGCACAAGAAAGATTTCCACTCCCGGCGCGGCCTCTTGATGATGGTCGGCCAGCGGCGTCGGCTGCTGGACTATCTCAAGGGCAAGGAAGAGAGCCGCTACACCACGCTGCTCGAACGGCTCGGCCTGCGCCGCTAGGCACCTCCGCGCCCTGTGCGCAGCCCCTGCGCCCTGCCCTGGCTCTGGCTACGGCGGTGCAGGCTAAAGCTCGCGCAAAGGCAAGGCGCCGCATCGGCGGCGCTCGTCGGCCGCGACCGGCATCATGGACAGCCGGAAGAGCGTGCCGATCATCTGAAAGGATAAGAAATGTTCAAAGAATTCCGCAAGGAAATCCAGTGGGGCGGGCGACCGCTGACGCTCGAGTTCGGGCAAGATCGCCCGGCAGGCGGACGGCGCGGTGCTCGCGACCTACGGCGAGACGAAGGTTCTGTGCACCGTCGTCTATGAGAAGGCGCCGAAGCCGGGCCTCGATTTCTTCCCGCTGTCCGTGCACTACCAGGAGAAGACCTTTGCCGCGGGCAAGATCCCCGGCGGCTTCTTCAAGCGGGAAGGCCGCCCGGCGGAGAAGGAGGTCCTCAGCTCACGCCTGATCGACCGGCCGATCCGGCCCCTGTTCGCCAAGGGCTACCGCAACGAGACCCAGATCATCTGCACCGTGCTGTCGCACGACCTGGAGAACGACCCGGACATTGTCGCGATGATCGGCTCCTCCGCGGCGCTGACGCTTTCCGGCGTGCCGTTCCTGGGGCCCATCGCCGGCTGCCGCGTCGGCTATATCGCCGGCGAGTACGTGCTGAACCCGCAGCTCGACGAGCTGCCGACGAGCGCGCTGGACTTGGTCGTTGCCGGCACCCGCGAGGGCGTCCTCATGGTCGAGTCGGAGGCCAAGGAGCTCTCCGAGGACGTCATGCTGGGCGCGGTTATGTTCGGCCATCGGGCGATCCAGCCGGTCGTCGACGCCATCGTCGAGTTGGCCGAGGCCTGCGCCCGCGAGCCAATCGACCTGCCGGCGCCGTCGGCCGGGCTCGCAGAGCTCTCCGATCGGCTGCGCGCCAGCGCCGAGGGCGACCTGCGCTCGGCCTATGGCGAAGCGGTGAAGGCGACGCGACGGGAGAAGGTGGCGGCGCTGAAGGTGCAGATGTCCGACGCACTGTCGGCCGACGAGTCTCTTGATGCCGAGGCCGTGTTTGACGGCTTTGATGACGCCTTCAAGGACCTCGAGAAGGATGTCGTGCGCAAGAGCATCCTCACCGACAAGCGGCGGATCGACGGCCGCGGCCCGGCGGACGTCCGCCCCATCGCGGTCGAGGTCGGGCTTCTGCCGCGCGCCCACGGCAGTGCGCTCTTCACCCGCGGCGAGACCCAGGCGCTGGTGGTGACGACGCTCGGCACCGGCCAGGACGAGCAGGTCATCGACGCACTCGCCGGCGATTTCCGTGAGCACTTCCTGCTGCATTACAACTTCCCGCCGTATTCCGTCGGCGAGGCCGGCCGCTTCGGCTTCACCGGCCGCCGGGAGGTGGGCCACGGCAAGCTGGCCTGGCGGTCGATCCACCCGCTCTTGCCGGCAAAGGACAGCTTTCCCTACACCATCCGCGTCGTCTCCGAGATCACCGAGTCCAACGGCTCGTCGTCGATGGCCACGGTCTGCGGCGGGTCTCTGTCGATGATGGACGCGGGCGTGCCCCTGTCGCGGCCGGTCGCCGGCATCGCCATGGGCCTGATCAAGGAGGGCGGAGACTTCGTCGTGCTGTCGGACATCCTCGGCGACGAGGACCACCTGGGCGACATGGACTTCAAGGTGGCCGGCACCTCCGAGGGCATCACCGCCCTACAGATGGACATCAAGATCACCTCGATCACCGAGGACATCATGCGGGTCGCCTTGGCGCAGGCCCGCGACGGCCGCCACCACATCCTAGGCGAGATGGCCGCGGGCATTTCCACGGCGCGCGAGGCCCTCAACCGCAACGCCCCGCGGATCACCGTCATCCACATCAACAAGGACAAGATCCGCGAGGTCATCGGCCCCGGCGGCAAGATCATCCGCGAGATCTGCGAGGTCACGGGGGCGAGGATCGACCTGGAGGACGACGGCACGGTGAAGGTCGCGGCGGTCGATCAGGGCTCGGCGGACGCGGCCATTGATTGGATCCGCAGCATCGCCGCCGAGCCCGAGGTGGGCACCGTCTACACCGGCAAGGTGGTCAAGACCGTCGATTTCGGCGCCTTCGTCAACTTCCTCGGCTCGCGCGACGGCCTTGTCCACATCAGCGAGCTCTCCCGTGAGCGGGTGAACAAGGTGACGGACGCGGTGCAGGTGGGCGACACGGTCAAGGTCAAGCTCATCGGCGTCGACGACCGCGGCAAGTTCAAGCTGTCGATTCGGGCCGTCGATCAGCAGAGCGGCGAGGATATCTCCCAGGCTAAGGCCGCCACCTGAGGCGCGGCTTCCGGCCCTCACATACTCGCTTTTCGCGGGGCGGCCTTCCACGGCCGCCTTTCTTTTTAGGGCGGCCTTCCGTGGCCGCCTTTCTGTTTCGCGCGGATGGCAACCGCTCCCGGCCTGGTCACGCCGCCGGCGGGCTCGGCGTCCTGACGGCGCCGGCAGCTGCGTCTTCGTTCTCGCGCTTGCGTGGCATCGGCGTCGGGCCAAGCGCGGCGGTCGTTCACATCCCGATACGCTCCTCAGGGGCGATACGGCCCGGCGTAACCCAGCGGTAACAACCGACGGCTGCGCCCTGCGATCTTCCAGCCGGGGTCTGACGAGCATGCTCTTTCGTATCAACGGGTTGGCTTCGCGCACGGCTACCACCATAGGTTTGGCACGGGGGCTGCACTCATAGGGATGACGCTGCGTGGTGCTACCCAGAGAAGCCACAAGGCGACAGCCTGCAGGTGCAGGCACGAAGCTCAACCCTTATGGAGATACTCTACCAATGACCAAGCTCTCCCTCCTCGGCACGGCGTCGGCCCTGGCCCTCAGCTTCGCGCTCGCGCAGGGCGCCTCCGCCACCGAGCCGCGCCTCCTCGTCGACGACAACCAGACGAACCTGCTGAGCGACGGCAACGCCAACGACGGCAGCACGATCAACAAGTCCTACACCTCGAGCGCCGACAACCGCGTCAACGCCACGCAGGACAACGACACGGCCACCAACAACAGCTTCAACAAGTCCTTGAGCGTCGACAACCGCGCCACCTCGGACAACGACACGGCCACCAACAACAGCTTCAACAAGTCCTACAGCTCGAGCACCGACAACCGCGTCAGCGCCACCTCTGATAACGACAGCGCCACCAACAACAGCTTCAACAAGACCGCCAGCAACAGCTTCAACAAGGCGTACACCTCGAACACCGACAACAGCGTCAAGGCATGGTCGGACGACGACAACACCGCGACGAACAGCTTCAACACCAGCACCCTCGAGGACAAGCGCACCAGCATCACCGTCAGCAAGGACGAGCGGGTGAGCGAGACCGAGCTCAAGGCCGAGGCGAGCAGGGGTAGCGTCGCCGCCGTCAACGGCAACGCCGCCGACAGCAGCATCGGGCGGGAAAACTCCGGCAAGATCGCCGGCCGCGACCTCAACACCGGCTCGCAGAGCGACATCTCCCTGGGTGACGTGATGGTCAACCTGGCGACGGCCAACGCCCACCTCGACAGCGCGTCGATGAGCGCGGCGCTCAAGGCCGGGGTCGACACCGGCGGGATCAACAGCGTCAACCTGAACGGCATGCATGGCATCGCCCAGGTGAGCAACAACACCGGCGTCGCCGCGCAGGCGAACAACATCGCCCTGAACGCCATCGTCAAGTAGGCCCGGCAACGGACGGACCGGCGGGCATGTCCCGCCGGCCCGGCTGTCTCGGCTCCTCCAGGCCGGGCGAAGCGCCCGGTCCAGGCTAGTGGAGTAACCCATGAAACGCTCGCATAACGCCGCAGGAGCCCTCGCCCTCGCCGCCCTTCTGGCCGCGGCTCCGGCGGGCGCCGAGCAGGCGGCGGCCCCGGCCGGCGATGCCGGCGACCGATGGGAGGCGATGGCAACCGAGGACCTGGGCGGCCTCGCTGGCGGCAGCCGCGGCGTGGATCTCGGCATCGTCCTCGACGACCTCCAGCTCAACGCCTCCAGCACGACCGCGACCATGAACGGCAACACGATCAGCGGCTTCGCCTCGGGCGCCGCCGCCGGCAACGTGATGTCCGACATCCACGGCTTCGGCAACACGATGGTCGTGAACACCGGCGTCCTGACGATGTCCAACAGCGTCAACGTCAACGTCTCCGTGGACATGGGCCGGTGAAGCCGGTGTCGCCGACCTCTCCCGTGGCCATGCTAGGCGGAAACGCCGCCGCCATGACCTCTTCCGCTTCGGGCCTGAGACGGTGGCGCCGGTCGGCGAGGCGGTCGGGCGGCGCTGCGCTTCTCGCGGCCGCCTTCGTCCTGCTTGGGCCGCGGCTTGCGGACGCGGGCCAGGTCGGCATCCACTTCGCCGGCGGCGGCCAGTTCAACGTCGGTGTGATCAGCCTCAAGGAGGCCAGGTTCAAGACGGTGCTGAAGCAGCGCTACGACTTCAGCTGCGGCTCCGCGGCGCTGGCCAGCCTGCTCAGCTTTCACTATGGGCGGACGACGACGGAAGAGGCGGTCTTCACCGCCATGTATCGCCTGGGCGACAAGGAGCGCATCCACCGCACCGGCTTCTCGCTCCTCGACATGAAGGGCTACCTGGAGGCGGAGGGGCTGCGGGCCGACGGCTTCCGCGTCACCCTGGAGAAGCTCGAGGCCGCCAGGGTGCCGGCGATCACCCTGATCAACACCAACGGCTACAAGCATTTCGTGCTGATCAAGGGCATTCGCGGCGACGAGGTCGTGG
This sequence comes from uncultured Alphaproteobacteria bacterium, assembly GCA_963746275.1. Classification (GTDB taxonomy): domain Bacteria; phylum Pseudomonadota; class Alphaproteobacteria; order Rhodospirillales; family Defluviicoccaceae; genus JAEULH01. The sequence continues at coordinate 32,046 of CAVVAX010000041.1, forward strand.
TCGGCGATCCGGCGCTGGGCGTGCGCATCTACCCGCGTGCGGCGTTCGTCGCGATGTGGGAGGGCATCGCCTTCATCATCCGAGACGAGCCGGACCTCGCGCGCCGGAACTTCAACAGCGAGCAGGACTGGGCGGTGCGGGTGAAGGCGCCCTTCGGCGCCGCGCTGAACGGCCAATCGCTGGCGTCGTTCACCGTCAACCTGCCGCCACCGACCCGCAGGTATTGAACCCGACGGTACTGAAGGAGGCGATCATGCTCCCGTCCGACGTCGCAAGATCATCATCCCCGCAGCCCGCGATCGCCGGCGCCGCGGCCGGTGGTTGGCAGCGCCTGGCGCTGGGCCTGCTGGCGCTGCCGCTCATGGCGGCCTCGGGCCTCGCCTCGCCGGCTATGGCCGGGGCCGCGGACCCGCTGGCCCTTGTCGCGCCGCTCACCGACGAAGCTCTCGCCGACCTCCGGGGCGGGTTCAGCATCGGCGGCTTCGACCTGTCCGTCGGCATCGTCTCGAGGTCGGTGCTGGGGCAGGGCGAGGGCGTCGGCGAACGTCTGGAGGTGGTGAGCCGCTATTCCATTCCGGGCGTCGGCCGGCTCGCCTACGATGGCACGACCGTGCAGACCCTGCCCGCCCTTGGCGACAGCGATGATCCGCGGGTAGGCACACAGCCTGGGGCCGGCATCGTCATCTCGAGCCTCGCGACCGGGGCGACCGTCGATGTCAACGGCACCACCCGGCTGACCCACCGGCTCCTCGACGCCTTCGTCGAGAACACCGACGTCAACCGCGCGATCACGCGCCAGCTCGACATCAACCTCGAAGTCGGCGGCCTCGCCCGCCGGCTCGGCGCGGCGCGGGCGGCACAGGTGCTGCGCCCGGCAGTCGAGGCGCAGATCCTCTACGGTCGGCGCTGACCGCCACCTGCCGGTCGGAGGGGGCCACCGGCCAGGGAGAGCCGGCCTGCCGGGTCAGGCCGGCTCGCCGGCCGGCTCGTCTGCCGGAACCGGGGCGGGCGCCGCCTCCGCCGGCCGCCAGAACGGGTGCCTGCCGACGAAGCGGTCCCAGGCCCTCAGCGCGCCCTGCTCGCGGTGGTCGGAGACGTGGCTGTGCCAGCCGATGACCAGGCCGGCGGCGTAGGCGATGTCGCGCCGCTCCTTGCCCCTCGCCCTCTTCGGCGCCTTCTTGAGCAGGCCGCGGGCCACCTCGACGTCGTTGTTCAGCCCCAACTGGTCCTGCAGCGCCTTCATCGCCGCGAGGTAGGGCACGACCTGGCGGCGGGCGAAAGAGCGCGCCGAAGAACTCGGTGGCGTAGCGCAGCTTCTTGATGCGGATGCGGACCGAGTGCCGCTCCTCGACGGAGAGCTCGGCGAAGGTGCCGGCGAGGGTCCAGCGTCTCCTCGTAGCCCTGGTCGAGAAGCTGGCGGGCGAGGTCCACCGCCCGGCGTGCGCATCGCCGCCGCCTGTTCCTTCGAGGCACCGTCGTGCCAGCGCTTGCCCTCCGCCCAGGCCTTGAGCAGCAGGATCAGGCCGGCGTAGCGCTGCGACTTGATCGCCGCCGAGGCCCGGTCGTAGGCCTCGTCGCGCAGCTTCTCGACGGTGTGCGCCAGAACCGGAATCGTCGGCTCCTCGGTCAGGTCGCCCTCCACCGGGCGCAGCACGCCGTCGACGAAGACGTCCCAGTCGCGGGCCGAGCCGAGTTCGCGGATCAGCCACTTGAGCTCGCCGTTGAGGTAGCGGAACTGCTCTTCCGGCAGATGGTCGCGATAGAGGGTCAACGCGCTGCGCAGCCGGCGGGCCGCGACGCGCATCTGGTGGATACCCTCTTCGTGCGCCCTCGCCAGCACGCACGCCTCGTTGGCCCGGAGGTGCTGGACGCCCGAAACCACGATCCCGGTCAACGCCTCCTCGGCGGTGGCCGACGGCGGCGAGCGTCGGCGTCTTCGCCTTCCGCCAGCGCGGCTGAGGAGTTTCGAGGTCCGGTTTGACACCGTCTAGATCGGTCATGGCCCGCATGTTCTGTTCCCGCTCCAGCCTTATGCCAAGTTCCGCAATGCGACAGTTTGGTGACGACGTGGAGGCGGCGGCCGTTGCCGTCAACGTTGCTCGTGACAAGGCTGCTGTCTTCCGGCCGGACTTTATCCGAATCCGCGGATGGCTGCCTCCAATATGCACGCCAAAAGCAGGAGAACAGCCCCGCGCGGCTCCGAGAGCGACGGCTCCCGGCGCGGCTCGGCGCGGCTCAGAGACTGCCCATGGTTTCCGCCGGAAAATGTTGGGCAATGCGGACGGCCAACTGATCGCGGACCTGGCGGTAGGCGGCCAGCCGCATGTCTCGGCTGCCCTCGACGATGGTCGGGTCGAAGGTGTTCCAGAACACGACGTCGCAGGCCATGATCCGGGTCATCTCGACGGCACGGTGCTGCGCCTCGGGCGACAGCGAGATGATCAGGTCGAACGACTCGTCCTCCAGGTCGTCGAAGGTCCGCGGCTCGTGGCCGGAGATGTCGATGCCGATCTCGTCCATCACCTGCACCGCGAACGGGTCCAGCTGCCCTGGGCGGATGCCGACGGACTCGACGTAGACGCGCCGGCCGTGGCAGGCGCGCAGCATGCCCTCGGCCATCGGCGAGCGGACGGCGTTGAAGGTGCAGGCGAAAAGCACGGCCGAGGGAAGCTCCAGCACCGACCACCTCAGGCGCGGATGTGGAGGACGCAGATGAGGGTGAACAGCCGCCGCGCCGTCGGCAGGTCGATCTCGACCTTGCCGGCCAGGCGCTCGCGCAGCACCTCGGCACCTTCGTTGTGCAGCCCCCGCCGGCCCATGTCGATCGCCTCGATGCGCGACGGCGGCAGGGTCTTGATGGCGTTGAAGTAGCTGTCGCAGATGAGGAAGTAGTCCTTGATGATCCGCCTGAGCGAGCCCAGCGCCAGGGTGAAGCGGGTGAGCAGCTTCTCCGCCTCGTCGAAGATGCGAAAGATCAGGCAGCCGCCGCTGATCCCGAGGCGGACGACGTAGGGCCCGGGCGGCAACCCCGCTCGGCGCGAAGTGGTTTTCCTCGATCAGGTCGAAGAGCGCCGCCCGGCGCTCGTCCTCGATCCGGGCGCTGAGCCGGATCCGGCCGGTCTCCTCGAGCATGATCCTGGCGATGCGCTGGCGTGGATCGCGCGGCTCGGCCTCGCTGGGCGGCGCGTCCACGGCGGCTCAGACGTCTCGCCGGCGGTTGAGGCGGATGGCGACCGAGCGGGCGTGGGCGTCGAGCCCCTCGGCCTCCGCCAGGGTGACCGCGGCCGGGCCGATGGCGGCGAGGCCGTCCTCGTCCGCAGCCGACGAAGGTGGTGCGCTTGAGGAAGTCGAGCACGCCGAGCCCGGAGGAGAAGCGGGCGCTGCGCCCGGTCGGCAGCACGTGGTTGGGGCCGGCGACGTAGTCGCCGAGCGCCTCCGGGACGTAGCGGCCGAGGAAGATCGCGCCGGCGTGGCGCACCCGCCGCGACAGCGCGTCCGGGTCGGCGACGGCGAGCTGCAGGTGCTCGGGCGCGACCCGGTCGATCAGCGCCGGCGCCTCGGTCCAGCGTCTCGACCAGGATGACGCAGCCGTGCGTGCGCCAGCTTGCCGCCGCCGTCTTCCGCGCGCGCCAGCGTCGCCAGATGCGCCTCGACGGCCGCGCAGACCGCGTCGGCGAAGGCGGCGTCGTCGGTGATCAGGATCGACTGCGCCGCCTCGTCGTGCTCGGCCTGGGCGAGCAGGTCGATGGCGATCCAGACGGGATCGTTGTCGGCGTCGGCGACGATCAGCACCTCGGAGGGGCCGGCGATCATGTCGATGCCGACCTGGCCGAAGACCTGGCGCTTGGCCGCGGCGACGTAGGCGTTGCCGGGGCCGACGATCTTGTCGACCGGCGCGATGGTCTCGGTGCCGTAGGCCAGCGCCGCGATCGCCTGGGCGCCGCCGACGCGGTAGATCTCGTCGACCCCGGCGAGCCTGCGCCGCCGCCAGCACCAGCGGGTTGAGCACGCCGTCGGGCGCGGGCACCGTCATCACCAGCCGCTCGACGCCGGCGACGCGGGCCGGCATCGCGTTCATCAGCACCGACGAGGGGTAGGCGGCGGTGCCGCCGGGGACGTAGAGGCCGACGGCGTCGAGCGGCGGTCCAGCGGTAGCCGAGGCGGATGCCGGCGGCGTCGATCTCGTCGTGATCCTCCGGCCGCTGCCGGGCGTGAAAGGCGCCGATCCGCTCGGCCGCGAGCTCGAGGGCGGCGACGGCCTCGGGATCGCACGCGCGCCGTGGCCCGGTCGATCGCTCGCGCGTGATGCGGAGCGTCGCCGGCGAGAGCTCCAGCCCGTCGAACGTGCGGGTGTAGTCGATCAGCGCGGCATCGCCGCGGGCGCGCACGTCGGCGATGATCGCGGCGACCGTGGCGCGCGACGTCGGCGGCGTGCTCGCGCTTCGCCGCCAGCATCGCCGCGAAGCCGGCGTCGAAGTCCGGGTCGCGGCGCGCTCAAGCCGCAACGGCATCGAGAGCCTCGCGGAAGCGGCCGATCCAGCCGCGAGATCTCCCGCTGCCGGGTCTTCCAGGCGCTGCGGTTGACGGCGAGGCGGGAGGTGATCTCGGCGATGGTCTCGACCTCGACCAGGCCGTTGGCGGCCAGCGTCGCCCCGGACGAGACGAGATCGACGATGTCGCGGCACAGCCCCAGCGTCGGCGCCAGCTCCATCGCGCCGTTGAGGTGGACGCACTCGGCCTGCACGCCGCGGGCGGCGAAGTGCCGCTGGTCGTCATCGGGTACTTGGTGGCGATGCGGATGTGGCTCCAGGTCGCCGGATCGTCGTCGTCGGCTGAGCTCGGCGAGCTCGGCCACGGCCATGCGGCAATGGCCGACGCGGAGGTCGAGCGGCGCGTAGATCTCGGAATAGTCGAACTCGGCCAGCACGTCGTTGCCGCAGACGCCGAGATGCGCCGCGCCGAAGGCGACGAAGGTGGCGACGTCGAAGCTGCGCACCCGGATCAGGTCGATCTCGGGCAGGTTGGTGACGAAGCGCAGCTGCCGGCTGTCCTCGTCCTCGAAGGCCGGCTCCGGCTCGATGCCGGCGCGGCGGATGACCGGCATCACCTCGCGCAGGATGCGGCCCTTGGGCACGGCCAGGATGAGCTTTTCGTCGGCGCGCACGGCTTCCTCGGTTTCGGGCCGGCGCCGGACCGCGGCCGCGCGCGCGCCGGTCAGCGCGAGTAGAACTCGATGACCAGGTTCGGCTCCATCTGCACCGGGAAGGGCACGTCGGCGAGCTGCGGCGTGCGCACGAAGGTGCCGATCATCTTGTCGAGATCGACCGACAGGTACTCCGGCACGTCCCGCTCCGGCAGGCGCGCGGCCTCGAGCACCAGCGCCAGGTCGCGCGACTTCTCCTTCACCGCGATCATGTCGCCCTCGCCGACGAGGTAGGAGGGGATGTTCACGCGCCGGCCGTTGACGGTGATGTGGCCGTGGCTGATGAACTGGCGGGCGGCGAAGACGGTGGGGACGAACTTCATCCGGAAGACCACCGCGTCGAGCCGGCGCTCGAGCAGGCCGATGAGGTTCTCCGGAGGTGTCGCCGCGCCGGCGGATGGCCTCCTGGTAGTAGCGGTGGAACTGCTTCTCGCTGATGTTGCCGTAGTAGCCCTTCAGCTTCTGCTTGGCCATCAGCTGGGTGCCGTAGTCGGTGGGCTTCTTCCGCCGCTGGCCGTGCTGGCCGGGGCCGTAGTCGCGCTTGTTGACGGGGCTCTTCGGCCGGCCCCACAGGTTGACGCCGAGCCGGCGGTTGATCTTGTACTTGGCTTGCACGCGCTTGGTCATGGTCCTCGTCGCTCTCGCTGATGGTGCGGATGTTGTTGTCCCGGTAGGCCCGGCACGGCGTGCAGGGCGGGGCTCAGGCGCGTTCGCCATGGCCCGCGTTCCCGGGAGGTGAAGGCGCGGAGGC
>CAVVAX010000042.1:0-44700 GCA_963746275.1 uncultured Alphaproteobacteria bacterium
CGCGCGTTTGCGTGTAATGCGTTTGAACTAGATGCCATCAGCGCCTGCCGAAGTTTATTCTAGTAAACTCCGCCTTGCTCGCCTCTTCTCCTTGTTCGTCTTCCGCCTTACTATCATAAAGTTGGACCGGCCGCGGATAGTAGTATGCTCTTTCGCGTTAGCGGAGGAACGATCAACAGCATCTCGGCGGGTACCGCCACGGAGGATATCGGACAGCACAGGAGGTCGAACCATGGTGCAGACTGCACGCGTGGGGGGCGCGCGGGGGCTCCTTTCGGTTTCGAAGACTACGACGGGCGAGCCGGTAAAGGGGCCCCGGAGCGGGATAAGCCGCGGATCGTCCTGATCGATCCGCGGCCGCTGACGCGGGAGTCGGTGGTGAACCTGCTCGGCACGGCGGCACGCGAATTCGTCGTTCTGCCGCTCTCGACGGCGGCCGAGATCACGGATGCGGCCACGGCCAACGCCGGCCTGATCCTGCTCAACGTCGGCTTCGCCCTTATCTCCGACGGGTGGGTGAGCGAGGAACTCCGCTCGTGGCCGCACGGGCGGGGCGGGTCCCGCTAATTCTTTTGTGTGACTTCGAGGACATCGGGCAGGTCACGGAGGCGTTGCGCCGGGGGGTCCGCGGCTACATCCCGACGACGTTCAATCCCCGCGTCGCCGTCGAGGCCATGCGCCTGGTGCACGCCGGTGGCACCTTCGTCCCGGCGAGCGCCCTGCGGCAATGCGGCAACGGCCACCGCCGGGGGAGCTCGGCGGCGGCGCCGGCCGGTGAGGCGGCACCGGCGGGCCGAGCTCGGCGAACCAGCGAAGACGGCGGACGGCGGCGCGGCGCTCCTGCGAGAGCTAACACCGCGACAACGTGAAGTGCTCCGCCTGCTGTGCGAAGGCAAGCCCAACAAGATCATCGCCCACGCGCTGAACATGCAAGAGGGGACCGTAAAGGTCCACGTCCGCCAGATCATGAAGAAGCTGAAGGCGACCAACCGGACTCAGGTGGCCTTCCTCGCCAACCGGGTGGGCCTCGACCGGAAGCCGAACCCTTAAATCGGCATGGCAGCATTGCTCCAGTCGGGGGCGCCAGAACGTTTACCTGAGGCGAATCGGTTCCTATGATCTTCTCCTCTTGAGTGCCAGGAACGGACGGCAGCGTCCGTCCGATGAGGGGAGATCTCCGCCTGTCGAGCCGTGAACGAGCGTCTGCGCTCGTTGGGGCGTTGCCCGTCCCGCCAAAGAACGAGTTTGTTGCTGCGGGGCTGCCGCCCCATCCAGCGGAGACGCGCTCTAGCCCGAAGGTTTACAATTGCGGCAAATACCCTTATAATAAACGCTAAGTAAAGTGCCTGACCGCTGGTGTAACGGCGGCTTCAGCAGGGTCTTCCGCCTTCGAGACAGTGAGAAGGCCAGGGCGTGCGCATGCGCGACGCCTGATGAGGCCGGCGTTCTAGAGTGGTGGTAGGGGGCCACTTTGGGTACTTACACTGGCACAAGCTTGGCCGAGACGATCACGCCCACGTTCGTCTCTCCGACCGTTGCCCGGGTACCAGCCGGGAGCTTTCCGTCCAGCAGCGCCGACACGATCAACGGCGGCGGCCGTGGCGACACCGTCAGCGGCGGCGGCGGGGACGACGTCATCCATGATCGGCCGGAGTACCTCGGCGCAGTGGCGCTGACGCCGAACGACGGCAACGCCGTTCACGGCGACGCCGGCAACGACGACATCACCATCGAAATTGGCGATACCGACGGCGCCAACCCCGCCAGCAACATCGCCTACGGCGACGACGGCAACAACTCCGTCACCTTCTTACTCAGCGCCCGCAACTATCCGGACGGCCCGTGGGAGGGTTCTGCGCCAAGCGGAACCGTCTCTCTCTACGGTGGGGCCGGCGACGACTCGGTTGCCGTGCGAGGCTACTACGTCGGCAGCGCGCCGGGCATGACCGTCCACCAGTACGGCGGATCCGGAAACGACAAGTTGTTCGCGACCGCCGAGGAGTATGACCCGGACGGCAGCGTCACGGGGAGCAACAATAACGACTATCTCTACGGCGGCACCGGCAACGACGAGTATACGGTCATCGAAGCAAAGGATTCGGTCATCGAGTTGGCCGGCGAGGGGATCGACACCGTCTTTGCCTACGATATGGGCTACACGCTGCCCGCCAACGTCGAGAACCTGGAGATGACCGGCGGGTATTATCCCAGCGGCCAGCACGGCGCGGGTAACGAGTTGGCCAATCTCATCAGGACTCAGCAGGACTGGGCCTATGCGGATTACACGCTCGACGGCATGGGCGGAAACGACGTCATCTATGGCTGTTTCGGCGGGAAAGACACGATCAGTGGCGGCGCCGGAAACGACACCCTCTATGGTAAGGTCGCTGGCGGTGACGGATCCTGGGATCCGGAGGCCGACGCGGACACCATCCGGGGCGGCGCCGGCGACGACCTGATCTACGGCGCAGGCGGCGATGCCGACACCTGGGATGGCGCCGACACGCTCTACGGCGACGACGGCTCCGACCGGATCTTTGGCCACAACGGCAACGACCAGATGTACGGCGGCACCGGCAACGACGAGATGGGCGGCCAAGCCGGCGCCGACACGATGTATGGCGAGGCCGGCGCAGACAAACTCGGCGGCGGCAGCGGCAACGACACGCTCGACGGCGGGCTCGACAACGACACGCTCGCCGGCCGCGACGGGTTGGACCGGCTCACCGGCGGCGGCGGCAACGACATCTTCGACTACGACTACGCCACCAACTCCCAGGCCGGCGCCGGCTTGCGCGACGTTATCACGGACTTCGGCGGCATCGGCTCCAGCCTGACCATCGACCGGATCGATCTTTCCACCATCGACGCCAACACCGGCCTCTCCGGCAACCAGGCCTTCGCCTTCAACGGCGCCGCCGCATTCACCGGCGCCGGCCAACTCCGCGTGGCGTCTTCGGGGACCGACACGGTGATCCAGGCCAACACCGGCGGCAGCCTCGCCCCGGACATGGAGATCGCCGTCACCGACGGCGGGACCCTGCCAGGTGCGTGGGCAGCCGGCGACTTTATCCTGTAGTGATAGACAAGAGCGGCGCCTGGCCCTATGCGCCGGGCGCCGCTGCCTTCCGCAGGACATTCGCAAGGGCGGGCGGAGGGCAAGGGGGATCCAATGTGGCTCAAGGCGGACATCCACAGTCACTCGAAGTACAGCGACGGCGACAGCACGGTTCCGGCCATTCTCGCCGACGCCAAGTCCCGCGGCGGTCTGCAAGTGCTTTCGCTCACCGACCATGACGAGGACCAGGCCGATCACCATGGGATCGCGACCTGGTACGACCCGGCCTACGTGTCGTCGTCCAGCCTCGCACTGCTCCACGGCGCGGAGTGGACGACGAGCAGCGGCCACGCCAACATCTGGTCGACCCATACTTACGACTACTCGGCGATCTGGACCGCGAACCGCGCCAAGGACCCGGCATCCGCCATTCATCTGGCGCACGACCAGGGCGCCCTGTTCTCCTACAACCATCCGGAGTCGATCTACCCGTGGTCCCTGCCGACGTCCCGCGAGGTCGACGGCATCGAGATCTGGAACGGCCCGGGCGACGACGACAACAACTTCCGCGCCACCTTCAAGCTCTGGGACGGGATGCTCAAGCAGCACGGGGTGCGCATCAACGCCGTCGGCTCGAGCGACATGCACAAGCTCGGCAGCGCCACCGTCGGCACCAGCTACTTCGGCAATCCCCGGCTGTGGCTGCTGGCGGACGATGCCAACCCGGCCACACTGCTTGCGGCGCTGAAGCATGGCCACGCGACGATCAGCGCCACCGCCGCCAGCCCGCGGCTCGACATCGCCGCCGACCGCGATGCCAACGGATCCTACGAAACCAGGCTCGGCGACATCATCCCGCTGAGTTCAAACACGACCATGAAGTTCAAGATGACCCTGGACGCCGGCGGCACCACGAGGCCGATCGAGCCCCTCCCCCAGTCCGACATCGACGACATCAACGCCAGGCTCGCCAGCGGCGCCAACTACTCGACCACGCTCGCCAGGATCTGCGACGAGGCGGATGCCGATGACAACGTGCTGGCGCTGATCAGGAACGGGCAGGTCTTCAAGGCGTGGCTGGTCGACAAGGCAAGCCAGGACGTGGCTATCGACGTCGGCGTCGATGCGGCGAGCAAGTCCTACTTCCGCGCTGAACTGTACGACGAAGCCGGCCGCGTCGCCGTCACCAACCCGATCTACGTCAACTTTACCAACCTAGCCTACGGCACCGCGGGGAACGATACGCTCGCCGGCGAGGCCGCGAGCGACGAGCTCCACGGCAGCGCCGGCAACGACAGCCTGTCGGGCCTGGACGGGCGCGATAGGCTCTACGGCGAGGACGGCCGCGACAGCTTGTACGGCGGCGGCGGCCTGGACATCGTCATCGGCGGCAGCGGCCAGGACTCCCTGTCGGGCGGCGGCGGCAACGACACCTACGACTTCGACTACCTCGCCGAGAGCCAATCGGGGTCGGCCAATCGCGACACGATCCTGGAATTCGGCGGCGTTGGCGCCACCGTCTCCGACCGGATCGATCTCTCCGGCATCGACGCCAACCCGGCCGCCGCGGGCGACCAGGCCTTCGCCTTCAAGGGGACGGCCGCCTTCAGCGGGGCAGGCCAGGTCCGCGTCGTCCCAGTATCGGCCACGAGCACGGACACGCTGATCCAGGCCAACACCGACGCGACGCTGTCGACGGTGGAGATGGAGATCCTGGTCAGGGACGGAGGCGCCGTCCCCAGCCAGTGGGCGGCGAGCGACTTCATCCTGTAGTGGCAGGAGCCCACACCGCCCGCACCCGCGGGCGGGTGTGGGCTCCTGCGCCGCGGCTCCTCAAGGAAACAGCGCCTTCGGCAGCCATGTCGCCGGCGCCGACAGAAGGGGTGGCCCTTGACGACGGCAATGGCCCCGATCGCCCAAGGTGAGCAAGTTTATTCTACTCTAGGCGAAAGTCTACGTATAATATTCGCCTTCTGAGTTCAAGAACGGTGGACCTTGACCACTGCATCGGGGAGACCTCCGCCTGTCGAGCCGTGAGTGAACAGGCGTCTGCGCTCTTTGGCGCAGGCATGTGGTGGAGGAGTAAATGGGGACCTACACGGGAACAGCCGGCAACGACACGATCACCTCTGCGTTCGTGTCCGCCGGCGTTGATGCGGAACCGCCCGGGAGCAAACCGTCAGCCGCAGACGACACGATCGACGGCGGTGGCGGCGCCGATGACGTCAACGGCGGCGCCGGTGACGACACCATCTACGTCCGCGGCGCCGGCAGCGTCATGCGCGGCGGCATCGGCAACGACACGATGACGTACTCGACGGCCGAGGACGCCGTGTCGGCCACGGCCTACGGCGACGCCGGCAACGACTACATCGACTTCCAGACTACCCGGCCGCCAGCGGAGGCAGTCAAGCGGGCACGCTGTCGTTTTATGGCGGGACGGGCAACGATACCATTCCAGCAGTGACGATCACGTTGACTTTACCGATCATTCCGGCCTCACCGTTAACAGCTACGGCCAGGCTGGCGACGACAGGCTCGGGGCGACCGAGGTCCTCACGTTTATCACGCGCCAATGAATGGTTCCCGGACGGGAACGACAATCTTTACGGCGGCCCGGGCAACGACAGCTACTGGGTGCTGGAGCCGGAGGATGCGGCCATCGAACGCCCGAACGAGGGATACGACACGGTCGATGTCTACGACACCGACTACACGCTTGGTGCCAACGTCGAGAAGCTGATCGTCAATCCGTGGGACCTCGGGCCAGGGCCGTCGTTACACCGGCAACGCCTCGAACAATCGACATGACCGGCGGCTTCGGGAGCGATACGATCTCGGGCCTCGGCGGCAACGATACACTCCACGGCGGCAGCGGCGGCGACGATATGCTCGTCGGCGGCGACGGCTTCGACAAGCTCTACGGCGAGGCCGGGCACCGACAGTTCGACTACGACGCCGATCAGCGAGTCGCGGCCGGGCAGCGGGCAACCGCGACGTCATCTACGACTTCTCCGGGATCGGTGGCGGGACGGCCACGGAGCAGATCGACCTCGCGGACATCGACGCCATCGACGGCGGGGCCAACGATGCTTTCACCTTCATCGGCACGGCGGCGTTCACCGGGCCCGGTCAACTGCGCGTGCGTGACGTCTCGTCGACCAATACCAACACCCTGATCCAGGCGAACACGACCGGAACTTCCGGACCTGAGTTCGAGATCGTCGTTGCGGACGGCACCTCGGCGACGACGGATCAATGGGCAACGGGCGACTTCATCCTGTAGCCTAAAGGCAAGCGGCACCCGCCGTTGCGACGGGTGCCGCCCCCAGTTCTGCACTCAACGCCATCACGCCGTGCTCCAGCCAAGGCCTCGTGGCGGCCGCTCAAGGAAACAGCGCCTTCGGCAGCCAGGTCGCCAGCGCCGGGAACGTGGCGACCAGGGCCAGCACGGCGAGCTGGATGACGACGAACGGGATGATGCCGCGGTAGATCTCGCCGGTCCTGACCTCCGGCGGGGCGACGCCGCGGAGGAAGAACAGGGCGAAGCCGAAGGGCGGGGTGAGGAAGCTCGTCTGCAGGTTGATCGCGATCATCACCCCGAGCCAGACGGGGCTCACGTCCATCTGCAGGATGATCGGGCCCACGATCGGCACGACGACGAAGATGATCTCGATGAAGTCGAGGAAGAAGCCGAGGACGAACATCACCACCATCACCGCCACGATCGCGCCGAAGGCGCCGCCCGGAAACTGGTGCAGGACGTCGGCGACCAACCGGTCGCCGCCGAGGCCGCGGAAGACCAGCGAAAACACCGAGGCGCCGAGCAGGATGACGAAGACCATGCTGCTGATCTTCACAGTCGAGCGCATAACCTCGGTGAGGATGCCCGAGCGCGATAGGCGCATCAGCGCGACCGCGAGCCCCCAGATCAGCACCGCTGCCGCGGCAACGGCTGCGGCAAAGGCCAGGGCATCGGCCATGGTCACGACGTTGAGCTGGATGCGGAGGTCGAAGGTCGCGGCGAGCGCGATCTGCAGGAGGATGGCGATGCCGGCGAGCTCGATCGGTCGGGCGGTAAGTCGGCCGGCGAGACGGCGCAGCAGGCCGGCGCCCGGCGGACGCACTACGCCGTCGTCGCCGCGCGCGGCCAGCAGCAGGGCGCCGACGCAGCCGACGGCGGCGGCCTCGGTCGGCGTGGCGATGCCGGCGAGGATCGAGCCGAGGACGGCCAGGATCAGCATGCCCGGCGGCAGGAGCGCGGTCAGCGACCCGGCGACCGAGGTCGTCGACCCTCTCGCCTTCGCCGAGCAGCGCCGGGCAGGAGGCGGGATTGATCGCCGCCTGGACCAGGATCCAGCCCATGTACAGCGCGACGAGGATCATGCCGGGGATGAACGAGCCGGCGAACAGGTCGATGACCGAGACCGGCTCCGGCGCCCAGTTGCCGACTGCCCGCTGTGCGTCGGCGTAAGCCCCCTGGAGGATGTCGCCGAGGAGGACCAGGACGATGGACGGCGGGATGATCTGGCCGAGCGTGCCCGAGGCGCAGATCGTGCCGGTGGCCAGCTTCGGGTCGTAGCCGGCGCGCAGCATCGTCGGCAGGCTGAGCAGGCCCATGGTGACGACGGTGGCGCCGACGATGCCGGTGGAGGCAGCGAGCAGCATGCCGACGAAGACGACGGCGATCCCGACCCCGCCGCGCATCCGGCCGAAGAGCAGACCCATCGTCTCCAGCAGCCGGTCGGCGATCCGGGCCCGCTCCAGCATCACCCCCATGAAGACGAAGAGCGGCACGGCGACCAGCACCTCATTGACCATGATCCCGAGGTAACGCGACGGCAGGCCGCCGAGCAGCCGCAGGTCGAAGACGTCGAGGCCGGCGCCGAGAAGGGCGAAGCCCAGGGCCGTGCCGGCAAGCGAGAACGCGACCGGAAAGCCGAGCATGAGCACGGCGCAGACGACCGCGAACATGCCGAGGCTGAGGATCTCGCCCAGCAGGACCTCGCCCAGCATCTCAGACCTCGCCGATGCCGTTGCCGGGAGCGGGAGCACGCACATGGCCGGCGAGGGCGAGGATCGCGCGCGCCGCCATGGCCAGGCCCTGCAGCCCGACGAGAAGGCAGAAGGCGAGGAGAACAGACTTCAGCAGGAACAGGCCAGGCAGGCCTCCGGCCTCGCGCGAGCCCTCCAGCCGCTGCCAGGAGACGAGGACGTAGGGCCAGCTCACCCAGGCGATCATGACGACGAACGGCAGCAGCAGCAGCGCCGCGCCGGCAAGGTCCACCATCGCCTTCCGCCGCGAGCTCGCCTCGCGGTAAAAGATGTCGACGCGGACGTGGCCGTCGTGGAGCAGGGTGTAGCCGGCGCCGAGCATGAAGACGACGCCGTGGAGCCAGACGTAGAGACTCCTGGAGCCCGACGAAGCCGATGCTGAAGACGTAGCGGAGGATGACGACGGCGAAGGTGATGAGCACCATCGCCAGGGTCAGCCAGGCAGCGCCCCGCCCCACCCGCTCGTTGATCCCGTCGACGGCCAGGGCGAACCGTTCGAGCGCCCGCATGAGTTTACCTCCCCGCTTCGGCGATGCCGCTGCCCGTTTCCCCGGGGTCGTTTGCCGGCGGCGAAGGTAAAGCACGCCGCGCGCCAGCGCACCACCGCCGTCGGCGCCAGCAAGCGGAGGGAACACTGCCGTAGGGCGGGTCGAGGCGAAGCCGGACCCGCCGAAAGGCCGCCGCACCCTTTGCCGGCGGGATACGCCTACGGCTATCCCGCCCTACGGCTACGGCTACGGCGCGGCGCGCTCGAGGCGCCGCAGGATGTCGAGGAGCCGCTGCCGCGCCGGCGGCAGGCCGCGGCCGCTTACGCGAAAGACGTTGCGTTCGAGGAAGTAGCCGGTCAGCTCCAGGCCGGCTGTCGCCTCGGCGCGGCTGCCGACAGCGCCCAGGGTGCGCAGAAACGCCGGCAGCGGCAGCAGGCGCTGGTGGTAGGGCGCGCCGGCGCCGCGGCTCACCGCCCGGCCGCTACGCGGCGAGACGTAGGCGAGATCGTCGGTCGTGCCGGTCGCGGCACAGGTGGCGAGGTCGAGGCCATAGCCCAGCACCTGCAACAGCCCCGCCTCCCACTTCACCAGCGCCGACGGCCAGACGGCGTCGTCGCCGAGGCTCCCGAGCAGGGCCAGCAGCCCGGCATAGACGGCATCCTGCGGCTCGCGTTCCGGCAAGGCGGCATCGGCGATGGCGCAGACGGCGGCCAAAGCCGCAAGACGAGCGGCATCGTCGAGAACGTCGGGGGAGACGGGCGCCACCGGCTCCCAGGCTATGGCGCCGAGGTGCTCGGCGAGCCGAGCCCGCCACGTCGCCCTGATCCGCGAGCCAGGCTGGAGGAAGCCGCGGGCGGCGCGGCCCCGGGCGCCGCGGACGAGGCCGCTCTGCCGGCCCCGGGCGCAGGTGAGCAGCGAGATGATCGCCGAGCTCTCGCCGTGGCGGCGGAGCGCCAGGATGACGGCGTCGTCGCTCCACTCCATCGGCTTCGCCGCTCCTTATCGCCAACCGGTTCGCGCCAGTGCCCAAATCAGCGGCAGCCGCACAGCCTTCATGCAAGGACGCTGAAACAACCAACCGCCTTGCAGCGCAGCAACGCCTAAGCTGCGCCAAAGGCGACGGTTTCGGGACGGTCGTTTTGCGCCGCAACTGGCCCGTTTGTTGCGAGCAACCGCCGTGTTAGGCTGAGAACCAAGATCGTCCCATCGAAGGGGGAAGATAGTGGATAGGCTTGCGGGCATTCACAACATCATGATCACCGAGCCGCATCCATGCCGGCGCGGGTTCTTCCGCCGGGTGTATGCCCGGGTCGAAATCACCAACAACGGTGAATACTGGGTGTGGCGGCAGATCGACGAGACAGGGGCGCCGCTGACCGATGCGGAGCGTGCATTCGCGACAGAGGACGCGGCACTGAGCGACGCGGTGAGCCGGCTGCATGGCGAGGCCGTCGTCTAGCCTCCGCGGGGCGCGGCCCCCGCTCCGCCAGGCTAATCCGGGACAGGGCTGGCCAGGATCTTATCGATCCGCCGGCCGTCCAGGTCGACGACCTCGAACCGCCAGCCGTGCCAGACGAACGCCTCGCCGACCACGGGTACGTGGCCGCAGCGGTAGAGCACGAAGCCGGCCAGTGACACGAAGTCCTCATCCTCCTGCATGTCGCGCACGCCGAGCGTCCGTTCGACCTTGTCGATGGGCAGCCTGCCGTCAAGCAGCCATGAGCCGTCCTCGCGCTGAACCGCGTCGCTGCTGTCGTCACCCGGATGCTCCGGCAGCGCCCCGGCGATGGCCGTCAGCACGTCGGTGGGCGTGACCAGGCCCTCGAAGCTGCCGTGCTCGTCGACGACGATGGCCATGTGCATTGCCGTGACCCTGAACCGGTCGATGAGCTTGAGAATCGGCATCGTCTCCGGGACGTAGAGCGGCTCGCGGGAGGCGGCGCGAAGGTCGATGCTGCCCTCGCGGCCGAGCTGCTCCAGCAGGTCCTTGGCGTGGACGATGCCGAGGTCCTGGTCGAGATCGCTCTCGCTGACGGGAAAGCGGGAGTGGCCGCTGTCGCGGATCGCGGTGAGGATCCTCTCGGCAGGGTCGCTCACGTCCAGCCAGATCACCTCCGGCCGCGGCACCATGATCGCGCGCACGGTGCGGTCGGCCATGGCGAGCACGCTTTCGATCATCTCCCGCTCGGCCGGATGGAAGACGCCGGCGTCCGTACCCTCGGCGATCATCAACCGGACCTCCTCCTCGCTGACCGTGCTCTCGCCCTTCGGGCGGATGCGTAAGAGGGCGAGGACGGCGTTGGTCGAGATCCCGAGGAACCAGACGATGGGCCGGCCGACCCGGGCGAGGAGATGCATCGGCGCAGCAACGAAGGCCGCAATCGCTTCCGCGTTGTTCAGCGCAATGCGCTTGGGGACGAGTTCGCCCACAATCAGCGACAGGTAGGTGATGGCGACGATGACGATACCGAGAGCCAGATCATCGGCCATGGCGCCGAGTTGCGGGACCGTCCGCAGCGCCCGGGCAAGCGGCTCCGCCAGCGTCGCGCCACCGTAGGCGCCGGCGAAGATGCCAACCATGGTGATGCCGACCTGCACCGTCGACAGGAAGTCGGTGGGATCCTCGGCCAGCCGGAGCGCCCGGCGCGCGCCGCGGGCGCCGCTCTGGGCCATGTGCTGCAGCCGTGCCCGCCTGGCCGAGACGATGGCGAGCTCGGACATGGCGAAGAAGCCGTTCAGCACGATCAGCAGCGCGACCAACGTCAGTTCCCAGATCAGCATGGCCGCGGTTCCTCTGTCGAAAACGTCTTGAGCCTGCCGGCATCACAACACCAGCTGCCTTCTGCCACCGGGGCGCCCGCCCCTCAAGTCAGCCGCCCTTAAACCAACGACGGCCCGCGTTACTGCTTGGGGTGCGGGTGGCGGTGGTGTACGTCCGGATAATGTGGATGCCCGTGTACCAGCGGCGCGTGGCGATGGCGATGGGCGTGTCGCTCCGCGATCGCCTCACCTAGCGGGCGGTGGTGTTGGTGATGATCATCGTGAACGTGCGCGTGGTCATGATCGAGATCCTCGTGCATGTGCTCATGACTGTGCTTTTCCGAAAGATGTAGGTGAAGACCGATAGCCATGAACGCGCCCGCCAAGGCTAGCGTCCAGGTGAACGGCTCATGGAGGAGCGCAACGCCAAGGCCAGTGCCGACGAACGGCGCGAACGAAAAGTAAGCACCCGTCCGCGCCGTCCCGAGCCGGCGGAGCGCCGCGACGAACAGGGCTAGGCTGAGGCCATAGCCAAGGAAGCCGACCAGACCTATGCCAACGCCCTGTGCGAGATCTGGCAGACCGGCGCCGCTGAGACTGGAGAGGCCGAGGTTGATGCTCCCGGCCGTCAGGCCCTTGATCATTGCGATCTGGATCGGGTCCGCGTGCGAAACCTTCCGCGTAAGGTTGTTATCGACGCCCCACGCAAGGCACGCTGCGGCGACCAGCAGAGCCCCTGGCTCGATGACGAGACTGGATTGCCATGAGAGGAGGCCGGCGCCTGCGAGGATATACAGACCTCCCAGCGCAAGCCGCCGGTCGACGTGCTCTTTGAACACGATCCATGCAAGGCCGAGCGTAGCGACCGCTTCAAGGTTAAGGAGGAGCGAGGCGCTGGCGGCGTCGGTTCTTGCCAAGCCAAGCATGAGGAGGACGGGCGCCAACACGCCTCCAGCAAGAACGGCTAGCGCCAGCCAAGGCAGTTCGGCAGAACGAAGCGACGCCTCCCGCACCGGCCACCCCAGGGCTCTTCGTACCAGCAGCGTGGCACCGAGGCCAATGCCAGCCCCGAGGTACAGCAAGGCCGCAGCCAGCCACGGATCTGTCGTTGCCAGAGCTAGTTTTGCCGCGGGCGTGCTCGCGCCGAATAGCGCTGCAGCGCCCAACGCCAGGAGAGCTCCGGACCGCTTCGGGACTGGCTTTTCTACCATCCGCCTCGCGCCATTACTGGAGCGCCGTCTGCACCTCGGCACGTCGTGTAAAGCCGGTGCGCCGGCCGGCCCATCCAGCTCCCGGCGCACGACGGTGCTGCCGGTCCGGCAACACAAAACGATGCCCAAGTAGCGGGCATTCTCTTGTGCGGCTGCCCTTATACTTGACATACTCAATACCTAACATACTTTATCGGGGCATCTTCGGCGTCGGTCGCGCGGCGGGGTTTACAGGACCCGGTGGCCGCGGTAGGCATGCAATCCCCAACGGCTTCTGGCGCGACATGCCCATGCCGCAGGCGTCTTCGACCGGACGGAGCCCCTCAAGATCCTTCGCCGGCCGATGGATTCCCCGCCGCTGGCCCGCGCTTTCGATCCTCGTGCCGCTGATCCTGCTGGCCGGCGGCATCTGGATGTTCATGGCTCTCGCCGACGAGGTGGCAGAGGGCGAGACCCACGTCCTCGACAAGGCCGTGCTGATGGCCTTCCGCGACCCGGCCGACCCGATGCTAGCGTTGGGGCCTCGCTGGCTTGCCGAAGCGATGCGCGACCTGACCGCGCTGGGCAGCTTCCTCGTCCTCGGCTTCCTCACCCTGGCGGCGGCCGGCTACCTCTGCTTCCAGCGGCGCTTCGGCCTGTCGGCGTTGGTGCTGGCCTCGGCCGGCGGCGGCATCGCGCTGAGCGCCGCGCTCAAGTCGGTGTTCGAGCGGCAGCGCCCGGACCTGATCCCCCACGATATGGCGCTCTACACCAGCAGCTTTCCCAGCCAGCACTCGATGATGGCGGCGATCGTCTACCTGACGCTGGGGGCGCTTCTAGCCCGCATCCAGCCGACCCGAGCCTTGCGCCTCTATACGCTGCTGCTCGCCGTGGTCCTGGCGATGTCGGTGGGCTTGAGCCGGGTCTACCTTGGCGTCCACTGGCCGAGCGACGTGCTGGCCGGCTGGTCGGCGGGAGCCGCCTGGGCAACCGGCTGCTGGCTCATCGCCCGCCGGCTGCATCTGCACGGCGACGTCGAGGCCGATGACGAAGAGGCCGGACGGGACGGTCCGACCTAGCCCGCTTCGGCGGAGTAGGTGGTGTTGCGCCGGGCGCGAGCGGGGAGCGGCAAGGTTTCCCCGCGGACGAAGGCGGCAGCCGCATCCATGATGCCGCCCTCGCCCTGGAACGGGGCGGCGAGCGCCGCGACGATGAGGTAATGCCCCAGGCCCTCGTACTCGATGAGCTCGACGTCACCGCCGGCGCGCTGCAGTCCCTTCGCCAGCCGCCTGGAGTTCACCGGCTTCACCGTCCCGTCGTCGAGGCCATGCAGCAACAGCATCGGCGGCGCGCCGGCCCCGGCGAAGCTCACGACCTGTGTTTCGGCCGCGTCGGCGGTCTCGAAGATCGGCCGGGTCGAGCTGTAGAGCAGCGGGTTGAAGGCATAGGGCCCGGCGATGCCGATCACGCCGCTGATGATCTCGGGCGACAGGCCTTCCCGGGCCAGGTAGCGGTCGTCGACGCTGATCATGGCGGCGTTGTAGGCGCCGGCCGAATGGCCCATCAGGTAAAGGTGGTCCAGGTCGCCGCCGTAGGCGGCGATGTTGTTGCGCACCCAGCGCACCGCCCCGGCGCTGTCTTCGAGGAAGTCGGGGAAGCGGGCACTCGGAAAAATCCTGTAGTCGGGGACGACCGCGAGGAAGCCGCGCTTGGCCAAAGCCTGGCCCGCGAAGCGGTAGAGCTCGCGCTGGCCGGCCTTCCAGCCGCCGCCATAGAAGAAGACGACGATCCTAAACGGCGGCCTCGCCTCTGTCGGCACGTAGACGTCCAGCTTCTGCCGGTCGCCGCCGCCGTAGGCGATGCTGTCGTAACGGACGTAGCCGTCCTTCGGCGCAATGGCGTCGAGGGCCGCGAGCGGCGAGCAGGCGCCGAGCATGAGCATTGCCCCGGCGGCGCGCGCGAAGGAGAGGCCGCCGAGGCCGAACCCGGGTAAAGAAGGCATTCGAGACGATGGCCCTGGTGCGAGTGAGGACAGCATTTTGTGAGTTGATGGACGTAGATTACCCAACGTCATCGCGAGCCGCGAAGCGGCGCGGCGATCCAGGATAGAAGCCTGTGGATTGCCGCGTCGGCTTCGCCTCCTCGCAATGACGGCGTTTTGGTTCCGATTAACTTAACGACACCTTGCGCTAGTTAGCCAGCCAGATGCCGGCGTTCAGCGCCGTGGCGTAGCCCACCCACAGCAGATAAGGCACGAACAAAAGCCCCGCAATCCGGTCGATCCGCCAGAACGCGACCGTGGTCGCGGCGATAACCAGCCACAGGACCACGATCTCCGCGAGCGCCGGACCGATCTGGTGGGCGCCGAAGAACAGGAACGACCAGGCGCCGTTGAGCAGGAGCTGCACCGCGAAGAGGCCGAGCGCCGTGCGCCCGCCGGCGAACCCGACCTTGCGCCAGACCCGCCAGCCGGCCACGGCCATCGCGGCGTAGAGCACGGTCCAGACCGGGGCGAACACCCCGTCCGGCGGCGTGAACGCCGGCTTGTTCAGCGTCGGATACCAGGTGGCAACACTGTCGGCGGTGACCGCACCGGCGGCAGCGGCAACGGCGAAACAGGCGAGGAGGAAGCCCGCGAGCCCGATGAGATCGTCGCGGCGCGAGCGCGGCCGCAGGCTGAACGCGGTCGCCTGGTTCATTCGGCGGCGGCTCCGGTCGACGTCGCAGCCCCCGTCGCAGCCCCCGTGCGCAGCCCCCGTCGGGCAGCTCACGCCGGTCCCGCCAAGGCCGCAGTAGCCGCCGGGGTTCTTCGCCAGGTACTGCTGATGGTAGGCCTCCGCGTAGTAGAAGGTTGGGGCATCGGCAATCTCGGTGGTGATCTCGCCGAAGCCGCCGGCGCCCAGCACCTGCTGGTAGGCCGCCCGCGAAGCCTCAGCCGCCCGGCGCTGCTCGGGCGACGTGACATAAACGGCGGAGCGGTACTGGGTGCCGATGTCATTGCCCTGGCGCATGCCCTGGGTGGGATCGTGGCTTTCCCAGAACACCTTCAGCAGCGCCTCATAGCTGATCACCCTCGGATCGAAGACGACGAGGATGGCCTCGGCGTGCCCGGTCATGCCGGAGCACACCTCCTCGTAGGTCGGGTTCGGGGTGATCCCGCCCACGTAGCCGGCCGCGGTTGAATGCACGCCCGGGAGCTGCCAGAACTTTCGCTCCGCGCCCCAGAAGCAGCCGAGCGCGAAGATCGCGGTCTCCAGCCCGGCTCGAAACGGCGGCGTCAGCGGCGCATGCTTGACGTAGTGCAGATCGGGCACCGGCACGCTCTGAGCTCGGCCCGAAAGGGCCTGGTCGGCCGTTGGCAGGCTCAGCTTCTTCTTCGAAGTCAACCACATCATTGCTGCCTCGCTGGCTGGGCCGGCGGCTTGAGCGCTCTCGCCGGCGGCACGTGCATTACGCCATGGCATGTGGCGCCACCCGAGCGCAGGTTAAAGGCGTCGTGAGATCCCGAGGGGTTCCGACCGGCGAAGCGGGAAAGGGAGAGGACTATGAAGATCGGCGTCATCGGTGCCGGCTACGTCGGCAGCACCGCGGCCTACGCTATGGTCATGCTCGGCGTCGGCAGCGAGGTGGTGCTCGTTGACCTCAACGAGAAGCTCGCCGTGGCCCAAGCCCAGGACATCATCCACGCGGCGCCCTTCGCCTCGCCGCTCGTAGTCCGCCCGGGGCACTACGACGATCTAGACGGCGCCGAAGTGGTCATCCTCACCGCCGGCGTCAGCCAGAAGCCGGGCGAGACCCGCATCCAGCTTCTCGAGCGCAACGCCGCCGTGTTCCGGGCGATCATCCCCGAGGTGCTGGCTGCCGCGCCCGAAGCCATCCTCGTCGTCGCCACCAACCCGGTCGACGTCATGACCCAGATCGCGACGCGCATCTCCGGGCTGCCGCCGGCCCGGGTCATCGGCTCCGGGACGATCCTGGACACCGCCCGCTTCCGCTCGCTGCTCGGCGCCCACCTCGGCGTCGCGCCGCAGTCGGTGCACGGCTACGTGCTGGGCGAACACGGCGACAGCGAGGTCCTGTGCTGGTCGTCGGCGCGCGCCGGGACGATTCCCATCGCCGATTTCGCAGCGCAGATGCGCGCTCCCATTACGGACGCCGTTCGGGCGTCCATCGACGACGGCGTCCGCCGCGCCGCCTACAAGATCATCGACGGGAAGGGCGCCACCTACTTCGGCGTCGGCGCCGGCCTCGCCCGCCTCGCCCGCGCCATCCAGGACAACGAGAACAAGGTGTTCTCGGTCTCCATTGTTAACGACGACGTCGAGGGGGTACGGGAGGTGGCCCTGTCGCTGCCGCGCGTCGTCGGCCGCGGCGGGATCGTCGCCGATCTTTACCCGGAACTGGACGACGACGAGCATGCGGCGCTCCGGCGCAGCGCCGAGATCCTCAAGGAGGCGGTATCCTCGGTGCCGGTTGAGGCCTAGCCTCCGCTTCCCCGCCGGAAGCGCGCTCAGATCAGCCTTGAGTTTGATTTCCAACGAGCATAAGCGTCTTGGAGTTACGGGCGCGCGCCACGCGCGGGTCAGAAGCAATTGTGCCGGTGCGCCATCCGGTGACGCGGCGAACGCGCCGCAGCAGGCGGCCGGCCGAGGGAGGAGATCAAGGCTATGGCGGGAGCTTCGAGGCGTTTTGCCGCGGCCGCGGTCGCGGGTCTGTTGCTGGTCGGCTGTGCCAGCAGCGAGGAGAAGGCGGCGGCGGAGCGGGAACCGGAAAGCGAGGGCTTCGCCTGGGTCGGCCAGGGCGAGCCATCGAACTTCGGCAGCGACTACAACTTCTGCAACCGCAGCTCCACCATCACCGGACGCTCCCAAGGCGTGACGCGGAGCGTCGGCGCCAACAACACCGATGCCAGCAGCCCCGAGGCCTACGGCATCCGCCGGATGGGCGCGGGGCAGAGCAACTTTGCCGACAAGCGGCAATTCTGGGTGTGCATGGAAAGCCGCGGCTGGCAGCTCGTCGGCGCCCGCTGACGGAAAGCCGCGCGCGCCTGGCGCCTGGCGCCTGACCCGATCGCCGGGGCGGGGTTTCGGCGGCACGCCATAA
Source organism: uncultured Alphaproteobacteria bacterium (assembly GCA_963746275.1). GTDB lineage: Bacteria > Pseudomonadota > Alphaproteobacteria > Rhodospirillales > Defluviicoccaceae > JAEULH01. The sequence continues at coordinate 17,655 of CAVVAX010000042.1, forward strand.
CTCGCACGCCGTAAATAGGAGGCGGCCATGAGCATCCTCAAGGAGTTCCGCGAGTTCGCGGTCAAGGGCAATGCCGTCGACCTTGCCGTCGGCATCATCCTCGGCGCCGCCTTCGGCAAGATCGTGAGCTCGCTGGTCGAGGACGTGATCATGCCGCCGATCGGGTACGCCCTCGGCGGGGTCGACTTCTCCGGCCTGTTCATCACGCTGACCGGTCAGGACTTCCCGTCGCTGCAGGCGGCGAAGGACGCCGGCGCCCCCGTCATCGGTTACGGCACCTTCGCCAACACCGTGATCAACTTTCTGATCGTCGCCTTCGCGGTGTTTCTGCTGGTGAAGTGGATCAATCGGATGCGGCGGATGGTCGGCATGGATGAGGCTCCGGCCGAGGTTCCGCCGCCGCCGCGCCAGGAGGTGCTGCTCGAAGAGATCCGCGATCTGCTCAAGCAGAAGTAACGGCCAGGCGATGGCGGAACTGGGGGAAGACGAAGGCGACGTCGAGATCGAGAGCCGGGAGACGGTGTTCTCCGGCTACTTCCGCGTCGACCAGTACCGGCTGCGCCACCGCCTGTTTGCCGGCGGGTGGAGCGACACCGCCGGGCGCGAGGTGTTCGAGCGCGGCCACGCGGTCGCGGTCATCCTCTACGATGCCGACCGCGATCTCCTTGTCCTGATCGAGCAGTTCCGCATCGGCGCGTTTGCGGCGCTGCAGAACGAGCCGCACTTGGCCGCGACGATGACGCCGTGGCTGCTCGAGGTCGTCGCCGGCATTATCGACGAGGGCGAGAGCCCGGAGACGGTCGCCCGGCGCGAGGCCATGGAGGAGGCGGGCTGCGAGATCTTCGAACTGGAACCGGTCGGCCGCTTCCTGCTGAGCCCCGGGGTGATGACCGAGTCGCTGGAGTTGTTCTGCGGCCGGGTCGACGCCGGCGGCGTCGGCGGCATCCACGGCCTTAAGGACGAGCACGAGGACATCCGCGTCCTTGCCGTGCCCGTCGAAGACGCCTTCCGCTGGCTGGACGAGGGCCGGTTCGTCAACGCCACCGCGCTGGTGGCGATGCTCTGGTTCCGGCTCAATCGCGAGGACCTGCGCCGCCGCTGGCGACGCTGATTGCCGGGCCAGGCGGCGCCGGCTGCTGCGCCTCGCCAAATGCAGAAGGGCCGGCCCGTCGCTTGGCCGGCCCTTCGACAAACCGCGCCAGAGCTTGTGATCGCCCCGGCGCGGCCGCCCTTGTAGGGTCTTAAAGCCCGATGCGAGGCAGAGCGGGTACGAGGGTAAATTTAGCGACATTTCCAACTTTTGTCAACTGCTAGCCCCAATTGCGCAAAGCACGCAGCGCCTAATCCCGCTCAATATTTCATTATTCAACACCGGTTTTATGTATTTTCGCTTTCCTTGAAAATCCTTAGGGCCTCGGATCAGCTCAAGCCTCTTGATTGATACTGTCGCTACCATATCGCCCTTTACCCACATGACTTCGGAGTTCCACGGGCTTGGAAGTGTTGGCCGCAGAGTAACTTCAAGGTGATACTGCTCTATGGCTTGCGGTACGGTCGTGCTCAGCGGGACCACCGTGCACAAATCCTTCCTACGCCGCAGCGGGGCGAGATTACGACAACTGGCCGCCTCTTTACCATCTCGGGAACGATAAAGCCGGTATTGTAGTCGCAGATCAGAATCTGCCCGGGTTTCGGGTGGAAGTCGATGGGCACGTTGTTGCCGGGCCTCACGTGGGAGTCGCTGTCTCGGTTCGTGAACGGCTAGCACACATGCCGGGAGGGCTGAAGTAGGATCTCCGAGAGCGCGCCTGAAGCCCGCCAGACCCTCCGCGCAGCGTGGCGGTCTCTGCTGGGTGGCGTCTGCGACCTGCTGCGACCTGCCGACCTGTGCCGATCTGCTCTTCGCGTTTGACACGGCCTCGGCGGCGGATATAGTGCACCGCTTCAGCGCGCGCCCCGCCGTGCGGCTCTTTGGCGCGTTTCCCTTGAACCAGGCATGGTTGGGACGATGTACGCGGTAGTTCGCACCGGTGGGAAGATGTATCGGGTGGCCGAGAACGATCGGCTCGTGGTCGAGCGCCTGGCGGGCGATCCGGGCACGACGCTGACGCTGAACGACGTGCTGATGATCGCCGGTGACGGCGAAGCCCCGCGCCTCGGCGGCGCGCTGGAGCAGGCGGCGGTGTTCGCCGAGATCCTGGCGCAGAAGCGGGGCAAGAAGATCCTCGTCTTCAAGAAGAAGCGGCGGAAGAACTACCGGCGCACCCGCGGCCACCGTCAGGAGCTGACGGAGTTGCGCATCGCCGGTATCAGCCTCAGCGGCGAGCGGCCGGCCCAGGCCGCAGCACGGGCGGAAGCAGCCGAGGCCGAACCGACGCCGGCGCCCGCGGCGACGGTTTTGGCAGACGCCGCGAGCGAAGACGCGGCCGAGGAGTAGAGCGAGATGGCACACAAGAAGGCGGGCGGCAGCTCCCGCAACGGCCGCGACAGCGCCGGTCGGAGGCTCGGCGTGAAGAAGTTCGGCGGCGAGCTGGTCATCCCCGGCAACATCATCATCCGCCAGCGCGGCACCAAGTTCCATCCCGGCAGCAACGTCGGCATGGGCCGCGATCACACCCTGTTCGCGCTCATCGAGGGCCACGTCGGCTTCCGCAGGAGCAGCGGCGGGCGCACGTTCGTCATGGTGAACCCCCGCGAGGCGCCGCAGGCCTGAACCAGGCCGTCGTCATTGCGAGGAGGCTGCTGCGAGCGGTTCTGGATCGCCACGCCGCTCCTCGGCTCGCGATGCGGGGTTGGCTCGATAGGCGGATCGCAATCCGGCTGACGCCGCCATGGTGAAGTTCCTCGACGAGGCCAAGGTCTACGTCGCTGGCGGGGACGGCGGCAACGGCTGCTGCTCCTTCCGCCGCGAGAAGTTCATCGAGTTCGGCGGGCCGGACGGCGGCGACGGCGGCGACGGCGGCAGCGTCATCGCGGTGGCCACGGCCGACCTCAACACCCTCATCGACTTCCGCTACCGACAGCACTTCCGCGCCGAGCGCGGTCATCATGGCATGGGCGCGGACCGCACCGGCGCGCGGGGCAAGGACGTCGTCCTGACCCTGCCGGCCGGCACCCAGATCCTGGCCGAGGACAAGGAGACGCTGCTGGCGGACCTGACGACGCCCGGTGAGCGCATCGTCATCGCCCGCGGCGGGCGAGGCGGCGCCGGCAACACCCGCTTCAAGTCCTCGACCAACCGGGCGCCACGCCGCGCCGATCCGGGAACGCCCGGCGAGGAAGCCTGGATCTGGCTGCGGCTTAAGCTGATCGCCGACGCCGGGCTGATCGGCCTGCCCAACGCCGGCAAATCGACCTTCCTCGCCGCGGTTTCCAGGGCCAAGCCGAAGATCGCCGACTACCCGTTTACGACCCTGCACCCCTCCCTTGGGGTCACAGACAGCGACGGCAACATCTTCGTCCTCGCCGACATCCCCGGGCTGATCGAGGGGGCATCGGAGGGCGCCGGGCTCGGCACCCGCTTCCTCGGCCATATCGAGCGCTGCCGGGTGCTGCTTCACCTCGTCGACGGCACCCAGGAAGACGTGGTCGGGGCCTATCGCACGGTCCGTGACGAGCTCGCGGCCTACGGCGCCGGGCTGGAGGACAAGCCCGAGATCCTCGTGCTGAACAAGGTCGACGCGCTCAGCGATGCGGAGCTGACGGGGCGGCGCGAGGCATTGGCAGCGGCAGCCAGGCGCGAGGTTCTCACCACCTCCGGCGTCAGCGGCGCCGGCATCGAGGCCGCGCTCCGGCGGCTGTGGCAGGAAATTTCGGTGGCGCGCGCCGCCGAGGAGGACGGTGCGCAGGCGCCTTCCGCCTGGACATGAGCCCGCACCGGCGCTCGACCAGCCTGCGCGCCGGCCGGCGGCTGGTGGTGAAGATAGGCTCGGCGCTGCTGGTCGACGAGGCCGACGGCGCGATCCGCCGCGACTGGCTAGCGGCGCTCGTCGAGGACATCGCCGCCTGCCGCGGCAGCGGCCAGCAGGTGCTGATCGTCTCCTCCGGCGCGATCGCGGTCGGCCGGCGTCACCTCGGCCTCGGCCCCCGGCCTCTGCACCTGGACGAAAAGCAGGCCGCGGCGGCAACAGGGATGATCCGGCTCGCCCACGCCTACCAGGAGGCGCTGGCGGCGCACTCCATCACCGTCGCCCAGATCCTGCTGACCCTGGACGATAGTGAGGACCGGCGCCGCTACATCAACGCCCGCAACACGCTGGCCACCCTGCTTCGCGTCGGCGCGGTGCCGCTGATCAACGAGAACGACACGGTCGCGACCGACGAGATCCGCTTCGGCGACAACGACCGGCTGGCCGCTCGCGTCGCCGCCATGGTCAGCGCCGACACGCTGGTGCTGCTCTCCGACATCGACGGCCTCTACGACGCCGACCCGCGTAGCGATCCGAAAGCGAGGCTGATCCCCGAGGTGCATGAGATCACCGCCGAGGTCGAAGCGATGGCCGCCGGCACCGCCGGCGGCTATGGCACCGGTGGGATGGTCACCAAGCTCGCCGCCGCGAGGATCGCCTTGGCCGCTGGCTGCCGCATGGTCATCGCCGATGGCCACCGGCTGCACGCGCTTGCCGGCATCGACGAGGCGGAGCGGCGCACCTGGTTCCTCCCGGCGGCCTCGCCGCAGGCGGCGCGCAAGCGCTGGATCGCCGGTACACTCAACCCCGCCGGCAGCATCATCGTCGATGCCGGCGCGGCGCGGGCACTGGCTTCGGGAAAGAGCCTGCTCCCCGCCGGGGTCACCGCCATCGAGGGCGACTTTGGCAAGGGCGCCGCCATTGTCGTTAAGGACGCCGGCGGCCGCGAGCTCGGCCGGGGCTTAAGCGCCTACTCCAGCGCCGATGCGCGCCGGATCATCGGCAAGAAAACCGGTGAAATTGAGGAGTGCCTCGGCTACCGTGGCCGTGACGAGCTAATCCACCGCGACGATCTGGCCCTCCATCAAGGCGCACTGGAATGAGCCCGGCCGACCTTGCAGCCATGGACCGTCCCCCCGTACCGGCCGCGGCCGAGGTCGCCCGAATGATGCTGGACATCGGCCGCCGGGCGCGCGACGCCGCCGACACCCTGGCCACCTCCTCCGGCCAAGCGCGCGACACCGCGCTCAGCGAGGCGGCACAGGCCATTCGCGACCGCGAGGGCGAGATTCTCGCCGCCAATCGGCGCGACTCCGAGGCCGGGCGGAGCAAGGGGCTGAGCCCCGCCCTGCTCGACCGGCTCGCCCTCGACCATGGCCGCATCGAGGCCATGGCGCATGGCCTGGAGGACATTGCCGCGCTTGCCGACCCCCTGGGCCAGGTGATGGCCGCCTGGGATCGGCCGAACGGCCTGCACATCGAGCGGGTGCGCACGCCGCTGGGCGTCATCGGGGTGATCTACGAGTCTCGCCCCAACGTCACGGCAGACGCGGCGGCGCTCTGCCTCAAAGCTGGCAACGCCGCGATCCTCCGCTGCGGTTCGGAAAGCTTCGCCACCTCCACAGCCATTATGGCGGCGCTCGCAGATGGCCTTCGGGCCGCCGGCCTGCTGGAGGCTTGCGTGCAGCTCGTGCCCACCACCGATCGCGCCGCCGTCGGCGAGATGCTGCGGATGGATGCCTACATCGACGTCATTGTGCCCCGCGGCGGCAAGTCGCTGATCGAGCGCATTAGCGCGGAAAGCCGGGTGCCGCTGTTCAAGCATCTCGAAGGCTTGTGCCATACCTACGTGCACGCAGCCGCGGACCCGCAGATCGCGCGGCGGGTCGTCTTCAACGCCAAGATGCGCCGGCCCGGTATCTGCGGCGCGACCGAAACCCTGCTTGTCGATCGCGCGGTCGCCAAGACGATGTTGCCGCCGATCCTGGACGACCTGATCGCCGCCGGCTGCGAGATTCGCGGCGACGAGGCGGTGCAGACCATCGATGCGCGGGTCCGCCCGGCAACGCCCGACGACTGGGACACCGAGTACCTGGACGCGATCCTCTCGGTGCGCGTCGTCGAGGGCTTCGACGAGGCCCTCGCCCACATCAAGGCGCACGGCTCCCAGCACACCGAGGCGATCATCACTGAGGACGCCGCCGCCGCCGACGCCTTCTGCCGCCGGCTCGATAGCGCCATCCTGCTGGTCAACGCCTCCACCCAGTTCGCCGACGGCGGCGAGTTTGGCATGGGCGCCGAGATCGGCATCGCCACCGGCAAGCTGCACGCCCGCGGCCCCGTCGGCGTCGAGCAGCTCACCAGCTTCAAGTACGTCGTCCGCGGCGCCGGCCAGTGCCGGCCCTGATACGTCCGCTTCCCGCGGCGTTCGGCGCAGCCTGAGCCGCAGCGGCCGGACATGCGCGCGATCGGCCTGCTCGGCGGCTCGTTCAATCCCGCCCACGACGGCCATCGCCATATCTCCCTTCTGGCGCTGAAGCGGCTGAACCTGGACGCCGTCTGGTGGATGGTCGCCCCGCGCAACCCGCTGAAGGACACCGCCGACTTGGCGCCCTTCGCAAACCGCGTCGAGCAGGCCCGCGCCGTCGCCCGCCATCCGCGAATCCAGGTCACCGCCATCGAGCGCAAGATCGGCACGATCTACACCGTGGATACCCTCTCGGTGCTGGTCCGGCGGTTCCGCGACGTCCGCTTCGTCTGGCTGATGGGCGCCGACAACCTGGTCCAGATCTCCAACTGGGAGCAGTGGCCGCGGATTTTCGCGCTGGTTCCCATTGCGGTGCTGGTGCGCCCGTCCTATGCTTTTAAAGCGCAGGCGAGCATTGCGGCACGGCGCTTCGCGAGGTCGAGAGTGTCCGAGGCTCGGGCGGCGGGGCTGGCATGGCGGAAGCCGCCGGCCTGGGTGTTTCTTCACATCCGCCCCCATCCCGCCTCGGCAACCTCCATTCGCGCCAAGCGCTCCAACCGCGATCCGATGCCGGCGCGCGGCGCATAAGACGCCGCGGATGTCACGAACCAAGGGAAGTTGGACATACCAGCGACCACAGATCCGTCTTCGGGCCCGACCGTCCGGTTCGGCCCAAGGCCCATTCCAGACGCCGCGGCCGTGCTTGAGGCCGTGAAAGCCACCCTCGACGACGGCAAGGCGGAAGACGTCGTCGTCATCGATCTTGGCGGAAAAACCAGCATCGCCGACTACATGGTCATCGCCTGCGGCACGTCGCAGCGCCATGTCGGCGCGATGACGAACAACCTACGCGAGCGGCTGAAGGCCCTCGGGCTGGGGACGGTTTCCGTCGAAGGGGAAACCCACTGCGACTGGGTGCTCCTCGACGCCGGCGACGTCGTCGTCCACCTGTTCCGTCCCGAGGTCCGCACGTTCTACTCGCTCGAGCGGCTCTGGGGCGGGCCGGCCTCGGCGGCTCCGGCAGAGGCGGCTCCGGCGGAGGCGTGCTACCCCGGCTGAGGGGCGCGTTCCGGCCCCGCGGCCCGCCGCCCATCGCGTTCGCTGGCGCAGCGCCTATTTGCTGGCCCGCGGCAATGCGTCTAAACTCCGCCGCTGACGATCGCTCGGGTGGAACGGCGTGCGTCGTTCCAGGGGATAAGGGATAACAAATGACCTCCACGCTGATATTGCTCCGCCACGGCGAGAGCGAGTGGAACCTCGCCAATCGCTTCACCGGCTGGATCGACGTCGACCTCTCGCCGAAGGGCCGGGAAGAGGCGGCATGGGCCGGCAGGCAGCTCGCCAAGGAAGGCTTCAAGTTCGACATCGCCTTCACCTCGGTGCTGAAGCGGGCGATCCGCACGCTCTGGTACTCCCTCGACGAGACCGACCAGATGTGGGTCCCGGTCTACCGGGCCTGGCAGCTCAACGAGCGCCACTACGGCGCCCTGCAGGGCCTGAACAAGGCGGAGACGACGAAGAAGTTCGGCGAGGACCAAGTCAAGGTTTGGCGGCGCAGCTACTCCACCCCGCCGCCGCCGCTCGACGTCAACGACCCGTCGCACCCGCGGTTCGACCGCCGCTATGAGCACCTCGATCCGGTGATCCTGCCCTCGACCGAGTCGCTGTCGATCACGCTGGCCCGGGTGATGCCCTACTGGTCGAACGAGATCGTCCCGCACCTCCGCCAAGGCAAGACGGTGCTGATCGCCGCCCACGGCAACAGCCTGCGGGCGCTGGTCAAGCACCTGAACAAGATTTCCGACGACGACATCGTCGGGCTGAACATCCCGACCGGGATCCCGCGGATCTACGAGCTGGACGACGATCTCGGCGTCATCTCCGACCGCTACCTCGCCGACGAGGAAAAGGTCCAGGCCGCCGCCGCCGCGGTCGCGGCGCAAGCCAGCGCCTGAGCCTTCGCAACGTCACCGGCCGCGGCAGCCCGCCTGCCGCGGCCACCGCTCCTGCTTAAGCCATCGTTCTTTCGCCGGGATCTTCAGCGCACGGCCGCGAAGTAAGCGTGGCCGTGTAGGTCGGATTAGCCGCAGGCGTAATCCGACGAATGGAGGCGATGACGTCCGTCGGATCCGGCTTCGCCTGATCCGACCTACGGCTTCGTCGACTTCGCCCGCTGCTCCTACGGCTCCTGATCACGCCGATCCGTTGCCGCGTTCACGCGCTGTGGCCGAAGGCGGCGGCCATCAGCGCCCGGGTGTAGGCGTCCTTCGGCGCGGCGAACAGCGCCTCCGCCGGCCCCTGCTCGACGATGCGGCCCTCGCGCATCACCATCACGTCGTGGGCCAGCGCCCGGACGACACGCAGGTCGTGGCTGATGAACAGGTAGGCCAGGTCGTGGCTCTTCTGCAGCGAGCGCAGAAGCTCGACGATCTGGGCCTGGACGGAGACGTCGAGGGCGCTGGTCGGCTCGTCGAGGACGATGAAGTCGGGCTTCAGGACCAGGGCGCGGGCGATGGCGATGCGCTGGCGCTGGCCGCCGGAGAACTCGTGCGGGTAGCGGTCCCGCACCGCCGGGTCGAGCCCCACCTCGGCCAGTGCCGCGCCGATGGCCGCCCGCCGCTCGTCGGCCGTACCGCCGAGGCGGTGGATGCGCAACCCCTCCTCGACGATCTGCCCGACCGATAGTCGGGGGCTCAGGCTGCCGTAGGGGTCCTGGAAGACGATCTGCATGCGCCGGCGAAGCGGCCGGAGCTCGCGGCCCGATAGGCCCTGCAGGTCGCGGCCGACGAAGGTGATCCGACCCTCGCTCTTCTCCAGCCGGATCAGGGCGCGGCCCAGCGTGGTCTTGCCCGAACCGCTTTCGCCGACGACGCCCAGGGTATGGCCGCGCCGCAGGGTGAGCGTGATCCCATCCACCGCCTTGACGTGGCCCACGGTCGCCTGAGCACGCCGCGCTTGATCGGGAACCAGACGCGGGTGTCGCGCGCCGCCATCACCACCTCGGCTCCAGCCGGCGCCGGATCGGGGCGGCCCTTAGGCTCGGCGGCGAGGAGGCGCTGGGTGTAGGGATGCTGCGGCTGGGCGAACACGTCGGCCACCCGCCCCTGCTCGACGATGTGCCCGGCGCACATCACGCACACCCTCTCCGCCACCCGGCGGACGATGCCGAGGTCGTGGGTGATCAGCAGCAGCGCCATGTGCATGCGCGCCTGCAAATCCTTCAGGAGCTTCAGGATCTGCGCCTGGATGGTGACGTCCAGCGCCGTCGTCGGCTCGTCGGCGATCAGCAGGTCCGGCTCATTGGCCAAAGCCATGGCGATCATCACCCGCTGCTGCTGGCCGCCGGAGAACTGGTGCGGGTAGGCGTCAAGCCGGTCGCGCGCCTCGCTCAAGCCCACCAGGTCGAGCAGCTCGAGGACGCGCGCATGCGCCTGCCTGCGGCTTAAGCCCCGGTGGACCAGGAGCGGCTCGGCGATCTGCTTTTCGATCGTGTGCAGCGGGTTCAGCGAGGTCAGCGGCTCCTGGAAGATCATCGTCATCCGGTCGCCGCGCAAAGCCCGCATCCGCGCGTGCGGCGCGCTCAGCAGCTCCTCGCCGTTGAGGCGCACCCGCCCCCGCGGATGCCAGGCGGCCGGCTCGGGCAAGAGGCGCATGATGCTGAGCGCGGTCACCGACTTGCCGGAGCCGCTCTCGCCGACAATGGCCAGCGTCTGCCCCTTGTCCAGGCTGAACGCCGCGCCCTCGACCGCCTTGACCTCGCGCTCGCCCCGGCCGAACGAGACCGAGAGCCCGTCGACCTCCAGCAGCGGCGCGCCATCGTAGGCCGTTGCCTGCCGCATGCTACTCGCCCGCCCGGACCGGCGCCGGCGCCGCCAGACCGGTGGCGGTCGGGCTCGGCGCGCCCGTAAGTCCGGCGATGGCCTTGCGCGGGTCGAAGGCGTCGCGCACCGCCTCGCCGACGAAGATCAGGAGCGACAGCATCAGGGCGATGACGAAGAAGCCGGTGAGCCCCAGCCACGGCGCCTGCAGGTTGGCCTTGCCCTGGGCCAGCAGCTCGCCAAGGGAGGCGGAGCCCGGCGGCAGGCCGATGCCGAGGAAGTCGAGCCCCGTCAGCGCGGTCACCGAGCCGGCGAGGATGAAGGGGACGAAGGTGATGGTCGCGACCATGGCGTTCGGCAGCACGTGCCGGGCCATGATCACCGGATCGGATGCGCCCAACGCCTGGGCGGCGCGCACGTAGTCGAGGTTGCGGGCGCGGAGAAACTCGGCGCGGACGACGCCGACGATGCTCATCCACTGGAACAGCAGCAGGATGCCGAGCAGCCACCAGAAGTTCGGCTCGATGATGCTGGCCAGGATGATCAGGACGTAGAGGATCGGCACCGACGACCACACCTCCATGAACCGCTGCAGCGACAGGTCGACCCAGCCGCCGAAGTACCCCTGGATGGCGCCGGCGGCGACGCCGACCAGGGTCGAGACGAAGGTGAGCGTGATGCCGAACAGCACCGAGATGCGGAAGCCGTAGATGGTCCGGGCGAGGACATCGCGGGCCTGGTCGTCGGTGCCGAGCCAGTGCTGGGCGTCTGGCGGGGACGGCGCCGGCTCCGGCAGGTCCCAGGCGACGGTGCGGTGGTTGAAACGGACGGGCGGCATCAGCATCCAGCCCTTCTCGTCGATCAGCCGACGCACCTCGGGATCGCCGAAGTCGGCCTCGGTCGGCAGCGTCCCGCCGAAGGCCGTCTCCGGCTGGGCGCGAAAGATCGGCATGAACACCCGGCCATCGTGGACGACCAGGATCGGCCGGTCGTTGGCGATGAACTCGGCGAACAGGCTGAGCACGAACAGCCCAAGGAAGATCCAGAGCGACCAGAAGCCGCGGCGGTTGGCCTTGAAGTTCTCGATCCGCCGCCGGGTCAGCGGCGTGAGCTTCATCCCGAGCAGCCGCCCGTCCGGGCGTGCCTCGTTCATCTCGCCCGCGCCTCGAAGTCGATGCGCGGATCGACGATCGTGTACATGACGTCGCCGACCAGGTTGAGCAGAGGCCCGACCAGCGAGAAGAAGTAGAGGGTGCCGAACATCAGCGGGTAGTCGCGGTTGAACGCCGCCTCGAAGCCGAGCAGGCCGAGGCCGTCGAGGGAGAAGATGATCTCGATGAAGACCGTGCCGGTGAAGAGGATGCCGACGAAGGCGCCGGGAAAGCCGGCGATGACGATCAGCATGGCGTTGCGGAAGACGTGGCCATAGAGCACGCGCCGCTCGGAGAGGCCCTTGGAGCGGGCGGTCATCACGTATTGCTGGTGGATCTGATCGAGGAAGGAGTTCTTGGTCAGCATCGTCAGGGTGGCGAAGCCGCCGATCACCATGGCCGTGACCGGCAGCGTGATGTGCCAGACGTAGTCGACGATGCGCTGGGGCCAGCTCAGCTCCGCCCAGTCGTCGGAGGTGAGCCCGCGCAGCGGAAACCAGTCGAGGTAGCTGCCGCCGGCAAACACGACGAGCAGGAAGACGGCGAACAGGAACGCCGGCACGGCGTTGCCGATGACGACGGCGACGCTGGACCAGACGTCGAAGCGCGAGCCGTCGCGCACCGCCTTGACGATGCCGAGGGGGATCGAGATCAGGTAGGTAAGCAGCGTCGTCCACAGCCCGAGCGAGATCGACACCGGCATCTTGTCGAGGACCAGGTCGACGACGCTCTGATTGCGGAAGTAGCTCTCGCCGAAGTCGAAGACGAGGTAGTTGCCCATCATCTGGAGGAAGCGCTCGTGCAGCGGCTTGTCGAAGCCGAACTGCTTCTCCAGCTGGGCGATGAACTCGGGGTCCAACCCCTGCGCGCCACGGTACTGGCCGACCGGGCCGGCGCCCGTCGCGGGTCCCGCCGCCCCGCCGAGGGTATCGCCGGCGCCGGCGCGGGTGACCCGCTGGGTGATGTCGGCGCCCTGGCCGGTGAGCTGGGCGATGACCTGCTCCACCGGGCCGCCGGGCGCCGTCTGGATGATCACGAAGTTGATCACCATGATCGCGAACAGGGTGGGCACGATCAGCAGCAGCCGGCGGATGATGTAGGCCGTCATTGTCGCGTCTCCGCCCGCCCCTGCATCGCCCGGCGGAGCACGAGGTAGCCGATCGCGGCCAAAGCGCCCACGGCCGCGGCCAACGCCAGCGGCCCCGGCCCGCCGTCCCCGTCAGCACCTTGGCCAACCGCGGTCGGATCGGCGCCGGCAAGCACCGCGGCGTCGGTGGCGGCGAGCCGTTGCTCCAAACGCTCCGCCTTCTCCGCGTCGAACCACCAGAAGGCGAGAGAGGTGCCGCGCCGCGGCGTCACCTCCGGCCTCGAAAACTTGTTCCAGAAGACGTAGCGATCGACGCCCGAATACCAGTTGGGGATGACGTAGAAGCTCCACAGCAGAACCCGATCCAGCGCCCGCGTGCGCGCGACCAGGCTGTCGCGGTCTGGCGCCGAGATCAACTGCCGCGATCAGCGCGTCCACCGCCTCGTCGGCAATGCCGGCGTAGTTGCGCGAGCCAGGCGTCGTCGCGGCCTCGGAGCCCCAGTAGGTCTGCTGCTCGTTGCCCGGGCTTTCCGACTGTGGCCAGACGACCACCGAGACGTCGAAGTCGAAGTCGCGCATCCGGTTGATGTACTGGGAATCGTCGACCAGGCGCACACTCGCCTCGATGCCGAGCCGCTTCAGGTTGCGCACGAACGGCAGCACCACCCGCTCGAAGGCTTGGCTCACCAGCAGGATCTCGAAGCGCATCGGCTCGCCTGTGGCGTCGTTGACCAGCACCATGTCGCGGACGCGCCAGCCGGCCTCGCCGAGCAGGGCCAGCGCCGTCTCCAGGTTCGCCCGCGGCCAGCCGCTGCCGTCGGTCGTCGGCGCCTGGTAGGCCGGGCCGAACACCCGCTCCGGCACCTTGCCCTTGTGCTTTTCCAGCAGCGCCAGCTCCTCGCCTTCGGGCACGCCGCGGGAGGCGAGCTCCGAGTTTGCGAAGTAGCTCTCGGTGCGGCTGTACTGGCCGAAGAACAGGACGCGGTTGGTCCATTCAAAGTCGAAGGCGTAACCCAGGGCCTCGCGGACCTTTGGGTCGGCGAAGACCGGGCGGCGGCTGTTGAGGACGAAGGCCTGCATCCCCGTCGGCCGCTCGTGGGCGATCTCCTCCTTCAGAAGCCAGCCCTCGCGCACCGCCGGAACGTCGTAGTCGAGCGCCCAGGCCTTCGCCTGGTTCTCCAGCCTGAGGTCGATGGCGCCGCCCTTCAGCGCCTGGCGCTGGATGGTGTCGTCGCGGAAGTACTCGTAGCGGATGCGCTCGAAGTTGTTCTGCCCGACGTTGACGGCCAAGGTCCGCCCCCAGTAGTCCTCGACCCGCTCGGTGACCACATAGCGGCCCGGCTCGAAAGCGGTGATGCGGTAGGGGCCGCTGGACAGCGGCGGCTCCAGCGTCGAGCGCTCGAAGTCGCGCGTCTCCCAGTAGTGCTTGGGCAGGATCGGCATCTGCCCGACGATCAGCGGCAGCTCGCGGTTGCCGGCCTGGTTGAAGTCGAAACGGACGCGGCCCGGCACGGTCTCCTTCACGCTGCCGACGGCGGCGAAGTAAAAGCGATAGAAGGGCGCGCCCTTGGTCTTCAGCGTCTCCAGGGAAAAGATCACGTCGTCCACGGTGATCGGCCGGCCGTCGTGCCAGCGGGCCTCTGGACGCAGCTTGAACTCGACCCACGAGCGGTCCTCGGGCCAGACGATCTCGTCGGCGATGAGGCCATACTGGGTGAACGGCTCGTCGGCGCTCGGGACCGTCAGTGTCTCCGCCTCGCCGGCGGCGGCGGCGTTGCCTTTGATGACGTAAGGGTTGAAGCTGTCGAAGGTGCCGGTGACGCCGAGGCGCATGGTCCCGGTCTTTGGCGCATTGGGATTGACGTAGGCGAAGTGGCTGAAGCCCGACGGGTACGCCGGCTCGCCGAACATCGAAATGGCGTGGCCGCGGTGGATGACCGACTCGGCCGCCGCCGCGTTTCCGGGCAGAGCCAGCGCTAGGAACAAAAGCGCAAGCGCAAACGCGAACGCCCTGCCACGACTTGGAAAGGATGCGTCATTGCGAGGAGGCGAATGCCGACGAAGCAATCCAGAGATACCTAGCCCTGGATCGCCACGCCGCTTCGCGGCTCGCGACAACGGCTTTCTGTTCCCCAGTTGGTAGATCAACCGGCCAGGATCTGAAGGGCCGCGGCGTGAGCGGCGGCATCGCCGGCGGCGAGCACGCGCCCGTCGGAGCCGAGCCCGAGCGGCTGGCCGGCCCAATCGCTGATGATGCCACCGGCGCCGCGCACGACCGGGACCAGAGCGCAGTAGTCGTAGGGCTTGGTCGACGCCTCGCAGACGACATCGACCGTCCCGTTGGCCAAGAGCCCGTAGGCATAGCAGTCGGCGCCGTAGACGACGCCGCGGCAGCTCCGCCGCAGGCGGTCGAAGGCCGCGTCATCGGAGCCGACGAACATTTCCGGCGCGGTCGCGTAAACCCACGCCTGGTCGAGAGCGGGGCATGGGCGAACACCGACCGCGGCGCCGTTCAGCGTCGTCGGCCGGCCCTCGATGCCGATCCAGCGCTCGTCCAGCGCCGGCGCATCGATGATGCCGACCACGGGGCGGCCGCGATGGACCAGCGCGATCAGCGTGCCGAACAGCGGCTTGCCGGTGATGAACGACTTGGTCCCGTCGATCGGGTCGAGCACCCAGACGTTCTCGGCGTCGAGGCGGACGCTGCCGTGCTCCTCGCCAAGGATGCCGTGGCCGGGGAAGGCTTCCTCGATCATCTCGCGCATCCGCGTCTCGGCCTCCCGATCGGCGGCGGTCACGGGCGTGTGGTCGGGCTTGGCCTCGGTCGGCACGTTGCCGCGGAAGTAACTGAGCACGATCGGCCTCACCGCGTCCGCCATGCGCTCGGCGGCAACGGCGGCGACGGCGAAGGCCTCATCCATGCTCATTGCTGGTCTGGTTCCGCCTCGGCCGGCGGCTCGGCGGCCGACCCGTCGGCAGGCTCGGGAGCCGTCTGCTGTCCGCCTCCAGTTCCGGCGGGCGTGTCGGCTGCCGGCGCCGGTTTGGCAGCGTCGTCCGCCGTGCTCTGCTCCTCTGCGCCCTCGGTCGCGGCCTCGGTCGCCGGCGGCACGGCAACGGCGGCCGGTTCCGGCTCGGCCTTCGCCACCGGCTCGGGCAGCGGCGGTGGATTCTCGGTGTTGGCGCGCAGGTAAGCGATCACGTCCGCGCGCTCGGAGGGCTTGCTCAGCCCGGCGAAGCTCATCTTCGTCCCGGCGACGTAGGCCTTGGGGTTGGTCAGGAAATGGTCGAGGTTCTCGTAGGTCCAGGTCCCTTCCATTCCCGCCAGCGCGGCCGAGTAGGCGAAGCCCTCGTGATGGGCCTTATCGGCGCCGACGACGTTGTGCAGGTTCGGCCCGACCTTGTTGGGACCTCCGGCCTCGACGCCGTGGCAGGACTTGCACTTGCCGAAAACCTTCTCTCCTGCCGCCGGATCGGCAGCGGCGAGCAGCGTGCCCAGGTCCGCCGCCGGCTCCTCCGCGGGCGCCGCCGCGGTGTCCGCCGCCTCCTGCGTCTCCGCACCCGGGAGCTGCGCAACGTGCTCGTCGACGCTCACCAGGGTGTTGCCAAGGAAATTCGCGCCGTACAGCAGCCAGGCGCAGATCAGGGCGGAGGCACCGAGTTTTTCCAGCAGAGAGAAGTGCATGTTGTTGTTCGTCCCGTGTCCCGTTGGCCGCCCTTCCCCTCCGGTCGGCCGGGGCGAATGTAGCGCCAAGCCGCCGGCCAGCGCAATTCCCGGCTGGCCAAATCTGTTGCAACGCACACCGCTTATGCTATGTGCCGGGCCCATGTCTGCTCCTGCGTCCGCGCACCCCCGCCCCATCATCATCGTG
Source organism: uncultured Alphaproteobacteria bacterium (assembly GCA_963746275.1). Lineage (GTDB taxonomy): Bacteria > Pseudomonadota > Alphaproteobacteria > Rhodospirillales > Defluviicoccaceae > JAEULH01. The sequence goes on from CAVVAX010000042.1 coordinate 33,955, forward strand.
CCGGCGCGCATGGCCTCCACCAGGCTGCCGGGCAAGCCGCTGGCCGACATCGCCGGCCGGCCGATGATCGTCCACGTCTGGCAGCGGGCGATGGAGGCGGACGTCGGCCCGGTCGTCGTCGCCTGCGCCGAAACCGGAATTGCCGAAGCCGTGGAAGCGGCCGGCGGGACGGCAGTGCTCACACGCCCCGACCACCCGTCCGGCTCCGACCGCATCTTCGAGGCGCTCGTGCGGGTCGATCCCGAGAGCACGCACGACGTCGTCGTCAACCTGCAGGGCGACCTGCCGACGGTCGATCCTGCGGTCGTCCGCGCCGTGCTCTCCCCGCTCGCGGAGGCGCGCGTCGCCATCGCCACGCTGGTCTCGCCGATCACCGAGGCGGCGGAGCGGGACGATCCCAACGTCGTCAAAGCGGTGGTGTCGCTCGCGGGGGATGCGACCATCGGCCGGGCGATCTATTTCAGCCGCGCCGCCGTCCCCTGGGGCGAGGGCCAGCACTTCCACCACATCGGCATCTATGCCTACCGGCGGGCGGCGCTAGCCCGCTTCGTCGCGCTAACGCCTGGGATCATCGAGCGGCGCGAGCGGCTTGAGCAGCTCCGCGCGCTTGAGAACGGGATGCGGATCGACGCCGCGGTGGTCGCGACCGTCCCGTTCGGGGTGGACACGCCGGCGGACCTGGAGCGCGCGCGGGCCCTGCTGGCGGCACCGCGATGAGCGAGCCTGCCGCCGCAACCGGCATCGATCCGAGCCGGATCATCGCCTTCCAGGGCGAGCCCGGCGCCTACTCCGATCTCGCCTGCCGCATCTCGCGCCCGGAGCTGAAGACGCTTCCCTGCCGCTCGTTCGAGGACGCCTTCGGCGCCGTGCGCGAGAGGCGGGCCGGGTTGGCGATGATCCCGATCGAGAACTCGGTCGCCGGACGGGTGGCCGACATCCACCACCTGCTGCCGAGCTCGGGGCTGCACATCATTGGCGAGCACTACCAGCGCATCAACCACCACCTGCTCGCCCTGCCCGGCGCCCGGATCGAGATGCTGACCCACGTCCACAGCCACATCCACGCGCTGAACCAGTGCCGGCTGATGATCGCCGAGCTCGGCCTGCAACCGGTGGTGCGGGTGGACACCGCCGGCGCCGCCGCCGAGATTGCCCGGGCCGGGGACCTCACCCAGGCGGTGATCGCCTCGGAGCTCGCCGGCGACGTCTACGGCCTGACCAGCCTGCGCGCCAACATCGAGGACGCCGAGCACAACACCACCCGGTTCCTGATCATGGCCCGCGAGCCGATCGTGCCGCACCCAAAATCGGGGCCGTGCATGACCAGCTTCGTCTTCCGCGTCCGCAACGTGCCTGCGGCCCTCTACAAGGCTATGGGCGGCTTCGCCACCAACGGCGTCAACATGACCAAGCTCGAAAGCTACCTCGTCGGCGGCCGGTTCAACGCGGCCCAGTTCTACGCCGAGATTGAAGGCCACCCCGACCACCACAACGTCCGCTTGGCGCTCGAAGAGCTCGACTTTTTCTCCCGTGAGGTCCGCATCCTCGGGATCTACCCGCAGCATCCCTACCGCCTCGAACGCCACGCGGAGGAGTAGCGGATAATTTTGCTCAGGGTGGTATGCAGCTCCTGCGCCGCAACAACGTATTCATGGTGTTCTTGACACATACTGGTGATTCAGATGCCCGATCACAGGATATTTCATTATTGGAAGAGGACATTGTAGTTCTCAGAGCGATTCAAACCGCCTCGACGGAAGACTTATCCCTCTGGTTCCGGCGGGGCCTCTCACCCGTAACTCATCCCGCTGTAAGCGCAGTTCGAGCGCGCCGAAAGCCGGAATCGCCCGCTCGACGCCGACCTGATGCAGAGACATATTCCTCATGCGTCTAAACCCTCAGGGAATACTTGATGGACGTTTTACTTTTTCTGACGACGCGCACGAAGTTTATTCGCTATTTCTACGAAACGGCGGGGGCACCGTTCCGGGAAATAATTCGCAAAATCGATGCGAACGAAGAGCCATTCTATAGTCCTCCCTATATAGACAGCGAGAACAGCGAGCCAGCCTTTCTGGTTGAGTGGATGGAGGCCGGCGAAGGGCTGAACGTCTTGGGACGGGCCTGCATTTCGATGTTGTCAGCATCGCTGCAATTAAACTTTAAAACATGGGAGCATGAACTTGGGGTTACCTGGGAAGAAGAAAAATGCAAGAAGTCGTCCAAGAACGGTTTTTTCCAAGGTTATATGACCTTATTCGGCGAAGTATTGGATTTATCCTGGGATGATTGCCCTGCAGACCGTTGCCTTCTCGAACAGGTCGTATTGGCACGGCACAGAGACCAGCACCCTGATGTCATCAGCACCATGGGCGTCCGCCATACGACCAACGACCAGCAGAAGTTTCCCCAGCTTTTCTTCGTTAGCGAAATCGATAAGATACTGTCTGCTGATATAGGAAAGAACTCCACGCCTGTATGTTGCTCCATAGATGGTCTTTGCCGCAATCGAAGAGGTCGACACCCTAGCCGGATGGCTGGAAGAACGCGTGCTTGCAAAGCGCAGGCAGGCCGCAGCAGAAGTTCGCCAATCCAGTCAGGTTATGAGGCCATAGATCATCCGGAGCGCGGTCAGGCAGAGGAACACGGCGAAGGCCTTGCGCAGGAGCTGGGGCCTGACGGCATGGGCGATGCGCGCGCCCCAGGGAGCCGCCAGCATCGTCGTCGGCACGACGAGCGCAAAGCCGATCAGGTTAACGTAGCCGAGGCTGCCGGGCGGTAGCCCGGCTTCGCCCCAGCCGCTGGCGGCGAAGCCGACGGCGCCGGGGACGGCGATGATCAGGCCGATGGCGGCGGCGGTACCGACCGCTGTGCGGATCGAATAGCCACATGCGCTCATCACCGGAACGCTGAGCGAGCCGCCGCCGATCCCCATCATCGAGGAAATGCCACCGATGAGCCCGCCAAGCGCCCAGGTGCGCCAGCCTCCGGGCAGCCCGTTGCGGATCGCCTTGCCCTCGATGCCGAAGGCCATGTTGGCAGCAACGGCCAGCGCGACGACGGCGAACACCGCCGTCAACACGTCGCCGCGAACGGACCCCGCGACCGCCGTTCCGGCCAAGGTCGCTACGAATACGGGAGGCCCCAGTGCCCGCAGCAGATGGGCGTCGACCGCACCCCGGCGGGCATGAGCACGGGCCGAGATGATCGAGGTCGGCATGATGGTGGCGAAGGAGGTGCCGACGGCGGCGTGCATGCGCACGTCCTCCGGAAAGCCGAGCAGGCTGAACAGGTGGAACAGCACCGGGACGATGACGATCCCGCCGCCGACCCCGAGGAGCCCCGCCAGCAGCCCGGCGGCGACGCCGGCGGCGAGCAGGGCCGCGACCATCGTCGCCAGTTCGGGAAGGCTCCATTCGGCTGCCATCGCCCGCGCGCCCCGCGTCCCTTACTCGGCTCGGCGTCGCTTGCCACCCCGGGTGCAGCCGCTTCGCCATTAACATCCGCGGCCTTTTGCGGCATAACCGTCCGCCGGACAAGGACGGAAGACAGACGGGCTGCGAGGGGGAGCGAGATGAGGCCAGGTGCGGTCGGATCGTTGGGCGGGCTTGCGGCGCTGACCCTAACTATGGGGCTGGGGCTGACGCCGTCGCCCGGATCGGCAGCGGACGTCGACTGGCCGGCGCTCAAGCCGGGCCTGTGGCAGTTCACCCGGACGAGTACCACCGCCGGCAAGCCGACGACGATCGAGCGGCAGGGCTGTGCGGATCCGGTGGCCGAGTGGGAAAAGCAGCAAGAGGCATCGGGGCGCGCCGGCTGCAAGGTGAAGACGGTCAAGGCCGCGGACGATCGCTACGTGACCACCGCCGAGTGCATGCTGGCGAACGCCGGCGAGGGCTCGTCGCGGAGCACCGCCCTGATCAAGGTCCCGGACGCCTACGAGGTCACTGTCGAGAACCGGGGCGTGCTGGCCAAGAGCGGCGACAGCGAGCACCTTGTGGCGAAGCGTCTTGGCGACTGCCCGAAGTGACCGATCTGGAGACAATGCGCATGAGCGACGTCAGCGGCCACGTCGTCCCGATTCAGGTTCCCGTGCTGCTGGCCAAGATCCACCGGGCCACAGTGACGGATGCCGACCTCCACTACGAGGGCAGCATCACCATCGACCGGACGCTGATGGACCTGGCCGGCATCGTCGCCTTCCAGCAGGTGCAGATCTACAACGTCACGAACGGCGCCCGGTTCGAGACCTACGTGATCGAGGGCGAGACGGGCAGCGGCTGCATCTGCATCAATGGCGCCGCGGCGCATCTGGCCGGGACCGGCGACATCATCATCATCGCCGCCTACGTCTCCGTTCCGGCGGAAGCGGCGCGCTCCTGGCGCCCCCGCACGGTGTATGTCGACGCCCGCAACCGGCCACTCCCAGCCCGCAGCGCCGCCGCGGAATAGCCGATCATCGGTCGAGCCAATTAGGTACTGAGTGCCAGTTCACTACCTAATTAACTGCGACAGTACCTATATCCGCCGCGCCCAAAGCGCATCCCTGCCGCGCCCCAGAGCCTCCACCCGACCAGCCTCGCGCTCTTGACGAAGAACGCTGCGGATGAGGTCGATGCCCACGTTCGGACACGAGACTTGAAGCTCGCGAACGGCGAAGGGCCTGGAAAAGGTGCGGATGGCGGCGCGCACCATCTCCGACTTGGCGCCTCGCGCCTGGGTGATCAGACCGACCCTGTCCTCGAAATCGCCATAGGCCCGGACGATCACGCCAAGGACGTACTCCGTCCAGGGCGCCAGGTCATGTTCGGCGTCGTGCCAGCCTTGCGAACAGAGGTATAGCGTCTCGTAGTAGGACTCCTTGCTCTCCTCGATGATCCGCTCGAGGCTGATGAACCGGCCAACGTCGTAGCCCGCGCGGTACAACAGCAACAACGACAACAGCCTCGCCATGCGGCCGTTGCCATCGGCAAACGGATGGATGCAGAGGAAATCGAGCACGTAGGCCGCGATCAGCAGCAACCGCTCGATCCGGCCATCCTCCCAGGTGGCGTTGAAACGAGCGTGCAGCTCTGCCATCGCTTCTGCCGTGCGGTCCGCCGGCAGAGGCTGAAACCGCAGCCGGCGCGTTCCATCAGGGTCGATCTCCGCGATGGTGTTGTCGGCGATCTTCCAGCGACCGCCTCCAGCACTTGTGTACGCAAACAGATCGCGGTGGAACTGCAGCACCACGCTCGGCGAGAACGGGATCGAGTCGTGATCCCGGTGGATCGTGTTGAGAACGTCGCGGTAGCCGCTGATCTCCTGCTCCGAGCGGTTCCGCGGCTGTGTCTTTTGCTCCACGAGATCCCTGATCCGCTTCGGCGGCGCGATCACCTGCTCGATGCGGTTCGACGACTCGACACTCTGAATGACGGCCACCTGCCGCAGCGTTTCGAGGACCTGCGGCGCTTGCTGACGATACAGGGCTTCTTTGCCGCGGTACTCGCGGATCGTGCCAATCGCTCCAACGATCGCGTGGTTGAGCGGGGCATGCGCCTCGAACGTCGGGATGAATGACATCATGCGGGGAAACGGACCTAGCGGCAGCAGAGGCGAACACTACCAGCGTTTTCCTCATGGCACATCACGCCGTCTTTTCGGCGGCGCCGGCTCGTGCGCGGCTTGCTACGGACCCTGCTGGCGGCGCGGCACGACCAGGTCGGCGCGCAAGGGCCGATGGTCGGAGCCGAACGCATCCAGCGCCTCGATGTCGACGATGCGGATCCCGCGGACCAGGACGTGGTCGATGGCCAGGCCGAAGTCGCCGGCGATCTGCGGGTAGGTGCCGGGATAGGCCCGGACCGTCGTGAGCCCAGCATCGTGGAGGAAATGCGCGAAGGCCGGGGTGTACGGCGTCGCGTTGAAGTCGCCGGCGACGATGAGCGGCCCGTCGTAGCCCTTCAACTCCTGGGCGAGGTTGGCCATGAGCTGGTTGCGGCTGCGCAGCCCCGAGCGGCGCACGGGGTTCGACGTGTGCACCACGACCACCCGCGCCCGCGATCCGCCCGGCAGCACCAGGTCGGCGACGGCGGCGGGGGCGGCATACCTGGTCTGGCGAAAGACGAACGGATCGCGCAGCGGATAGCGCGACAGGATGGCGACGCCATTCAACTCTGCCCGCAGCTCCGGGCGCTCGACGTAGTTCTTGGGCCAGCCGAAGAATTGATGCGGGTAGCGGTCTTTTGCCGCGGCCATGACGGCCGCGGTCTGCTCTTTCGTCTCCTGGAAGACAATCACGTCCGCGTCCTGCCGCTCCAGCCAGTCAGCGAGGTCTTCGAGACGGTCGTTGCGGACATACAGATTGTGCGTGACCAGGCGGAGGCTGACCGTATCGGCCCGAGCCGTCTCGCCTGCCCGCGCGTGAGCAATCGGCAGCAGCGACGTCGCCTGGCTGGGCGCGACCCCCGGAACGTTGGCCGCGGCGAAGCCGAAATAGATCGTCAGCACAGCCGTGACGGACGCGGGGATGAAGCAGCCCGCCACGACCAGGAAGACCGTGAGTGCGAGGCCGACGAGAAAGAAGGTCTCGGTGAAATGCCACAGCAGCTCGGCCGGCCAGAAGTGGAGATCGAGCAGGCGGACGGCGGCCGCGCCGCCGAGGCCCAGGATCGGCAGCCAGGGCAGGACCACGAGCAGGCGGCGCCGGGACAGGAGCGGCGCGCACAAACGGCGCAGGCGTTGGCGAAAGCGGTTGAGGTTCATGGAGGCCTTCGGCTGGCGATGGTCTCGAGATCGATCAAGCATTCGCCGCAGCGGCGGCGCTTGCCGCTGCCCTCATGCGAAGCTGACGCTGCATCATCGCTTCGGCAGGATTAAGATGACCTTTCGGCCGCGCCCCCGTCGGCCGGCAGAGTATGTAGCAGATCGCGATCGGTCCGCTAAGCGGCCTCGTTCGCTTCTACTGTCCGCGGGCGCTCGCTGCGGCGCTACTGCTCGCGGGCGCTGCGCCGTGGGGTGTTCACGGTCCTGAGGTCCGCCCACCCGTACGCCGTCTGGGGCAGGTCACACCCCCACAGCCGCTCGGTCCGTTCCGCGACCGGGCGCGCGCCCATCGCCGCGTAGAAGTACCGCGCCGGGTTGGCGGAAAGAACCCAGACCAGCGCCGAGGTCAGGCCGTTGTCGATCGACCGGTCGAACAGCCGGCAGAGAAGCTCGCGGCCCAGTCCACGGTCCTGGAAGCCGGGGCGGACGTAGAGCGTGTAGATCTCGCCGGCCTGCTCCAGGATCGTCCGCCGCGCCGGCCCGCAGCTGCCGAAGGCGACGATGCCGGCACGGCCGAGCTCGGCGACGAGGATGGCATCCGTGGACGGCCGCGCCGCGATGGCATGCGCCCATTGCATGGCCTGGTCGCGCCTGGACATGCGGACCAGCACCTTGTCCGGAACCATGCCTGGGTAGGCCGTCCGCCAAGCATCAACATACAGTGCGGCCATGCCATCGGCATCGCCAATTCGGGCATCCCTGATCTTCACAACGCCGGACACGGCTCCGCCTCCTCCGTTTGCGCTGTCCTTCCCCCCTCGCCTTCCTCCACCCACTCTTCGATCAGCCGTCGCGCGATCGAGTCCCGCCCGGGCAGGACAAGCCCGATGCTGCGCCGATCGCGGATCTCGTCGCGGCTGAACCAGCGCGCGTCTTCGAGTTCCGCCGCGTTGACCCGCAGCACCGCGTCGGCCTCGGTCTCGGCCCTGAACCCCAGCATCAGCGACGACGGAAAAGGCCATGGCTGCGAGCCTCGGTAGCTGGGAAAAGCAATGCTTATGCCAGTCTCCTCCTCGATCTCGCGCATCACCGCCTCTTCGAGGCTCTCACCTGGCTCGACGAAGCCAGCGAGCGTCGACATCATGCCCCTCGGCCAGCGCGCCTGCCGGGCCAGCAGGCACTGCCCGTCACCGACCTCGCGGGTGATCAGCATGATGACGGCGGGATCCGTGCGTGGGAAGTGATGCGCGCCACAGGCCGGATCAATGCAGGCGCGAATGTGCCCGCCGTCCCGGCTTTCCGTCGCCGCGCCGCAGCCGCCGCAGAAGCGGTGCCGGCGGTGCCAGTGGAGCAGGCCGCGGGCATAGGCGAGGACCGCGCCCTGGCCCCGGTCGAGGAGCGCGCCAACCCGGCGCAACTCAGTGAAGCGCGCGCCGTCGGCCGGCTCACCCACCTCCGCCTCGTCAAAGCCGGAGACGTCGGCGGCGAAGCAGGCGCGGCCCTCGCCGTCGAGGCCGAGGAAGACGATCTCCTCGGCCCGCGCGAGGAGGTCTGCTTCCGGTGACAGTGCTACGGCCTGCGGCACATCGCCTGGGCCGATCAGGCTGCGGCTGCGCCACACCGGGAAGACCCGACTGGACGGGTCAGCGAGCCGCTCGCGCTGCCAGTCGGCGTCATGGCGCATCGGCTCGGCGCGGTCGAGCGGCACCTGAGTGTAGTGCAGTCCCTGCATGGCGCAGGAAGCCTGACATAGCGGCGGAGTTTCGGCAATGGGCGGCGCGGATGCGAGTCAGACGCGTGGCAGATGCGAGCAAGCAGCATGGCGGCGCGGGCTGATGTGGCAAAGGCGGATGGCAAAGGTGCTTGTCTGCCATGCCGGGCCGGCTGATATAGTGCCTTCGGGAGGCTGGCGGCGGACGGGCCCCTCGCCAACCCGGTCAGATCCGGAAGGAAGCAGCCGTAACGAGTTCTGGTCCGGGTCGCTCGTTCAGTCTCCCACCTCATCGCGCGACAGCAGCGAACGACGCCCGAGGTGGCGTCGGGAGAAGGTCTTGCCGCCGGCCGATGACCTGAGCGAGAGCCACGCCGAAGCGGACTTGGCCGCGGCCGATCCGGCCGAAGGCCTTGGGCTGCCCCCGCCCGGGACCGCTGCCGAGGCGCCAGCCGGATATCGGGTGCTGGCGCGGAAGTACCGGCCCACCATCTTCGCCGATCTTATCGGCCAGGAGGCGATGGTCAGGACCCTGACCAACGCACTGGCCTCGGGCCGTCTCGCCCACGCCTTCATGCTGTCCGGCGTGCGCGGCATCGGCAAGACGACGACGGCGCGGATCATCGCCCGGGCGCTCAACTGCATCAGCGCCGACGGCAGCGGCGGCCCGACGCCCGCGCCCTGCGGCGTCTGCCAGCATTGCACGGCCGTCGCCGCCGACCGGCACATGGACGTGATCGAGATGGACGCCGCCAGCCGGACCGGCGTCGACGAGATCCGCGAGCTCCTGGACGGCACCCGCTACCGCCCCACCTCGGCCCGCTACAAGATCTACATCATCGACGAAGTCCACATGCTCTCGCGCAACGCGTTCAACGCCCTGTTGAAGACGCTGGAGGAGCCGCCCGAGCACGTCCGCTTCGTCTTCGCCACCACCGAGATCCGCAAGGTGCCGATCACGGTGTTGTCGCGCTGCCAGCGGTTCGATCTGCGCCGGATCGACCAGGAACGCCTGGCCCAGCACCTGGCCGACATCGCGGGGCGCGAAGGCGCCAGCATCACCGCCCCGGCGCTGCATCTGCTCGCCCGCGCCGCCGACGGCAGCGTCCGCGACGGGCTGTCGCTGCTCGATCAGGCAATTGCCCATTCCGATGGCAAGGTCGACGACGAGACGGTCCGGCGGATGCTGGGCCTCGCCGACCGCACCGTCACCTACGACCTCACCGACGCGGTCCTGCGCGGAGCCATCGCCGAGGCGCTGGAGCTGGTTGCGGCGCAGTACCAGGCCGGGGCCGACCCGGTCGAGATGCTCAGCGACATGCTCGACCTCACCCACTGGCTGACCCGGATCAAGGTCGATCCCGCCAGCCTGGACGCTCCGGGCGTGGCCGAGGCCGAGCGGGTGCGCGGCGGCGAGATCGCCAAAAGCCTGTCCATGGGCGAGGCAACCCGGCTGTGGCAGATGCTGCTCAAGGGCCTGGGCGAGGTGCGCACCGCGCCATCGCCGCTGCAGGCGGCCGAGATGGTGCTGATCCGTATCGCCTATGCCGCCCGGCTGCCGACGCCGGCAGAGGCCTTGCGCCGGGCGCAACATGGAGCCGGCGGCGCCGGCTCGGACCGCGCCACGGCCCCCGCCACCGGCGCGTCCGGCCCGGCGGCAGCGTCGGCCGAGGGTCGAGGCGCCCCCACCCCGGCCACCGGCCGCGGACCCTCCGCCAGCGCGTCCTCGCCAGCGACGATGACGAACGTCGCCCGCGCCCCGGTGGCGGCCGCAGCCGCGCCGCAGCCCCAGCCGGCGGCGGAGAGCGTTGCCGAGACCATTGCCACGCCACCGGCGCTTCAGCCCGCGGGCGGTGGTGCGACGCAGCTCCGCAGCTTCGCCGACGTGATCGATCTCGCCCGCGAGGAGCGCGAGGCGATCCTCTACGGCCACCTCGTCGCCGACGTCCATCTCGTCCGCTTCGCCCCCGGCCAGATCGAGATCCGCCTGGCCCACGGCGTGCCGGGCGACCTCGTCCGCCGCCTGCGCGAGTTCCTCGCCCGCCACACCGCCCAGGCGTGGCTCGTCACCATCTCGCACGAGCCGGGCGAGCCGACCCTGCTCGACCAGCGCCGGCGGCTTGAGGCCGAGCGCCGCCGGGAGGTGGAGGCCGATCCGCTGGTGCGCGCGGTCCTCGCCGCGTTCCCGGGCGCCCGTCTCGGCGAGATCCATACAGCCGCGCCCGCCCCCGCCGCCGAGGACGGCGAGGCCGAAGGCGACCCGGCGGAGGTTGACGACGAGAACGCGGGCG
>CAVVAX010000043.1:0-16581 GCA_963746275.1 uncultured Alphaproteobacteria bacterium
GTGCCGCAAAAACCGGTAGATAAGCCGGATGGTGCTCCTCCGTTCGATCGTCACGATCGGCGGCCTGACCATGGTCAGCCGCGTCCTCGGCTTCATCCGCGACATGCTCATCGCCGCCGTGCTCGGCGCCGGGCCGGTGGCGGACGCCTTCTTCGTCGCCTTCCGCCTGCCCAACCTGTTCCGCGCGCTCTTCGCCGAGGGCGCGTTTTCCGCCGCCTTCGTGCCGCTGTTCGCCAAGCGCGTCGAGGCCGAAGGCGAGGCCCAGGCGGTGGCCTTTGCCGAGCAGGCCTTCAGCGTGCTGCTCACCGCCCTGCTGGTGTTCCTCATCGCCTTCGAGCTCACCATGCCGGTGCTGATCTACGTATCGCGCCGGGCTTCGCCGACGCGCCGGAGCAGGTGGCGCTCGCGGTCGAGTTCGCCAGGATCAACTTCCCCTACCTCTGTTCATCTCCTGGTCTCGCTGATGGCCGGCATCTGAACTCGCTCGGCCGCTTCGCCGCCGCGGCGGCGACCCCGATCCTGCTCAATCTGGCGATGATCGCGGCGGCGCTGGCACTGACGCCGCTGACGCCGACGGCCGGCCATGCGCTGGCATGGGGCGTGGCCGCCGCCGGCGTGCTGCAGTTTCTCTGGCTGTTCTACTTCTGCGGCCGGGCGGGGATCTGGCTGCGCCTGCCGCGGCCGCGGCTCACGCCGCGGAGGTGCGCCTCCTCATCCGCCGGGCGCTGCCGGTGGCTCTGGGCGCCGGCATCTACCAGGTCAACCTCACCATCAACACGGCGCTGGCCTCCTGGCTGCCGCCGGGCTCGGTCTCCTACCTGTTCTACGCCGACCGGGTGAACCAGCTTCCGCTCGGGGTCGTGGGCATCGCCGTGTCGACGGCGCTACTGCCCCTGCTCGCCCGCCAACTCCGCGCCGGCCACGCCCGCGCCGCCATGCACAGCCAAAACCGGGCGCTGGAGTTCACCCTGCTGCTGACGCTGCCGGCGGCGACCGGCCTGATCGTGCTGGCCTCGCCGGTGATGTCGGTGCTGTTCGAGCGCGGCGCTTTCGGGCCCGTGGAGGCCGAGGCGACGGCGAATGCTTTGGCCGCCTACGCCGCAGGGCTCCCGGCTTACGTCCTGATCAAGGCGCTGACCCCCAGCTTCTTCGCCCGGGAAGACACGCGCACGCCGGTCAAGATCGCGGCGGCCTGCGCCGTCATCAACGTCGGCCTCAACCTGATCCTGATGTGGCCCTTCTCCTACGTCGGCATTGCGATCTCGACCGCGGTCGCCTTTTGGATCAACGCCGCGGCGCTGGCGGTCGTGCTCAGGCGGCGCGGCCACCTCGGCTTCGACCAGCGGCTGCGCCAGCGCCTGCCCAGGGCGATCGCGGCGACGGCGATCATGGGCGGCGTCTGCGCCTTCCTCCACCTCCAGGTGCTCGGCCCCTGGCTGGACGGCGATCAGGCCCAGCGCATCGGCGCACTCGCGATCCTGATTGGCTCGGGCCTGGCCACCTTTGCGCTGGCGGCGCAGGTGCTCGGCGCCGCCGGTCTCCGCGACCTCCGCGGCTTCGTCAAGGGGCCCGACGCCGCAGCTTGACCACCCGCGCCCGGCTGTCCATAAACCGATGCCTCGCCCGGAATAGGCCGTCAGTGATCCGGGGGAGACCGGCGGTCCTTTCGGAACGCCGCAATCACAAACGCTCGTCATCGCGAGCCGCGAAGCGACGTGGCGATCCAGGCGAGCGTCTGGATTGCCGCGTCGGCTCCGCCTCCTCGTAATGACGGTTCAGGGGCTAGATCTTGAACCGCATCTTCTCCGGCATCCAGCCGACGGGCCACCTGCACCTCGGCAACTATCTCGGCGCGCTCCGCAACTGGGTCCGCCTCCAGGACCAGTTCGAGTGCCTGTACTGCGTCGTCGACATGCACGCGATCACCGTCTGGCAGGATCCGCAGGAGCTGCGGGCGAGTTCGCGGACGGCGGCGGCGGCGATGATCGCCTGCGGCGTCGATCCCGGTTCGAGCATCATCTTCGTCCAGAGCCACGTCGCCGCCCACGCCCAGCTCGCCTGGATCTTCAACTGCACAGCACGACTGGGCTGGCTCAACCGGATGACCCAGTTCAAGGAAAAGGCGGGCAAGCATCGGGAGAACGCGTCCGTCGGCCTCTACGCCTATCCCAACCTGATGGCTGCCGACATTCTCGCCTACAAGGCCACCCACGTGCCGGTGGGCGAAGACCAGAAGCAGCACCTGGAACTCGCCCGCGACATCGCCCAGAAGTTCAACAACGACTATGGCCGCGACCTCTTCCCGATCGTCGAGCCGCTGATCTTCGGGCCGGCTACCCGGGTGATGTCGCTTCGCGACGGCACCAAGAAGATGAGCAAGTCGGACGTGTCCGACTACTCGCGGATCAACCTCGCCGACGAGGCGGACGCCATCGCACTCAAGATCCGTAAGGCCAAGACCGACCCGGAGGTCCTGCCGGCGACGCCGGAGGGCTTGGCCGGCCGGCCGGAGGCGGCGAACCTGCTCGGCATCTATGCCGCGCTCAGCGACAGCGACATCGGGACGGCCTGTGCCCGCTTCGCCGGACAGACCTTCGCTACCTTCAAGAGTGAACTGGCCGACCTCGCCGCCGAGACGCTGGGCCGCATCGGCGCGGAGATGCGCCGGCTGGAGGCAGACCCCGGCTACATCGAGGGGTTGCTGCGCGACGGCGCCGAACGCGCGGAGGCGCTGGCCGAGCCCGTCGTGTGCGAGGTCTACGACGCCGTGGGCTTCCTTCCCGCCCAGCCGCAGCAGTCTTGATACCGATCTGCCAGCCGCCCATGTTGGCCGTGCAGATGCGAGATCCTCGCACAATGGGAGCTTTTTGAGATGTTCATTCAAACCGAGATGACGCCCAACCCGGCGACGATGAAGTTCCTGCCGGGGCGCGGGGTCGTCGACAACGGGACCGCGAACTTCACCAGCCCGGAAGAGGCCGCGCGCTCGCCGCTGGCGTTGCGCCTGTTCGAGCTGGACGGGGTCGCCGGCGTGTTCCTCGGCAACGATTTCATCACCGTGACCAAGCTGTCCGACCAGGACTGGCAGGTCATGAAGCCGATGGTGCTCAGCGCCATCATGGAGCACTTCACCTCCGGCGAAGCGGTGATGGCGGAGGGCGACGAGATCGCCTTCGGCGAGGGCGAGGACGATGAGCTCAGCGCCCAGATCAAGGAGTTGATCGACACCCGGGTCCGGCCGGCGGTGGCCCAGGACGGCGGCGACATCATCTTCCGCGGCTTTCGAGGACGGCGTCGTCTACCTGCACATGCAGGGCTCGTGCTCCGGGTGCCCGAGCTCGACGGCGACGCTCAAGCACGGCATCGAGAACATGCTGCGCTACTACGTGCCGGAGGTCGTCGAAGTCCGGCCGGTCGATTAGCGGCGATGCCCAACGACGCCGCGGCCGGCGCCGACACCACGATCGAGCGCATCTTCCGCAACGGCCGGACCCACTACCACTGGCAGCGGCGAAGCCTTTCGGTGGAGCTGTTGCGCGAGGCGTGGGACCTGGCGAGGCTGGGGCCGACCAGCGCCAATTGCTCGCCGGCCCGGATCGTCTTTGTGATGTCCGCCGAGGCGAAGGCGAGGCTGCGGCCGTGCCTCATCCCCGGTAACGTCGAGAAGACGATGACGGCGCCGGCGACGGCGGTCATCGGCCACGACCTTGCCTTCTACGAGCGCCTTCCGGAGCTGTTCCCGCACACGGATGCGAAGTCCTGGTTCGTCGGCGATGAGCGGCTGATCGAGACAACGGCGGTGCGCAACGGCACCCTCCAGGGCGCCTATTTCATGCTCGCCGCCCGGGCGCTGGGCCTCGACTGCGGGCCGATGTCCGGGTTCGACAACGCCATGGTCAACGCCGAGTTCTTCGCCGGGACGACGATCCGGTCGAACTTCCTCTGCAACCTCGGCTACGGCGACGACAGCCGCCTGCATCCCCGCGGCCCGCGCCTGGCCTTCGACGACGCCTGCACGGTGCTGTAGAGCGACTTGTTGTTAGGTTAATGCAACCTTCCTTTACACCAACGTCATCGCGAGCCGCAAAGCGGCGTGGCGATCCAATACTGAAGCACTGGATTGCCGCGTCGGCTTCGCCTCCTCGCAATGACGAGTCCTGATGAGACCTAACGACACTTTGCTCTGCGAACGGCAGGTCGAGGAGCACCTCCTAACCGAGGTCAGGTGTCCTTCCGCAGGAAGCGGAGGTGGACGCAGGGCAGCCCCCGCTCCAGCGCCTTCTCCTCGTAGCGGGTGGCGACGGCGTCATCGGGGCGCGCTCGCCATTCGTCGGGTCGCCGAGCCAGCCACCTGAACGGCGACGGCTCCCGGGTCAGGTGCTCGAGCATCCAGCGGGCGTAGCCGGCGTGATCGCTGGCCAGCCGCAACTCCCCGCCCGGACGCAGCACCCGGCCCAGCTCGCGAACGGTTTCTGGGACGATCAGGCGCCGCTCGTGGTGCCGGGCCTTAGGCCATGGGTCGGGAAAGAGCACGAATACCCGCCCCAGGCTCGCGGTTGCGAGGACCGGGAGCAGTCGGCGGGCGTCCTCGGGAAAGATTCGGATGCTGTCGATGCGGTCTTCAGCGATCGCCGGCAGCAGTGCGGCAATGCCGTTGACGTAGGGCTCACAGCCGACGAAGCCCACGTCCGGGTGGGTCCGGGCCTGCGCCAGCAGGTGTTCACCGGCGCCGAAGCCGATCTCCATCCAGACGTCCCGGGGCGGCGCAGCGAACAGCTCGCGAGGATCGAGCAGGCCGCCCGGTGCCGGCATCGGGACCGCCAGCCGGGGAAGAAGCTCCTCGATGAGCCGCTGGCGGCCGTCGCGCAGCCGCCGGCCTTTGCGCCGGCCGAAAAAGCGCGAACCCTCGCGACCCTCGGCCGGCTGCCCAGTAGTCGGCGCCTCAGCGGGCGTTGAAGGCGCCCTTCAGCTCCTCGGCGAGGTTGGTGAGCTCCCAGGAAAAGCCGCCGTCCGGCTCCGGCGCCCGGCCGAAGTGGCCGTAGGCGGCGGTGCGGGCGTAGATCGGCCGGTTCAGCGCCATGTGCGTTCGCATGCCCCGCGGCGAGAGGTCCATCATCTCCTGCAGGACGTCGCCCAGGCGGTTCTCGTCCACCTCGCTGGTCCCATAGGTGTCAACGTAGACCGAGATCGGCTTGGCTACGCCGATGGCATAGGAGAGTTGGATGGTGCAGCGCTCGGCGAGCCCGGCGGCGACGACGTTCTTGGCCAGGTAGCGGGCGGCGTAGGCGCCGGAGCGATCCACCTTGGTCGGATCCTTGCCGGAGAAGGCGCCGCCGCCGTGGGGCGCGGCACCACCGTAGGTGTCGACGATGATCTTGCGGCCCGTAAGGCCGGCGTCCCCGTCCGGGCCGCCGACGACGAAGCGCCCCGTGGGATTGACGTAGAACCGCTCCTCGTCGCACATCCAGCCCTCGGGCAGCACGTTGACGACGTGCGGGCGAACGATCTCCCGGACGTCGTCGACGGTGAGATCCTCGGCGTGCTGACTGGAGACGACGACGGCGGTGGCCTGGACGGGCTTGCCGTCGACGTAGCGCAGGGTAACCTGGCTCTTCGCATCCGGCCCCAGGCCCGGCTCGGCGCCGGAATGGCGTGCTTCGGCGAGCGAGCGCAGGATTGCGTGGGCATAGAAGATCGGCGCCGGCATCAGCGCGTCGGTCTCGCGGCAGGCGTAGCCGAACATGATGCCCTGGTCGCCCGCGCCCTCATCCTTGTTGCCGTAGGCGTCGACGCCCTTGGCGATGTCCGGCGACTGAGAGTGAACCCGGCTGAGGATCTCGCAGTTCTGCCAGTGGAAGCCGTGCTGCTCGTAGCCAATCTCGCGGATGGCGCTGCGGGCGATCTTGCACATGCGCTCATGGGTCATGCTCTCGGGACCCCGCACCTCGCCGGCGAGAACGACGAGGTTGGTCGTGCACAGCGTCTCCACGGCGACCCGGGCCTGCGGATCTTCGGTCAGGAACGCATCAAGCACCGCATCGGAGATGCGGTCGCAGATCTTGTCAGGATGGCCCTCCGACACGGATTCGCTGGTAAAGACGTAGTCCTTCTTCCACACGGGCAGTCCCCACTCGCTCGCTGTTGGCGCCGGCCCGGATCGGAACCGCAGGCGGCGCAAAAATTAGGCGGCTGGCGTTGCATTCACCGGAAAGCAATGCCGAACGCCGCCGCCGGCATCACCGGTCACGTCGCCGATCGGTCGCTCTTGTGGCAACCGCCGGTAGGACGGTCAAGCTGTTTGATGAAGATCAGTGGGCCGCGACACGCCGCTCAGTCCGGATCCTCCACCGCGCCCAACGACTTGGTCAGCTCGAACAGGCGCTTGCGGATCTGCGGATCGGAGATGCGGTAGTAGGCCCGCACCAGCTCCAGTGTTTCCCGCCGGGTCAAGGGATCCGGCTCCAGCGACGCCTGCGGCTGGTCGGCCATGCCGGCGGCCGCGGCGCCTTCGGCGCCGGCAACGCGTTCCGACATGTCGTCGAAGAAGAACGAAACTGGAACATCGAGAATGCGGCTGAACTCGAAGAGGCGTGAGGCGCCGATGCGGTTAGCGCCGCGCTCGTACTTCTGGATCTGCTGGAAGGTCAGGCCGACCGCCTCGCCCAGCTTCTCCTGGCTAAGCCCGAGCAGCGTCCGCCGCAACCTCACCCGGCTGCCGACATGAATGTCGACGGGGCTGGGTACGCCAGGAGGCAGCCGCTCCACCTTGCCGCGATTGGCACTCAGCATCCCCGTCCTTTTCCCACTCGCTCCCCGACCGTCAGCCATGTTCATTATTCAACCTTCATCGACGACCCGCGACAACCTCAGTTGAATCGCGAACCGAGTTTATCACTAATCGTACCTAAATCCGATCCCCCGCGCTATCGTACGCCACAAAATGCAAATTGCGAGAGGTTCCACGCATTTTCGTCCCGCATGGTTGTTTTCCAAAGCAGCTGTTGCGGCGGACGAATTAGTCGCGGGATCCGCGGCGGCCCAGCGCCAGCCCCGCCGCCGCAACCACCGCGATTAACGCGAAGACGACGGCGTTGCCGAAGCGGCCGTAGAGCGTCGCCGAGGCCAGGGCCACCGGCAACGGCCCATCAATGAGGCCCTGGGCGCCGAGCGGAAGCTGGTCAATGACGCGGCCGTGAGCGTCGATGATCGCCGAGATGCCGGTGTTGGCGACCCGAACCAAGGGCAGCCCCTCCTCGACCGCCCGCAGCCGCGCCGAGGCGAAGTGCTGGTAAGGGCCGGGGGATTGGCCATACCAGCCGTCGTTGGTAAGGTTGAGCAGCCACCGCGGGGGCCGGTCGCGATCGGTCACCGCGGCGGGGAAGATGACCTCGTAGCAGATCAGCGGGCTGACCTCGGGAAGCCCCGGCAGCGACAGCGTGGCGATGCCATAACCGGCGGAGAAGTCGGCAGCGCCGGCGGCGACGCTGGAGAGCCCGAGGATGCTGCGGAACGGCACGTACTCGCCGAACGGCACGAGATGCGATTTGTCGTAGGCGGCCACCACCGCGCCCGGGCGAGTGACGGCGAGCAGGCTGTTCCAGATCTGGTACGGCTCGCCCGGGAGCGACCGGCGCAACGTGCCAACGATGCTCAGCCCCTTCTCCGGCGTCGCCTCCGCCAGCAGCGCCAGCGCTTCCGGCGTCTCGGCGAGGAAGAAGGGCGCCGCCGCCTCCGCCCAAATCACGTGCGTTGGTGGCGGATCGCCGGGGAGCGAGCCCATGCGCAGCTGGCTGAGGAAATGCTGGCCCCGGAGCTCCGGTTTCCACTTCTCGGCCTGCGGGATGTTGGGCTGGACCAGCCGCAGGCGCACGTCGGGAACCGTCTCGCTCGGCCCGGCGAGGACCAGGCGCGCGCTGCCGCCCGCCCCGACCAGGGCCAGGACCGCCAGGGCGGCGACGAGCGGACGAAGGCCCGCGCCCTCATCTCCGGGCCGCTCGCCGACCAGCGCCGCCGGCATCGCCGCCGCCGCCAGCGTCAAGAGACCGAGCCCGTAGGTGCCGATGAAGGCGCCGGCCTGGATCATGGCGTCGGAGAAGGTCCAGACGCTGCCGATCAGGTTCCAGGGAAAGCCACTGAAGGCCCAGCTCCGCACCCACTCGAACAGCGTCCAGGCAGCGGCGAAGACGAGGACGCGGCCGACGCCGCTCGTCCGGCTGAGCCTGGTTGCGGCCGCGGCCGCGGCCGGAAACAGCGCCATCAGCGCCGCGAGCGCCACCGGAGCTATGGGCGCGAGCCAGCCGAACTCGTCGGGCTTGGTCAACAGGGCATTGGCGATCCAGTAGAGGCCGGCGACGAAGTAGCCGAGGCCGAACCACCAGCCAGTGAAGAAGGCGCTTGAGCGGGCGAACGCGCGCTACCGGCATCAGCCAGATCAGGCCGGTAAACGCGATGAACAGCGCGACCCAAACGTAGAACGGCGGCAGCGCGGCAACGGCGACGACGCCGAGACCAGGCCGGACCAGCGCGATCCGCTTCCAACCGGCGGTCTCCGCTTCACGGTCCGTTGCGCAGCGGCTGCAGCCATGCCGCCGCTGCCGCTGGCGGGGCTCGCGCCCCAGGCGGTGGCCGGCGCCGACCCCATTCAGGCGCCGGTCTCGCCGGCCGCAGGCTCCTGCGCCGGTGCCGCGCCGACGCCGACGCCGGGTGGTCGCACGCGCAGGCGGCTTACGGCGGGGGTCGGCGTCGAGGATGCGGAATTCGAGGCCCGAGGGGTGGGAGACGAGTTCGCCCTTGGCTGGCACCCGGCCGGCCAGGGTGAAGACCAGGCCGCCGACGGTGTCGATGTCGGCGGCGCGTTCCTCGTCGGTCAGCACCTGGCCGAGTTTCGCCTCGAAGGCTTCGACCGGCATGCGGGCGTCGAGTTCGATCGTCCCGTCCGGCCGTTCGGTCATCTGGGGCGCGGCGTCCTCGTCGTGCTCGTCGGAGATGTCGCCGACGATGGTCTCGACCAGGTCCTCGATCGTGACCAGGCCGTCGATGCCGCCGTATTCGTCGACCACCAGCGCCATGTGGGTGCGTTGCTGGCGCATCTGCAGCAGCAGGTCGAGCACCGGGATCGACGGCACCACGAACAGCGGCTTGCGTTCGATCGACTTCAGGCGGAAGGGCCCGGGTTGGCCGACCGCGGCGAAGACATCCTTGATGTGCACCATGCCGGCGATGTCATCGAGGCTTTCGCGGTAGACCGGGTAGCGGGAGTGCCCGTCCGCTGGATCAGCGCGATCGCCTGGTCGAGCGAGGCGTTCGGGCATGGCCATGATGTCGGCGCGCGGCACCATGACGTCGTAGGCGGCGCGATCGCGCAGCTCCAGGATGTTGGCTAGCAGCAGCCGCTCGTCGTCGCCGAGCGGGATCTCCGCCTCCTCCCGCTCCTCGATCAGCTCTTCCAGCGGATCTTTGCCCGGACCCTCGCCGTTGCGGCGGCGAAAGGGGCGCAACAGCCCCTGCATCCTTCGCCATAAGCCGGCATCGTCGCCGGCCTCGCGGGATCTATCGCGGCTGCCGCCGAAGGCAACGCCGGTTTCGGCGCTTCGCTGCGAACTCATCGATCACGCTCCATCAGGGGGTCATAAGGGTCTGGCACGCCCAAGCCTACCAGAACCTGCGCTTCGAGCCGCTCCATGATCCGGGCGTCGGCATCGTCTTCGTGATCATAGCCAAGGAGATGGAGCGTGCCATGGACGATCAAGTGGCAAACGTGATCGGCGAGCGGCTTGTCCTCATCTTCCGCTTCCCGCATGGCCGCTTCAAGACCGACGGCGATGTCGCCGAGCCAGGGCGGCTGGCCGAGGTTTTCCACCCCGGCATCCTCCGCCTCCGCCCGTGCGGGAAAAGAAAGAACGTTGGTCGCCTTGTCCTGGCCGCGGTAGCTGAGGTTGAACCGCCGCATCGCCGCATCGTCGGTGAGAAGCACGCTGATCGCCTGCCCGCGCCGGTATGCCGGCGCCACGGCGAGGGCAGCGCGAATTGCGGCCCGGCACATTGCTTCGATATTGTCGATTTCGGTGGTCCAGGCGGGCGCGTCAACGAGGATATCGAGGTTATCGCCGCGCGTCATTCCGCTCCACGGTCATTCCCGCTCCACGCCATTCCGCTCCACGGTCATTCCCGCTCCACGCCATTCCGCTCCACGGTCATTCCCGCTCCACGCCATTCCGCTCCACGGTCATTCCCGCTCCCACGCCATTCGCTCCACGGTCATTCCGCTCCACGCCGTCGTGCTCGTAGCGGGCGCCGACCTTCGCCCGGCCTTCGGCCTGGTCGTAGGCACGCACGATCCTGGTCACGAGCGGATGGCGGACGACGTCGGCATCGGAGAAGTGGACGAAGGCGATGCCGGGAACGTCTTCGAGCACCTCGAGCGCATGGCGCAAGCCGGAGCGGATGCCGCGCGGCAGGTCCACCTGGCTCAGGTCGCCGGTGACCACCATCTGCGCGTTCTCGCCGAGCCGGGTCAGAAACATCTTCATCTGCACGGCCGTGGTGTTCTGCGCCTCGTCGAGAATGACAAAGGCATTGGCCAGGGTGCGGCCGCGCATGAAGGCGAGTGGCGCCACCTCGATCTCGCCGCTCTCCAGCCGTTTCAGGACCTGCGGCGCCGGCACCATGTCGTAAAGCGCGTCGTAGAGCGGACGCAGGTACGGGTCGACCTTCTCGCGCATGTTGCCCGGCAGGAAGCCGAGCTGCTCGCCGGCTTCGACCGCCGGCCGCGACAGGATGATCCGGTCGACCTCGCCGTTGACCAGCCGCTCCACCGCCTTCGCCACCGCCAGATAGGTCTTGCCGGTGCCGGCCGGGCCGAGGCCGAAGACCAGCTTGTCCTGGTCGATGGCGCGGACGTAGCGCGCCTGCGCCGGGGTCCGGGCGGCGACGCTGCGATGGCGGATGTGGATGGCGGTCTCGGCATCGGCGACGCCGCCCTGCGACGCGCTCATCCGCACCGCCGCGTCCACGTCCTCGTCGGCGATATCGAGACCGCGCTGCAGCCGGCCATAGAGGTGGTCCAACACCTCTGCGGCCGCAGCCGCGGCACCCGGCGCGCCCATGATCGTGAGATGGTTGCCGCGGGTGTCGATGCGCACGCCGAGGCCGTGCTCGATGCGGGCGAGGTGGACGTGGTGGGAGCCGAAAAGCTGCAGCGCCAAGCGGTTGTCGGGATACGCGCGGGCGACGCTGCGGACCTGCGGGGTCGCCACTGCGCCGGCATTCGCGGCCCTCTTCAAGACGCCACCGCCTCCTCGATACAGGCCTCGCCGGCGAGGCTGTTCTGTCCTCCCTTGGTGATCCGCACGGTCCGCACGGTGCCGACAGCGGCGGCATCCAGCCGGGCATGGACCGGTTGCAGGTATGGACTGCGACCGACGAGCTGCCCAGGCCACCGCCCCGCCCGCTCGAACAGCACCGGCAGCTCGCGGCCGACGCAGGCGGCATTGAAGGCCTGCTGCTGCGCCGTGAGCAGCGCCTGCAGGCGGGCGAGCCGGTCGCTCTTGATATCCTCGTCGAGCTGCGGCTCAAGGCTTGCCGGCGTTCCCGGCCGGGGGCTGTACTTGAAAGAGAAGCTCTGGGCGAAGCCCACGGCGTCGACCAGCCGGTACGTGGCGCGGAAGTCGTCCTCGCTCTCGCCGGGATAGCCGACGATGAAGTCCGAAGACAGCGCCAGGTCGGGCCGCGCCTGGCGCAGGCGCTCAACCAGCCGCAGGTAGTCAGTGGCAGAATGCCTACGGCTCATCGCTTTGAGGATGCGGTCCGAACCGGATTGCACCGGCAGGTGCAGGTACGGCATGAGTTCGGGGATGTTGCGATGCGCAGCGATCAGCTCGTTGTCCATGTCGGCAGGATAGGAGGTGGTGTAGCGGATCCGGGCGATGCCGTCGATCTTCGCCAGCGCCTCGATCAGCCGGCCCAGACCCCATTGCCTCCCGTCCAAGCCTTCGCCGTGATAGCAATTGACGTTCTGCCCGAGCAGCGTGATCTCGCGCACGCCGGCTCCGGCGTAGACCCGCGCCTCCGCCAGCACCTCGACCACCGGCCGGGAGTACTCCGTGCCGCGGGTGTAGGGGACGACGCAAAAGCTGCAGAACTTGTCGCAGCCCTCCTGCACGGTCAGGAACGCCGTCACCGCCCCCTCGCCGGCCGCGGGCGCCGCAAGGTCGTCGAATTTGGGCTCCGGCGGAAATTCGGTGGCGACGATAGCGCGCCGCTCGCGCTCACGCCGGGCAATGAGTTCCGGGAGCCGCTGGTAGCTTTGCGGCCCGACGACGATGTCGACGACCGGCGCCCGCGCCACCAACTCGTCGCCCTCGGCCTGAGCGACGCAGCCGGCGACGACGAAGGTCGCGGCCGACCCCCGCCGGCTCTTGAGCTGCTTCAGCCGGCCAAGCTCGGAATAGACCTTCTCGGCCGCCTTCTCGCGGATATGGCAGGTGTTGAGCACGATCAGATCGGCGTCCGCCGGGTCGGCCGTCGGGCTGTAGCCATGGACGGAAAGCAGATCGGTGAGCCTCCCGGAGTTGTAAGCGTTCATCTGGCAGCCGTAGGTCTTGATGTACAGCCGCTTGCTCACGCCGCCCCCGCTTCGACCGCCGGGCCGCCCGGTTTCGCCAGCGCCCGGGGCCTCATCCACGGCCCGCATCTCGGCTCACGCGCTGCACGTCGCTCGCCCGCTGAATGTCGATGATGGCTTATTGTTCCTCCTTGCCCGCCTTGGCCGGTACGCCGAACAGCTCCAGCCGGTGGCCCACCAGTTCGTAGCCGTGGCGAGCCGCGATCTCGCGCTGAAGCGCCTCGATCTCGGGGCTGCGGAACTCCATGACCCTCCCCGACTGGATATCGATGAGATGGTCATGGTGATCCTCGGTCGCCTCCTCGTAGCGGGAGCGGCCGTCGCCGAAATCATGCCGCTCCAGGATGTTGGCCTCCTCGAACAGCCGCACGGTCCGGTACACGGTGGCGATGCTGATCTTCGGGTCAAGATGCACCGCCCGGCGATAGACCTCCTCGACGTCGGGATGATCCGTCGATTCCGAAAGCACGCGGGCAATGGTCCGGCGTTGGCCGGTCATCTTCATGCCCTTCTCGACGCACAACTCCTCGATGCGCGAAAGCTCTGACATGGGTCCTCCCTGTCACCCGGCGCGAGCTTTGCGATCGTGACCTAGTCGCGCCCCAACGTCTGCAGATCTTATACGTTTTTTGTCGCCGGATGTTACTCGTCTGCAACCCGCTCTTCGCTGCGGCGCGTCGTTCCGAGGCCAATCTCCTTGGCCAGCCTGCTGCGGTGGCGGGCATAGTTCGGCGCCACCATCGGATAGTCGGCGGCAAGGCCCCAGCGCTCCCGGTAGTCCTCTGGAGTGAGGTTGTAGGCGGTCTTGAGGTGCCGCTTCAGCATCTTCAGCTTCTTGCCGTCCTCGAGGCAGATGATGTAGTCGGGGAAGACGGACTTCTTCACCGGCACGGCCGGCTTCGGCTTTTCCGGTAGCGCCTGGCTGGTACCCACCGTCAGCAGCGTCTTGTATATGTCCTGTATGAGCCCCGACAGGTCGGCGATGGCCACGCGGTTGTTGCCGACGTGGGCCGCGACGATCTCCGTCGTCATCTCCAGCATCTCAGTAAAGTTTTGTTTTTCGCTCATCCGCTGTTCTTCCCTATCCTTGGGCTTATACGCACTCGATATAGAAACTTTGACGCGGCGTAGCAAGGAAGAAGTATGGCCACTACAGATCCCGCGGCGGGCGATGGCCGGGTCGATTTCTTCATCGACATTACGGCGGACGTTTGCCCCATGACTTTCGTCCGAACCAAGCTGCTCATCGAGCGGATGGCGAGCGGGCAAACGGCGGAAATCCGCCTGCGCGGCGCGGAACCGCTGGCGAACGTGCCCAGGGCGGTGGCTGCCCAGGGGCATGAGGTCATCGCCATGGCGGCGGACGATCCGGAGGCCGGCGCCGGCGCGTCGGCCGACCCGCATGGGCCGCATCGGCTGCGGCTGCGGAAGGCTTGAGGCTCGGAGGCCTCAGCCGCGGAGGGTTCTCCCCAGAATCAGGCCCTCCATTGCGCCGCCGTCGGCGCGGCCGTAGTAGCCGGGGCGCCGGCCAACGACGGTAAAGCCGTGGGCGCCGTAGAGGGCCTTCGCCGCGGCGTTGTCGGCGGCGACCTCGAGGAACAGCCGCCCGGCGCCGAGGGCCGCACAGCGAACCTCAATCTCTGCGAACAGCGTCCTGCCGATGCCGCGCCGGCGCCTCTCGGCCGACACGCCGAGGGCTAGGACCTCGCCTTCGTCGGCGACGACCCGGGCCAGCGCAAGGCCCGCGGGCTCATCACCCTCCAGCGCGATCAGCGCAAAGGCGCCGAAGGCCTCGATCAGGGCGACCATCTCGCTTGGGCTCCAGCCGCTTTGCTCAAAGCAGCGGCGGTGGAGCTCGGCAAGCACATCGGCATGATCGGCTCCCGCCGGCTCGATCCGGATGCGCGCCGCCGTCACGCCTTGCCCGTTCCCGTCTCCGGTGCGCGCAGGTAGAGCGGATCGGGGAAACCGCTTGGGCGAACGCCGGCTGACCACAGCCGCTCGGCCAGCCGGGCGACCGCCGCCGCCGACGGCGCCACATCCATGATCTTGGCGGCGCAACCGGAAGCCAACGCGGCCCCGATTATGGCCGCAGCCGTGCCGAGGATCAGCCCCGTGCCGGCGCACCGGCGGGCAAGGGCGTCGGGAGCGGCGACCAAAGGCTCGGCCGCGGCGCCCAAGGGGGCCTCGAACATCTGGGCGAACACCTCGCTGCGTCGGCTGTCGAGGCCAACGAGAACGGCGCGGCCTTCAGCCCAAGCGGCTTCGGCCTGCTCGCGGCCAGCTTCCAGCACCGCTTCGAAACTGCTCACGCCCAGGCAAGGCCGGTCGGTGGCGAGCGCGATGCCGCGGGCCGCCGCCAGGCCGACGCGCATTCCGGTGAAGGTGCCGGGGCCGACGGTGACCGCCACCAGATCGAGATCGACATACGCCGCGCCCGCCTCGGCGAGAACCTCGCCGATCAGCGGGATCAGCCGCTCGGCGTGACCGCGGGCCATGGGCTCGGCGCGCTCGCAGAGGGTACCGCCGCTCATGAGCGCCGCGGAGCAGGCGGCGCCGGATGTTTCAATCGCCAAAATCTTCATCCCCGCGCGCGCCCGGGTGTGCAACGAAGCCTCGGCATCTGTACCCTGCCGTCAGCCTCAAACATGCGCGAAGAGCCCATGAGCCTGATCGAGATCACGCCGAGCGAGTTCGGGGTCGAGTGCGACCTCGTCTACGCCACCCCACGCAACTTCACCGGCAAGCCCGTCTACCGCCGGGCCGCCTGCTACCTGCACGCCGATACCGCGGCGCTGTTGCAGACGGCGGTGAGCCTCGCCGAAGAGCTTGGCTACCGTTTGCGCATCCTCGATGCGTTCCGTCCGGCGGAGGCGCAGTGGCGGCTGTGGGAGCATCTGCCCGATCCGACCTACCTCGCCGATCCCAGCCGTGGCTCGCCGCACAGCATGGGCGCCGCCATCGACTTGACGCTGGTCGATGCCGGGACCGGTGACGCGCTTGAGATGGGAACCGGCTTCGACGACATGCGGCCGCTCTCCTGGCACGCTTCCACTGCCGTTCCGCCAGCGGGGCAGCGCAACCGGGCGCTGCTGCTGGGGATCATGACCGCCGCCGGCTTCGACTTCTACCGCAACGAGTGGTGGCACTACCAGTTGTTCAGCCCGCGCGGCCGCTACCCCGTACTCAGCGACAGCGTGCTGGCGACGCCGATGATGCGCTAGGCAGATGGGAGCCCCTCGGCCGGCGCCGTCAGGACTGCTGGCGGACCTCGCGCTGCCAGCGCATCACCGTCTCGCGCAGGGTCTCGAACTGCTGCCCGACCTGTTCGCCGAACAGCGGATCGTCCTGGTCGACCATCCGCGCGTCGAGTCCGCCCAGTCCTCGTCGGTCAAGGCGTTCAGCGCCGCCGGGAAGAACGAACGCTCCTCCATCTCCAGGTGCTTGAGCTGAAAGTCGATGAGGTTGCGCGCCCAGCGCTTGAACGAATTGCGGGACCTGGGCCTCGTCGAGAACGGCGCGGACGCCGGCGGCGAACTCGCGGGTCTCTGCGCCAGCGCTTCATGCTCGGCCTGCAGATCGCCGATCGCTGCCGCGGCAGCAGGATCGCGCTCGCGCAGCCTGGCGTAAATCAGGTTCTCCTTCGGATGGTGGTAGAGGTCCGGGTAGCCGAGGAAGTAGTCGATCACGCCCTCGATGATGTCGTAATCGGGAGCACCCGCCTCTTCGAACTCCCTGACGTGCCACTCCAAGAGTCTTCATCAGCGTCACGATGTTGGCGTGCTCACGGCGCAGCGCGTTGATGATCTCGGCCATCCTTAGATCCCTTGCTAGATCCCTTAGGTCCCGGCACGTCCGAACCGCTGTCGCACTGCACCAAATGCCACCGCGCGGGTTTCGGCCTAGCATATGGCTGCCGCGGTTTCCATGGTTTTCAAGGCAAGCGCCGTGCCACGTCC
>CAVVAX010000044.1:0-89459 GCA_963746275.1 uncultured Alphaproteobacteria bacterium
GTCATCGACCTGATCGAGCCTTATCCGAAAGGCGGCAAGGTCGGCCTGTTCGGCGGCGCCGGCGTCGGCAAGACCGTCATCATCATGGAGCTGATCAACAACATCGCCAAGGCGCACGGCGGCTACTCGGTGTTTGCCGGGGTCGGCGAGCGCACCCGCGAGGGCAACGACCTCTACCACGAGATGATGGAATCGGGCGTCATCCAGATCGGCGGCTCGGGTTCCAAGGCCGCGCTCGTCTACGGCCAGATGAACGAGCCGCCCGGTGCGCGTGCCCGGGTCGGCCTCACCGGCCTGACCCTTGCCGAGTACTTCCGCGACGAGGAAGGCCAGGACGTGCTGTTCTTCGTCGACAACATCTTCCGCTTCACCCAGGCGGGCTCCGAGGTGTCGGCGCTGCTCGGTCGCATCCCGTCGGCCGTGGGCTATCAGCCGACGCTGTCGACCGACATGGGCGCGCTGCAGGAGCGGATCACCTCGACCAAGAAGGGCTCGATCACCTCGGTGCAGGCGATCTACGTGCCGGCCGACGACCTGACCGACCCGGCGCCGGCGACGGCCTTCGCCCACCTGGACGCGACCTCGGTGCTCAGCCGCTCGATCGCCGAGCTCGGCATCTATCCGGCCGTCGATCCGCTCGACTCCACCTCAAGGGTGCTGGACGCGCGCGTCGTCGGCGAAACCCACTACACCGTCGCCCGCGAGGTGCAGCGGATCCTGCAGACCTACAAGTCGCTGCAGGACATCATCGCTATTCTCGGCATGGACGAGCTGTCGGAAGAGGACAAGCTGACGGTCTCCCGGGCGCGCAAGATCCAGCGCTTCCTGAGCCAGCCGTTCCACGTCGCCGAGGTGTTCACCGGTACGCCAGGCGTGTTCGTCAACCTTGAGGACACCATCAAGGGCTTCAAGGCGATCGTCGACGGCGAATACGACCACCTGCCGGAGGCGGCCTTCTACATGGTCGGCACCATTGAGGAGGCGGTGGCCAAGGCTAAGCGCCTCGCCGCGGAAGCGGCCTGAGGGGCAGGCCATGGCCGACACCTTCGTCTTCGAGATCGTCACGCCGGGGCGGATGATGCTGTCACAGCCGGCGGAGATGGTGGTCATTCCCGGGGAGGCCGGCAACTTCGGCGTCCTGCCCGGGCACTCGCCGATGCTGTCTACGCTCAGGCCGGGCACGGTCGAGATCCGCGAGCAGAACTTGAAGATCCGCGACCAGATCTTCGTCGAGCAGGGCTTCGCCGAGGTCACCACCGAGCGCTGCACGGTGCTTGCCGAAGAGGCGATCCCGGTCAAGGAGATTACCCGCGACGGGGCCGAGGATCGGCTGAAGCGGGCGCACGATGCGCTGATGTCTGCGGACACGCCGGGCGTCCGCCTCGGGGCCGAGCGCGAGCTGCACGCGGCGGAGGCCATGCTCGCGGCGCTGGACGCTTACGAGAAAGGCGGCCATTAGTCACGCTGGCGACGCTTGCCCGAAGCGTGGCGGCCGGTGGTGCGCGACCGGAGACATAGTTGACACTATGGACCGGAGACATGGTTGACGGTCTCCCTGGTTTGTTTCGGTTTGGCTTTGCCTTGGCACGGCCGTGCCGAGGCGAAGCGGCGCAGCTTTTTGCTGGCCCGGTCGATGAGGCCGAGATCGATGGCGGCGAAGCGGACGATCCAGTCGCCGTCTTCGGTTTCGGCGACGCCGACGGTCTCGCCGGCCAGGGCTTCGCGGACGAAGACGAGGCTGCCGCCCCACTTGATCTCGCCGGTGGGCCGGACCCTGCGCACGGCGTGGTCAGGGTCGTACCAGGGCTCCGCGATGGTCTCCGGAAACGGCCGCGGCGAGGGCTCGTAGCGGCGGACCGGCGGGACCTGGCCCAACGCCTCGTGCGGGCGGTTCTCGTTGACGGCGAGAAGAGTGTCAACCATCTATCCGGTCCAAAATGTCCAGAATGTATCCGGATCGGACCCCGGGCTTCCCTCCCCAGCGGCCGGTTTGCGCGTGTCGTCAGCAGACACTTTCCAGCGGCGCCATAATCCGCGGGGCCCTCCCGCGCATGAGGCCGGAGCCCCTGCACGGCTGGTCGCTCAGCGTCCGCGAGGCGATCGACCTGCAGAGCCGCATCGCCTGTGGCGTCATTCGCAAGGACCGTCTGGGCCCGGTGCGCCTGGTCGCGGGCGTCGACGTCGCCTATGACCGCCGCGGCCGCAGCAGCATCGCCCGGGCCGCCGTCGTCGTGCTCTCCTTTCCGGACCTCGCGTTCGTCGAGCAGGCGGCGATAGAGGTCGCCGTCGATTTTCCCTATGTCCCGGGCCTGCTGACCTTCCGCGAGGCCCCCGCGGCCATCGCCGCGCTCGACCGGCTGACGCACCGCCCGGACGTGCTGCTCTGCGACGGCCAGGGCCTCGCCCACCCGCGACGGCTCGGCTTCGCCGCCCACCTCGGGCTGTTCCTCGACACGCCCTCGGTCGGCGTCGCCAAGTCCGTCCTCGTCGGCGCCTATGCCGAGCCGGGGCCGGCCAAAGGCGACTGGTCGCCGCTCATCGACAAGGACGAGGTCATCGGCGCGGCGCTGAGGACCCGCGCCGGCACGCGGCCGATCTACGTCTCGATCGGCCACCAAGTCTCGCTTCCGACGGCGATCTCTCTCGTCCTCGGCTGCACGACCTCGTTCCGGCTGCCACAGACGACCCGCGCCGCCGACCGGCTGTCCAAGGCGCGCGGGGGGGCATAGCCCGCGCACTCCGCCTGTGCGATCATCGGGGACGCGCGCCGCGCCGCTATGGATCAGCGATGCCGCCCCGGTACCTGCACCGACTTGTGTTCCTCTTCGGCGTAGCCTGGCTGGTCGTCGCCTTGCTCCTGCCCGCGGCTCAGGGGCAGGACGGTGCGGCGCCGGCGAACGCCATCGTCCTGCCGATCGAAGGCGCCATCGGCCCGGCGACCAGCGACTACGTCATCCGCGGCCTGGAGCAGGCGGCGGAGCGTGGCGCCGGCCTCGTCATCCTGCGGATCGATACGCCGGGCGGGCTGGACACGGCGATGCGCGACATTGTCCGCGCGATCCTGTCGGCGCCGCTTCCGGTGGTGGCCTATGTGGCGCCGAGCGGGGCGCGGGCCGCGAGCGCCGGAACCTACCTCACCGACGCCAGCCACATCGCCGCCATGGCGCCGGGAACCAACCTCGGCGCGGCGACACCGGTTCAGATCGGCGGACCGGGCGCGCCGCCCGCCGGCGACGAGCGGCCGCGGCCCGACGAAAAGACCGGGGACGCGGAGAAGGATGAGAAGCCCGCGCCGGGGATCGGCGAGAAGGCGCGCAGCGACGCCATCGCCTACATCCGCAGCTTGGCGCAGTTGCGCGGCCGCAACGTCGACTGGGCCGAGAAGGCGGTGAGCGAGGCGGCGAGCCTTTCCGCCGAGGACGCGCTCGCGGCAGGCGTGATCGACGTCGTCGCCGCCGACGTTCCCGAGCTGCTGCGAAGATCGACGGCCGCGCGGTCTCCGTCGCCGGCCGGTCGGTGACGCTTGCCAGCCAAGGATCTCGCCATCGTCGAGGCTCGAGCCGGACTGGCGGACCAAGCTGCTCGCCATCATCACCAATCCCAACGTCGCCTACATCCTGATGCTGGTCGGCATCTATGGGATCCTGTTCGAGTTCTACAGCCCCGGCCTGGTCGGGCCGGGCGTGGTCGGCGCGATCTGCCTGCTGCTCGCGCTCTACGCCTTCCAGGTCCTGCCGGTGAACTACGCCGGCGTCGGGCTCGCGCTCTTGGGCGTCGCCATGCTGACGGCGGAGGCGTTCGTGCCGAGCTTCGGCATCCTCGGGCTCGCCGGGATCGTCGCGCTGGTCGTCGGCTCGATCATGCTGATGGAAGGCGACGTTCCGGGCTTCACCATCGCCTGGGGGCTGATCGCCGGGGTCGCCGGCGGTGACCGGCCTCCTGTTCACCACCGTTCTCACCCTGGCGGTCCGGGCCCGCCGCCGCCAGGTGGTTTCGGGGCGCGAAGGCATGGTCGGGTCGGCCGGGCCGGTGGTTCACTGGGCCGGCCATGAAGGCTCGGTGCGGGTCCACGGCGAGGTCTGGCGGGCGCGGGCACGCCGGGCGCTGGCGCCTGGCCAGCGGGTCAGGGTGAGCGAGGTCGACGGCCTGACCCTCGTCGTCGAGCCCGAGGGCCGGCACCCGGAGGAGCAACGCACAGGGAGCGATAACGATGCTGTCCGTCCTCGATCAGGCCTGGATCGTCCCGGTCTTCATCCTGGTCTTTGTCCTCATCATCTCGGTCAAGGTGCTGCGCGAATACGAGCGCGCGGTCGTCTTCCTCCTCGGCCGGTTCTGGAAGGTGAAGGGGCCGGGCCTGATCCTGATCTTCCCGGTCGTCCAGCAGATGGTGCGGATCGACCTCCGCACCCGCGTCCTCGACGTGCCGCAGCAGGACGTGATCTCCCGCGACAACGTCTCCGTCCGCGTCAATGCTGTCGTCTACGACCGGGTGATCCGCCCGGAGCACTCGGTGATCCAGGTCGAGAACTACGAGGCGGCGACCAGCCAGCTCGCCCAGACCACGCTCCGGTCCGTGTTGGGCCAGCACGAACTCGACGAGATGCTGGCCGAGCGCGAGAAGCTGAACGTCGACATCCAGCGGATCCTGGACGAGCAGACCGAGGCCTGGGGCATCAAGGTCTCCAACGTCGAGATCAAGAAGGTGGACCTCGACGAGAGCATGATCCGCGCTATCGCCCGGCAGGCGGAGGCCGAACGCGGACGCCGAGCCAAGGTCATCGACGCCGAGGGCGAGCTGCAGGCGGCGGAGCGCTTCCGCGAGGCGGCCCAGATCCTGTCGACCCAGCCGCAGGCGCTGCACCTGCGCTATCTCACGACGATGCAGGGGCTGGCCTCCGACCGCACCTCGCTGATCCTGTTCCCGATGCCGCTGGAGTTCGTCGAGCCCTTCGCCCGCCGTGCCGCCGTCGCTGGCGCCGGCGGTGGCGCTGGTCCCGGGTCAGGAGCGCGGGGCGGTGGCCAGCCGGTCGAGGAGGCCGGCGAGCACGGCGCATAGGCGATCGAGGTCGTGCGGCTCCGATAGCCGGTGCTCTCCCGACTTCACCAGCGTCACCTCCACGTCGTTCGAACGCAGGCACTCGGCGAGGCGCAGCGGCGTCCGCCACGGCACGTCCGGGTCCTCCATGCCGTGGATCAAACGCACCGGGCAGTCGAGCGCGATCTCAGAGCGGAGCACCAGGTGGGTCCGCCCGTCGTCGAGGATCAGCCTCGTCACCGGCGTCGGCTCGGGGTCGTACGGGCTGAACATCTCCAGCACCCCGTCGCGCTCCAGCCGAGCCCGGTTGTCGGCGCTGAGCGCGGGCACGATCAGGTCCTCGGTGAAATCGGGCGCGGCGGCGATGCCGACGAGGCCGGCAACGCGTTCCGGCCTGCGGAGTGCCGCGAGCAGCATGATCCAGCCGCCGAGGCTGGAGCCGACCAGCACCTGCGGCCCTTCGGTCAGCGCATCCATCACCGCGACCGCGTCGTCCGCCCAACGGCCGATGGTGCCGTCGATGAAATTGCCCGACGATGCGCCGTGACCGAGGTAGTCGAAGCGGACGAAGGCGCGGCCCTGCGCCCGGCAGAACGCCTCCAGGCGAAGCGCCTTGCCGCCGGTCATGTCGGATTTGTAGCCGGTGAGGAAGATGACGCCGGGGCCGCGGCCAAAGCTGCGGTGGTAGGCGATGGTCGCGCCGTCCTCGCGACGGAGGAGGCTGGGCGCTGGGCCGGAGGCATCTATCACGAGCGGCTCCTCGATGCTAGCTGCCGGGTGCCTGGGGCGCCGACGGTAGCACCCGGGCCGCCGCCCAGCCACCGCCGCGCCGCCAGCATGCTTGACTTCGGCGGCGCACGCTCCTAGATTGCCGAAACGCCACGCTCAACCAATATGGATGACCTCAGCCCGGTGAACGACCGCGAGCAAGCCACCACCGCCGTCATCGCCCCTGCGGGAATCCCCGCGCCCCAGCCGGTGCGCATCACGCTCCCCGACGGCAGCATCCGCAGCTACGACCACCCGCCGTCCGGCGCCGAGATCGCCGCCGACATTGGCCCGGGTCTGGCGAAGGCGGCGCTGGCGGTGCGGGTGGAGGGCGAGCTGCGCGACCTTGCCGCCACCATCGACCGCAATGCGCACGTGGCCATCATGACGGCGCGAGATCCGGATGCCCTGGAGCTCTTGCGCCACGACGCCGCCCACGTCATGGCCGAGGCGGTGCAGGAGCTCTACCCCGAGGCCCAGGTCACCATTGGCCCGGCGATTGAGAATGGCTTCTACTACGACTTTGCCCGTCCCGAGCCGTTCGCCCCGGAGGACCTGGAGCGGATCGAGACGCGGATGCGCGAGATCGTCGAGCGCGACGAGCCGATCGTCCGCGAGGTCTGGGAGCGCGACGCCGCCATCGCCCACTTCGAGGCTATCGGCGAGCACTACAAAGCCGAGATCATCGCCGAGATCCCCGAGGGCGAGCCGGTCAGCGTCTATCGCCAGGGGACTTGGCTCGACCTCTGCCGCGGCCCGCACCTGCCGTCGACGGGCCGGCTGGGCAAGGCCTTCAAGCTGACCAAGCTTGCCGGCGCCTATTGGCGCGGCGACTTCCGCAACGCCATGCTGCAGCGGATCTATGGCACTGCCTGGGCGAGCCAGGATCAGCTCGACGCCTACCTGACGATGCTGGCCGAGGCCGAACGGCGCGACCATCGCCGCCTCGGCCGGGAGATGGGGCTGTACCATTTCCAGGAGGAGGCGGCCGGGGCGGTGTTCTGGCACCCGGACGGCTGGACCCTGTATCGCACCCTCCAGGGCTACATGCGCGCGCGGCTGGAGCGGGCCGGTTATGTCGAGGTGAACACGCCGCAGCTCGTCGACCGCTCCCTCTGGGAGCGCTCCGGGCATTGGGAGAAGTTCCGCGAACACATGTTCACGGTGGAAGCCGAGGACAAGGTGCTGGCGCTGAAGCCGATGAACTGCCCCGGCCACGTCCAGATCTTTCGCCAGGGGATCAAGAGCTACCGCGACCTGCCGCTGCGCATGGCCGAGTTTGGCTCCTGCCAGCGCAACGAACCGTCGGGTGCGCTGCACGGCCTGATGCGGGTGCGCGCGTTCGTTCAGGACGACGCGCACATTTTCTGCACCGAGGACCAGATCACCTCGGAGACGACGACCTTCTGCGACCTGCTCGGGGTCGTCTACCGCGACCTCGGCTTCACCGACATCACGCGTGAAGTTTTCCGATCGCCCGGAGAAGCGCGCCGGCAGCGACGCGACCTGGGACAAGGCGGAAGGCGCGCTGCAGGCGGCGACGGCGGCGGCGGGGCTTGAGACGGTGCTGAACCCGGGGGAGGGCGCGTTCTACGGGCCGAAGCTCGAATTCGTGCTGCGCGACGCCATCGGCCGCGAGTGGCAGCTGGGCACGCTTCAGGTGGATTTCGTCCTGCCGGAGCGGCTGGATGCGGCCTACGTCGGCGAGGACGGCGAGAAGCACCGCCCGGTGATGCTGCACCGGGCGATCCTCGGCTCGTTCGAGCGCTTCGTCGGCATCCTCATCGAGCACCATGCCGGCCGGATGCCGCTGTGGCTGGCGCCGGTGCAGGCGGTCGTCGCCACCATCACCAACGACGCGGACGGCTATGCCCGGCTCGTCCACGAGCGGCTGGCCGCGGCCGGGCTGCGCTGCCGGCTCGACTTGCGCAACGAAAAGATCGGCTACAAGGTGCGCGAACACAGCTTGGCGAAGGTGCCGGCGCTGGTAGTCGTGGGCGCGCGCGAGCAAGTCGACCAGACCGTTGCCATCCGCCGGCTGGGCGATAAAAGTCAGGAAATACTTGCTCTTGATGTTGCTGCGGCTAGACTGGCTACGGAAGCGGCGGGGCCTCTTGCCGCAGGATGAGCACGGCGGCGACACCGGAACAACCGGGCGCCGCGTGATCGGGACATTCGCGAGACGTGCTATTGGATCATCATTGTCGGAGCGGCCGTCCCCAGGGTGCGTGGGCGCGCCGGCTTGCGAGATCCTGACCCTTTGCGGCAACCGATGCTGAGCGCGGTGTCCATCGAGCGCGCAGAACGGGTCGGCGTGGGTCGCCCGCCCGCCGCTATCGCGGGATGGGGCCGCCTTGGCGGCGAGGCTTGCTTCTTGGGCGGCGGCGCCGACCGATCCCCTTCATGACCAGCCAGCCGGCGTCGGGCGGCGTGGCCACACGGACGCGGGCACGTGCCCATGGACGCACCCGTGGACGCGCCTCTGCGGCCGGCCCCGACGTGCCGATGTCATCCACCATCCGTCAACATCAACGAGGCCTTGGCCGGTGCGGGCCGGCGGCCACCAGCAGGGAGTACCATCGATAGCGAGAGCACCTTACCCCCCGTCGCCGAGCCGCGACGGGCCGCGCGTGAACGACGAGATCAACGTCGCCCTGGTCCGGGTCGTCGATCCGGACGGCGGCCAGCTCGGCGTCCTGCCGATTGGCGAGGCGTTGCGCGCCGCCGAGGTCGCCGGCCTCGACCTGGTCGAGGTGGCGCCGGCTGCCGATCCGCCGGTCTGCAAGATCCTCGACTACGGGAAGTTTAAGTACGAGGCGCAGAAAAAGAAAAGCGAGGCTCGCAAGAAGCAGAAGATCATCGAGGTCAAGGAAATCAAGATGCGCCCTGGCATCGACGAGCACGATTACCAGGTAAAGATGCGCAACATGCACCGGTTCCTCGATGACGGCGACAAGATCAAGGTGACCATTCGCTTTCGCGGCCGTGAGATGGTGCACCAGGACTTGGGCATGAAGGTCCTGTACCGGGTCCGCGATGAGCTGGACGACCGAGCCAAGGTCGAGCAGTATCCGAAGATAGAGGGCCGGCAGATGGTGATGGTCCTGGCTCCGCGCTGAGCGGCGGGGTTGGCTGCGGCAGCGGTGCGGTGGCCCCCCTCCCGGCTTTGCGAGCCCCTACCTCCTGCTCGGCCGGTGCCCGCAATCCTCTTGCGTCACCCGCTGGCCGCGGGCTCGGGCGGGTCGGGCGCTTCCGGCGGGTCCGCAGCGCGCGTGCAGCGCCACAGCGAGTGCAGCGATGACGGCTAAAGCAGCCGGTCGCCCGACTGCTCCGCAGGCGCCGGCGGCGCCGCGGTCCTTGAGCGTCCCTTCGGGGTGTGCCTAACCGGGTGGCTTTTCGACAAGCTGCTTTCGGGCCGCGCGCTTCTCGTGCGTGGAAGCCGGGGGGTTCACGGCGGAGCAAAAAAGCCCGGCGCCAGCGCAGGAACACCGCGCCGGTGCCGCATTCCAGATCCGGGGCTTACGGCGACTGCCGGTGGGCGCGCGCCGCAGCTGGGATGGCTCCGCCGCCGCCGCCACGAACCGCCGGCAGCTCCCGTGGGGCCGCCGCCCGCTCGCTGGCCTTCACCCGTGCTGGCGCCAGCGCTCGACCAACAACGATCGGCTCCTGGAGCGCAAGAAGGCTCATCACCGCCCAGAGGATCAGGGTCACCCCCACCATCTCGCAAAACTCCTCAATGCCCGTCTGGATGACGAGGGCATCACCGGTGAAGTAGTTAACCAGGATGTCCCCAGGCGCCGCCGCGATGACGAAGAGGAGGATGCCGGCTAAAGCCTTGGCGAAGACATCGGCGGGAATGGACAGCCGCTTGCGCAGATAGAAGATGCCGCCGATCAAAGCGAGGAACAGCGGCGGGCCGAGGAACACCATCCATAAGCCGGTTGTCTCGAACACCGGTTTCTGCGTAAGGGTGCCGCCGCTTACCAGCATGTTGAAGCGATCCCCGATCTTCTCGTGGAGTGTGGCCCCCTCGTCCATGGAGAGGTAGGCGAAGAGCGCCGCGCCCAGGAGCACGAGCACGCCGGCTACCTTGTCCTCGAGCAGGATCATGCGGCCGTAAAAGTAGGCGCACAGCGCGACCGCAAAAAGCTTGGTAGCGGAGTACCATGCGGGGATGTTGCCCTCGCCGTCCATGTCGAACATGTTCGGGCGTTCGTGACCCACAGGATTCCCGTGCAGGAACAGGAACAGATACAGCACCGCCAACAGGACGTCGGCTGAGAGCAGGCATGCGACCAAACCCCGCGCTTGGTTCATGCTCAGCAATGAGTAGTGGTTCCCGCTCTTGTCCATCCAACCTATCCTTTTATAACTCCGGACGAAACCCTTGCTGGCCGCAGGTTTGCCAGGCTGGCGTTCCCGTCGTGCTGTCCTCGGCGCGCTCTACCGCGTCAATTTGTCATCATAGTGTCATCTAGCCTTAGCAATAAACCCCCACTTGCGCCGGGCCACCAAGCTGCGCCGGCATCACGTGGACGCCGCCGTGGAAGGCGCCATGCACCGGATGCGGGCTGGGTGAATCGAGCTTTCTGCCTGCCCGGCCGCGGGCGGCGGCCCGACTGTCGACGGGCTGATCCGGCGCTGCGCGCCGCGTACGCGGCGCTCCTGCGCAGTGCTGTCCGACCGGCGCTAACGAATGACGGACCTACGGCGACTGCCGGTGGCCTGCGCCGCGACCGGAGGCTTGCATCCGGCTGCGCCCGATCGTATAAGCCGGGGCTTGCCTCGGCCGCCGGTCGGGCGGTCTGGTATGCCTATGGTTCCGCCGCTCCTTTCGATTTGGACACCGGCCACGCGCCGCTGGCAGCACAGTTTCGAGCGAAGGATGGCGACATGCCCAAGCTGAAGACGAAGTCGGCGGCGAAGAAGCGCTTCCGCATCACCGCGAGCGGGAAGGTGCGCGCCAACGTCGCCTACAAGCAGCACAACCTGCGCAAGCGGTCGCAAAAGATGAAGCGGAAGGCGCGCGGCACGATGATCCTGGCCAACTGCGACGCCCGGATCGTCAAGGCCTGCCTGCCCCACCTGTAAGGATCAGCAAGCCATGGCGCGTGTGAAACGGGGCGTGACGTCGCACGCCCGCCACAAGAAGGTCCTGGATCTCGCCAAGGGCTATCGCGGACGCAGCTCGACGTCGTACCGCATCGCCCTCGAGAGGGTCGAAAAGGGCCTGCAGTACGCCTATCGGGACCGCCGCAACCGCAAGCGGTCGTTCCGCCGGCTGTGGATCCAGCGGATCAACGCCGCCGCCCGCGAGAACGGCATGACCTACGCGCAGTTCATCAACGGCCTGAGCAAAGCCGGCATCGACCTCGACCGCAAGATCCTGGCCGATCTCGCCGTTCGCGAGCCCGAGGGCTTCAAGGCGCTGGTCGACCACGCCCAGGGCGCGCTGGCCGCGGCCTGAGGCAGCGGCGGCCGGGGCTCCTTCCTTTCGGGGCTTGCCGAAAGGCGGCATTGGCGCGGCTTCGACCGGCGACGGATCCCATGCAGCAGCTTGACGAGCACGATCTGAACGGGCTGCGCGATGCCGTGCTGGCGGCCGTCGAAGCCGCCGACAGCGCCGACGCGCTGGAAGGTGTGCGGATTGCCGAGCTCGGCAAGAAGGGCCGCATCACCCAGATGATGCGCAGTCTCGGCGGCATGGACCCGGAGGCCCGGCGGACCACCGGGGCGGCGCTGAACGCAATCAAGGCTGAGGTCGCCACCGCCATTGACGGCCGCAAGAGCGCGCTCGTCGATGCGGCGCTTGATGCCAGGCTCATGGACGAGCGCGTCGACGTCACATTGCCGGCGCGGCCCGAGGGCAGGGGTTCGATCCACCCGGTCAGCCAGACCATCGACGAGGTGATCGCCATCCTCGGCGAGATGGGCTTTGCCGTCGCCGAAGGGCCGGACATCGAGGACGACTGGTACAACTTTACCGCGCTCAACATCCCGCCCGAGCATCCGGCGCGCCAGGAGATGGACACCTTCTACCTGCCCGGGGAGGCGGGGAACGAGGCGGACGGACAAACCGGGGGCCTGCGCCGGGTCCTGCGCACCCACACCTCGCCGGTGCAGATCCGCACCATGCTCAAGGCGGAACCACCGCTTCGGATCATCGCGCCGGGTCGAACCTATCGCTGTGACTCGGACGCCACCCACTCGCCGATGTTCCACCAGGTCGAGGGGCTGGTCGTCGACGAGACGACCCACATGGGCCACCTGAAGGGCTGTCTGATCGAGTTTTGCCGCGCCTACTTCGGCATCGACGACCTGCCGGTGCGCTTCCGCGCCAGCTACTTCCCCTTCACCGAGCCATCGGCCGAGGTGGACATTGGCTGCACCCGCGCCGGCGGGACCTTGCGCATCGGCCACGGCGACGACTGGCTGGAGATCCTGGGCTGCGGCATGGTCCACCCGAAGGTGCTGGCCAACTGCGGCATTGACGCGGGGCGCTACCAGGGCTTCGCCTTCGGCATGGGGCTCGAGAGGATCGCCATGCTGAAGTACGGCATCCCTGATCTCAGGACGTTCTACGAGTCCGACCTCCGCTGGCTGCGCCACTACGGCTTTGCTGCCCTCGACGTTCCCTCGCTGATTGCTGGGACGACGCCGTGAAGCTCACCCTCGGCTGGCTTAAAACCCACCTGGAGACCGAGGCGTCCGCCGACGGTATCGCCGAGCGGTTGACCATGATTGGCCACGAGGTCGAGGCCGTCGTCGATCGCGGCGCGGCCCTGCGCGATTTCCTCGTCGCCGAGGTGCTTGCGGCCGAGCCGCATCCGAACGCCGACAAGCTCCGGGTGTGCACGGTCGAAACCGGGCTGGATCGGGTGCAGGTCGTTTGCGGCGCACCGAACGCCCGGGCGGGGATGAAGGGCGTGTTTGCAGCGCCAGGCGCTCGCATCCCCGGGCTCGGCGTCACCCTAGAGGCGGCCGCCATCCGCGGCGTCGAAAGCCGGGGCATGCTGCTCTCCGAGCGCGAGGTCGGGCTCTCGGAGGCGCACGAGGGCATCATCGAACTTGCTTCCGACGCTCGCGTGGGCGCGCCGGCCGCCGAGGCGCTGGGGCTCGCCGATCCGTTGATCGACGTCGCCATCACCCCCAACCGCGGCGACTGCCTCGGCGTGCGCGGCCTTGCCCGCGAGCTCGCGGCCGCCGGCCTCGGCCGGCTCAGGCCGCTGGACACCCGGCCGGCCCCGGGCATGTTCGCAAGCCCAATCGGCGTGTCGCTGTCGCTTCCGCCCGAGGCAGCGGAGGCCTGCCCGTACTTCGTCGGCCGGTTCATCCGCGGCGTCCGCAACGGCCCGAGCCCCGTCTGGCTGCAGGACCGGCTGCGGGCTGTGGGCCTCAGGCCAATCTCGGCGCTGGTCGACATCACCAACTACATGACGCTCGACCTGTGCCGGCCGCTGCACGCCTTCGACGCCGGCAAGGTTCGCGGCGATTTGCGGGTGCGCCTTGGCCGCACCGGCGAGCGGCTGGAGACGCTGGACGGGCGCGAAGTCGAGCTCGACGAGACCATGACGGTGATCGCCGATGACGCCGGCGCGGAGGCTTTGGGCGGCGTCATGGGCGGGCAGCGGAGCGGTTGTGGCGAGGAGACGACCGACGTGTTCCTCGAATCGGCCCTGTTCGATCCGATCCGCATCGCCGCCACGGGGCGCAAGCTCAGTATCCAGTCGGACGCACGCTACCGCTTCGAGCGCGGCATCGACCCGGCGTTCCTGGCGCCCGGCATCGAGATCGCGACGCGCATGGTGCTCGACCTCTGCGGCGGCGAAGCCTCTGAGCTGGTGGTTGCGGGCGCAGAGCCCACCGGGCGGCCGGCCCTGTCCTTCCGCCCGGAGCGGGTCGAGGGCCTGACAGGCGTTGCGGTGGAGGCAGCCGAGGCCAGCCGCATCCTCGCCGCCCTCGGCTTCGCGGCGGAGGACCAGGGCGGCGACGGATCTTGGCGGGTGAGCATCCCGAGCTGGCGCAACGACATCGAGACCGAGGCCTGTCTGGTCGAGGAGGTGGTCCGCATCTTCGGCTACGACCGCATCCCGACGCTGCCGCTGCCGCGCGAAAGCGCGCTGCCAAAGCCTGCGATTGCGCCGGTGCAGCGGCGCCTCGCCGACGTCCGCCGGCTCCTGGCCGGCCGTGGGCTGATGGAGGCTGTGACCTTCTCCTTCCTCTCTGCCGAGCGCGCCGACCTGTTCGGCGGCGGCGGCGAAGACCTGGTGCTCATCAACCCCATCAGCGTCGATCTGTCGGTCATGCGGCCGTCGCTGCTGCCGAACCTGATCGACGCGGCCCGGCGCAACGAGGACAGGGGCCAGTCGGACGGCGCGCTGTTCGAGTTGGGCCCGCAGTATGCCGGCGCCGCGCCCGAGGATCAGGCCGTCGTCGCCGCTGGCGTACGCAGCGGCCGCGCCGTGCCGCGCCACTGGGCGGTGCCGCAGCGCCCGGCCGACGTGTTCGATGCCAAGGCGGACGTCTTCGCCGCCCTCGAAGCCCTCGGCGTGCCGGTCGACAAGGTCTCGCTCGATGCAGGGGCCGCGCCGGGCTGGTACCATCCCGGCCGCTCAGGCGCCGTCCGCCTGGGCCCGAAGGTGGCGCTCGCGGTCTTCGGCGAGATCCACCCGAAGGTCCTGCGGCGGATGGGGGCGAAGCCGCCGGTCGTCGGCTTCGAGGTGTTCTTCGCCGCCCTGCCGAAGGCGAAGCCGCAGGCGAGCAAGGCGAGGCCGCCGCTGAAGCTTTCGGCGCTCCAGCCGGTCGAGCGCGATTTCGCCTTCGTTCTCGATGCTTCGGTTCCGGCCGAGGCGGTCGTTCGCGCCGCGCGCGGCGCGCAGAAGACGCTGATCCGCGAGGTCCGTGTCTTCGACGTCTTCTCCGGCGGCGCGCTGCCGGCGGGCAAGAAGTCGCTGGCCATCACCGTCGTCCTGCAGCCGCAGGAGCAGACGCTGACCGACGCCGAGATCGAGGCAACAAGCGGGTGGATCGTCGCCGCGGTGGAAGGCGCGACCGGCGGCTCCCTTCGCGCCTGATCCAACACCGTGGCGCGGCGCGCGCGGGGCG
The DNA here is from genome assembly GCA_963746275.1 of uncultured Alphaproteobacteria bacterium. GTDB lineage: Bacteria > Pseudomonadota > Alphaproteobacteria > Rhodospirillales > Defluviicoccaceae > JAEULH01. Next base: position 14,909 of record CAVVAX010000044.1, read on the forward strand.
CGCGGGTAAGAGAGTTAGAACGTATTGAGAACAAAAGCGCCTTATGCCATCATAGAGAGCATGAGCGACGCGCGGCACTACCAGCAACGGTGCGCTAGGCTGGACTACCTCGTTTATCAGCGATAGACGCTTTGGCGGTGGGACTGCAAGCAGGCAAAGCAGGCAGAACCGCAGGCAGTCCCGCAACTCGTTGAGGAGGGTAGCGGTCGCGTCACAACGTGATTGGGAGGAACGCATGGGCACTTTCTACGAGTTCTTCGCCGGAGGCGGGATGGCCCGCGCTGGGCTTGGGTCGGGCTGGCAATGCCTTTTCGCCAATGACTTGGACCCGAAGAAAGGTGCCTCTTACGCCGCGAACTGGGAGGCTGATTGCCTAAAGATTGGCGATGTAGCGGCCGTTACGACGAGCGAATTGCCAGGGACAGCGGATCTCGCGTGGGCATCGTTCCCCTGCCAGGATCTTTCGGTCGCCGGCGGTGGAGCTGGTCTACAAGGTGATCGATCCGGTACGTTCTGGCCTTTGTGCAAGTTAATTAACCGGCTAAAGGGCGAAGGCCGCGCGCCTCGCATTATCGTACTTGAGAATGTCTGTGGGGCCCTTGTCTCGCACAGCGGAAGAGATTTTACCGCAATTGCTAAATCACTTGAAGCAGCAGGATATCGCTACGGTGCTTTAGTTATTAACGCGCATCACTTCGTGCCGCAGTCCCGGCCTCGCTTGTTCGTCATCGGGATTCTTCCAGATGCACCTCTACCAGGAGGCTTGGTTGCCAGCGGTCCAAGCTTCGAGTGGCATCCAACCGTGCTAGTGGAGGCTCACAACAAGCTGTCCGCTCGCACGAGAGCAGGCTGGATTTGGTGGCGGCTGCCGGTACCGCCGGTCCGCAGTTTGGTGTTCGCCGACCTAATCGAGGAAAGCCCAGAGGGCGTCGTTTGGCACACTCGTCACCAAACTGAAGCGCTACTAACCATGATGAGCCCATGCAACGCCCTAAAGGTGGCGGCTGCGAAGAAGGCTTGCCGGCGGATGGTTGGTACAATCTACAGGCGGACCCGACCTGACGGTTTCGGCAGAAAGGTACAGCGCGCGGAGATCCGATTCGATGATCTAGCTGGCTGCCTGCGCACACCGGCAGGCGGCTCCAGCCGGCAAGCCATCATGATTATCGAGGGTAGTTCGGTGCGCTCGCGCCTCTTGTCGCCGCGAGAGGCGGCCCGCCTGATGGGATTGCCGGATGATTACAGGTTGCCGGACAATTACAACGAAGCCTATCATCTAGCGGGCGACGGCGTCGTGGTGCCAGTCGTTCGGTTTCTTGCCGCACAGTAAATTCACAGCTCAAGGTCGGCTGGTCGCGATCGACGATTTTATCAGGCGCTACAACGAGGTTGTCGGAAAGGTTGAGACCGATCCCAGCTTAAGAATCGATAACAAGTAGTGACTGGCGAGTCGCCGGAGCAGCGCAGCCGCGTCATGCGGTCAGTAAAGTCGTGCAATACGGCCCCCGAAATGTTTATCCGGAGACTCCTGCATAGCCTAGGCTACCGGTACCGCCTTCACGTAGCGAGCCTTCCTGGCAGACCTGATCTGGTGTTTCCTGCGAGGCGCAAAGCCATATTCGTGCATGGCTGTTTTTGGCACGGACACGACTGCGATAGGGGCAAGAGGATTCCGCGCAGCAATCGGCCTTACTGGGAGAGGAAGATTGCGCGGAACCGGATGCGATACATGGAACAACTTAACAAGCTCGATGCGGCTGGGTGGGATGTGCTTACAATCTGGGAGTGCGAGATGCGGGACGCCTTTGTTGCAACAGCGCGGCTCACCACCTTCCTCGATGAATTTCGCCCGGAGCAACTTGGCGGAGTTGCATCTGATGCAAAACCGACGGAACGGTGACGCAAGGAGGGCTCGCCTCCAGTGCCATGGCAGATTGGCTGATGGCGAGGAAGTGGCGGCACCGGGTTCGGGTTTGCAGGCTCGGTTCACCTTCTTCGGCGACCGGCGGCTCCCTTCGCGCCTGATCCAACACCGTGGCGCGGCGTGGCGGGGCGCGCGGGTCTCTGGCTGGGGTGGGTTCCTTCTTCCGTGCGGTGCGCCACGTGCTGGGCTACGTCAGGTTTACGCACGGCCGTCACCGGCCAGCGGGTAACGGGGGCAACGGGTGACGGGCCGGGGGCGGCGTGGGCTTTGGCCGCCGCTCGCCCTCGGGCAGGCTTCTTCAGTCGCGCCGGTCAGAGCCGACCGTCTCCGAATGCGTCCGCCGTTCGGCGTTAAGCGCCGCGAGCAGGTGGTTGAGCGCGCCCTTGGTGCTGTTCTCCTTGGCCTTATCCTCGCGCTTGCGCTCGTGCATGATCCAGTCGGCCAGCATCGAGCGCAGCTTCGCCTTGCCCTCCTCGCTCTGCGCCAGCGTGTTCAGCTCGCCCAGCGCGGCGGTCGCGGTCACGTGCTCCTCGTTGACCAGCGCATCGACGGCGGCATCCACGTCCTCGGCGGTCACATCGCCGCCCAAGATCTCGCACAGCTCGTTTTGCAGGTCTGAGTAACCCTCGATCATCTTTTCCCTCCGGATCTCGATGAGCGTCGATGCGTTGATCGCCTCTCTGCGGCAAAGCCTAGCGGATGCAACGACCGGGAAGCAAATCAATCCGAACGCGTTTTCGCGCTCGCTGCAGGCGGCGACGAGACACGTTCTTGCGCCCGGGGGCCTTCGGCTCCATACCGGCGAACGGCGGGGAGGGAGGAGAGCGCGATGAGGGTCGGAGGCCGCAGCTATCGCACGATCTGGCTCGCCGCCGACGGCTGGTCGGTGGAGATCATCGACCAGCGGCGGCTGCCGCATGCGTTCACCACGCTCCGGCTTTCCAGCCTCGCCGAGACGGCCGAGGCCATCCGCACCATGGCGGTGCGCGGCGCGCCCTTAATTGGAGCCACCGCCGCCTATGGCGTGTGCTTGGCACTCCGCGCCGATGCGAGCGACGCCGGCGTTGCCGATGCCTATGCCACCCTGCTCGAGACCCGGCCCACGGCGGTGAACCTGCGCTGGGCCCTGGACGAGATGGCGACCCTCGTCCGACAGCTGCCGGCGGACCGCCGGGTCGAGGCCGCCTACCGCCGCGCCGCAGAGATCTGCGACGAGGATGTCGCCACCAACGCCTCTATCGGCGGCCATGGGGTGAAGCTGATCGAGGCGGCGTGGGAGGCCAAGGCGCGCGGCAGCCGGGTCAACGTGCTAACCCACTGCAACGCCGGCTGGCTCGCCACGGTCGACTGGGGCACGGCGCTCGCGCCCATCTACAAGGCGCACGACGCCGGCATCCCCGTGCACGTCTGGGCCGACGAGACCCGGCCGCGCAACCAGGGGGCCAGCCTCACGGCCTGGGAGCTCGGCCAGCACGGCGTGCCGCACACGGTCATCGTCGACAACGCCGGCGGCCACCTGATGCAGCGCGGCCTGGTCGACCTCTGCTTGGTCGGCACCGACCGCACCAGCCGCGCCGGCGATGTCTGCAACAAGATCGGCACCTACCTGAAGGCGCTGGCCGCCCACGACTGTGGCGTGCCGTTCTACGTCGCCCTGCCGGGGCCCACCATCGACTGGACCATCCGCGACGGGCTGCGCTCGATCCCGATCGAGGAGCGGGCGGCGGACGAGGTGACCACGATCAGCGGCCGCGACCGGCAAGGGCGGATCGTCAGCGTCGCCCTCACCCCCGAGGCAAGCCCCGCCGCCAACTACGCCTTCGACGTTACCCCGGCCAGGCTGGTCACGGCGCTGGTCACCGAGCGCGGCATCGCCCCAGCCTCCGAGGAGGGCCTGAGCGCCCTCTACCCGCGGCGCGCGGGAGCGGGGTAGGCACCCTAGATTGTGGTAACTGAGTGCGCACGTCGTTATGCGGACATCGCGTGGATTGGCCGTGACAAGCACGGCCATGACGTCAATATGAACACGAAGACTTCATAATCGGGACGTCATGCCCGGAGTTGTTTCCGGGCACCTACGGAAGTACCGGTGTGCCAGGGCGAAACAGCCAGATCCGCCCATTCCCCTGCCCTTCTTCATGAAGTTCACCAAGGACGTCGGACCGAAGCGCTTCATCGTCATTGCGAGGAGGCGGACGCCGACGAAGCAATCCACAATACCTTCGTCTGGATCGCCACGCCGCTGCGCGGCTCGCGATGACGCCCGTGTAAGACCGGCGAATCAAGCTTTGTCAGCACGCTCCGCCGCTTCTTTCAGGCGATAGGCGGCGACCTTAAAAACCGACCGGTCTTTCCGGACCGGACCGTGACGATAAGGAACTTCTCGTCGCTGGCCCAGGACGAGTTCCGAGCCCAACGGCAGATCGAGGGCGCCTGCCGCCGCCTGCGTGCGCTCCCGGTCATGCGCTCGGATCAGCGCCGTCTTCGGATACAAGGGAGTAGGTGTTTCCGATCGGCGCTTCTCTAAGCCGGGTGGAACGCGCCCCTGATCCGGGTCGGTGGCCGCTCCAGACGGTGCTTAACCGCGAGACGGTGGTCGGTGTCGGCGTCGAGGAAGGCGCGGAGCTGCTGGACGACCGCCATCTCCTCCTTCTGCAGGTGCGCCATCATCTCCGCGGCGAGCTCGTTGGCGGCGTCCTGAAACTCCGCCCAGCGCTCCGCATCAATGCCGTGGGAGAGGATACGGCCGGCAATCTCGCGGACCCGGACCGCCAGCGGGCCGATGCTGTCGTGCTCCTGGGTGAGCAGCGAGGCCAGCTCGCCGCCGCCACGGGCGCAGAGCAGGGGAAACAGGACGGATTCCTCGAACAGGTTGTGGTCGATGATCTGGTCGAGGGCGATGATGAGCTCCTGCAGGTGCTCCTTCTCATCGACGTCCCGGGGATCGATCGGCCGCCGGCCCTCGGCGCCGCCCACCCGGTACTCGAGGCCGCAGATCAAAGAGAGGATCCGGAAGTGCTCCTCGTGGAGCACCTGTCCCAATTCGGTCAGGAATGCCCTTGCCACCGCCCGCCGTCCTTATGCACCCGCAGCATTTTTTTGCTGCACTGCATTATGCTAGCACGGCCGTAGCGTTCGCACCAGCAAAGGCGTGAAGGCGGAGAGCGGGTACGCGTCACAGTTGCGAGCATGCCTGCGCTCAGTCGAAGCTCGCGTAGAGGGCGCCGAGCTCGCGGTCGGCCTCGGCGCCCAGCACCGTAGCAAGCTGGCGGATGACGCCTAGCTCCTCCTTCTGGATGTGGAAGCTGACGCTGGCCACGAGATCGAAGACGCCCTCGCGGAAGGCTCGCCACCCGTCGGACGTGAAGCCGGCGCGGAGCGCCGCCTCGGCGGCGTCGCGTAGCGGCCCGGCGATGACACGGACCGCCTCGTGCTCCACGATCAGCACGTCGACCATGGGGCCGAGGCCGGCGGCGACGAGCCTCGGGAACAGCACCTCCTCCTCGAAGCGATAGTGCTTGCCGATATCCACCTCGGCGACGTGGATAAGCGCCTCCAGTTGCGCCCGCCCGTCCGGATCGGCGATGTCGATCGGGCCGGCGCGCTTGTCCTCGGCGCGGGCTTCCAGGTCGGAGGCCACGGTCAGCGTGTGCAGGTGTTCGCGATGCAGGAGTTGGGAGAGCAACGTGTGTTCGATCATGACGGCGTCCTCGCCGCGGCCACCGCCACGGCCTGCAGATGATGGCGGGTGCGCTGGAACACGGTGATCGCGAACAGCCCGTAGGCGAGGCCGCCGGCGAAGCCGGCAGAGCCGCCGAGCCGGATGATGGCCGGCTGGTCCACCAGGATGCCGGCGGTGACGAGCACGATCGCGGCGAAGTGGCACCAGCGATGGATCTGCAGGAAGCGCGCGTTGACGAGCTTCGTCGGCGCGACCGGCCGGGCGTGGCCGCGCAGGACGTGCATGGAGCCGAGGAAGGGGAGAATGCGCTGTTGCACGCCCGTGACCAGGCTGAGCAGCCAGCCGAACAGCGTGAGGAAGCCGAACGTTGCGGCCGCGGTGTCGCGGAGCAGGTCGAGAGCAAGGCCGGCGGCCAGCAGGAGAGCCAGCGCCAGCATGAGCCACGAACCCCGGATGAGCTGGAACTCGCCGCCGAGGCGCCGGCGCATTCGCCGCGCCAGCATCGCCTCGACGTGGCCCACGTGGCAGGCGAGCGCGGCCAGACCCAAGGCCGTGGCCGCGGCGACACCAGCCGGTTGGCCGGCGAGGAGGAAGGCGACGGCGGCGCCCACTCCAGCCAGAGCCAGGGCCATGGCGGCCGCCGGCAGCGGGCCCTCCGCCGGCTCGGTGATGGCGAACATCGGGATCAGGATCTGGCTCAGCCCCAGCGCGAGAAGCCCGAGGAAGCCGTAGGCGACGAGGGTCATATGGACGATCGCCAAGCTCGCGTGGTCAGGCAGGAAGGCTACGCCATAGTCGAGGGCGAGCAGCAGCGCGAGCAGAACGCCGAGGCCGAGGCAGGCCAGCGCCGCCCAAACGTGCGTCCTGACCAGCCGGAGGCCGGACGCGCGCCAGAGGATTGCAGCGATCGCGGCGGCGTAAAGCGCCACCGCCAGAGCCAGCGCGGCCGCGCCAGCGGCGATGACCTCGAGCCAAGACGCGGCGAAGCCGCTGACGAGGCCGATCCCGCCCAGGACCAGCAGGGCGTAGACGGCATGGCAGAGCGCGGCGCCAGGCGCGTCGTGGCCGAGCGCCACCGGCAGCATCTGCAGGCTGGCGCCCATGGCGGTGGTCAGCAGGACACCGACGGTGAGCACGTGGAACGCCGCCGCCACCGGCCCGGGGCCGCCCTGATGGAAAGGGATGGCGTCGGCGACGATGACGACGCCGACCCAGGCCAAGGCCTGACTGACAACCGCGGTGCCGAAGAAGCGCAAGGGTATGGTTTCAGGAAGCAAGCGATGGTGCGCGCTGCCGACGTCGACGCCGGCAGCGTTCGTGGCGGCGTTCGTGGCGGCGTTCGTGGCGCCGCTCATGACGGTCCGCGAAGCTCGAGGCGGACCTCTCCCTCCGGAGCCGGCAGCCGCTGGTACTGCCAGCCCCGATCCTCCAACTCGGGATAGAGGTAGAGCGGGTCGCGGTTGTGGTGGATGACGATACGGCCGCCGTGGGCGCCACCGTCGATCAAAGCCAGGATCGCTACCAGCGGCCCCGGCGCCTGCAGGCCGCGGACGTCGATGTGCACGACGTCGCCGCTCCGCCAGATCCGGGGATCCTCGCCCGGATCCGCAGCGTGGGCCGGCCGGTCGCCGCCGAGCCCCTCACACGGCTCGGCCCCAGGCGCGTCACGGCGGCACCAGATCTGCCAGTGGCCGGGGCCGAGCCGCTCGCCGTAGCTGGAGAACCCCTTCGCGGCAAGAACCCGGCGGAGCGGCTGGGGATCGAACGGCGCCTGAATGATCAGGACGCCGGCGGCGGGCAAGGCCTCGACCGTCTGCATGATGCTGGGGAACGGCGGCCGGCCCGCCGCGAGCATCGGCCGCACGTCCAGCCGCGCGGCGGCGGCGGGATCAACGCGCCCGCGCCAAACGGGCACCTCTTCGCCGCGTCCATCCGCACGGTCGGAACAGCCACAGCCGCGGCAAGGCGATGCCGGACCGGCCTCACCCTGCTTTGGCGCCACCCGCCCGGCCCGCTCGTCCGCCGCTGCCATATCCGCCCCAAGCCACCCGCCCCGCCGTCGCCGAGCTTCGGGACTAGGCGGCCGCCCGGGCATTGATCTTGGTCAAGGCTTGGGCGGAGCGCCTAGTCCTTCTTCCTCGCTCGGGAGCTGGCGCAGGATTGCGGCGAGATCGATCCACACGTTCTCGCGGCTGATCTCGCCGGCGTCGGTGAACTCGATGACGTGGAGGAGACGGAACACCAACGGCCGGCCATGGCCCTCGATGCCGAAGGGTCGGCCGACGGCGGTGCCGCTCCAGAGGGATTCGTCGACGAGGAAGCCGTCGCCGTGCAGGCGCCTGAGGCAGGCGACCTCGCCGTGGGCGAGATCGGCGAACAGCTGCTCGTAGAAGGCGCGGGCTCCCTCCCGCCCGCGCGTTGGGCCCGATGGCTGCCCGACGATATCGTGGTCGACGTCTTCGCTGAGCGTCGCCAGCACCCCCTCGACGTCGTCCTCCGCCTCGAAGCGGAAGTGCTCGTCGATCTTGCGATCCATCTCCTCGCGCGTCAGCGCCATGACCCTGCCTCGCCCCTTGTCTCCGATCTCATCCGCCAGCGGATTTGGCGGCCCGTCCGAAGGAGACGGGCCCGCCCGGCGCCTCGATGAGGCACCAGCGGGCGCCGCGCACCTCGCTGATGGCCTCGCCGCCGCCGTCGAAGCTGGAGTTCGAGCAGCCCGGCCAGTACTCGCGCCGGCACTGCCGGTTGCGGTTCGTTCGCCACTGCTCAGCGTTCTCGCACAGCCGCCAGTTAGCCGGAGACGACAACACCCGGTCGCGGTAGATCTCGCCCAGCCAGAACTTGCCGACCGCGTTCCCGGTCGGCAGCAGGTCCAGGACCCATTGCCACTTTTCTGGTTCGGCCGGGCGAGCCAGGGCCAGAGCACCGCGCTCGACGGCGCGCAGGTAGCCCTTAAGGAAGTGCGATTCCAGGGTGATGCCGAGCTTGCCGGCCCGGGTCTGGAACATGAGCTCGGTGACGAGCTGCTCGCAGCTATCGGGGAGGACGAAGGCCGTCGGAAAAACCAGTGCCGTGCCGAGGAACGTTCCGGCCCGGGCAAAGGGGTCGATCTCGAAGAAGTAGCCGATGGTCCGCGTCCGGGCCATTACCCCATCAACGTAAGGCGCGATCTGCGCCGGCTGCAGCCGGGGCCAGCCCTTCGTGATCGTGCCCCAGGTCGCGATCGCCCGCCGGTGGCTGCGATCGGCGTGCGCCCAGTGCCGCTCGAACTCCGTGGGGAAGTCGCGCCCGCCGCCCGCCTGTTGGCGCTCGATCATGGTGATGATCGGCTGCAACGCGCCGGCCGCGCCCCAGGAGACGACATGCACAAGACGATGGTCGGGCGCGGTCGCGTCGAGATGGGCCTGGAGGAGGAAGCCAACGCCCTGTGCCGTGATCGCGCCCTGGCTCTGTCCGGTGATGAAGACCTCGCCGCCGCCACCTTCCGCCGCCGCGTACGCCGAGGCGTCGGCGATCAGCTGCAAGGCTGCCGAAGAGAGCATGTGCGAGCGGGCCATGGTGAGCCCGGCGGCCCAGTCGCGAAAGTCAGTGTTGACGAAGACCTGCGTCCCGGCGATGGCGTAGATCCGATGCCCGGCACCCAGCGGCGGGTCCTGCTTCTCGAAGGCCACTGCCTTGAAGCCGGTGTAGACGTCTAGGTAGGTGCGCACGACGGCGTAACCGGGCAAGGCGGTTCGGACCCGGCTCTCGGCGATGCTGCCCTCCTCGCGCAGGCCGTCGAGCCACTCTTCCTCCACCTCGTAGGCGAGATCCGCCGCGGCGACCGTGGCCTCGTCCACCGACCACAGGGGCACGATTCGCGAACGCGGATCTTCCACCGCTTCCGTCTTGCTGAGGTCGCCGTAGATGACGCCCCCCACCAACGAACGGGGCAGCGCCAGGTCGCGGACGTCTTCAATCCGCACCTTTACGGCGGCGGGCCCGTCCGCAGCGCCTTCGACGATGTTAAAGGAGACCCGCGCGCCGTCGCGGGCTCGGGCCGAGGCGAGGATGTCCTTGGCAGCGGGCACCGCGCTCTCCGCCCGGATGCGCACGTCGTCGCGAGGTCCGATCAAGGCCGCGGGACCGCCGCTGCAGCCCAGCACTTCGCGCCCGAGCCAACCGGCGCGTGCCGACGCGATGTTGGCCAACACGGCCATGCTGCCGCAGACCAGGCCCGCCGCAACAACTCGCCTAAGCATCATCCGGCCGCTACGCACGATCCTGTTGGCCATGGACGTTATGCGGCCGGACGCTCCGTTCCCGCGTCAGCCGCGCATCAACGCTTCACGTTTGGGTCGAACTCCTTGGCGCGGGCGCGGCCGACCTTCTCGGCTTCTTCGAGCTCGGCCTTTTCCTCCCCCTCGACGGCCGCCCTGGCGTCGGCGGCGCTAGCCTCGACCTTGCCGGCGTCGATGAAGCGCTTGGTATCCTCGTTGTACGCCTTCGCCGCCTCGCGGTTGCCTTCGCCCTGGTTGCCACCGAATTGCTTACTGTCTTCGCCGCTCATCGCTCACCTCCGCTAGGACCGTTGATGCGGCGACACTGCCGTTTATGCGTTCCGGTCGCATTAACGTAGGAGCACACGTAGGGCGGGATGGCAACGGCCACTATGACCCGCCAAGGGCGTTCTAAAATTAGGTCAGCCAAGGGCGAGCGCGACGGTTGGCGGGAGGCGCCAGCCGTCCGCTTAAAGGGCCCGGGCTCAGCGCGGGCCGGCGAGGTGCTTCGCCAGGTCCTGCAGGACGTTCGCCCAGGCAGCCCGGTAGATGGTGGCCACCCGCTGATCGGTGACGCCTTCGTGGGTGGCGACGCCGCGGGTGGTGCCGTCGCGCAGGTCGACGAACTCCAGCGTCACCTTCGTCCGTCCCTCCCCGTCGCCATCGGGCCGACCGGGCCAGGTGAAGACGAGGCGGTGCGGTGGGCTGACCTCCAGGTGCTCGCCCGCCGCGGCTTCCGCTGCGCCCGTGTCGGCGAAGCGCATTTCATAACGAAAGCGACCGCCGACCCGGACGTCCATCTCACAGACCGCGAGTTCCCCCCGCTCGGTCCTGCCCCACCATGCCGGTTTGGCTGCCGGATCGGTCCACGCCCGGTAGACCTCCGCCGCAGGCGCACCGATCACGCGGGCGACGCGGATGAGAATCCCGGAACGGGGTGCGGTCGTCGTTTGCATGCCTGCGGCTCTCCCTCACATCACCTTGCAGTTGGAATTCACGCAACAGTAGGTTTTTCCGTCGCATGGGTTCTTCTTGCAGCCATTCTGTGGCTTCTGGAACTGGCAGGCGAGCAAAATCCGCCCGGCATCCGCCTCCGGCGCGGCAGGACCGGCGGTGCCCACGGGACCGACGGCCGAGGCCCCTGCACAGAGCGAGGACGAAAGGCCACCGTCTCCGGGTGCGGCCGCGCCGGCATCCCGGTGGAACCCCGCGACCGAAAGAACGGCGAGCAACAGGACGCCGGCAAAGAAGAAAACGATCAAGCGCTGCATAAGGACCTCCATTGTTGTTGCCTCCCTGCATCGCGCCCCGCGGCAGGGACGGGTGACTTAGACGGGGGCTTTGCGGGGACTTAGAAAGTCAAGACGACCCGCCCCACGATCGTCCTCTCCGGGATCAACGGGTTCAAGGCGGGCTCATTCGGGTCGCCGCCGACCCTGAAGGAGTCGTCCTGATACTCGAACTCGTGATCGAGCAGGTTGCGCACGCCGAGGCTGATCAGGCCGCGGCGGTGCGGGAAGCGGTAGCCGACGCCGGCGTCGACGAGGTAGAACGAGTCGTCGCCATCGGGGAAGGAGGATGCCGCGCTACGCTGAACATCCTGGCTTACCCAGCTCACGCCTGCGCCAGCGAAGATCCCGTTGGAGTTGAAGTAGCGAACACCGATCGGCGTGCTGAACGTCCTGACCTCGTCGGGCTTGTCGAACGATCCCTCGTCGTACTCGTAGACGTCGTATTGCATCCCGCCGATCAGCGCCCATTCGTCCGCCAAGCTCCAGTAGAGGTAGGCCTGCGCCGCGCTTTCGTGGACGTCCTCCGTCTCGCGATCGCCGCCGGTAAAGGTGATCTCGTCCAGGTTCCGGCGCGTTGCCTCGACGCCGGCGTAGAGGCGCGGCGTGAGCCGGGCGTCCAGGCCGACGCCATAGAGCCACGACTTGGTGCCAAAGGCGTCGTCGTAGAACTGGTTGAAGCCGGCGATCTGCGTCGGCTGCAGCGTCTGCTCGGCGACCAACGCCGGCCTCAGGAAGCGCGCGACCGCCGCGCGCAGCCGCAACCCATCGGCGACTTGCCACTGAACGCCCAGCTTTGGGGTCACGAGGTCGAGATCGTGGCCGTCGTCGCTGTAGCTGTCGACCCCAAGCCCGAGGGTCCAGGTCACGTCCCTCGGCATGCTGACGTGGCCGTAGAGGTAGCCGGTGTACTGCTCGATGTCGCCACGGTCGGCGGACCGAAGCGATCCGCCGCCGGCGTCGAACCTGAGCGTCTGGTCAACGGTGTAAGCGCCGAAGCCTGCCTGCGTGCTGAAGTTCTGCCGTCTGTAGATCCACTGCGTCTCGCCCTGCCAGCCGGCCAGCTTTTCGCGGACGTCGAAGTCGCCTTCGCTCGGGGACTCGCTGAATTTGTCGTTGCGATCGCTGTAGATCAGCGAGGCCAGCACGTCGGTGCGCGGAGACGGAGAGTAACGGGCGCCGACGCGGGCGGTGTCCTGGTCCAGATCCCGGTCGCGAGTCCGCGAGAACACGTCCGGGTCGAAGTTCAGGCGCAGGTCGCCGGTTTCGGTGCGCCGGCTGCGCACCTCCGCCTGGACGTTCAGCGTCGGGCTCAGCGCCGCCTGGCCGAAGACGTTGTAGATGTCGTGGCGGAGGTCGTTGTTCGCTCTGAAGCCGTCGGTCTGGTAGTGGAATTGGCCAGCGCTCAGCGACACGTTGTCGTGAACGGCGGAGACGAGGGCCTCGTTGCCGTAGGTCTGGTTGTTGCCGGTGAGCCCGGTGAGGTTGAGCTGCACTTGGTTGCGCTCGAACACGGACGAGAACTCGTTAAACCCGGACCGGCCGAGGCTGCCGGACGGGATCGACAGTCGCGTCTCGGCGAGGCTCGGCGCCACCGGGTTGATGGTGACGTCCTGCAAGAGCTGAGCCTGCAGGAGCTGGCTGCTCCGTGCCACCTCGGTCCGGCTTTCCGGTCCGTAAACGTCGGCGAGAAAGCGGTGCGCCGAAGCGTTCCCCGGGTCGAGCGTCAGCGAGCGAGACGCCTCGTTGATCCCGAGCTGCTCGAAGCCAAGGTCGTCGTAGATGCGCCCGACGCTCGCCTGTCTTGAGGCCCGGTCCCTGTCGAGCAGCAGCCGCGAGCGGTAGACCGCGCGATTGTCGTTGAGTTCGATGGAGCGCTCGAGATCGCGCAGCGCCTCCACCGGCCGGTTTTCGCTCTGCTTCAGGATGGCGTCATAGAACCAGGGGGTTGGGTCGCGGGGATCGAGCTCCTTGGCAATGGCGTACTGCTCGCCGGCCAGCGGCTCGCGTCGCTCGGCGAAGTAGGCCTTGCCGAGGTACGAGCGGAGCAGCGAGCGGTTGGGATCGAGGCCTGCCGCCACCTCGATGTCGTTGCGACCGCGGGCGACGTCGCCCTTGCGGATCGAGGCGAGGCCGAGGCCGAAGCGGGCAAGCGGGCTGGCGCTGTCGAGGCTGATGGCCTTGCGGAACGCCTCCTCGGCCTCGTGGGGGCGGAACCGGGCGAGGGCGACAAAGCCGCGGATCGTCTGCACCCGCTCGATGTTCGGCGCGAGCCCCACCGCCTTGTCGATCGCCTCGCGGGCGCGATCGACGTGGCCGAGCTCCAGCCACAGTTCCGCCAAGCGCGCTTGCGCCAAAGCGTTGACGGGGTCCGCCTCGACGGCGCGGCTCAGCGTGTCTCGCGCGGCTTCGAGCTGCAGGTTGGCCTGCTGCGCATAAGAAAGCGCGATCGCCGCCGCGGCCGAACCTGGTGCAAGCTCCAAGGCGCGTTCGCCAGCCGCCAGCGCCTCGGCCGGCCGATCCTCGACAATGGCGATGATCGCCCGCAACGCGTAGGCCCGAGCCGAGGAGGGATCGCGGGCCAGCGCCGCCTCTATCTCACCCCGGGCGGCATCCCGGCGGCCGGCGGACAGCAGCAGCGACGCCTTCAGTGCGTGGAAGTCGCCGTCCTGCTCGCTGACCGGCACTCGCTCCAGGGCCGCGAAAGCGCCGCTTGCATCTCCCCGCACGGCCGCCTCCGCTGCCTCCCGCAGGACCGGCGGCCAACTCTCGCCGGAGTGGGCGAACAGGATCGGCGGGTAGTACACGGCCCACTGCACGGCGGTGCGCGGCTCGACCAGGACGACGCCAGCCGGCGCCTTGCCCGCCTGCGCCTCGGCAGCCTCGCCGGCTTTAAGGGAAACCTCGCCACGGTCGTTCGCGGCCAGAACCCGGCCCTCGTAGACGACGACCCGGGCGCGGTCGCCACTGACGTCGACGAGGAACTCGGTGCCCTCGACAGCGGCGTTCACGAACGGCGTGCTCACGTCGAGCGACCGGGTCCGCCGGCTGAAGAAGTAGAGACGGCCGAGCGCGGCCTCGATCAGTGACGGCGCATCCGGCGTGATCCGGGCCAGCCGCAGCGTGGTGTTCTCGTCGATCCGGATGACGCCGTCGTCGAGCAGCACGATGGCGGCGCGGCTACGGCTGCCGACCCGGATCAGGTCGCCGGGGCAAAGGCCTTGTTCCAGGGCCGCGTCTTGCCAAGTGCGTGCGCCGCCGCGCTGCAGCTCGACGACGCCCTGAATGGAGACGAGCCGGCCAACAAGAACGGCGCAGGGTCCGGCGGCGTAAGCGGCCGAAGCCAGGACCGAGATCAGCGTGGCGCCGCTGGCGATCAAGGCCAAACGAAGCACGCCCATAACCCCCTCGCGATTGCGTCCCGCACGCTTGGCCCGGGTCCGGGTTCTCTTCCGCGCGCTCGCATCTCTATTTTTTCTTGACGGCGCGAGCCGCATTCAGGGCCAGTATAGGACCCGGCGAGAGTGACCTACAACACCGTCATCTCGCTACTTCGGGGTAGGGATCTCCTTCTCGCCGCGGGATGCAGCGCCAGGCAAGTGGCATCGGCCTGCCCATGCCTCACCGATGCCTCACTTGGCGTCGACGCGGATGATCGCCGGGTCCGCGTCTCCGGCCGGCATTTCCAGCAGCAACTGGCAGCGGCGGAGATAGAAGGCGCTGGGTCCGTCAAGCGGGAAATCGCACACCAGCGCCGCGAATGCCGCTGCCGCGTCCTCCCAACATTCCTCCTGATACGCCGTAAACGCCGCGGCGAAGCGCGCGCACAAGCGTTCTGCGTCCCGGGAGGCGTCGGCATGGCGGGCGATAACCTCGACGATGCCGATGGGTGAGAGCTTGCCGCGAAGGCGGAAGCGGCCCATCGGGCGGAGGAGAAAGCCCGCAAGCGCCGCCGCAACCTCCTCGGACACTAGCAGCGAGGTGCCGATGAGCTTGTTCAGGCCTTCGATCCGCGAGGCGGTGTTGGCGATGTCGCCGATGATGCTGTAGGCGTAGCGGCCGCCGCCGCCGGCATGGCCGACGAAGATTCGCCCAGCGTGGATGCCCAGGCGGGTGGGCAGCGGCCGCTGGCCCTCCGCCACCCCGAAGCCCCGCACCGCCTCGATGATGTCGAGCGCCGCCTCGGAGGCCCTGGCGTGGACGCGGTGAGACGCATCGGCCGCGGTCCAGGCGCACATGATCCCGTCGGCGCGGAACTCGAGGACGTCGGCGCCGTGGCGCTGGATCGGCTCGGCAACGGCGGCGAAGTAGGCGTTCAGATAGCGGGCGACCGCCTCCGGGGGCATCGTCTCGGCGACGGAGGTGAAGTTCTCGAGATCCGAGGCAAGGCAGGTGGCATAGACGGTCTCGCCCCGGTCGCCCGGCGCGGTCACGGCGCCCTCGCGCAGCTCGGCCGCGACCTTCTCGGGAAGGTAGTAGCTGATCGCCTGGGTCATCCGCCGGCGCTGGCGGTGCGCCAGCACGTACTGGCCGAGGACGCCGAGAAACAGTGCCAGCGGCACCTGCAGCAACACCGGCGTCGCCAGCGGCAACCACAGGTCGGTGCGGTTGAACGCCGCCTGGGCGGCAAGGGAGTACAAGGCGGCGCCGGCGACGGCGAAGGGGATAACCACCAGCGCCGGCAACACGGCCGCCGCGGCGCCAGCCACCAAGCCAAGCCCGCCGGCGAGCGCCGCGGAGTTTGCCGCCGAAGCGGGCCTAACCGGCCGGCCGGTGAGCATGTTGGCGAACGCGGTCGCGGCGATCTCGACGCCGCTGAGGTCGACGCCGTCGCGCCGGGTGAAGACGCTGTAGAAGCCGTCCGGCTGGCCGGGGTCGTCGAGTTCGGCGACGCCGATGAAGACGACCTTGCCGGCCAGGTCGACCTTGGTATCCTCGCGCGTCGTTGCCGCGAGCAGCTTGGTGACGGGAATGACCGGGATGGTGCCCGGGGGGCCGTAGAAGTTCAGGTAGTGGCTGTCCGGCCCGCCGTAGAGGCCGGCGACGGCGGCAACGAGCCGAGGGTCGGTCTTCAGCCTCGCCACTGGCCTTTCGTCCGCCGTACCGGCCGGTCGCGGCAACGCCGCCTTGTCGCTGAGGTCGGCCAAGGAGCGGTAGGCCCCGCGCGTCGCCGTCATCACCTCGGCGAGGGAGCCGCGCAGGCCGCCGGCGAGGAAGGGCACCTGGCCGATCTCCAGCACCTCGTCGGCTTCCAGCGCGTTGATCCATTGCTGGTAGGCGTCGAGCGCGTGCAGTTGCAGGGCGACCGCCGGCAGCGTCGGGAGGTCGCCGGCCTCGCGCTTGAACGTCCAGAACTGGCGCACGCCGGCCCCCACCTTGGGCAGCGGAAAGGGCGCCGCGGCGGCGGCGGCGGAGGCAAGCTCCGGGATCGGCGGGTGGCTCCGCTCGCTCCACAAGCCATCACCAAGGCTCGTGTCGCCGATGGTCAGCGTCTCGCGGCGGCGCTCGAGTTGCTGGAATAGGACGACCCGCCCGGCCTCGGCGATGGCGGTGGCCAGAGCCGCGTCCTGCGCCGGGCTGGTCCGCTCGCTCAGGATCAGGTCGACGGCGATGGCGCTGACCCCTGCCCGATCCAGCGCAGCAATCGCCTGCGCTTGCACCGCGCGCGGCCAGCGGCGCGGTTGGGGCGGCAGGCCAAGCGCTTCTGCCGAGCGCTTGTCCAGGGCGACAACGGCGACGTCCGGCGGCGGCTGGATCGGTCCGCGGACGAGGAAAAGCCAGCTCAGGCCCAGAGCTTCTTCGAACGCAAGCCCGGCCTCGGAGGAGACGAAGGCTGCGCCACCGCCGCCGATCGCCAGCCCAAGCGCGATCGCGCCGAGCCAGCCGGCCCGCTTCGCCGTGCGCCTGGACGGCGCCAGCCCCCACACCTGTCCCTCCCGTTCGGGTCCCGAGCAGCGACAGTGTG
The DNA here is from genome assembly GCA_963746275.1 of uncultured Alphaproteobacteria bacterium. Lineage (GTDB taxonomy): Bacteria > Pseudomonadota > Alphaproteobacteria > Rhodospirillales > Defluviicoccaceae > JAEULH01. Next base: position 32,028 of record CAVVAX010000044.1, read on the forward strand.
CAGCGCCGGGGCGAGAACGGCAACAGCGGCTCGGTCAGCGGTAGGTCAGCGGCGACCGGGTTGCTGATGATCGGCACCCGCCGCCGGCCATCCGGGGGCGCGCCTGCGGCCCCGGGCCCGTAGGGCGAGCTCGCCTCACTCGCCAGGGCGCGAGTAGATGTATTCAGGGGCGATATGTTACCATCTGAAGTCAGAAGTAATAAGTTTTCTTTACGGATGCTATTATAGTTTCTTCCGGCCGCATTATCCACTATCAATTATTCGCAACTTCACGAGGCACAAGCAACAGATATCAAGGCCGGATGAACGCGATCTCGAACTCTGTCCGGAACTACCGGTCCATCTGGATTTCGGACATTCACCTCGGCACGCGCGGGTGCAAGGCCGATCTTCTGCTCGATTTCCTGCGCAACACCGAGTCCGACTATCTCTATCTCGTCGGCGACGTCTTCGACATTTGGCGGATGCGCAAGAACTGGTACTGGCACCAGACCCACAACGACGTGGTCCAGAAGATCCTGCGCAAGGCGCGCAAGGGCACGCGGGTCATCCTGGTGCCGGGTAACCACGACGAAAGCCTGCGCGACTTCGCCGGCCACAGGTTCGGCCGCGTCGTCGTGCTACGCGAAGCCATCCACAAGATGGCGGACGGGCGACGCTTCCTCGTCATCCACGGCGATCAGTTCGACGCCGTCGTCAAGTACGCCAAGTGGCTCGCGCGCGTGGGCGACAACGCCTACGTGTTCGCGCTCAAGCTCAACATGTGGTTCAACGTGGCGCGGAGGAAGCTGGGCTTTCCCTACTGGTCGCTATCTCAGTACTTGAAACACAAGGTCAAGAACGCGGTCGAGTACATTAGCAACTACGAGACCGCGGTGGTCGCCGAGGCCCGCCGGCGCGGCGTCGACGGCGTCATCTGCGGCCACATCCATACCCCCGACATCCGGTCCTTCGGCGACATCGTCTACTGCAACGACGGCGACTGGGTCGAAAGCTGCACCGCACTCGTCGAGGAGCCGGACGGCCGGCTCGCCATCGTGCATTGGGGCCAGGACACGACCGCGTGGGCCCCGTCCAGGAACACAGTATGCGCCTCCTCATCGCCACAGACGCTTGGTACCCGCAAATCAACGGTGTCGTCCGCACCTTTACAACACTCGTTGAGAAACTCGCCGCCGGCGGGCACGAGGTCCAGTTACTGACGCCGGACAAGTTCCGGACGCTGCCCTGCCCGTCCTACCCCGAGATCCGCCTCGCCCTGTGCCGGCCACGGACGCTTGGCGGCATCATCGACGCGTTTGCGCCGGAGGCGATCCACATCGCCACCGAAGGCCCGCTCGGCTGGGCGGCGCGGCGCCACTGCCTGCGCGGCCGGCTGCCGTTCTCTACCTCGTTCCACACCCGATTTCCCGAGTACATCCAGGCCCGCTGGCGGGTGCCGCTCGACTGGAGCTACCGCTTCGTCCGCGCCTTCCACGAGCCGGCGAGCCACGTCATGGTCGCCACCGAGTTCATCGAGCGCGAGTTGATCGCCCGCGGCTTCCACAACATCAGCCGGTGGACCCGCGGCGTCGATACGGAGCTGTTCCGGCCGCGACCGAAGAACCTCTACGACCTGCCGCGGCCCGTCAGTCTCTACGTCGGCCGCATCGCCGTGGAGAAGAGCGTCGAGGACTTCCTTCGCCTCGACCTTCCCGGCAGCAAGGTCCTGATCGGCAACGGGCCGATGCGCGCGGAGTTGCAGGCACGCTACCCGCAGGCGCGCTTCCTCGGAGCGAAGGGGGGCGAGGAACTGGCCGCTCATTACGCCGCAGCCGACGTGTTCGTCTTTCCCAGCCGGACGGACACCTTCGGGCTGGTCCTGCTCGAGGCCCTGGCCTCCGGCGTTCCCGTGGCCGCCTACCCGGTGCCAGGGCCGCTGGACGTCATCGCCACCTCCGGCGCAGGCTGTCTCGACGAGGACCTGGCCGCCGCGACCGCGGCGGCGCTGGCCATCCCGGCGGAGGCCTGCCGCGCCCGAGCCGAGGCCTTCTCCTGGGACAACAGTGTCCGCCAGTTCCTCGCCAGCGTCGCCCCAATCCGCTGACGCATCACCCGGAGCTGGGCGGCGGGCCTTTTCTCTTTTTTTGGCCCTACTTCTGCAGGACGTTCGCGATCTCGCGAAGCTGCGTGCGCAAACGCAGCAGCAGGAAGCCCTGGGTGGCGAGATGGCTCGGGGTGAACTGGCTGCTCGGGCTGCCGTTGAGCACGACCCACGGCTGCTGGGTCGCCGCCTGCTCGGCGCTGACGAGCATCTGGTTCCAGACGGCGCCGAGGTTGCGCTCGTCGATGATCGGCTGGAAGTCGCGGCCGAGCGCGCCGATGATCATGAAGTAGCCGTAGAGCCGGCCCTTAGTCTGATAGAAGATGTCGTCGACCTGGAAGTTCAAAAGCCAGCCGCTGTTCTGGCTCAGGTGCTCGTCGATCGTCCCCGACATGGCGCCGAGATCGGAGTTGAACCGCTCGAGCGTGTCGATGAGGTTATCGGCGCGGACGTCGAAGGTGGCTTCCTTAGCGACGAGGCGGCGGTTGAAGTTGACCAGGGCCTGGCGCGCCTGCCGGTACTGCGATTCCGACGAGGCGGTCGGCGCCAGGGAGCGGCTGAAGTCGAAGATCCAGATGTTGCCCGGATACTTGAGCAGGCCGGCGGCGCGGTCGAGGTCCGGGTCGATGGACGACGACCCGCGCGAGCGGCCGAGCTGGTCGGACAGCTCGATGGCGAAGCGGCTGAGGCCGTATATCATGCCGGTTTGGTAGTTCGGCATGTTGTCGAGGATCGAGCCCGGCATGAAGAACGGATCGTTCGCTGGCCAACCGTGGCCGTTGACCTCCCGCTCGATCAGCGCGGCCGCCATATCGACGGCGTAGCTGCCGCCGGCCGTCGGCTCGGGGGGCGTGAACGCCGGGTCGTCGTCGATCTTGTGGATCCACCAGGCGCCGCCGAGGTAGTAGACCAAGAGCAGCACGACCAGCGCCAGCGCGATACGCGGCAGCAGCCGGCGGGTACGGCTTCGGCCGTCCCCCACCAGATCGAGATCGTCGTTGGCGACCATGCCCGTTCTCCCCTTGGCTGCCGCGGCGCCGCCTCGTCATGGGTCTGGGCGGATGCCCTGCCGGCACGCCGTTGTGCAGCGCGAGAGCTTCCCCAAACGGCAGGCCAAGTCAAGGCCGGCGGCGGAGGAGAAAGCCGTAGTGCGCTTGCGGTCGCTGTGGCAAGTGGCCGGACGCGAGACCCGGCCACTGCCGTTGAGCATACAAGGATCGGTGGGCCAACAGGCCCGCGCCGCTCCCTCGGTTAATCGGCGGGAACGGCGCGCGGGTCGCGAGCCTCGTGCACCGCCGGTTCCGCCTCGGAACCCAGCAGGCGCAGGCGGTAGAGGAGGCCGGCGACGATGGCGCCGGCGATTGGCGCTGCCCAGAACAGCCAGAGCTGCTGCAACGCCCAGCCGCCGACGAACAGCGCCTGCGAGGTGCTCCGCGCTGGATTGACCGAGGTGTTGGTGACGGGAATGCTGATCAGGTGGATCAGGGTCAAGGCGAGGCCGATGGCGAGCGGCGCCAGCGCCGCCGGCGCCCGATGGTCGGTGGCCCCGAGAATGACGATGAGGAAGCCGAAGGTCAGCACGACCTCGATGATCAGCGCCGCCTGCATGGAATAGTTGCCGGGGGAGTGCTCGCCGAAGCCGTTGGCGGCGAAGCCGGCGTTGATGTCGAAGGTGGGCGTTCCGCTGGCGACGACGTAAAGGATTGCGGCGGCCGCGATGGCGCCGAGCACCTGGACGACAACGTAGGGCACGAGGTCGCCCGCTGGGAAGCGGCCGCCGGCCCAAAGGCCAAAACTGACGGCGGGGTTGAAATGGCCGCCGGAGATGCTGCCGACGGCGTAGGCCATAGTCAGCACGCTGAGGCCGAAGGCGAGGGACACGCCGACGAGACCGATGCCCACCTCCGGGAAGGTTGCCGCCAGCACGGCGCTGCCGCAGCCGCCGAGGACGAGCCAGAAGGTACCGATGAATTCTGCGAACAGGCGCTTAAACAATGGTTTTTCTCCTCTATTGCATTGTTGGGGATCGGCCGACAGGGAGTTGGATCTCCCGTCGCTTCGATCTGTAACCGTTACCCCGTAATGGCGGACGCGGATCACCGCTAGTCGACTCTTAGCGACCGCAATTCGATCGATCCAGCTCCGAGGCTCGTGGCCGAGCACCGGAGCGCCCGCGGTGACGTGGATGCGGCGCTGCTGAGGTGGATGCGCTGGATGAGCGACGTAATCTTGCGCGGGCGGCGTTGCGGTGCAGAGCGGCGATCAGCGCCGATCCGGTGCGATCTCGTCGCCGGAACCGAAGCGGGCGAGCTCCTCAAGCTCGGCGTCGGACAAATCGGCGAGCCGGTCGATTCCCTCGGCCCATTCGCTCAGGCTGCCCCAGCCGTGGCGGTAAACGACGCGGTTGATCTCATGCAAGGTCAGCACGGGTCGGCCCTCCGCTTCCGGGCGGCGTGCGTTTTGCACTGTCGCCATGGGTGGAGTGTGCGGCCAGCGCGGTAAACGAAGGCTGAAAGCCGGCGGGGCTCAGCCTCGGGGAAGCTCAGCCGCCGTGCACGACGATGCAGTCGACGCCGCGCCTTACCAGGGAGGCACAAAGCGACTGCGCCTCGCGTGCCGTCGCCACCGGTCCGGCGCGCAGGCGGAACAACGTGCTCACCTTACGCTCGGGGGCGACGATGGTCGGCTGCAGGCGGCCGAGGAGGTCGGCGTTGTCCCGCTGCAGGCGGCCCCACGCCTCGGTCGCCAGCTGCCGTCGACCGACGGCGAGGAGCTGGATGGCGACCCGGGGCTCAGCCTTTGCGGGCGCCTTCGCCGAGGGCGGCATTCCGTCTGCCGGTGGGAATGCCATGCGCGTGCGCAGCCGCTCGAGGATGCGCAAGGTCGGGTCGGCCGGCGCCGGCACCGCCGCCGAAAGCACGGCCACGGGATCCCTGGCGCCGCCATCGGCCACTGGCCCGGCAGTTTGCTGCGGCAAGGGAAGCGGTAGTTCGTTCGCCTCCGCGCCCGCCGCCGGTCCACCCGGCCGCAGATCGAAGGCGGGGTCCTCGACCAGCCGCTCGGCGATGGCGTTGTTGGCGAGGGCGGCAACGGCTTCCGGGGCTTCCGGGGCTTCCGAGGCGTCCGCGGCGTCCGGCGAGGGCGGCCGCGACAGCAGGCCCGCCTCGAATGTGGAACCGGGAAACTCGCCATCCCCATCGGCGGCGAGCAGAGCCAGAACCAGTGCCGCAACGCCGATCGCGCCGGCGGCCGCCGCCGGCGGCGGGACTCGGGTCGTTACGGCAAGGGCGCGGGCAAAGCCGGGCGACAGCGCCGCCGCCAGCCTGCGGCCCAGGTCGGCGAAGCGCGCCGGCAGGCGGCCGGGCGGGCGCGCCTCCGCCGGCTCGGGATCGGCTTTTTGATGCGGCGAGGCCTGCGGGTGGTGGCGGTAAGGATCGCGGGCAGGCTCAAGGGCCATCGTTGCTGGATCGCTCGTCGTCGCTGGAAGCCACTGGACCGGCAACCCTGGCGCCGCCCCTTCGGTGACATGCGGATTATGCCGCATCGCCCCTCGTCTTGGCGACAGGCTCTTCCCTGGAGATGGCGGCCGAGACGAACCAGTTGCCACCGGCCGATGGCATCACGTCTTTATTGGACCCCCACGACCGGTCAGGACAAGCCCCGGGGTGACGAACTGCGGGTTCAGAACGGCGGCTCAACAACCGAGTTCATGACGGTCTCGGACATTGTGTGCATCAACCAAGAGCGCAAACCGGTCTAAAACGAGTAGCCGAAGGCTTCGATATCGTCGCGGAAGGTCCGGGTCACGAGCTCCGCGGTCTCGTCATTGTAGTAGGAGCGGTAATCGCGGTGGTCGCTCCTGTTGAGGTGGCGCAGCGTGTTGCGGATGGCAAGGCGCTCGCAGACGTGGGCGAAGTCGGCCTCGATGGTTTCCATCTTGCCGACGAAGTCGACCAGCATCGTGCCGTCGTAGTCGGTGATGAAATCCTTCTGCAGCCTGAAGTTGCCGTCGCAGCGCCACCTGATGTACTCGTCGAAGCTTCTTTCCGCGGTCTGCTTGTGGCTTCGGGTATACCACCGCTGGCTGGCGAAGTGATAAAGGGACACCTGCCAGTCCCACGGATTACGGACGAAGCAGAACTTGAAGTAAGTGTCGAAGTCCGGCAGCAGCGGCTTGACGTCCCTGGCCATGAGGTGGTCCAGCACCGGGTATGTATTCTTCAACCCCAGCGTCTCGCGCAGACCGTCCATCCTGAGCAACGAGAACCGCCAAAGAAAGCGCGATGCCTTCTTGACGTGGTTCCATTCCTCGTAGCGCTCGAGGGCGTCGTTTACGCTGTGGCCGGCGACCTTGTAGATATGAATGAAGACGAACTTGCGCTTGCGCGAGATCAGCGTCGCCATGCGTCGGAGCATCCTCTCCGGGAACGTGCGTGGGCTTCAGGACACCGGAACGGTGGGCCCGCCGCCGCGGTAGCTTACCGCGGCAGGGGCGGCGCGCCGATGGGAGCAACCTGCGGCGCCTCGGTCTCGTAGCGCACGCGCTCCTTCGCTAGGCGGAGCGACAGCAGGCAGACAAAGATGAAGGTGATCGAGAACGAGTTCCCGACGTTGATCGCGCGCCGCTCGAACAGGCCGGTGAACATGTAGGAGGCGATTACAGCGACCATGAACATCCGCAGCTTGTTGTCGGCGACGCCCCTGATCGCTGCAAAGAAAGAGCAGATCAGGAAGGCCATGTAGGCCAGGAAGCCAACGAACCCGGTATCCGCGAGCATCGCGATGTAGGCGTTGTGGGAGGACAGGTCGGTGAAGATCATCAAGTCTTCGTGCTTGCGGAAGCCGACGCCGAGCAGCGGCGAGTTGAACCACAGGTTCAGAGCCTCGGCCCAGGCCTCGTCGCGGCCGGTCGCGCCGCTCTGAAGGCCACGGTAGGGGTCGTTGAGGCGCAGGATGTCGTTGACGACGACGTCGGAGTAGAACGCGCCGATGGAGAAGAAGACGACGATCAGCGCGTACGCCATGATCAGCTTCCAGGAGATATCGACGTTCTTCTCGTGGACGTACCAGTGGTAGACGAAAATGAACAGGGTGGGCATGATCGCCACCATGCTGCCGCGGGCTTGGGCGTTGTACAGGGTCAAGAACGCCACGCTGAGGCAGGCGGCCTGGAGCAGGCGGCTCCTCAAGGCGAACGCGCCGACCACGACGTTGACGGAAAGCAGGCCCCACAGGTTGGGCTGGGACCCGGCGTGCAGCCGCCCCCAGATGTATTCGCCGGTCATATTGACGTAGAGCAGGTACGGGGTCTGCATGACGGCGTAGGCGCCGGCGATCCGGGCGATCAGCCGCGGCTCGGTGGAACTGGCGATGAGGATGCCGATGATGAAGACGAACAACACATTGAAAAGGTTGACAAGATCCTCCCAGGTGCATTCGTTGACCATGTAACTGAGCAGAAAGATCGAAAGGAACGCCCAGAGGAACCACATGCCCGGGGCGTTGCCGCGGGTGTCGACCGGCAGAAGAACGGCCTGGAGGCTGGCCGGGATCACGCCCATGAGCAAAACCAGCTCGAGAAGGATCTTGTTCTCGGCCTGCAGGTGGAAGGCGACGCTGAGCGAGAACAGCCACGCTCCGTAGACGATCGCAATGACCTCGAGGCGCCTCGTGCCAACTGCTCCTGCGTTTGCAGGCTCCTGCGGTCCAAAGCCCGACTGCATCGTGCTATCCAAGCGGCGATCCTTCCGGCGCGTTCGTGAAGAGATGGTGCGGCTGCACCATGAAATCTTGCCGCCCGGAAGTCAAATCTCGTGCACGCTCCGAACGCGACCCGGCGCATCGCGTCCTGTGTTCAGCCCGGACTGCGTCCTCGGCTGCGATCCGCGGGCAACGCAACTCTTAGGCAGGGTGCGGTCCGGGGAGCGGTGGCCACGAGCTAGGTCAAGGTCCTAGGCCGCTTCGTCCGCCTGCTCCTTCTTCTTCTGCCGCTCGATGCCCTGGCGGATGAGCTCGAAGGCCTCGTCGGGTTCGCCCCAGCGCTTGACCTCAACCCACTTGCCCTTCTCCAGGTCCTTGTAGTGGGTGAAGAAGTGGGAGAGCTGGTCGCAGAGGATGCGTGGCAGCTCCCGGTAGGAGGCGATGTTGGTGTAGTACGGGTGCAGTTCGTCCACCGGCACGCACAGGATCTTCTCGTCGATCCCGGCCTCGTCCTCCATCAGCAGCACGCCGATAGGCCGCGAGCGGATGACGACGCCGGGGGAGACCGGCACTTGGCAGAGCACCGCCGCATCCACCGGATCGCCGTCCTGCGACAGCGTGTGCGGCACGAAGCCGTAGTTGCAGGGGTAGTACATGGCGGTGTTGAGGAAGCGGTCGACGAACATCATCCCCGACGCCTTGTCCAGCTCGTACTTGACCGGAGTTCCGCCCATGGGGATCTCGATGATGACGTTGACGTCGTAGGGCACGTTGGTCCCCGAAGGAACCTTGGTGATATCCATTCGCGTTCGGTCCTCAATCCATCCGGGTTCGTTCACCGGCTTTACGCATCGTCCTCGCCCTGCGGCGGGAAGGTCCGGATCATCCAGACCAGCAGCAGCAGGCCGGGGACCGCCGCCAGCGTCGTCGCAATGAAGAAGCTTGTCCAGGTCATCTGATCGGCGAGCCAGCCGGCCCCCGACGACAACACCGTCCGCGAAAGCGCCATCAGCGACGTCAGCAGCGCATACTGCGTAGCGGTATAAGCCAGGTTGCACAGGCTGGAAAGATAGGCCACGAACGCCGTCGTGCCCATGCCGGTGGTGATGTTCTCGATGGCGATGGTGGCGGCCAGCATGCGCACGTCGGCGCCGGCCCAGGCTTGGAGGACGAAGACCAGGTTGGAGGCCGCCATCAGCACGCCGCAGACGAGCAGGCCGCGAAGGATGCCGATGCGAGCGAGGAGAACCCCGCCGAACAGCCCGCCGGCGAGGACCGCGATGACCCCGAACAGCTTCACCACCTCGGCGATCTCGGTCTTGCTGAAACCCACCTCGAGGAAGAACGGCACCTTCATCACCGCCAGCACGGCGTCGCCGAACTTGTAGAGCGCGATGAACAGCAGGATCGCCAGCCAGTGCCGCCGGTGGAGGAACTCGACGATCGGCTGGACGGCGGCGGCATAGATCCAGCCGGCGATCCGCCACCAGCCGGTGCGGCAGGTGCCGGCGGCGCTCGAGGAACTGCCTCCACCCGGCGGGCGACGGCGTCGGCGTCGCCGGCGGGGACCTTGGGCTCGGGGTTGAGCAGGATCGTCGCCATGCCGATGCCGACCATGGCGGCGATCAGCGCGAAGACCACCGGCCACGGCAGAATGTCGGCGAGGATCAGGCCCAGCGCGCCGGCGCCGACCTGGCCGATCCGCCAGCCGAAGACGGTGGTCGCTGCGCCGGCGGCGAGTTGATGGTCCTCAAGGATCTCGACCCGGTAGGCGTCGATGACGATGTCCTGACTGGCCGAGGCAAAGGCGACGAGAAGGGCCAGACCCGCGGTGGCGGCGAGGCTCGTGGCCGGGTCGGTAGCGCCCATCAGAACGATGCCGGCAAGGAGCAGGCTCTGGGCGAGGAGGGCCCAGCCACGGCGGCGACCGAGGCGGTGGGTCAGCACCGGCAGCGTCAGCCGATCGACCAGCGGCGCCCACAGCACCTTCAGCGAGTATGGGATGCTGACCAGGGCGAACAGCCCGATCTCGGTCTTGCTGATCCCGGACTCGGTGAGCCAGGCGCTCAGCGGCTCGGCGAGGACGCCGAACGGCAGGCCGCTGGAGAAGCCGAGGAACAGCAGCGACAGCACGCGCCGGTCGCGGTAGACGGCGGCGGCCGCCCACCAGTCGCGCCTCGCACCCTTGACGCGATCAAGCAGCATCAGCGCCGGCGCGGCCGTTGCGGAAGCGGGTGATGCAGGAGGCTAAAGGCGGCTTGCCGGGGCCGATGCGGCGCAATCTAGAGCAAGGCGTCATCAAGTCGAAGCAGAACGAAAACGCCGTCGCTGCGAGGAGGCAAAGCCGACGCGGCATTCCACAAGCTTCTATTGTTGATCGCCACGCTGCTTCGCGGCTCGCGATGACGTTGTTGTAAAGCAAGCGGCACCCACCTGAGCAGAAATGGCTTCATACGCCGTCATCACCGCACGTGTCGGCAACGAGTGCGGCGATCCATGCGGCAGTCTCGGCTAAGCGAGCCTCTCGGCGACAAGGTTGGCCAGCGAGGCCTCGGGCCGGGCGCCCATGTGGCTGATGGCCTCGGCGGCGCAGATGCCGGCGACGCGGGCGCAAAGCGCCAGGTCCCTTTCCCGGGTCAAGGCGAAGAGGAAACCAGCGGCATAGGCATCGCCGGCGCCCGTCGTATCGACGACGCTCTCCACCGGCTCGACGTCGACGACGTGCACCTCGTTGTTGGAGACGATCACCGACCCCTTCTCGGACCGGGTCAGTGCGGCAATCCAGCAGTGGTGGCGCACCTGCTGCAGGGCAGCGTCGAACGAGTGCTCCTGGTAGAGCGAGACGATCTCGTCCTCGTTGGCGAACAGCACATCGACATGGTGCTCGACCAGGGCGCGGAAATCGGCGCGGTGGCGATCGACGCAGAAAGGGTCGGACAGGCTCAGCGCCACCAGCCGGCCGGCGTCATGGGCGACCTGCGCCGCCTTGCGGAAGGCGTCCTTGGCCGCCGGGCGGTCCCAAAGGTAGCCCTCGAGGTAGGTCACGCGGGCGCCGGCGATGGCCTCCTCGTCGATGTCGGCAGGCGCCAGCTCGGCGCTGACGCCGAGGAAAGTCTGCATCGTCCGGTGCGCGTCGGGGGTGACGAAGATCAGGCAGCGTCCGGTCGGCGTGCCGCCATTGGCCGGCTCGGCGAGGAAGCTGATGCCGAGCGAGGTGATGTCGTGGCGAAAGATGGCGCCGAGCTGGTCGCTGCTGACCTTGCCGATGAAGGCGCCGCGGCCGCCGAGCGATGCGAGCGCGGCGATGGTGTTGGCCGCCGAGCCTCCGGAAACCTCGACCGCCGGCCCCATCCGGTCGTAGAGCCGGGCCACGGTGTCGGCATCGACCAGCGTCATGGTGCCGCGGTTGAGGCCGAGCTCGTCGATGACGGCTTCGTCGGCATGGGCGATGACGTCGACGATGGCATTGCCGATCCCGACGACATCATGGTGGATCGCCGGCATCGGCGCGCTCCTTTGCTTGTTTGCGAGAGATCCCGTCTTTGCGGCCGGAGTATCCATGCGGCGCTCCCCGTCGGCAAGCACGGGCTGAGGTTGCTGAAGGTCGCGCCAGAGGTTGCGGGCGCCTTGCCGGAACCGCTACACACAGGGCCTTGGGCAGCAGCGGAACGGAGCCCGATCCGTGATTGACGCGTTCGTCAAGGCGATCAGGCAGCTGAGTGACCCGGCCATCCGCCGGGTGCTCTGGCTCGGCATTGGCGTGTCAATCGCCGTGTTCGCCGTGCTGTGGTCGGGCGTCGGCTACCTGCTGACGCAGACGACCTTCTTCCAGACCGGCTGGCTGGACACGGTGGTGGACGCCCTGGGCGGCGTCGCCACGCTGGCCATCAGCTGGTTCCTGTTTCCGGTCGTCATCAGCGCCTTCGTCGGCCTGTTCCTCGAGCGTATTGCCGAGGCGGTGGAGCGCAAGCACTATCCGGCGCTGCCGCCGGCCCGCGACATTCCCATCGGCGAGACCCTGGCTGGGAGCGCCCGCTTTCTCGGCATCACCCTGGCGCTGAACCTGGTGGTGCTCCTCTTCCTCATCGTCCCGCCGGTCTTCCCCTTCGTCTTCTACGGGGTGAACGGCTACCTGCTCAGCCGCGAGTACTTCGAGGTGGTGGCCGCCCGGCGCATGACCGTGCCGGCGGCTCGTGAGATGCGGCGCAAGCACATGCGCCGGCTGTTCGCAGCCGGACTCGTCGTCGCCTTCCTTCTCACCGTTCCGTTCGTGAACCTGCTGGCACCCATTGTCGGCACGGCGGCGATGGTCCACATCTTCCATCGCCTGCGGGCGCTGCCTGAGCGCTGAGCCGCGGGTGAGGCGGAGAGGGAGAGCATGCGCGCCAAGATCAACATCGGCGAGGCGGCGAAGGTGGCGGCCCTGTGCCTGCCGCCGGTGATCCTGTCGCTGATCGGGCTGGCCACCATGGGCCGCAAGCCGCAACACGGCCTGGCCGCGCGGGGCAAGACCACGCCAGTGGCGAAAGCGGCGCAAGCCCTCCGCCAAGCAAGACAACAGGTCAACAGAAATGCGCCGTCATTGCGAGGAGGCGAAGCCGACGTGGCAATCCAGTGCTTCGGTACTGGATCGCCACGCCGCTCCGCGGCTCGCGTGACGATGTTGTTAACCGGGCGCATCGACCAATACGGCTGCTCAGCCAGCGACGGCCTAAAGCCCGACCCGGCGTAGGCGCAAGCGCGTTGCCGATCACCGAGACCGAGCTCAGGCTCATCGCCGCCGCGGCGATCACGGGGCTCAGCAGGATCCCGAACACCGGATAGAGCACCCCGGCGGCGATCGGCACGCCGAGCGCGTTGTAGACGAAGGCGAAGAACAGGTTCTGCTTGATGTTGCGCATGACCGCTTCGCTCAGCAGGCGGGCACGGGCGACACCGCGCAGGTCGCCCTTGACCAGGGTCACGCCGGCGCTCTCCATCGCCACGTCGGCGCCGGTGCCCATGGCGATACCGACGTCGGCGGCGGCCAGGGCCGGCGCGTCGTTGATGCCGTCGCCGGCCATGGCGACGATCCGCCCCTCCTTGCGCAGTGCCGCCACGATCTCGTTCTTCCGCTCCGGCAGGACCTCGGCCTCGACCTCGTCGATGCCGAGCCTGCTCGCCACGGCCTCGGCGGTGGTGCGATTGTCGCCGGTGAGCATGACGATGCGCACGCCGTCCCGGCGCAGCGTCTTCAGCGCCTCCGCCGTCGTCGCCTTGATCGGGTCGGCGACCGCCACCAGACCGGCCAAGGCACCGTCCACCGCGACGAACATCACCGTCTGGCCCTCGGCCCGGCGGCGGTCGGCAGCCTCCGTCAAAGGCGACGCATCGACGCCTAGGTCCTGAAGCAGGCGAACGTTGCCGAGTGCGACCCGGCGGCCGTCGACGAGCGCCGGTGACCCCCTTGCCGGTCACGGAGGCGAAGTCCTCGGCTCGCGCGAGGCCCAGGCCCTGCTCCCTGGCGCCGGCGACGATGGCCTCGGCCAGCGGATGCTCGCTCGCCTGCTCCAGGCTGGCGGCGAGGCGCAGGAGCTCGCTGCGGTCGATCCCCGGCGCCGGCTCCACGGCGACGAGCTTCGGCTTGCCCTCCGTCAGCGTCCCGGTCTTGTCGACGACCAGGGTGTCCACCTTGGCGAAGCGCTCCAGGCTTTCGGCGTTCTTGATCAGGATGCCCATCTGCGCGCCGCGACCGGTGCCGACCATGATCGACATCGGCGTCGCCAGGCCGAGCGCGCAGGGGCAGGCGATGATCAGCACCGAGACGGCCGCGACCAAAGCGAAGGCCATGGCCGGCGGCGGCCCGAAGATCGACCAGACGACGAAGGCCAGGACCGCGACCCCGACCACGACCGGGACGAAGTAGCCGGCGACGACGTCGGCAAGACGCTGGATCGGCGCGCGCGAGCGCTGCGCCTCGGCCACCATCTGGACGATCCGCGCCAGCATGGTCTCCGAGCCGACCTTCTCCGCGACCATGACGAACGAGCCCGAGCCGTTCAGCGTGCCGCCGGTGACCTTGGCGCCGGCGCTCTTCTCCACCGGCACCGGCTCGCCGGTCAGCATCGAATTCGTCAACCGCGCTCGATCCGTCTACGACCTCGCCGTCCACCGGGATCTTCTCGCCCGGGCGAACCCGCAGCCGGTCGCCGACATGGACGTGCTCCAGCGGCACCTCCTCGTCGTGGCCGTCGTCGCGGACGAGCCGCGCCGTCTTCGGCGCCAGGTCGAGCAGGGCGCGGATGGCGCCGCCGGTCTGCTCGCGCGCCCGGATCTCCAGCACCTGGCCGAGGAGGACGAGGACGACGATGACGCCTGCGGCCTCGTAGTAGACGCCGACCTCGCCCTCGGGCCCGCGGAACGCGTCGGGGAAGATGCCGGGTGCGATGGTCGCGACGACGCTGAAGGCGTAAGCCGCGCCGACGCCGAGCCCGATCAGCGTCCACATGTTCGGGTTCATGGTCTTCAGCGATGACCAGAAGCGCTTGAAGAAGGGCGCAGCCGCCCAGACGACGATTGGCGTCGCCAGGATGAGCTCCGCCCAGTCGAGCCAAAGGGCGGGGATCGCGCCGAAGCTGTCCGGCGCCAGGTGCCGGCCCATGGCGATGATCACGAGCGGCAGAACTAGAACCGCGCCGACGATGAAGCGCCGGCGCATGTCCACGTATTCGGCGCTCGGCCCCTCCTCCACAGAGATGGTCTTCGGCTCCAGCGCCATGCCGCAGATCGGGCAGTCGCCCGGGCCCACCTGCTCGATCTCGGGGTGCATCGGGCAGGTGTAGATGGCATCGGCCGGTCCCGCCGCTGCCTCTTGCGGCTCGGCCCTGCCCGTGCCCTCGCTCCGGGCGAGGTAGTGCTCCGGATCGGCGCTGAACTTGTTCATGCAGCCGGCGCAGCAGAAGAGGTAGGTCTTCCCTGCGTGCTCGACGCGGTGCTTTGCCGTCGCCGAATCAACGGTCATGCCGCACACCGGGTCCTTGGCCGTCGCCGCTACGTCGCCGGCTGGTCCCTGCTGTCCGGGCTCATGCGCGTGCCCGTTCTCATGGTGCCCGTGCTCATGGTCGTGGTGTTGGTGCCCGTGGTGGGCGCAGCCATGCGTCCGGCTTTCCATCGCTCGCTCCGTCCCCTGCGCATCCTCTGCATGGCCCTGCGGTGAGCCGCGTGCAACTGCCGAGCCGCGGGGGGCCGCGAGAGCTCCGGCCGCCGCCAGCCCCTTCACCGCCCGCCCCGTCACCGCCCGCTCCGTCACCGGCTGCCCCGCGCCTGCGCTACGGCTATATCCTAAGCCCAGGGCGGCGCCGGGCGGCGAGACACTGGGGCGCCGAAAGGAACGGAAGGACGGTGAAATGCGCCTGATCGACACCGGCGAGGAGCTTCGCCAGCATATCGAGGCGAACCTGCGCGGCCTGGCCAAGACCGCGCTGGAGAAGTCCCAGGAGAGCCGCCGCCGCCACGATGGCGAGAGCGACCCGCGGCTGAAGGCGATCTGGAAAAGCGAGGCCGAGGCCGAGTTCCGCATCGCCAAGGTCATCAACGACGAGTGCGAGGCGCTCCTGAAGCTGGCGGAGTCGGCGTGAGGCGAGGGCGCCGCGATCACGCTTCAGACGACACATACGGTTCTGAAGGCCGACCTCACAAGCTCATCTTGCTGTTATCGTCGGTGATGCATTATCACCATGTGACACCTAGGAGGGCAGAGAGATGGTCGCACGAAAGCAATTTATAAAAACAGCTGCGAGCGATCCAGAGCTGCAGCGGCTGGTTCAGGCAACGGCTGATAGCGTGGTGACTGAAGAGGAGCTACGAGAGCAGCGAATAAGCTTCGCGTACGGGAATGCTCCAGTGACTGCCGAGCTAATCGCCAAAGAAAGCGTTCGGCGCGCGTCGGGGCACATCCGGCTTCGGTCGTAGGCATCCTGGGGGTGGGGGGCGGCCCGCAAGAGCGGGCCGTTTTCTTTCATGTCAGTGCGCGAACACGATAATCCTGAGCTTTTTGCCCGTATTCAGGAGCAAAATCTTCTCAGGCAGTACGACCTCTTGGCCAATTGCATTGAGATAGGCATTGTGAAGGGCATAGAAGCATTCGACAAGTACACGCTTTGGGAGCTGAACCACGTCGCGGTGGCAAATATAGCGCAGTTCGGCGGAAGGTTCAGGGAAGTACTGATCTATGTTGCAGATCATATCCCTCCGCATTACAGAGACGTTCCTCATTTAATGGACAAGTTTTTGTCGTTCGTGCACGAGAACTGGAAGGCTGGGGACGATAGATTAACGATCCCAGCTTATGCGTTGTGGCGACTTAATTGGATTTATCCTTTTGTCGAGGGCAATGGGCGCACCGCGCGCGCTGCCTGTTACTACCTGACGTGCTTGAACTTTGGCCGATTGCTGCCTGGCCGGAAGATTGTGCCAGAGCGAATTAGGGAAGACAGAACACCGTATTACAGCGCGTTGAGGGAAGCCGACCGCGCTTGCGAGGACGGCCACATCGATGTGTCCGACCTCGCCAGGTACCTCATGCTATTGCTTAAAGCGCAGCTGGCAGATCGTTAGGAGGCGCGGGCTTAAGAAAGAGGCGGCACATGCGCCCTATGCCTCCGGGGCCCCAAGGGCACTGGCTGCTCGGCAACCTGCCGGCCTACGGCTGTGACCTGCTTGGCTTTCTGGCAGGTGCCGCGAAAGAGTACGGCGATATCGTTGGCCTCCGCCTCGGCCCGACCCGCGCGCTGCTTCTCAATCATCCGGACCAGATCGAGCAGGTGCTGGTAACGCGCCAGCACGAGTACGCCAAGTATCGCTTCTTCTGGCGCCACGTCACCCGGCTGTTCGGCTATGGCCTGTTGACCAGCAGCGGCGATCTGTGGAAGCGCCAGCACCAGCTGATGGCGCCCGCGTTCCGTCAGCAGCGTGTTGCCCTGTCGGCGGACGCGATGGTGGATGCGGCAAACCGGCTTCTCGGCCGCTGGAAGGATGGCGAGGAGCGCGATGTTCGCCACGACATGGCACGGCTGACGCTCGACATCGCCTCCAGGGTCCTGTTCGACCGTGAGCTCGACCGCGCCGCTCTCGACCGCGTGTCACACGCGGTCGATCTCGGCGGCCAGGAGGTCGGGGCCCGCTTCAAGCGCGGCCACCGGTTCCCGACTGGGTTCCGACGCCGGGTACGCCGCTACATCACCGTGGTCAACGAACTCGAAGCGGTCGCCGCGGACCTCATCGACGCGGCGGAACGTGCGCCGCGAAGGTAAGGACCTGTGTCGACGTCGCGCAGAGCCGCGAGCCCAGGGTCGCTCGATGGACACGAAGCTATTGCGCGACGAGGGCATCACGCTGCTCCTCGCGGGCCCGAGACCACCGCGCTGGCGCTGACTGGACGCTCTCTTCTCTCCCGCGATCCGAAGTGGCGGCGAAGGTGGAGGAGGAGGTGGACGCCGTCGTCGGGCGCCGTCTGCCGGCGGCCGGCGACATCTCCGGCCTCCGCTACCTCACCTGCGTGCTTACCGAAGCCGTGCGGGTATATCCACCCGTCTACATTCTCGGTCGCGAAGCGATTGGAGATGTTGAGGTTGACGGCTATCGCCTGCCGCGCGGCACCGTCATGCTGATGAGCCAATGGGTTGTGCATCGCGACCGGCGCTTTTTCCCGGAGCCCGAAGCGTTCAAGCCGGAACGCTGGGCCGGCGGGCTTGCGCGGGCGCTGCCCCGCTTCGCCTACTTTCCGTTCGGTGGCGGGGCGCGCATCTGCATAGGCCAGCCCCTGGCGCTGATGGAGGCAAAGCTCGTCCTGGCCTCGATCTGCCAGCGCTTCCGCCTTGTCGCGAGTGCGGATCCGGTCGCGCCGTTCCCCTCGGTCACGCTGCGCCCTGACCGCCCCATCCGTCTTCGCATTTCGCGCCGCCCCGTGCCCGACCGCCGGCAGGCGTGAGCTCGGGCAGTTCTCGTCCTTCGTCGGGCCAAAGAGTATCGGCGGTTGACATTGCCGGCCGCAGGGGATTAAACGGCCCTGAAGGGCCTGCCCATCAACCACGCGCAGAGGGGGCGTTCATGGCGGGCAAGCTGGACTGGAAATGGATCGGGATCGGCGTTCTGATCATGGTCGCGCTTAGCATCGCGGCCGGCTTCATCCTGGCCTTGATCCTCGGGCCGCAACTGCGCGAGGCGGGCGACCCGGCGCAGATCACGCTGTCCGGCGGGCAGATGGTGATGGTCGCGGTGTTCAACGTGCTCGCCTTCCTGATCGGCGGCTTCATCGTCGGCGTGAAATCGGTGGGGCGGACGATCATCGAGCCCGGCATCTCGGCGGCCATCGCCGTGCTGATCGGGCTTCTGATCTCCGGCAACTTCAGCATCGGCAACCTGCTCGTCGGCGGCCTCGTCCCGTTCGCCGCCGGGATCGCCGGCGGCTGGCTGGGCGAACGGCGCCAGGGCACGACCGTCTGAGGCACGACCGTTCGAGGCTCAGTTCCGGGTCGCCACCGTGATGAAGCGCTTGGCGTTGGCGGCGATGTCGTCGGGCTGCAGCGGCTGTGAGGCGTGGATGAAGCCGTAGGCCGGGTAGGCGCCAGCTCCCATCTGCCGCAGGGGCGGCCACCAGACCTTGACCTGCGACCAGTCGTTGTTCGGCGAGACATCGATCGACAGCACGTCCTGGTTGACGTGGTTCGGCACCCAGTTGGCGTGGGTGAGCAGGATGCGCCGGCTGGAGAGCACCTGCGAGACGACGGCGACATGGCCGTAGGGCAGCCGGGCGGTGCGGCGGAAGACGAGGACGCTGCCCACCTGCGGGCTCTCCGAGCGCGCATAGCGGCCGGCGGCTGCCTTCCACCAGTCCGCGGCATTGCCGTGAATGGGGACGCCGGCGACGGCGCGGGCGAAGGGCACGCACTGGCTCTCGACCCGGGGCCCGGGATCGCCGCTGGCGGCGGAGGTTCCGCCGCAGCTCGCCAGAGCGACGAGGGCGACGACGACCGTGGAGATGGTCGCCCTCCGCAACGCGCCGCCGCGAAGCGAAAAACGAGGGCGAGCCCGTAAGCCCAGCATCGCAATGGTCCTCCCTATGGCTGTCATGCCGCGTCCCGCCGCGGCTTGGTCCCGGTTCGGCTGAGGTGTCGTTGCGGGCGATCCGGCGATATACCCCGCCGCCGCACGCTCGCACCTGCTCGCCTGTCACATCGGTTGGCGTCGATCTCCTGCATTCCGCCGCATGAATGCGGCCCACTGTAGTCGGCCGCACGAATGCGGCCAATTCGTCGTCAGTTGCGGCATGATCCGCCACCGCCGTCTCGACGTAGCGGTTGCAACCGTTTAATCGTCGATATGGGTTCCGATCAAGAGGGAGTGGAGGGAAGAAGATGAGCGATCTGGTGGCTATCGTCTTCGGCGATGAGACGACCGCCTTCGAGGTGCGGACCGAGCTGGTCAAGATGCAGAAGGAGTACCTCATCGAGATGGAGGACGCGGTCGTCGTGACCAAGGACGCGGAGGGGAAGGCCAAGCTGCATCAGGCCATGAACCTGACCGCCGCCGGAGCCGTCGGCGGCGGCTTCTGGGGGATGCTGATCGGGCTCCTGTTCCTCAATCCGCTGATCGGCGCCGCCGCCGGTGCTGCAGGCGGCGCGCTCGCCGGCCGGCTCACCGACATCGGCATCAGCGACAAGATGATGAAGGAGCTGGCCGAGAGTTTTAAACCCGGCACCGCCGCGCTGTTCGTCCTGATCAAGAAGGTGACGGCGGACAAGGTGCTGGAGCGGCTAAAGCCCTTTGCCGGCAAGGGCACCGTGTTCAAGACATCGCTGAACAAGGACGACGAGGCGGCCCTGCGCCAGGCGCTCGAGGCCCTCTGAAGAAGTCATGTGAACCGGCGCGAACGGGCGCCGCATGCCGGCGCCCGCCGCTTCCCTTCAAGCGAACGGCGACAAGGACGAACGAAGATGGCCGCGACCGTGCGGGGCCGGCACTGGCCCTGGCTTTGGCTGCTTCTGGTCGTCCCGGTGCTGGCGCTGGCTGCGCCAGGACCGGCGGCCGCGCAAAGCCCGGGGCCGCCCGAGGATGGCGTGTCCGGGTTTTTGACCGTGCTGACCGGCTTCGTCAGCGTGAAATCGCAGTTCTCGACCGATGGTGAGAACCGCGAGACCAGCAGCCTCAGCAGCTCGGGCCAGACCGTTGACAGCTTCGTCGTGGCGCCCTTGTTCGAGCTCGCCTACGCCGTCGCGGATTGGCGGACGCAGGTCTACGTCGGCCTGCCGATCGAGAACATCCGCGAGGGGACCTTCTTCCAGCAAGAGGTAGGCGTCCGCCATTGGCTCGCGGACGGCACCCGGCTCACCGCCGCCTTCCTGCCCTGGCCGGTGATCGCGCAGAAGACCTGGCAGGATCCGTTCGTGGTCGGCGAGGGGCGCGAACGCACCGACGTCGATGCGTTCGGCCTCAAGCTCGACGCCGACCGGATCGCGCGGACGAATATAGGCCTGCGCTACCGCTTCGTCAGCCGCAGCATCGACGACGAGGACAGCGGCGAGTTCCTTCGCGGCCTTCCCGGCTCGGCTTTAACCGACAGCGATGTCCGCGACCTGCGCCGCGACGCCGATACCCAACAGGGCACGCTCAGCTATGCCCATCCGCTCGGACGCGGCCTGCTGCTGCGCCCGGCGCTTCGCTACACCTATGCCGACGCCGACGGCGGCGCCAACAGCTTCCATGCCGTCCGCCCGGAGCTCGGGGTGCTGTTCCGCACGCCGAGCTACGACGCCAGCGCAAACCTTGCCTACGAGCGCAGCTGGTTCAACGAGGACAACCCGATCTACGGCGAGAAGCGCGACGGCAACGATTATTCCGCCGTGCTGCTGTTCGGCTACCGCGCGCCGCTCGGCCTGCGGAACGTTCGCGCCGAACTCATCGGCGCGATGAGCCTCGCCGACTCCGAGATCAACTTCTACGACGGCAGGGTGATGTTCATCGGCGCCGGCGCCACCTACACGTTCTAGCGCGCCGTGCGTATGGATCGACCCGATCAGGGAAATGATGTCATCAACTCTGTTATGGGGTTCCGTACTGCGCGCATACGTCACCCGCGGGCTTGTCCCGCGGGTCCATGGCAGACGTGGATCGCCGCAACGAGTGCGGCGATGACGGTGGAAAGTCGATCGTTCATCAACTCGGTTCTGGGGTGGATTTCTGGAGTTGTGCTTGGCGTGCGTCTCTGATGCGCGCGTTGATAATGGTGATGAGCTTCGCATGACGGCGGTGAGGGCGAGAGGAGCTTTTTGCCGTTTTTGACGAGGCGGGTGTAGAAGGCCTTTAGGTTCGGGTGTGTTTCTGGCGGTCATGGCTGCCATGAACAGGGCCTGTTTGACCTCCGGATTGCCGCCTGAGGGGCGGGCGTCGGCGCCTCGTCTTTCGGCTGTGTCGGCGCTGCACGCGCCCAGCGCATACCTGGTCTGCCGCGGCGCGCGGGCGTACCTCCGGCGCCGCTATTCCCAAAAAGGGCATTCCGCGATAGACTGTTCGCTCAAGTAAAGGCCGCCCCCAATAGAGCGGCCCGACCGCTGGAGCAACAGCGGCCACACAACAGGGGACTGTCCGCCTTCGAGACACCTTCGCGCCAGGACGAGCGATGCGCTCGCCCGATGAGGCGGTGTTTTCGATCCAGTGGTGGGGGCCACATGGCGACATTTACCGGAACGACCTCCAATGAAACCATCACGCCCGACGACCGTGTCTTCGACCGTAGCGGCGGATCCCGCCCGGCAGCAGGCCGTCGGCGGCAGCCGACAGCATCGATGGCGGTGGCGGTACCGATACTATTGACGCCGGCGGCGGCAACGACACGATCTCTTTCTCGGCGCCGGCGGCAGCGTTGCCCGCGGCGAGCTAGGAACGATACGATCGCACTCCACGTCCCCGACGGCACGGTATCGGCTCGCCGACGGCGGGGCGGCAGCGACGTGGTCACGTTCGACCTGGCCTCTGGACCGGCAGTCGGGAGCTATAGCGGCAGGATTGATCTGCACGGCGGGGATGGCAAAGACGACCTTAAGCGGCAGCGCCGGGATCAACTTCAACATCGTCGTTCCAGGACGTCGACGTATACATGTATGGTGAAGGAGGAAACGACAGGATCGAGGCGACTGTTCAGGATACGGGTTCCAGATTACGTTCCGTACGAACGGCGCGAACAACGACGAGTTTCTTTATGGCGGCACCGGGGACGACACCTACGTCGTCCAGGAACAGCTGGACGTCGTCATCGAGAAGCCTGGGGAGGGATACGACACCGTTGAGCTGAACAATTCGTCCAGCAGCAGCTACACGCTGGCGGCCAACGTCGAGAGGCTCGTCGCCTCCGACTCGTACCTGCACTGGGGTTGCGAGCTGACCGGCAACGGTTCGGCGAACGAGATCGTCGGCACCTGCAGGGCGAACACCCTGAACGGCGCGGGCGGGGACGACACCATCTACGGCAAGGCCCTCACCCCGGTCTACGAGTGGACGACGACGACACCATCCACGGCGGCGACGGCGACGACATAATCTATGGCGGCGGCGGCGACGGCCGACACCTGGGACGGCGCCGACACGCTCTACGGCGACGGCGGGAACGACCGGATCTTCGGCCACAACGGCAACGACCAGATGTACGGCGGCCGGCAACGACGAGATGGGCGGCCAAGCCGGCGACGACACGATGTATGGCGAGGCCGGCGCAGACACGGCGGCGGCAGCGGCAACGACACGCTCGACGGCGGGCTCGACAACGACACGCTCACCGGCCGCGACGGCTTCGACCGGCTCACCGGCGACGGCGGCAACGACCTCTTCGACTACGACGCCGTGACCGAGTCCAAGCCAGGCGCCGGCTTGCGCGACGTGATCACCGACTTCGTCGGCATCGGCTCTAGATTGACCATCGACACGATCGACCTCTCCACCATCGACGCCAACACCGGGATCTCCGGCAACCAGGCCTTCGCCTTCAACGGCGCCGCCGCGTTCACCGGCGCCGGCCAACTCCGCCTGGCCTCTTCGGGGATCGACACGGTGATCCAGGCCAACACCGGCGGCAGCCTCGCGCCGGAGCTGGAGATTGCCGTCACCGACGGCGCAACCCTGCCCGGCCAGTGGGCGACCGGCGACTTCATCCTGTAGCGGCAAGACACAAGAGCGGCGCCTGTCCCGTGCGGCGGGCGCCGCCGCCCTCACTCCGAACGGCACGACCTTGCCCGGGTTCATGATGTTGTGCGGGTCGAGTGCCTGCTTGATCCGCCGCATCAGATCCAGTTCGACGTCCGACTTGTAGCGGAGCATGTCGGCGCACTTGAGCCGGCCGACGCCGTGCTCGGCGCTAAAGCTGCCGCCGAGGTCGGCGGCGACGTCGGCGACGATGCGATCGAACCGGTCCCACTCGGCGAGGAAGCCGGCCCGGTCGGCGGCCACCGGCTGCGATAAGTTGAAGTGGATGTTGCCGTCGCCGAAGTGGCCGAAGGCGACAACGCGGATGCCGGGCATCGCCGCCTCCACCGCGGCGCTGGCCCGCGCAATGAAGGCCGGCACCTGCGACAGCGGCACCGAGACGTCGTTCTTGATGCTACCGCCTTCGCCCTTCTGCGCCTCGGGAATGCTCTCTCGGATCCGCCAGAGCTGAGCGGCCTGGGCCTCGCTCATGGCCAGCACCGCGTCGGTGACGACCTCGTCCTCCAGGGCGTCCGCGAGCAGACTTTCCAGCGCGTCGCGCAGCGCCTCGCCCTCGCGCGGGCTCGTGAGCTTGATCAGGGCGTAGGCCGGATGCGCGTTCGCGAATGGGTCGCTGACGCCGGCGACATGGGCGACGCAGAAGTCCAGGCAGCGGCGGGAGAAGAACTCGAAGGCGCTCAGCACGTCGCCGGCGGCGGCGTTGCAGCGTTGGAAGAGGTCAAGCGCGGCCTCCACCGAGGGCAGCGCCGCCAGCGCCGTCTCCTCGCCGCGCGGCTTCGGAAACAGCTTCAGCACGGCGGCGGTGATGATGCCGAGCGTGCCCTCGCTGCCGACGAACAGGTGCTTCAAGTCGTAGCCGGTGTTGTTCTTGCGTAAGCCCCTGAGGCCGTCCCAGATCCGCCCGTCGGGGAGGACCACCTCGAGGCCGAGGACCATGTCGCGGGCGTTGCCGTAGCGGACCACGGTGATGCCGCCGGCGTTGGTGGCGAGGTTGCCGCCGATGCGGCAGCTCCCCTCGGCGCCGAGGCTCAGCGGGAACATCGCCCCGGCTTCGCTCGCGGCGTCCTGCAGCTCGCTTAAGATCACGCCGGCCTCGGCGGTGATGGTGCGGTTGAGCGGGTCTACGGCGCGGATCCTGTTCATCCGCGCAAGCGAAACCACGACGCCGCCGTCGGGGACGCCGCCGCCGACAAGCCCGGTGTTGCCGCCCTGGGGGACGACCGGCAGGCCAGCTTCGGCGCAGATGACGACGACCGCCGCCACCTCCTCGGCCGTGCCCGGACGGACCACCGCAGCGCAGGTTCCATGGAAACGGCCGCGTTCCTCGCTCAGGTGGGCGGCGACGGCGCCGGGGTCATCAACCCAGCCACGCGGCCCGACCGCCTGGCGCAGGGCGGCGAGGACGGAGGGCGAGACCGGCGCCGCCGGCGGTGCATGGATGATGCTCATGACCTCCGAGACGTAGGCACTGGCGGAGCATCCGGCAATGCGACGGCGAGGCCGCGTTTGCGCGCGCAGGCTTTGCGTGAACCGGCTTCTTCTACCCTTGGCACGTCCGCTTCGCTCCCATATGCTTGTCCTCTGCAATCGACCAACCGTCCTGGAGCCCGCGGATGGCGAGGCGCTTCTGGCTGATGCTGGTTCTCGTGGCCGCGGCGATGGTGGCGGAGGGCGCCGGATCCCGCGCCCAGGAGCCCGAGATCCGCATCATGCGCATAGGCACCGGGCCGACCGGCGGCGCCTATTTCCCCATTGGCGGCGTGATCGCCAATCTGATCAGCAGCCCGCCCGGGGCGCTGAGCTGCGCCGCCGGCGGCAGTTGCGGCGTTCCCGGCCTGATCGCCTCGGCAGTCACGACGCAGGGCTCGGTCGACAACATCGCCGGGCTGACCAACGGCGACCTGGACATGGCGCTGGTGCAGGCCGACGTCGCCAATTTCGCCTACCTCGGCAAAGGTCCGTTCGCCGACGAGCCGGCGCATTCAAGCCTTCGCGCGGTGGCGAGCCTCTATGCCGAGTCGGTCCACGTCGTCACCGCCGCGTCCGTCGCCGCTCCGAGCGGTCGGCGACCTGCGGGGTAAGCGCGTCTCGCTCGGCGCAGAGCGTTCGGGCACCCGCTTCACCGCCGAGCGGATCCTGAAGGTGGGGTATGGTCTGCGCCCAGAGGACGTGAAGCCGGTCTACGCCGGTCTCGACCAGTCCAGCGACATGCTCGCCGAGGGCAGCATCGACGCCTTCTTCATGGTCGGCGGCTACCCCATGAGCAGCGTGCAGCATGCGGCCGAGGTCACCGGCATCCGCCTGCTGCCCATCGATGGCAAGGCGGCGGCAGCGCTGCGCGAGGAGTTCCCCTTCTTCACCGCGGCCACTATCCCCGCGAATACCTATCGGAACGTCCCAGAGACGACGACGCTCAGCGTGCGCGCCCATCTCGTCGTCGACGCCTCGATGCCCGTGGCCCTGGTCTTCGCCATCACCCGCGCCCTCTGGCTGCCGGAGACGGCGCAGGCCATGAGCCGGGACCTGCCCGAGACGTTGCGCATCCGCTCGGAGGACGCGCTCGCGGGGATCGCGATCCCGCTTCATCCCGGCGCCGAACGCTACTACCGCGAGGCGGGTCTGCTGGCGCAAGGCGGCGCCGGCCGATGACCGCCCGCCACGGCCTCGCCGATGCCTCGGGCGAACCAGCCATCCCTATCGAGCCGGTGGAGGCGCAGGCGTTTGCCACATGGCGCGAGCGCCAGGGCGAGGACCGCCGGCGCTGGCTGCAGGCGACCGGCTTTAAGGCCGAGCGGGGGAGCTTTTCGCTCCTGCCCGGCGAAGGCGGGCTTGACGGCGTCGTGCTCGCCGTCGGCGGCGAGGGCGAGGCCGGCAGCGAGATGTGGGACTGGGCGGGCCTGCCGATGGCGCTGCCACCCGGCACCTACCGCATCGAGGGGCCCGTGCCGCCCGGCCAGGCTGCGGCGGCGGCGACGGGCTGGGCTCTCGGCGCCTATCGCTTCGAGCGCTATCGCAAGTCCCAAAGGGAGCCGGCCCGCCTCGTCTGGCCCGAGGGCTGCAAGCGGGCGGAGGTGCTGCGGATCGCGGATGCGGTGGCGATGGTGCGCGACCTGATCAACACGCCGGCCTGCGACATGGGCCCGGAGGAACTCGCCGCCGCGGCCACTGACGTCGCCGGCCGGTACGGCGCCGCAGTGACCATGATCGTCGGCGACGAGCTGCTGGCCGCGGGCTTTCCCGCCATCCACGCCGTCGGCAGGGCCAGCGCGCGGGCGCCGCGGCTGATCGACCTGGCCTGGGGCGAGCCGGACCGGCCGAAGCTTACGCTGGTCGGCAAGGGCGTCTGCTTCGATACCGGCGGCCTCGACATCAAGACCTCCGCCGGCATGAAGCTGATGAAAAAGGACATGGGCGGGGCCGCCATCGTCCTGGGCCTCGCCCGGATGATCATGGACTCAGACCTGCCGGTGCGGTTGCGCGTCCTTATCCCGGCGGTCGAGAACAGCATCTCCGGCAATGCCATGCGCCCGCTCGACGTCGTCACGACCCGCAAGGGCCTCAGCGTCGAGATCGGCAACACCGACGCGGAGGGCCGGGTCATCCTCGCCGACGCCCTGCACGAGGCGGCGGGAGAGAGCCCGGCGCTCCTCATCGACTGCGCGACGCTCACCGGCGCCGCGCGCGTGGCGCTCGGGCCCGAGGTGCCGGCGCTGTTTTGCAACGACGACGCGCTGGCCGACGATCTGCTTGCTCACGGCCGGGCCGTCGATGACCCGCTATGGCGGCTGCCGCTTTGGCCGGGCTACCGCCGGCTGGTGGACGGCAAGACCGCCGACCTCACCAATGCTCCCGACAGCCCGTTCGCCGGGGCCATACTCGCGGCCTTGTTCCTGGCTGAGTTCGCGGCGCCGGTTGCCTCCTGGATCCACATCGACGCCATGGCCTGGAACGTCACGGCGCGCCCCGGTCGACCCGAGGGCGGCGAGGCTTCCTGCCTTCGCGCCCTGTATGCGCTGATCGCCGCGCGCTTCCCCGCCGCCTAGGTCCACCACCGTCATTTGTTAAGCACCGCCGTCCCCGGCTGATCCGCTACGGGGGCGACCGCGTAATCCCGGACGTGGTGTGAATGTGCGAGAGCGCGTTGGCCACTCGCTGAATATTCCCTCCCCCCAAAACTCAGGCCGGGCAATCGCCCGGCCTTCTTTTTTCTCGTCTCGACAGCGTGGCCCGGCTTACATCTGGCCACGTCACGGCGGCGCCGGTAGCCAGGGGAGCAAGAGGTGAGCATCAAGATCGAGCAGGCAATGGTGGACACCGTCCGCGATATCGCCGAACGCGCGGGCCGGGCGATCCTCGAGATCTACGCCACCGACTTCGACGTTTCGCGCAAGGGCGACGCCTCGCCGGTGACCGAGGCCGATCAGCGGGCGGAAAAGCTGATCCTGGAGGCGATCCGCCGGGAAATTGGCGAGGAGTATCCGATCGTCGCCGAGGAGGCGGTGGACGCCGGCGACATTCCCGAGGTTGCCGGCCGGCCGTTCTGGCTGGTCGACCCCCTCGACGGCACCAAGCAGTTCGTCAAGCGCCAGGGCGAGTTCACCGTCAACATCGCGCTGATCGAGGACCGCCGGCCGCTGCTGGGCGTCGTCCATGCGCCTGCCCTGTCCAGCACCTACTGGGGTAGCCCGCTCGGCGCCTTCGCCGTGACGAACGGCGGCAGCGGCGCAGCCCATCGCCTGCCGGCCGATGCCGGCCTCCGGCGTCGTCGCCGTCGCCAGCCGCTCGCACCGCAACGCCGAGACCGACGCCTTCCTCGCCCGCTACGACCTCGCCCAGTCCATCTCCGCCGGCAGCTCCATCAAGTTCTGCCTTGTTGCCGCCGGCAAGGCCGACGTCTACCCCCGCACCGGCCGGACGATGGAGTGGGACACGGCGGCAGGCCACGCCGTCGTCCGCTTCGCCGGAGGGAGCGTGGCCGACATGGCCGGGCACGAACTCCTCTACGCCAAGCCCGGCTTCGAGAACCCGCACTTCGTCGCGAGCGGGCTGCCGTCCCGGACGTGAGCACCGCCCGCATCATCGAGGCGTCGCCGGAGGCGGTCGCCGAGGCGGCGCTGCTGCTCCGGCGAGGGCGGCCTCGTCGCCTTCCCCACCGAGACGGTGTACGGCCTCGGCGGCGACGCGACGAACGGACAGGCCGTCGCCGCCATCTTCGCCGCCAAGGACCGGCCGCGGTTCAACCCGCTGATCTGCCATGTTCTCGACGCGGCGCAGGCCGGGATCCTGGCCGAGATCGACGAGAGGACGCGGGCTCTGGCCGAGCGGTTCTGGCCGGGGCCTCTGACGCTGGTCCTACCGCGCCGGGCCTCGTCCCCCGTTTCGCTGCTCGCTTCCGCCGGGCTCGACAGCATTGCCGTCCGCGCCCCCGATCACGACGATCGCCCGGGCGCTGATCGAGGCGGCGGCGGTTCCCATTGCCGCGCCGAGCGCCAACCGCTCTGGCAGCCTTAGCCCGACGGCGGCCGCGCATGTCGCCGCCTCACTCGGGGAGCGCGTCGAAATGATCCTCGACGGCGGCCCCTGCCGCGTCGGCGTCGAGTTCGACCATCGTCGGGCTAATTGGGGCACGGCCGACGCTGCTGCGGCCCGGCGGCGTTCCCGTCGAGGCGATCGAGGCCGTCGTCGGCCCGCTGGCTGCTGCCGACGAGGGGCCGATCCAGGCGCCGGGCATGCTCAGCCGGCACTACGCGCCGGACCGGCCGGTGCGGCTGGAGGCCACGGACAAGCGGCCGGGCGAGGCGTTGCTGGGCTTCGGCCGCGGGCTGGCTGACGCCGACCTCGACCTGAGCCCGGCCGGCGACCTCGTCGAGGCCGCGGCCAACCTGTTCGCCATGCTCCGCGTCCTCGACCGGTTGGAATTCGCCGCTATCGCCGTGGCGCCGGTGCCAGAGACCGGCCTCGGCCTCGCCATCAACGACCGGCTGCGCCGAGCCGCGGCGGCCACGACGGAAGGCCGCGGTGACGACTGGAGCGACGAGCGCGGGCCCAGCGCCCCTTGTATCCTACCCGACGCGGCCGAGGACCTCGGGTGAGCCGGTGCCGGTGCCGGTGCCGGTGCGGGGGCGCCAGCGCCTGCCTTAACCGTCCACCCTCGGCAGAGGCTCTGGCTCCGCCTCCAGCTCCGGTGCTGCCGCGCCGGCGCGCTTGGCGCTGAGCCTGGCATAGGCGCGCACGCTGAAGGGAAACGTCGCGGCGTAGGCGATCAGCGTCATGGTCATCGTCGTCCATGGCGCGCTGACCAGCAGCGCCAGGTACAGGCCGACCGACAGCATGGTGAAGAGCACCCAACCCTCGGGGATGCGGATCTTCTTGAACGAGTAGGTCCTGAGCCGGCTGACCATCAGCCCGGCGCCGGCCAGCATGAAGACAGCGACGGTGACCGGATGGCGGAAGATCTCGGCGTCGGTCTGCAGCCACAAGACCAGCGGCAACAGAACGATGCCGGCGCCCGCCGGCGATGGAACGCCGACGAAGAAGTTGCGATCGACCAGCGCCGCCTCGTCGGCCTCGTCGGCGGTGTTGAAGCGGGCGAGCCGCAGGGCGCAGCAGATGCAGACCACGAGCACCAGCGACCAGCCGAACCGGCCGGCATCGGCTAGCGCCCAGAGGTAGAGAAGGAACGCCGGGGCGACGCCGAAGCAGATGAAGTCGGACAGCGAATCGAGCTCGGCGCCGAACTTGCTGGCGCCCTTGAGGATACGGGCAATCCGTCCGTCGAGGCCGTCGAGCACGCCAGCGACGAGGATCGCCAGGACCGCGTGATCCCAGGATTCGCGCAGACCGAAACGTAGCGCGCTCAGCCCCGCCGCCAGCGCCAGCAGCGTCAGCACGTTGGGGATGATGCGATTGATGTGCAGGCCGCGCAGCCGGCGGCGGCGAACCTCCATCATGTCCGACGCCTCCTACCGCCGCTCGGTCAGGCGCGCCGGCTCCTGGCCGCGCAGGTCGGCGATGACCGTCTCGCCGGCGATCAGCCGCTGGCCGGGGCCGACGAAGGGCGCGACGCCAACAGGGAGGTAGACATCGACGCGGCTGCCGAAGCGGATCATGCCGAGGCGCTGGCCGGCGCGCACGGGCTCGCCCTCGCTCACCCAGCAGGCGATGCGGCGGGCGACCAGGCCGGCGATCTGGACCACGCCGAGCGTGCGCCCGTCCGCCATGTCGATGACGAGGCCGTTGCGCTCGTTCGCCTCGCTCGCCTTGTCCAGAGAGGCATTAACGAAGGCGCCGGCGACGTAGGCGATGCGCCGGACGGTGCCGTCAACGGGGATGCGGTTCACATGCACGTCGAACACGTTCATGAACACCGAGATGCGCGGCAGCGGCGCCTGGCCAAGGCCCAGCTCCGGCGGCGGCACCGCCGGGAGCACCGACTGGACCAGCCCGTCGGCGGCGCTCACCACCAGCCCTTCGCGAACCGGCGTCAGCCGGTCGGGATCGCGGAAGAAGTACGTGCACCACGCCGTCAGCGCGAGGCCGATCCAGCCCAGAGGCGGAACGAGCACGAACAGCAGCGCCGTCACCGCCGCGGCGATGCCGATGAACGGCCAGCCGGCGGGCTGGATGGGAACGAACAGGGTGTCCTTGATGGTCTGGATCACGGGTGCCTTCACGTCCTTGCTTCAGCCAACTCGGCGGTCCCCTCGGCTGCGTCATTGCGAGGAGGCGACAGTCGACGAAGCAATCCAGTGCTTCCAGACCTGGATCGCCACGCCGCTCCGCGGCTCGCGATGACGACGCTGTTGTATCGGACAGCGACGAGGTGGCAGGCTAATTTAATTCGAAGGTGGGACGGAGAACACCTGCCCCGGATAAATGAGATCGGGGTCGAGGATCTGCGCCTTGTTAGCTTCGTAGATCGCTGTGTAGGCGACGCCGCTTCCCAGCGTGCGCCGGGCGATCCGCCAGAGGTTGGTCCCGCGCTGGACCACGATGGACGTCGCCGCCGGCCCCGGTTCCATGCCGCTTTCGCCGCGGGTGAAGGGCACGGCGACGCGGGCGGTGACCTCACCCTGCTCGGTCACCTCGTCGGCGCGCAGGGTGAACTTGTCGGCGGCCGCCGGCGTGTCGATGACCACGCGCCAGGTCCCGTCCGCGCCCGGCCTGGGCCCGGCCAGCAAGCGCGTTGTCGAGGTAGAGCTGAACCGTGGCGCCAGGAGCGGCGCGGCCGCTGACCGTGGCGGATCCGCTCTGGCCGTAGTCGACCGCCTGGATGCTCACCGGCGGCGGCTCCGCGGCCGCTGACGGACCCTGCAGAACCGTTGCCGAACCGCCCGGCCCAAGCCGCAGCGCCAGCGCCTGCGAACCAGCTTCCGCCGGCCGGCCGGCAATGTCGCGGCCCGCCTCCGGCACGAGCAGGACCACCGTGTCCTCCGACGTCGCCACGGGCTTACCGGCGGCATCATCGGCGCGCAGCGTCAGCCGCCGCTCGCCCGGCGGTAGCGCCTGCTCCGGAACGAACACCCACTCGCCGTTCTCGTCGGCCTTGGCCTCGCCGACGACGTCGCCGCCATCGAGGATGGTCACGGTGCTGCCGGGCGCGGCCCGGCCGGCCATGACCATGTCGCCCTGCGGGTTCACTCGCACGACATCGAAGCTCGGCTTAACCCCCGCCACGTCCGCGGCCGGGGCCGGCGCCGCTTCCGGCGCGGCGCGCCGGCGACTGCGCCTGCTCGCCGGTGCCGGCGTCCTTGTCGCTGAACAGGAAATGGTTCAGGCCGAGCGCCACGGCGACAACGAGCACGCCGGCAGCGGCGATCATGAGCGGCTTCCTGAGCCGTGCCTCGCCGTGAACGATCTCCATCGTCTTTGCCCTTGCCCTGACAGGGCGCGAGCGCACCAAACCCACGCCCGCCGACCCGCTCGAGATCATTTGTCGCCTTCCCCGGCGCGCTTGCAATCACTTTAGCCTGGGATGCAGGCGAGAAGCGGGCCGAGCTTCGGGATCAGGCGGAGGATATCGATCGCGCGGTCGCTGACGTTGGCAGAGGGGTTGAGCGGCGAATACTCAAGCGGGTTGGGCAGGACGGCCGCCAGCCGCGCCCCCTGCACCGGCGTCAGCGCCGCAGCGGACTTGGCGAAGAACGTTCGGGCCGCGGCTTCCGCGCCATAGATGCCGGGGCCGAACTCGACAATGTTGAGATACACCTCCAGGATCCGCTCCTTCGGCCACATCAGCTCGATCTGCCAGGTGAGCCACGCCTCCAACAGCTTGCGCAGCGGATCACGGCCCGGGCCAGAGGAACAGGTTCTTCGCCGTCTGCATGGTGATGGTCGAAGCACCGCGCGGCCGTCCACCGTCCAGCCAGCGGTCGACCTGCCCGGCCATCTCGGTGAGGTCGAAACCCGGATGCTCGCAGAACCTGTTGTCCTCCGAGGCGATGACGGCGCGCGGAAGGTGCGGCGAGATCCGCTCGAGGTCGCGCCAGGACTTGGAGATGGACTGGCCCTCCGCCAGGCGGATCAGCATCAGCGGCGTGATCGGCGGATCGACGACCCGGTAGAGCGCGATCAGGGCCGCCGGCGCCAGCAGGGCAACCGTTAGCAGCGTGAACAACAGGCGGCGCAGGCGGCGCATCGGGAGGTCAGTGCAGCGTCGCCGGATGCGTCCGGTTCAGCTCCTCAACGGCGATGCGGACCGCGGTCAGCCGCGGGTTGAGCCGCAGCGCGGCCTCGAACGCCAGCCCCGCCGCGGCAGGATCGCCATTGCGGAGGCAGATCTGGGCAAAGCCGGAGATGGCGCCGAAGTGGCGCGGCTCAAGCTCAAGAGTGCGGGCGATCGCGGCGACGCTCTCGCGGTCGCGGCCGCGCAGGAACTCCAGGGTGGCGAGCTTGTTCCAGGCCTCGGCGTAGTCGGGCGCGTCGGCGACGAGCTCGTCGAGGATGGCGCGGCCGCGGTCGAAGTCGGCGGCAGCGATGGCGGCGATCGCCGCGTCCAGTCTGGCCGCCAGCGCCGGATCGGGATGAGCCGCCCAGGCCTCCCAGATCTCGTCCTCGACCTCGAAGCCCATGGGGTCATCGGCGTTCAGCCGCGAGCCTTGCGAACAGGCCGTCGAGCCGGGCCGGCAGGCTTGCCGCCGGCTGGCGCTGATGGAGGCCGAGGATCTGCGCCAGCGTGTCGTCGAACAAGGCGAGCGATCCTTCCCCGAGGATCGCTCTGCGGCCGCCGCGATCCGTTCACCCGTTGTTAAAGCCGCGCGCCGATACTGCGCCGCAGACGGAAAAACTTCAACCATCGAGTTCGATGCGATGGACGCGGCCTCACCTGAGCTTTTCGGCGCGATCAAGCAGCGGCTGCGCTGGCTGGGCCAGCGCCAGGAGGTGCTTGCCCGCAACATCGCCAACTCCGACACGCCGGGCTACCGCCCCCGCGACCTGCGCCAATTCACGTTCTCGAACATGGTCGGCGAGCACGCGCCAGGCGATCGCCATGACGGCCACGAGCGCCAGCCACCTGAGCGGGCGGCGCCGCGATCCCGCCGCCTTCGCAGCCGCGGGTCGAGCGCGCACCTTATGAGACCGCGCCCGCCGGCAACGCCGTAGTGCTCGAGGAGCAGATGGCGAAGATCAACGAAACCACGGTTTCGCACAGCCTCGCTTCCGGGCTCTACCGCAAGCACCTGGCGATGCTCAAGACCGCCACCGGGCCTCGCTGAACGCTGAGGAGCAACAATGGACGACGTGCTCAGAACCATGCGCATCTCGGCGGCCGGCATGCGTACCCAGGGGACGCGCCTGCGGGTCATCTCCGAGAACGTCGCCAACGCCAACTCGCTGCCGACGGCGCCGGGCGATCTGCCGTACCGGCGCAAGACCGTCACCTTCAGGAACGAGCTCGATCGCGCCACCGGCACGGCTCTCGTCACCGTCGAGAAAATTGGCGTCGATGCCTCGAGCTTCTCCAGCCGCTACGAGCCCGGACATCCCGCAGCCGATGCCGCCGGCTATGTGCTGACGCCCAACGTCAACACGCTGATCGAGATGACCGACATGCGCGAGGCGCAGCGGTCCTACGAAGCCAACCTCAACGTCATCAAGGCGTCGAAGGCCATGCTCAACGAAACCATCGACGTCCTGCGCTAGGGCGGCCGGAGAGAACGTCAGCAAACGCCCTCACCCCGACCCTCTCCCGCCTTGCGGGAGAGGGAGGGCCCCGCCGAGCGGGAGGGTGAAGCTTTGAAGGGGGAAGACGAATGCCGATTGCGATTAACAGCTTTGCCGGCGCCGCCGCGGCCTATGCCCGGGCGCGCGACCATCTGACCGGCGTTGGCGGTGAAGACGAGCCGCTGTCGGCGGGCCGAGCCGGCCAGTCGACCTTCGCCGACATGGTCAAGACCGCCATCGACGGCGCCGTCACCACCGGCAAGGAAAGCGAGCGGCTGTCGCTGGCCGCCGTCGGCGATGGCGCCGACGTGAGCCAGGTGGTCACCGCCGTCGCCGAGGCCGAAACCGTGCTCAACACGGTCATGGCCGTCCGCGACCGCGTCATCGACGCCTACAAGGACGTCCTCAGGATGCCGATCTAGCGCCGGGTCGCCACAGCCATGAACGAAGTCGATGTGCTGGCGATCGGCCGCGAGGCGATGATCCTGACGCTGAAGATCTCCGGGCCGACGATGGTGGCCGGCATGGTCGTCGGCCTGATCATCGCCCTGTTCCAGGCGCTGACCTCGATCCAGGAGACGACGATCACGTTCGTGCCGAAGATTGTCGTCATGCTGGCGACGCTCGTCGTCTTCCTGCCGTTCATGATGACGGCGCTGATCGAGTTCACCCAGGTCCTGTTCGACCGCGCCGTCGGTCTCGGCTGAGGGCGCGCTCCTGGGCGGAGGCCAAATCGATGAAGCAAACGCCCTCACCCCGGCCCTCTCCCATGGCAGAGGGAGAGGGAAGCCGCCCGGAGCCTTCTGCAGACTGGAGGCGTCATGCCGGATCGCCCGCCAGGATGAGGGCGGCTCGGGAACGCTCGGTAATCGTCGCCGCCGAGCCGGCCGTGGCGGATGGAAGCGTCTGAACCGTGCTCGAGCAGATCACCCTCGCCCAGACCTTCGCCTACCTGCTGGTGTTCGCCCGCCTCGGCGCGGCGCTGGCGCTGCTTCCGGGCTTCAGCGCTGCCTACGTCAGCGTCCGCGTGCGCCTCATCCTGGCGCTGGCGCTGACGCTGGTGGTCCAGCCGGTCGTAGCCGCCACGCTGCCGGGCCTGCCGGCGAGTCCCGCGGCCCTCGCCCTGCTCATCGCCGGCGAGGTCAGCATCGGCACCTTCATCGCCGTCCTCGTTCGGATCGTCGTCGCCGCCCTGCAGGTTGCCGGCACCTTCATCGCCTATTTCTCGTCGCTGGCGAACGCTCTGGTCCAGGACCCGGTGGCGGACCAGCAGACCTCGACGATCTCGGGTTTCCTCGGCACCCTCGGGCTGGTGCTGATCTTCGTCACCGACCTGCACCACCTGATGCTGCGCGCGGTCGTCGCCAGCTACGACCGCTTTCCCCCGGGCATGGCGCTGCCCACCGATGGCTTCGCCGAGGCCGCGACCGCAGCGGTCGCCGCCAGCATGGTGATCGGTCTGCAACTCGCGGCGCCGTTCCTGGTGGTCGCCCTCGTCTACACCGTCGGGCTGGGCCTGCTCGGCCGGCTGATGCCGCAACTGCCGGTCTTCTTCTTCGGCATGCCGATACAGATTTCCTTCCAAATCTGGGCGATGGCGCTTACTATTTCGGGCATCATGCTCGTGTTTCTCAATCATTTCCGCGAGACCCTCTCGCCTTTCGCTGGCCCCTGACCCTCGCCTGCGCCGGCACGTGCCGGCGCCGTGATGTGATGTCCGCGGGGGGCGGATGGCCGAGCAAGACAACGACACCAAGACCGAGAAGCCGACACCGAAGCGCCTGGAGCAGGCGCGCGAGAAGGGTCAGGTTGCGTCCTCGCAGGACGTCAAGAGCTGGGGCATGCTGGCCGGCGCCCTCGTTTGCCTGGCCGGCCTCGCCCCCGGCGCCGCCGCCAGAGTTGCCGCCACCGGGCGCACCTTCCTCGACCGGGCGGATGCCATGTCGCTCGACGCCGCCAACCTGCAGCCGGCGCTGGCCGCGCTGATCGCTGAGATCGCCTGGGCCATCGGGCCGATCCTGGCCGTGCTCCTTGCCGCCGCCATCGTCGCCAACGTCGGCCAGACCGGGCTGATCTGGGCGCCGAGCCGTATCGGCCCGCAGCTCTCGCGGGTCTCGCCGGCGAGCGGCGCCAAGCGGCTGTTCTCGCTCAGGGCCCTCATCGAGTTCGCCAAGGGCCTGCTCAAGCTCGCCGCCGTGGGCACGATCTGCGTCATCCTCGGCCGCTCGCTGCTCGAGGACATGGCGCTGCTGCCCTCGGTGCCGACGGCCGGGCTCTTGCGCCGGACCAGCGATGTCGCCCTCTGGCTGGTGGGTGGCACCCTCGGCGTGCTGACGCTGATCGCCGGCCTCGACTTCGCCTACCAGCGGCTGTCGCTCCTGAAGCAGTTGCGCATGACCAAGCAGGAGCTGCGCGACGAGATCAAGCAGTCCGAGGGCGATCCGCACATCAAGGCGCGCATCCGGCGGTTGCGCAACGAGCGCGCGCGCCAACGGATGATGGCGGAGGTGCCGAAGGCGGCGGTGGTCATCACCAACCCAACCCACTTCGCCGTGGCGCTTGCCTACGACATGGCGTCCATGGCCGCGCCCAAGGTCGTAGCGAAGGGCGTCGACACCATGGCGCGGCGCATCCGCGAGGTCGCCGAGGAGAACGAGGTGCCGATCGTCGAGAACCCGCCGCTCGCCCGCGCCCTCCACGCGGCGGTGGACCTGGACGAGGAGATCCCG
Source organism: uncultured Alphaproteobacteria bacterium (assembly GCA_963746275.1). Lineage (GTDB taxonomy): Bacteria > Pseudomonadota > Alphaproteobacteria > Rhodospirillales > Defluviicoccaceae > JAEULH01. The sequence goes on from CAVVAX010000044.1 coordinate 68,934, forward strand.
GTGGAACACTACCAGGCGGTGGCGCAGGTGATCGGCTACGTCATGCGGCTGAAGGATCGCGTCCGCTGAGCGCGCCGGTCACCCGCGGCTGGTACGCCGAGGCCGTCGACGCGACTTCGCCTGCGGCTGCCGCGGCCTTCACGCAGGCGCCGGTTGGGCTCGCCGTCCTCGATCTCGCCGGCGCCATCGCCGAGGCCAACCCTGCCTTTCTCGCCATCCTCGCTTGCGAGCGCGAGGCGGCCTTGGGCCGGCCGCTGGCGGCGTTCATCGCCGGCCGCGCCCGAGAGGAGGTCGACCGGCGGCTGGCGAAGCTCGTTCTCGGCACCGCCACCCACGCGCAGCTCGGCCAGGTGCCGCTCCTCTGCGGCAAGCGGCAGGGCGAGGTCATGCTGGCGGCGGCGCGCCTGGAGCGCGAGGGGGAGCTTCGCGGCCTGATCCTTTCGGCGCAGGCCGTGGTTCGCCCGCCGGCCGTCGATGCCGCGCTGGCGCAGGCGCAGAAGCTGCAGGCGGTGGGCCAGCTCGCCAGCGGGGTGGCGCACGACTTCAACAACCTGCTGACCGTGATCCTTGGCTTCGCCGACCTGCTGCTCGCCCGGCACGGCGAGGGCGACCCATCGCATGGCGACATCGTCCAGATCCGTGGCACGGCCAGCCGTGGCGTCGGCCTGGTCCGTCAGTTGCTGGCCTTCTCTCGGCAGCAGGCCGCGGATCCCGCGCTCATCGATCCGGCCGAGGCGACCGCCAACCTGTCGGTGCTGCTCACGCGGCTGCTCGGCCGAGACATCGAGCTGCGCCTGGAAGCGGGCTGTGCGCCGCTGCGCGTCCTCATCGACCCGACCCAGTTCGACCAGGTGATCCTCAATCTCGCCGTCAACGCCCGCGATGCCATGCCGGAGGGCGGCAGGCTCACGATCGGCTCGGCGCTGCACCGGCTCGATTCACCGGCGAGCGTGGGCGGCGAGACGATCCCCGCCGGCACCTATGTGCGCATCGCCGTAAGCGACACCGGAGTCGGCATCCCGCCAGAGATCCTGGGCAGCATCTTCGAGCCCTTCTTCACCACCAAGGGACCCGGCGCCGGCACCGGCCTGGGGCTCGCGACCGTCTACGGCATCGTCCGCCGGGCCGGCGGCTTCATCACCGTCGACAGCACACCCGGACGTGGCGCCGAGTTTGCCGTTCTCCTGCCCTCTGCTGCAGGGCGCGCGGTGGACAACGAGGAATATCGGCCGGCCGGACCGGAGCCGGCGCAAGAGGCGACCGGCGCCCCGGCCCGGCCTACGACGATCTTGCTGGTCGAAGACGAGCCGGGCGTGCGGGCGTTGGCAGCGAAGGCGTTGCGCCGCACCGGTTATCGCGTGCTCGTGGCCGAGGACGGTGAGGCGGCGCTCGCCCTCCTCGACGCAGAGGATGGCCGCATCGACGCGCTCATCACCGACATGATGATGCCGGGCATGGACGGGCCCGCTCTGGCCCGGCTGCTCACCGATAGGCTCGGCCAGATCCCGGTGATCTTGATGTCCGGCTGCGCGGACGAGGCGATGGGCGCGGCTGGGGCGGCCCGCAACGCCACCGTCCTGGCGAAGCCGTTCACCCTGCCGGAACTGACCGGCAGGGTCGCCGCAGCGCTGGCCGGGCGCGCCTCCGGCTGACGCCTAGATCGCCAGCGTCGCCGGGCCAGTGACGAGGAGGCGGACGAGCTCCGCCTGCCGGTCGCAGCCGGTCTTGTCGAACACCTGCTTGAGGTGTTTGCGCACGGTCTCGTAAACCAAGCCGAGGTTCTCTGCCGTCGCGTCCAGCTTGTAGCCCTGGGCGAGCAGGGCGACGACGCGCGCCTCGGCCCGGCTCAGGCCATAGAGCTGGCGCAGCCGTCGCTGATCGATGTCCACCGACTTGTCCGGATCGCCGATGAACAGCATCGCCTGGGGGCGGCCGGCCGCATCCATGCCGTCGGCCGACGCGCCCACCGGCGCCAGCAGGCAGGTGAGGGGCCTGAGCCCGGAGCGACGCGGGACGGCGAAGGCGCTGAGCACCTCGCCGCCGGCGTCCTGCAGATCGCTCATCGCATCGGCGACCGCCCGGCGCAGCCGCGGCGTGCGCGCCGCCGCCTCTGAACGACGGATGGTCTCCTGGTAGGCGCGGACGTTCTCGTTCTCGATGATCTGGCGGGCGATGCGGTTAGCCGCGGTGATTTCGCCGGCGGCGTCGACGAAGGCGATGCCCAGCGGCACGGCATCGAGCGCGTCGAACGCCACCTGGTGGAAGAACTCGGCCTTGCGGAGCGCGCGCCCGGCGCGGAGGCTGCGCTGTACGGTCGGAAGCAGGCGGCGGAGGAGCGCTGCGTCCTCGCCGCTGAACGGCTCCTTGCCGAGGCCGCGCATGACCAGCACTTGCGCGATCATCCCGTCGGCCACGTCGACGACCCCGCGCAGGACCCCGCCAATCGCATACACCTCGCGCCAACCCGCAGGCACGCGCCCTCTCTGGCTGCCGCCGCCGGCGTCATCGATGATGACCTCGCCGGGCGAGGTCATCTCGTCCGCGGGGGCCGCCTCGCCGCTTACGTGCGCCAGCGAATAAGCTTCCGCCGCGGCCGGATCCAGCCCGGCCCAGTAGAGCAGCCGGCCAGTTCCCGCCGCAGCCTCATGCTCGGAAAGCGCGCAGGCGTCGGCGGCCAGTGTCGCGCGCAGCCCGGCCAGCGCCTGCGGCCATACCTGCGGATCGGCCGCAGCGTCGTAGACTCGGGCGGCCGCCTCCAGCAGCGTGAACTCGTGGTCATTGAGAAGCGGCCGGCGTGGCGTCGCCGCCGCGACCTGGTTCGGGCTCGCCAGCCGCTGGCCCCCGTCCGAGACGAGGTAAACGAGGTTGCTCCGGCGGTCCATGGCCCTGCGGTCACCGCCCGTGCGCCGGTCCGCGCCGCTGCGGCGGTCCGAGTTGGCGCGGCGGTCCTCACCGGCACGTCGCTCGACAAGCTGCCCTGTCGTCATTGCTCACCTCACCCGTCCGTGTTGGTTGGTCGCTGCCCCTCGTCGACGGCGCGGTCGCGCAGGCATCGCCAAGCCCTGAAAAGCATTCTCACCCAAACGAGTACAACAGTGCCTTCGCCACCGCAATATCCTTTTCTGCTACTCCGTTTGGGTGAAAAAAAACCGGCTTTTTTCAAACGCTTAGGAGAAGTCGTTGGGGGAAAGGCCGCGATCCGGTACTGTCGTCGGCGTTGTCACGGGAACCCAGCTGTGGAATAAGGGTACGCAGTGCATGCTGATAAGGAAAATCCGGGTGGTTGAGAAGGAAACGGTCGACAAGGGCCGCGCGATCGATGCAGCGATCAGCCAGATCGAGCGGGCCTTCGGCCGCGGCGCGATCATGCGCCTCGGTCAGCGCGAGACCGTCGAGACGGAGGTCGTCTCCACCGGATCCATCGCGCTCGACATCGCTGTGGGCATCGGCGGCTTGCCGCGCGGCCGGATCGTCGAGATCTACGGTCCGGAAAGCTCCGGCAAGACGACGCTGGCGCTGCATGCCATCGCCGAGGCGCAGAAGAAGGGCGGCGTCTGCGCCTTCATCGACGCCGAGCATGCGCTCGACCCGATCTACGCCAACAAGCTTGGCGTCAAAGTCGACGACCTGCTGCTGTCCCAGCCGGACGCCGGCGAGCAGGCCTTGGAGATCGCCGACACCCTGGTCCGTTCCGGCGCCATCGATGTCCTCGTCATCGACAGCGTCGCTGCCCTCGTTCCGCGCGCCGAGCTCGAAGGCGAGATGGGCGACACCCATGTCGGCCTGCAGGCCCGGCTGATGAGCCAGGCGCTGCGCAAGCTCACGGGGTCGGTGTCGCGTTCGCGCACAATGATCATCTTCATCAATCAGATCCGGATGAAGATCGGGGTGATGTTCGGCAACCCGGAGACGACCACCGGCGGCAACGCGCTGAAGTTCTACTCCTCGGTTCGCCTGGAGATCCGCCGGATCGGCGCGATCAAGGACCGCGACGAGGTCGTCGGCAACCAGACCCGGGTGAAGGTGGTCAAGAACAAGCTGGCGCCGCCGTTCAAGATGGTCGAGTTCGACATCATGTACGGCGAAGGCATCTCCAAGACCGGCGAGCTCATCGACCTCGGCGTCCGTGCCGGCATCGTCGAGAAGTCCGGCTCGTGGTTCTCCCACGGTTCGCAGCGCATCGGCCAGGGCCGGGAGAACGCGAAGGGCTTCCTCCTCGAGCATCCGGAGGTCGCGGCTCAGATCGAGCAGCAGATCCGGCAGAACGCCGGTCTCGTGGCCAACACCATGCTGATGGGGTCCGCCGAGGACACCGCCGACAGCGAAGCCTAGACGGCCTGACGATCTCGCGCCCGCGGGCCGCTGCCCGCTGGCCTGTGCCCGCGAGACCGCGCCCTGGGGCACGGGCCCGTAGGCGGCGTTAGTAAAGCGCGCTTTCCTTCGGCACGCGGTTAATTAAGCCAAGGGCCCCTTGCTTTAAATAGCGGGTCCGCGGCAAGCTTGATGCATGTCAGGCAGCCCGCCCCGCAACCCCCGTCTCGGACGCTTCGTGGAGGTATCCGTTCCGGGGGAGGTCGTCCGCGCCTTCGTGCCGCCGCCCCTACCGCCGAACCCACCCATCGATGTTCTTGGCCTGCTGGAGCGACTGAGCCTGGCGCAGTACGCCCTTGGCCAGCTGGACGGCATCACCGTGTTTCTGCCGCGTCCGGAGCTCTTTCTCTACATGTACGTGAGGAAGGAGGCGGTGCTCTCGTCTCAAATCGAGGGTACCCAGTCCACACTGTCGGACCTCCTGCGTCTCGAAGCAGAAGCTCAGGCGGGCCGTCCATTCGACGACATCCGCGAAATCTCGAACTACGTCGACGCTATGTTCCATGGGCTCGAGCGACTCGAACTCCTTACCGCTGTCGCTGCGCCTCATACGCGAGATACATGAGCGCCTCCTGCACGGCGGCCGCGGCGGCACCAAGGCCCCGGGCGAGTTCCGCCGGTCCCAGAATTGGATCGGCGGCACCCGCCCCGGAAACGCGCTTTTCGTCCCGCCTCCGGTCACCGAGCTCGATGCATGCCTTGGCGCGCTCGAAGCGTTCATGCACGAGGCCAACTCGAAGCTGCCAACGCTCATCAAGGCGGGGCTCCTTCACGTGCAGTTCGAGACGATCCATCCGTTCCTGGACGGTAACGGCCGTATCGGCCGCCTGCTCGTGACCCTCTACCTCTGCGTCAAGGGCGCGCTGAAGAAGCCTATTCTCTATCTCAGCCTTTATCTCAAGACCCACCGCGCCAAGTATTACAGCCTCCTCCAGGAAGTTCGTGAGCACGGCGCATGGGAGGCTTGGCTTGAGTTCTTTCTGGACGCGGTCGCCGAAACGGCCGGCCAAGCGTTTGATGCGGCAAATCGGACCGTCGAGTTGTTCAAGCGGGACAGGGACCGGATCGCCGACGAGAGCGGGCGCGCCGGCTCGGCGCTGCGCGTCCACGACGTGCTCCAGGAGAACCCGTTTGTGACGGCCAAGCAGCTCGTGGGGCGAACCGGCCTCACGGCGCCGACCATCAACGCGGCGCTGGCGGACCTGCGGCGGCTCGGCATCATCGAGGAGGTGACCGGGCGGCAACGCGGCCGGGTTTTCACCTACAGCGCCTACCTCGCCATCCTCAGCGAAGGAACGGAACCCCTTCCGGCCGCCGACGTGTAGCTTAGCGAGGGTATCGAGAGCGGCTGGCGAGCGGCCGTTCATGCCACCTGAACGGGAGCAGCTTCCGTTGCCGGCCGACGAAAGCATCGAGGAGGCGCAGGGAAGCGCGGGCGACCACCCTTGCCACGGTCGCGCGGCCCGGTCCCTGCCCGCAGCGCGGCCGGCACTCCAGGTCCTGCTCGCGCCTCGTCGCGGACCCCTCCGGCTTCCACGCCGCTGCCTGCTGTTCACGACGCGGGCGGCGGCGCCGGCGTTGAGAACGATCAGCCGCCGCCGGAGCGCTTACGCCAAGCGCCGTTCAGCGCTGCCACGGGCCGGCGGCGCTCCGGGTGCGGGCGTGCAGGGCGATGGTGAAGGCCAGCCCCGCGGCGAAGCCGCCGATGTGCGCCCACCAGGCGATGCCGCCCAGCGAGGGATCCGCCCCGAGCGCCGCCCAGCCCTCGATCATTTGGATCAGGAACCAGATGCCGGCGTAGAGGACGGCCGGCAGGTGGACGATCCAGGGGATGACGATGATCGGCACCACCGCCGCTACCTTGGCCCGCGGGTAGATCCAGACGAAGGCGCCGAGAACGCCGGCGATGGCGCCGGAGGCGCCGAGCGCCGGGACCTGCGAGCCCAGGTTGAAGGCCAGATGCGCCAGGCTGCCGGCGGCGCCGCAGCAGAGGTAGAGGGCCGTGAAGCGCAGCGGGCCCAGACGGTCCTCCACCGGCAGGCCGAACAGCCACAGCGTCCACATGTTGACGATGAGGTGCAGATAGCCGCCGTGGAGGAAGGTGTTGCTGACGAGCGGCAGCAGGCTGGCCGGATCGAGGCCTGCATCCCTGGCGGCGGCAGGGCTGCCGTAGACAGCGGGGATGAGGGCGAAGGTGGTGATGAAGGCGAACTCTGCCTGCTCGCCGAGGCCCTCCTGATAGAAGAACACCGCGACGTTGAGGAAGATCAGCGACACCGAGACGACCGGCGAGCGGTGGCAGGGCGCCGTGGTGCGGAAGGGGATCATGGCTGTTCGGCCCAGGTGGGCCCACCGCCGACGAAGCACAAGCACAAGCACGGGCCCGGGCTCAGGCTCGCGGCTCCAGCTCGACGCTGTAGAGCGCGGCGCCGGAGAGGTCGCGCAGGATCACGGTCATGACCCGGCTGCGCCCGGCGATCCGGACCTCGCCGAAGAACTGCAGCCCGTCGGCAGGCCCGAGCCGGCGGCCCTCCGCCGACGTCTCGAACAGCACCTGCGGGCCGAAGCTGTCGTCGAGTTGCGCTGTACTTCCGGTCGCCGCGTGCAGCGGCCCGGAGACGAACTCCCAGAAGCCGTCGAAGTCGGAAAACCTGGCCTTCCCCGGGTCGTAGTAGTGAGCGGCGGTGTAATGGACGTCGGCGGTGAGCCAGACCGTGTTCTTCACCCCTCGCGCCTTCAACGTGCGCAGCAGATCGGCGATCTCGTGCTCGCGCCCCAGCGGCGGGCCGCTGCCGTTGGCGATGGCCTCGAAGGCACCCGGTCCGTCGCGGCGGACGAGGCCGATGGGCATGTCTGCGGCGATCACCTTCCAAGTGGCGGCGCTGGCCTGGAGCTCGCGCTTCAGCCAGTCGAGCTGCTCGGCGCCGAGGAAGGCGGTGTCCGGACCCGGTGCCGTCTGGTCGTTCGGGCCGTTGGGGGCCCGGTAGCTGCGCATGTCGAGGATGAAGACGTCGAGCGCCGGGCCATAGCGGATCGCCCGGTAGATCCGGTCGCGCTGGCCGGGCCACGGCCGGATCGGCATGAACTCGTGGAAGGCGCGGCTGGCCCGGGCGGCGAGGAGCGAGACGTTCCGCTCGGTGTAGGGGCCGTCGCCCAGGACCTCTCCCGGGTACCAGTTGTTGACGGTCTCGTGGTCGTCCCACTGGGCGAGGGTCGGCACCTCGGCGGCGAAGCGGCGGACGTTGTCGTCGAGGAGCTTGTACTTGTACTGGCCGCGGAACTCGCCGAGCGTCTCCGCGACCTTGCTCTTCTCCTCGGTCACGAGGTTCTTCCAGACACTGCCGTCGGCGAGCGCGACCTCCGCCGGGATCGGGTTGTCGGCATAGACGCTGTCGCCGGAGTTGACGAAGAAATCCGGCTCGACCCGGCGCATGCTCTCGAAGGCGCGGATGCCGCCCCAGTCGGCGTTGATGCCCCAGCCCTGGCCGGCGACATCCCCGGACCAGACGAAGCGGATGTCGCGCCCCGACGGCGGCGCCGTGCGGAAGCGGCCGACGCTCGGCTCGCTCAGCGCCTTGAGGTCGGCGAGGTCGAGGAAGCGGACGCGATAGAAGATGGTCTGGCCCGGCGGCAGCCCGGTCAACTCCAGCGTGGCGGTGAAGTCGGTGTCTTCTAGGGCGGCGGGCCCGGCCAGCGCGCGCGCCTCGGCGAAGCTTTGCGTGGTCGCGTACTCGACCAGCATTCGCGCCGGCCGGTCCGAGCGGGCCCAGACCATGCCGCTGGTCGGGCCGACGTCGCCGCTCTGCACCCCGTGGGTGATCAGCGGGCCGGCGCTGCGGGCGATGGCTGGCGCGCCGAAGCCGCCCAGGGCGAGCATGCCGGTGCTGGTGGCGGCAGCGCCGATCAGCGTGCGGCGCGTGAGCCCGCGGCGGCGGCGGAACTTCGCAGGGGACGGGGTGGCGCTGCCGGGTATCACGTCAGCGCATATGGGCCCGCAACACGACGTCGCCATGACGCTCCGGCGACGGTTCCATGACGGGGGGAGACGGCTGCGGCGGAGGGCGGCGTCGCGGTGCCGAAGGGTTCGGCGTCGGTGCAGCCCGGCAGCCGCGCGGACGCAGGCCCGCGCGGCCCCGGGTGCTTGGACTACTTGCGCAAGGAGCGCTGGAACATCCGGTCCGAGCGCTCGGCGGCGGCGTTGGCCGCCTGCGCCGCACTGCGCGCTTCCGCTGCGGCTGCCTCGGCGGCAGCGGCGGCTTCACGCGATTGAGCGGCGGCGGTCGCGGACTCCTGCTTCACCTGCGCCATCTCGTTGCGCATGGCGGCGACGTCCGACTGAAGCTCGTCGACGCTGCTCGATGACGCACATGCGCCAAGTAGGAGGGTTCCGGCGACCATCATCATCGGCATGGCCTGACGTAGAGACGAGCTCATAACGTTTCCCCTTCGCTCGGATGTCTTGTCTGATGATGAACAAGGGCACGATGAACTCGCGCCCCGGCGTAGTTGTACCTTAACTTGCGGATAAATCAAGCTTCCAGCCGATTCACGCTGGACGAGTTAGCGCTGAGGCGATCCCAGGACTAAGGTAGTATTTCGATTGGCGTCCCGTCGTCCACCGCGGCCCAGATCTGATCCATTGCCGCGTTGTCCACCGCAATGCAGCCATCGGTCCAGCTCGAAGGGGCCAGCGCGATCCGCTTCAGCGCGCTCTTGTTTCCGGGGTCCGGCTGACCGTGGATCATGATGTCGCCGCCTGGGGGCCCGCCGTATGTCCAAGCCCGCTGCCGGTCGGAGGGGCTGGGATAGGAGACGCGAATCGACCGGTGGAAGCGGCTGTTCTCGTTTTTGCCGCTGAGGACGTAGTTGCCCTCCGGCGTTCGCCCATCGCCTTCGAAGATCTTCGGGCCGACCGGGTTGCCGCCCAGGGCGATGCGGTAGCTGGCGAAAACGTTGCCGCTGCGAAGCAGGTACAGCCGCCGCTCGCTCTTGACCACCAGCACGCGGTCGGCCTTGACCAGCACCGGAGGATGCGCCTGTGAAGGCGGGTGCGCCTGGGCCGGCGGGTGCGACTGCCCTTGCGGCGAAGCGCAGGCGGGACTGGCGACGGCGAACATCGCCAGACAGAGGAATACGCCGATGAACCTAGGCGACAAGCATCTGTCCTTCACGGGAGCACACGCGCGAAATATAGGCGGCAACCGCTTAACAAATGTCAACACCCAGGCTGCGCCGTCGCACCGGCGGTGAGAAAACCGGCGGCCGGCCGAGGACCGCTGATGCTAACCGCGGCCGCGCTCGCGCGAAACCCCGCGATGGGGGTGTATCCCGTATGGCAGGTGTTGGAAGCGTGATCGGGTGGGACGGAGAGATCAGGAGGAAAGCGCGGCCGCGGTCACCGGTGCGCCCTCGGCAACCGCTCGTTCGAGATAGGCGAGGCAGCCGGCGAGCGTCGACAGCCTGGGGTAGTCCGCGTCCGGGATACGGATCGCGAAGGCGACCTCGAGGGCCATGACGAAGTTCAGGTAATCGACCGAGTCCAGATCGAACTGGTCGCGGAAGCTGTGCCTCGGATCCAGCCGATCGACGTCGGCGTCGGGCGCGATGTCCTTGAGCACGGCGAGGATCTTGGCGACCAGGCTTTTTTGCTGCATGACCCTGTCCATGTTCCGCTTCGTCGCGGATCCGCCGAAGGCACCGAACGAGAAACCGCGCCACCACGAGTGGGGCGGGCGGGCGGCGGGTTGGTGGCTGCGTCGTTTAAACATATTGCAGTGCACCATTTTGCGCAACCTCCTGCCCGCCTTTTCTGGACGTTGCAGGCTTTTTCTCGCGGTTTTTTCCGCGCGGAGCATGGTGCTGTCCGACTGGGAGCGATCGGGTCCAGCCGGTTGCGGCCGGCTCTCGCCTCAACTCCATGCACATCCTTGCCAATGTGTCTGTGACGAGCGACGTTGACCCGTCCTGGGGCCCAGATTATGGTGGCGTCGCTGCGGGGCCATGCGCGGCTGACGCAGGATCGGTTCCGCCGGGTGACGGCGCGGTGGCGGAGTGGCTACGCAGCGGCCTGCAAAGCCGTGTACACCGGTTCGAATCCGGTCCGCGCCTCCAGGGGCATTCCGGAGTAGCTCAGTGGTAGAGCAAGCGGCTGTTAACCGCTGGGTCGGGGGTTCGAATCCCTCCTCCGGAGCCACCGCCGCGCTTCGCGGCTCGCGATGACGTCGTCTTATTGTTGCCGCATCAACCTCGTCAAGGAGCCTACGGCAGGAGGATGGTCGAGCCGGTGGTCTTGCGCGCCTCCAGATCCCGGTGCGCCTGGGCCGCCTCCGCCAGCGGATACTCACGGTTGACGTGGATCTTGACCGCGCCGCTCTGGACGACGGCGAACAGCTCCTGGGCGCTCCGGCGCAGGTCCCCCGGATCGGCCGTGTAGGTCATCAGCGTCGGCCGGGTGAAAAACAGCGAGCCCTTGGCGGCGAGGATCCCCGGCTCGAACGCCGGCACCGGACCGGACGCGTTGCCGAACGAGACCATCATCCCAAGCGGCTGAAGGCAGTCCAGCGAGCCGGCGAAGGTCGATGCTCCCACCGAGTTGTAGACGACGGCGACGCCGCGCCCGCCGGTGAACCGCTTGACCTCGGCAACGAAGTCCTCGCGGCTATAGACGATGGAATAGTCGCAGCCGTTGGCCCGGGCGAGCTTCGCCTTCTCGTCGCTGCCGACGGTGCCGATGACGGTCGCGCCCAGGTGCTTGGCCCACTGGCAGGCGATGAGGCCGACCCCGCCGGCGGCGGCGTGGATCAGCACGGTGTCGTCCGGCTTCACCGGGTAGGTGCGGCGCAGCAGGTATTGCGCGGTCATCCCCTGCAGCATCATCGCCGCCGCCTGCCTGTCGGAGATGCCGTCGGGAAGGACGACGACCCGATCGGCCGGCATCAGCCGCTCCTCGGCATAGGCGCCGACGGGGCCGCCGGCATAGGCCACACGCTCGCCAATCTTCGGCGCCTCGACGCCGGGGCCCACCGCCTCGACGACGGCGGCGGCCTCCAGGCCGATGCCGCTCGGCAGCGACGGGACCGGGTAGAGGCCGTTGCGGTGGTAGACGTCGATGTAGTTCAGGCCGACGGCGGTCTGCCTGAGAAGGATCTGCCCTGCTCCCGGCTCGCCGACCTTGACGTCCTCGTAGCGCAGGACCTCGGGCCCGCCGGTTTCATGGAAGCGGATGGCCATGGGCATGAACAGTCCTCCCGTTGCTCTTGTCTTGGGTCCGCGGCAGCGGCAGCCCCACGCCTTCCAGGGCAAGCAACGCCGCCTTGGTGGCGATGCCGTCGCCGCCGGAGTAGCCGCAGAGCCCGCCGGTCGCAGCCACGACGCGGTGGCAGGGGATGATGATCGGGATCGGGTTCGTTGCACAAGCCCTCGCGATGGCTCGTGCCGACGTCCCGAGCTCCGCGGCCAGCGCGCCATAGCTGGCGGTGCCACCCCAGGGGATGGCCATCAGCCGCCGCCAGACCCGCTCGCGGAACGGCCCGCCGTCGGGGCTGACGGGAATGCTGAAGGTGACCGGTTCGCCGTTTAGGTATCGTTCCAGCTCGGCCAGGGCGCTGTCCAGGCCGGGGCCGGAGACCGCCGCCTCCGTCCGCCCCCACTCCAGCGCCACCACCGCGCCGTCCTCGGCGAACACGGTGATCCAGCCGACGGGCCCGTGCAGCGTGGCGTAGGCCACGGCCAGCCGTCAGCCCGACAGCCGGTCGCGCAGCTCGGCGGCGTCCGTCGCCGGCAGCGTGCAGGTCTGGCCGACGCAGACATAGGCCGTGGCCCGGCCGTCCACCTGGCCCTTGCCGAGGGCCGGATGGCCTTGCGGCAGCGTCTCGTCCGGGCCGATGGGGAGGACGAAGCGCGGCCCAGCCGGCGCTTGCAGGGCCGCCCGACGCAGCGCTGCGCCGGCCGCGTCCGCCGGATCGGCGACGATCACGACCTGCGCGCCTGCCTCAAGCAGCTCGTAGGCCGTGAGCATCCCGGGGATGCTGAGCAGGTACTGGGGGTTCGTTCCGGAGAAGAGCCGCACCGACCGCTCCGCCCGCTCCCGGTAGTGCGCCTCGCCGGTCGCGAAGTGGAGCATGGCGAGGACCTCGACCATGGTGCCGTTGCCGGACGGCACGGCGTTGTCGGCAACCGACTTCGGCCTGGCGATGACGTCGGTGGTGTCGTCGGCGGAGACGAAGTACCCGCCCGCGGCATCGTCATGGAAATGGCGGTTGGCGACCTCGCACCAGCCGATCGCCTGATCCAGGTAGGACCGCTCGGCAGTGACCTGGTAGAGGGCGAGCGCCGCCTTCGCCATGTTGGCGTAGTCCTCGATCACGGCCGGGTGGCGGGCCTGCCCCGCGCGCCAGACGTGCTTCAGCCGGCCCCCGTCACCGCCGTTGCCGCCGTCGCTCATGTGCGTGGTGACGAAGCGGAACACCTTCGCCGCCGCCTCGACCCAGGCTGGCTCGGCAAAGACCGCGCCGGCCTCGGCCAGCGCCGCGATCATCAGCCCGTTCCAGTCGGCCAGAACCTTGTCGTCGCGCCCCGGCGCGATGCGCTCGCGGCGGACCGCCAGCAGCCGGGCGCGGCATTCGGCGAGCTTGCGCTCCTCGTCGTCCGCGGGCAGGCCCATGCCGGTACGGTTGAGGATGGTGTGCCCTTCCCAGTTGCCGCCGGGGCGGACGCTATACGCGGCCTTGAAGGCAGGCGCATCGACGCCGAGGACGGCATCGATCTCGGCCTCGTCCCAGACGTAGTACTTGCCCTCGACGCCCTCGCTGTCGGCGTCCAGCGCGCTGGCGAAGGCGAAAAGCTCTGCCGCTCGGGGCGTCGACCCGCATCTCGCTCATCGCCCAGTCGATCGTCTCGGCGATGCGCCTGGCGTAGAGCGGGCTGTGTGTCTCCCGCCAGGCTTCCGTCATCAGCTCGACGAGCAGGGCGTTGTCGTAGAGCATCTTCTCGAAGTGCGGCGCGAGCCAGACGTCGTCGGTGGAGTAGCGGGCGAAGCCGCCGCGCGAGGTGATCGTAGATGCCGCCCTGGCAGATGGCGTCCAGCGTCACCGTCACCGCGTCGCGGAACACGGCCTCGCCGCGGCGCTTGTAGGCCCGCCAGAGGAAGCGGAAGAAGGTCGGCTGCGGAAACTTCGGCGCCCCGGCGGTGCCGCCGTGACGGGTGTCGATCAGGCGCAGAGCGAAGCGCGCGGCCTCGTCCAGGGCCTCGACGCTGAGGCCGTTGCCGGGCTCGGGCGCCTGCATCTTCGCCAATGCCGCGCGCAGCGCCGTGACGTTGGTGTCGACCTTGGTCTTGTCCGAGCGGTAGGCCTCGGCGATGGCGTGCAGCAACTGCGGGAAGCCGGGCCGGCCGTAGCGCGGGCTGGGCGGAAAATAGGTCCCGCCCCAGAACGGCTCGCCCTCGGGGGTGAGGAACATCGTCAGGGGCCAGCCGCCACGCTCGCCCATCAGCGCCAGCGCCGACTGGTAGATGCCGTCGAGGTCCGGCCGCTCCTCCCGGTCAACCTTGATGTTGACGAACAGCGCGTTCATCAGCGCGGCGATCTCGTCGTCCTCGAAACTCTCGTGGGCCATGACATGGCACCAGTGGCAGGCGGCGTACCCGACCGAGAGCAGGATCGGCTTGTCCGCGCGCTTGGCCTCGGCCAGGGCCTCTTCGCCCCACGGCCGCCAGTGGACGGGATTGTCCTTGTGCTGGAGCAGGTAGGGGCTGATTTCCTGCGAGAGCCTGTTCATCGCGGTACTCTTCCGGAGAATGGAGGTCGCGGCGGCCGCGCGGGTCCCTCGCCGGCGGCGCGCCCGTTGCGCCGGGCGGCACGCTGACTTAGGTTGGCGTCAGCGGCACGCCGTACAAGCCCGCCGATGCCGCGCCCGCCGTGCGAGCGGCGTGGGGGTGTCGGGCGACAGGCAGGGTGGACCAGACGCATGAAAATCCATATCGACGTCGAGTGCACGCCGGAGGAAGCACGGACCATGTTCGGCCTCCCGGACGTCAAGCCGATGCAGAACGCGCTCATGGCCCAGATCGAGGAGCGCATGAAGAAGACGCTCTCCGCCATAGAGCCGGAGGCCTTGTTCAGCATGTGGCTGCCGGCAGGGGTGCAGAGCTTCGAGCAATGGCAGAAGTTTCTCTGGGGACGCCTCACCGGCCAGACCAAGGAAGGCGAGGAAGGCAAGAAGCCTTGAGCGATGGCTCCGGCCCACTCGCTGACGCCGCGGAGGCCGCCGCGAGCGCCGAGGCGCCGCTGCGGCCCTACTATCGCTGTCACGTCTTCTGTTGCGTCAACGAGCGGCCCGAGAACCACCCCCGCGGCTCGTGCTGCCGCCGCGGCTCGGTGCGGTTGCGCAACTACATGAAGGCCAGGGCCAAGGAGCTGGGGCTCGAAGGCGCTGGCGTGCGGATCAACGCCTCCGGGTGCCTCGACCGCTGCGAGAACGGCCCGACCATGGTCATCTATCCCGACGGCGTCTGGTACCACTACGAGACCCTCGCCGATGTCGACGAGATCCTGGAGCGCCACGTCATCGGCGGCGGACGCGTCGACCGGCTCCTCCTGCGCCCCGACGATTAGCCGTTCTTTCCAGCCCAGCGGCGGCGGCCCCGCTAGGCGCTGATGGCCGAGCAGACGATCTTCGCGCTCGCCTCCGGCCGCGGCCGCGCCGGCATCGCGGTGGTGCGCGTTTCCGGTCCCGACGCCGCGGCAGCTCTCGTCCGCCTTGCCGGGCGGCTCCCGGCGCCGAGGCGCGCCAGCCGGGCCAAGCTTACGGACAGATCTGGCGAGATCCTCGACGACGGCTTGGTGCTGTGGTTTCCGGCGCCGGCAAGCTTCACCGGCGAGGACGTCGCCGAGTTCCATCTCCATGGCGGCCGCGCCATCATCGACGGCGTGCTCGAAGCGCTCGGCCGTCTGCCCGGGCTGCGTCCGGCCGAGCCCGGCGAGTTCAGCCGCCGCGCCTTCGCCAACGGCAAGATGGACCTGACGGCCGCGGAGGGGCTGGCCGACCTGATCGACGCGGAGACGGCGGCGCAGCGCCGCCAGGCCCTGCGCCAGATGCAGGGCGGCCTGGCCCGCTCTACGACGGCTGGCGTGGTCGGCTGATCGAGGTTCTGGCGCACGTCGAGGCCGCCATCGACTTCGCCGACGAGGACCTTCCGCCCGACCTCGAGGCGGGCGTCGCGAGAGCCGAACTGCGCTGGCCGCCGAGATCGCCGCGCATCTCGACGACGGCCGGCGCGGCGAGCGGCTCCGCGACGGCGTCGAGGTGGCCATCGTCGGCCCGCCCAACGCCGGCAAGTCGAGCCTGCTCAATGCGCTCGCCGGCCGCGACGCGGCGATCGTCTCGCCCGCACCCAGGCACCACCCGCGACGTGATCGAGGTGGCCCTCGATCTCGGCGGCTATCCGGTGCTGCTCGCCGACACCGCCGGTCTGCGCGAAGGCGGCGACGAGGTCGAGCGCGAGGGCGTGCGCCGGGCGCTGCAGCGCGCGCAGGCCGCCGACCTCCGCCTGGTCGTCCTCGACGGCGCGCTGTGGCCGCGCGTGGATCCGGCGACGATGGCCCTGGCCGACGCGGCCAGCCTGATCGTCGTGAACAAGGCCGACCTGCTGCGGCTGCCGCAGCCGATCGGCGGACGACGCGGCCACTGCGCGTCTCGGCGCTGACCGGCCAGGCATGGCGCGGCTGCTGCGGCCGCTGGACGAAGCGGTGGCCGCACGCTTCGACGCCGCCGGCGCGCCGGCGCTGACCCGGCCCGCCACCGCGCGGCGCTGGAGACGTGCCTCGACGCGGTGCGCCGGGCGCAGGCGGCGGATTTGGCCGAGCTGCTGGCCGAGGACCTGCGGGCAGCGGCCGCCGCGCTCGGGCGGATCACCGGCCGGGTCGGACGTCGAGGAGGTGCTCGACGTCATCTTCCGGGACTTCTGCATCGGCAAGTAACGCGCCGCAGCCAATGTTTCACGTGAAACATCGCGCGCAGGCCTGTTTTGACAGCCTCCGGCGGCAGCGCTAGTGTCCGCGCCATGACCCGCTTCGACGTGATCGTCGTCGGCGGCGGCCACGCCGGCTGCGAGGCCGCGGCGGCGTCGGCGCGCCTGGGCGCCCGCACGCTGCTGCGTCACCCACAACCTCGACACCATCGGCGAGATGTCCTGCAACCCGGCCATCGGCGGCCTCGCCAAGGGCCAGCTGGTCCGCGAGATCGACGCCCTCGACGGGCTCATGGCCCGGGCCATCGACCGCGCCGGCATCCAGTTCCGGATGCTCAACCGCAGCAAGGGCCCGGCCGTCCGCGGCCCCCGCGCCCAGGCCGACCGCAAGCTCTACCGCCAGGCGATGCAGGCGCTGCTCGCCGGCCAGGCCGAACCTGACGCATCCGGGCCGGCGCCGTCGAGGATCTGGGCTTCGATCGCGAGCGGCCGCGGTCACCGGCGTCGTGACCGGCCGACGGCGCGCGGCATCGCGCGCGGCCGCGGTGGTCCTCACCACCGGCACCTTCCTGCGCGGCCTGATCCACATCGGCGAGCGCGCAGATCCCGGCCGGCCGGATCGGCGAGCGCCCGGCCCTCGGCCTGTCGCGAGACCCTCGCGCGGCCTGGGCCTGCGGCTCGGCCGGCTGAAGACCGGCACGCCGCCGCGCCTCGACGGCCGGACCATCGACTGGGCCGCGCTGCGAGCCGCAGCCGGGCGACGAGCCGCCGCAGCCCTTCTCCTATCCTCACCGAGCGGATCACGACGCCGCAGGTGCGCCTGCCACATCACCGCCACCACGGCGGCCGTCGCACGCGCTGATCCGCGCCAACCTGCACCGCGCGCCGCTGTACTCCGGGCAGATCGAGGGCATCGGCCCGCGCTACTGCCCGTCGATCGAGGACAAGGTGGTGCGCTTCGCCGACCGGGACGCGCCACCAGATCTTCCTCGAGCCCGAGGGGCTCGACGATCGACACCGTCTACCCCAACGGCATCTCCACCTCGCTGCCCGAGGACGTGCAGGACGCGCTGCGTCGACTCCATCCCCGGGCTGGAGCGAGGCGGTGATCCTCCGGCCCGGCTACGCCATCGAGTACGACTTCGTCGACCCGCGCGAGCTGCAGCCGACGCCTGGAGGTCGCAGCGCGTGCCGGGGCTGTTCCTCGCCGGCCAGATCAACGGCACCACCGGCTACGAGGAGGCCGCCGGCCAGGGCCTGATCGCCGGCGTCAACGCCGCGCTGCAAGGCCGGCGGCGGCGCCGCGACCTTCGCGCTCGACCGCAGCCGAGGCCTACATCGGCGTCATGATCGACGACCTGGTGACCCAGGGCACCGCCGAGCCCTACCGCATGTTCACCTCCCGCGCCGAGTACCGGCTGAGCCTGCGCGCCGACAACGCCGACCGCCGGCTGACGGCAAAGGGGATCGCCGCCGGGCTCGTCGGGGCCGAGCGGGAGCGGGCCTTCGCCGCGAAGATGGCGAGGCTGCGACGCAAGCAGCGGCGCGGCTTCGGGCGCTCGCCATCGACGCAGCCAGCGCCGCGCGGCGGGCCTTCCGGTCAACGACGACGGCCAGAGGCGCTCGGCGGCGGATCTGCTGGCCTACCCGACGTGACGGTCGCGCGGCTGGCGCGGCTCTGGCCGGAGCTTGCCGGCCTGCCCCCGCCATCGCCGAGCAGCTCGAGATCGACGCCCGCTACCGCGGCTACCTCGACCGCCAGGAGGCGGATGTTCGGGCGTTCAAGCGCGACCAGGCGCTCGCCATTCCGGGCGATCTGGACTTCGAGCGGATCCCCGGCCTCTCCAACGAGGTTGTGGCAAAGCTCAGCGCGGCCCGCCCCGCAACGCTGGCGGCGGCGGCGCGGATCAGCGGCGTCACGCCGGCGGCGCTCACCGTCCTCCTCGGCCATGTCCGGCGCCGCGAGCAGCGCACCTCGACCGCGCCGGATGACGATGTTTCACGTGAAACATGGGTGCGACACGGCAAGGAGGCGGTGTTTCACGTGAAACATCCGTTGGCTTGTTTGCTCCTCGGCGGCTGCTGAGCCGCATGCGATGTTTCACGTGAAACATTGCGGGCTTGCTCACCGGTCATCCTCGGCTGTCGCATAACAGTGTTTCACGTGAAACATCCGCTGGCACCTGAAGACTTTGCTTCCGCAACGGGTGCAGACGAGGCCACACTCGCGCGCTCGTCCTGTATCTGGAGCTGCTGGAGAAGTGGCAGCGGCGGATCAACCTGGTCGCCGCCTCGACCCTGGCGGACCCGTGGCGGCGGCACATGCTCGACTCGGCCAGCTCCTGCCGTTGCTGCCCGCCGTTCCCGCCGGCCGGCCCCGCAGCATCGCCGACCTCGGCAGCGGCGCCGGCTTCCCCGGGTTGGTCCTGGCGGTGATGGGCGCCGGATCGGTCACCCTCGTCGACAGCGATTCGCGAAAATGCGCCTTCCTCCGCGAGGTGATCCGCGCTACCGGCGCCGACGCGCAGGTCGGGAACGCGCGGATCGAGGCGCTGCCGCCTCTGGCCGCCGATGTCGTCACCGCCCGCGCCTGCGCGCCGCTGCCGCGACTTCTCGGCTATGCCACCGGCCATTTGGCTCCGTCGGCGAACTGCCTGCTCCTCAAGGGGACCGGGTGGCGGCGGAATTGACGCAGGCGCGGAAAACATGGAATATGACAGTGGATCGCATCCCAGCCAGTCGGACCCGTCGGGCCACGTGATCAGGCTGACCGCGATCCGCCCGCGATGACGAACAAGCCCTCATGAACGACGTCAGGCCAGCGGAGCCCGGGCGCGCGCCCGGGTCATCGCCGTCGCCAACCAGAAGGGCGGCGTCGGCAAGACCACGACCGCGATCAATCTCGGCACCGCGCTCGCCGCCGTCGACAAGCAGGTGCTGATCATCGACCTCGACCCGCAGGGCAACGCCACCACCGGCCTCGGCATCCCGCACGCCGACGGCGTCCCCAGCACCTACGACGTCCTGGCGGCGAGGTCCGATCGGCGCCGCAAGCGCTGCAGACCCTCGTCGCCCGGGCCTGCACATCGTCCCCGCCTCGGTCGATCTCTCCGGCGCCGAGATCGAGCTGGTCGAGGCGGAGCGCCGCGAATTCTGTCCTGCAAGACGGCGCTCGCCGCGCGTCCGGCCCGCTACGACTACGTCCTGATCGACTGCCCGCCGTCGCTCGGCCTGCTGACCTTCAACGCGCTGGTCGCCGCCGACGCGGTGCTGGTGCCGCTGCAATGCGAGTTCTTCGCGCTCGAAGGGCTCAGCCACCTGCTCAGGACCATCGAGCGGGTCAGGCAGACGCTCAACCCGACGGCTGGAGATCCAGGGCGTCGTGCTGACCATGTATCGACAAGCGCAACAGCCTCTCCGATCTGGTCGCCGCCGACGTGCGCGGCCACTTCGGCGGAAGGTCTACGAGACCGTGATCCCGCGCAACGTGCGGATCTCGGAGGCGCCCTCGCACGGCAAGCCGGTGCTGATCTACGACCCGGCTGCGCCGGCTCGCAGGCCTACCTCCACTCGCCGAGCGAGATCATGCGCCGCGAGAAGCGCGGCGCGGCGCTCGCCCGTGATCGAGATCCGAAGGGCGGCGCCGCAGCCTCGGCCGCGGCCTCTCCGCTCTGCTCGGCGACGAGGGCGAGGACTACGCCCCGCTCGAGCAGCTCGGCTCGTCGAAGATGCGTCCCGATCGACCAGCTTCGCCCGGGGCCGTTCCAGCCGCGCCGGCGTGTCGACGAGGAGGGGCTCTGCGGCGCTCGCCCGATCGATTCGCGCCAGCGGCGTTCTCCAGCCGATCCTGGTGCGCCGCCACGCCGGACGAGGAGAGCGCCTACGAGATCATCGCCGGCGAGCGGCGCTGGCGGGCGGCGCAGCTCGCGCAAGCTGCACGAGGTTCCGGTCATCATCCGCGAGCTCGCCGACGCGAGGCGCTCGAGATCGCCCTGGTCGAGAACCTGCAGCGCGAGGACCTGTCGCCGCTCGAGGAGGCCGAAGGCTACCGGCGGCTGATGGAGGAATTCGGCCACACGCAGGAGGACCTGGCCAGCGTGGTCGGCAAGAGCCGCAGCCACGTCGCCAACATGATGCGTCTGCTGAGCCTGCCGGAGCCGGTGAAGGCAATGGTCGATGACGGCAAG
>CAVVAX010000045.1:0-28794 GCA_963746275.1 uncultured Alphaproteobacteria bacterium
GTCCGGGAACTTCTCGTAGAGCACCTCATTCATCCGCCTGAGAAAGGCGATGGCCTCGAGGTTCTCGTTGCCGCCGTATTCGTTCGGGATCCGCTCGCCCGGCTTGCGGCTGTAATCCAGGTAGAGCATGGAGGCGACCGCATCCACGCGCAGGCCGTCGATGTGGTACTCCTCCATCCAGAATAGGGCGTTGTTGAGCAGGTAGTCGGCGACCTCGTAGCGGCCGTAGTTGTAGATCTTGGTGCCCCAGTCCTGGTGCATGCCTCGGCGGGGGTCCGCGTGCTCGTAAAGGTGGCTGCCGTCGAAGTAGCCGAGCCCCTGAGCATCGGTGGGGAAATGGCCCGGTACCCAGTCGAGGATGACGCCGAGCCCGGCCTGATGGCAGCGGTCGACGAAGTTGCGGAACTCGTCCGGGCGGCCGAACCGGCTGGTGGGCGCGAACAGGCCGAGGGGCTGGTAGCCCCAAGAGCCGTCGAAGGGATGTTCGGTGATCGGCAAGAGCTCGATGTGGCTGAAGCCGAGGCGCCGCGACGTAGGGGATCAGCTCGTCGGCCAACTCGGCATAGGTCAGGTAGCGACGGCCGTACTCGTCGCCGCGCCGCCAGGAGCCGAGGTGGACCTCGTAGATCGAAAGCGGCGCGTTGCGGGCGACCGTTTCGCCGCGCCGGCGCATCCACTCGCCGTCCGCCCAGCCGTAGCGCGACAGGTCGTAGACGATGGCGGCGGTGCCAGGCGATTGCTCGCAGAAGAAGGCGAACGGGTCCTGCTTCAGCGCCTGCAGCCGGCCGTCCTTGCCGAGGATCTCGTACTTGTAGAGCTCGCCCTCGCCGAGCCCGGGGATGAACAGCTCCCAGACGCCGCACTCGGCGCGAAAGCGCATGGGGTGGCGCCGCCCGTCCCAGGCGTTGAAGTTGCCGACGACGCTGACGCGGGCGGCATTCGGCGCCCAGACCGCAAAGGCGACGCCGGCGCTGCCCTCCAGCGTCGTCAGCCTGGAGCCGAGCTTCTCGTCGAGGCGGAGGTGCCGGCCCTCGGCGATCAGATAGACGTCCATCTCGCCCAAGAGCGGCGGGAAGCGGTACGGGTCCTCGATGTCGCGCTCGCCATCGGCCGTCGTCAGCCGCAGCCGGTAGGGGAAGGCGTTGCTGCGGCCGGGGATGGCCCCGGCGAACAAACCGGCGGGGTCAGTCCTCGGCAGCTCCCCGGCGACCTCGCCGGTCGCCGCGTCGACGACGGCAACGCCGGCCGCCTCAGGCACGAACACGCGCACGACGATGCCGCGCCCGACCTTGTGCATGCCGAGGTAGGAGAAGGGGTCGCTACAGGTGCCGGCGACAATCTGCGCCGCTGCCTTGTCCAACTCTCGAAGCGCCATCAAGTCCACCTCCGTTGCCGGTTGGCTCTGTGTGTAATCCGCCGTTGCAGGGGTCCTGCCCACCCAGGGCGCAAGCTTACCGAGCGCGGCGGTTCACGAGGCCACCCTCACCCTCCCGCTTCGCGGGTCCCTCCCTCTCCCGCTGCGCGGGCGAGGGCTGTTACGCCGCTACTCCCTCTCCCTCGTGCGGGAGAGGGTCGGGGTGAGGGCGCGCGTGCGAGGACACCGAGCCGCCGCAGGCCCCCCCTCACGGGGGGCGACACCGCCGCCGCCCATCGACCGTTATCCCGCAGCGGCCAGCGCCCGCTGCACGCCCTGTGCCGGGATGCCCAGCCAGTCCGGCCGGTTGGTGGCTTCGTAGCGGATCTCGTAGAGCACCTTTTCCAGCAGGAACAGGTCGAGCAGGCCGGAAGGCGCCTCGTCGGCTGCCGGCACCGACGGGCAGCCGGCGAGCGCCGTCCGGTAGCCGTCGAGGAACCGCTCGACGACGCGATGCTGCCACGTCGGCCAGCGTCTGGCGCAGGACTTCGGCGCCCTCCGGGCGCACTTCGGGCGCCGATGCAGGGCCGTCGATGCGCCGCATAGTCGAAGGACCGCATCATGCCGGCGACGTCCTTGCAGCGGCGAGCTCTTGGCGCGGCGTTCGTCCATCGGCCGCAGCGGCTCGCCCTCGAAGTCGAGGATGTAGAAGTCGTCGCGCACCACCACCACCTGGCCCAGGTGCATGTCGCCGTGCAGGCGGGTCTTGACGACGTCGACGCCGTCCGGACACGCAGGCTCTCGACGGCGCGGCCGACCTCGGCCAGCGGCCGAGCAGCGCACTCGACTCGGCGCGCGTTGTCGCTCAGGCCGGTCGCTCTCCAGCGCCCGGTGCAGCGCCTCGGCGCGTCGTCTCCGCCTGCTGCCGCGACCGCCGATCCTCCAGCTCCGCGATGTCATCCTCGGCCGGTACCGGCTCCGGCCGGAACGCCGGATCGTCGACCGGCAGCGCGAACGCCTGGTGCAACTCGGCGATCCGCCGTCCCAGCGTCTCGGCCAGAGGCAGGTAGACGCCGTGCAGCTCGTCGGAGTCGTGCATCGATGCCGCTCGGCAGGAACTCGAGCTGGCCGAGGACCCGGTCGAGATAGTCGAGCGTGAACTCCCAGCCGTCGCCCTGGTTGCGGACGAAGCCCTGCAGGACCACCAGAGCCGTCGGCTCGCCGTTCGGCATCGATGCATCTCGACCGAGCCCAGCAGCGGCGGCGTGTTCCTGATAGCCGGCGACGTCGGTGAGGAAGCGGCCGATCTCCACCTCCGGATGCATCCCCGGCTCCAGCCGCCGCAGCGCCTTCAGAATGATCATCGAGCCGCGACCAGCAGCGAGGTGTTGCTCTGCTCGCGGCCGAGCCGGTCGACGGCGAGGTCCGTGGGCAGCAGCACGTCGTCCAGGGACCGCGGTCGCGGCCGGAAGCGATCCTGCCGCCGTCGCGCGTCGGGACATCGGTCGCTCGCGAACGCCGGCGGACCACGAGCGCGCGCGAAGCCGGGCGCTCGCCATCGCATCGTGGATGGCGCCGATCCGCCCGCCGGTGCGGGCGCGGGCCAGCGTGAACGGCTGCAGCCGGGCGAACGGATCGTCGCTTGCGTCTCCCAGGCGATCGCCAGCGGCAGCAGGTAGCGCTGGCGGCCGCCGTCGATCACCGACGTCGAGCGGCGTCAGCAGGAAGTCGTCGCCGGCCCAGGCAGCACTCGGCCGAATCGCCGAGGCGACGCGCTCGATGCGCCTGCCCTTGGCGGCGAACCAGCGCTGGTTGGGCAGGAAGTCCGGCAGGATGCCCTGGTGCACAGGCCACGGCGTTGGCGCCGTCGGCGATGCTGTCCCAGCCGCGGCTGAGCACCAGGGTGCGGAACTCCGGCAGCGGCTGCACGTACGGCTCGTGCCACTTCGGCGCCTCGGTCTCCTCGGCGAGCAGGAACCAGTAGAAGCCGTAGCCCGGCAGCGTGATGAAGTACGGCAGGTCGCCGATCGGCGGAAAGGCGCTGCGGCCCAGCAGTTCCACCGGCACCCGGCCTTGAACGCGGCCAGGTCGAGCTCGGCCGCCTGCGGCGCCGCTCATGTTGGCGACGCACAGGATCGTCTCGTTGCCGTCGCTGCGCAGGTAGGCCAGGATCTTGCGGTTGCGCGGATAGAGGAAGGTCAGCTCGCCGCGGCCGATCGCCGGATGCGGCTTGCGCGCCGCGATCAGCCGGCGCATCCAGTTGAGCAGCGACGCCGACTGGCGCAGCTGCGCCTCGACGTTGACCGCCTCGTAGCCGTAGCTCGAGTCCATGATCGGCGGCAGGTAGAGCCGCTCCGGATCGGCGCGGGAGAAGCCGCCGTTGCGGTCGGGCGACCACTGCATCGGCGTGCGCACGCCGTTGCGGTCGCCGAGGAAGATGTTGTCGCCCATGCCGATCTCGTCGCCGTAGTAGACGATCGGCGTCCCCGGCATGCTCATCAGCAGGCTGTTGAGCAGCTCGATCTTGCGCCGGTCGCCCTCGAGCAGGGGGGCCAGCCGGCGGCGGATGCCGAGGTTGATGCGCGCCCGCGGCTCGGCGGCGTAGAACTGCCAGAGGTAGTCGCGCTCGCGGTCGGTGACCATCTCCAGCGTCAGCTCGTCGTGGTTGCGCAGGAAGATCGCCCACTGGCAGTTGTCCGGGATGTCCGGCGTCTGCCGCATGATGTCGGTGATCGGGTAGCGGTCCTCGCGCGCCAGCGCCATGTACATGCGCGGCATCAGCGGGAAGTGGAACGCCATGTGGCATTCGTCGCCGTCGCCGAAGTAGGGCCGCACGTCCTCCGGCCACTGGTTGGCTTCGGCCAGGAACATCCGGTCGGCGTAGTGGTCGTCGAGCCACGGCGCGCAGCCGCTTGAGGACCGCGTGGGTCTCGGGCAGGTTTTCGTTGTTGGTGCCCTCGCGCTCGCAGAGGTAGGGCACGGCGTCCAGCCGCAGGCCGTCGACGCCGATGTCCAGCCAGAAGTTCATGATCCGGGTGATCTCGACGAAAACGCGCGGATTGTCGAAGTTCAGGTCCGGCTGATGCGAGAAGAAGCGGTGCCAGTAGTAGGCCTTGGCCACCGGGTCCCAGGCCCAGTTGGACATCTCGGTGTCGCAGAAGATGATCCGCGTGCCCTGGTACTTCTGGTCGCTGTCGCTCCAGACGTAGTAGTTGCGAAGGCTCGAGCCCGGGCGCGAGCGCCGGGCCCGCTGGAACCACGGGTGCTGGTCGGACGTGTGGTTGATCACCAGCTCGGTGATCACCTTCAGCCCGCGCCGGTGCGCCTCGCGGACGAAGAGGCGGAAGTCGCGGATCGAGCCGTACGCCGGGTTGACGTTCATGTAGTCGGCGATGTCGTAGCCGTCGTCGCGCAGCGGCGACGGATAGAACGGCAGCAGCCAGATGGCGGTGACGCCGAGGTCGCCCAGGTAGTCGAGCTTCTGCGTCAGCCCGCGGAAATCGCCGATACCGTCGCCGTTGGGCGTCGAGGAACGCCTTGACGTGCAGTTGATAGATGATCGCGTCTTTGTACCAGAGCGGATCGTTCTTCCGAACCATTACCCGGATGCGAGCCCCCTACATGCACGGTGTTGCGTAGTCGACCTGTTCCCACGCGCCAATTCGATAGATCTCGCAAGGGTTCACCCTCGGATCGAGCCTGACCAGCCGCTTCGCGCCGCGCCACAGGTGGCGGGCGCCGGTCAGCATCTCGACGACCTGGTAGGTGTCACCCTCGCCAAGGCCCATGTCGCCCACCGGGAAGCTCAGCTCCGCCTCGTGGACGTCGAAGGGATCGAGGTTGACGGCGATGAACACCATGTTGCCGCGGTCGGTGGTCATCTTGCCGTAGAACAGGATGTTGTCGTCGTCCGCCGGGTAGAACCTCAGGTTGTCCAGCTCGTGCAGCGCCGGGTTCTCGCGCCGGATCAGGTTGATCCGGGTGATGAAGTCCTTGATGTTGCCGGGCCGGTCCCAGTCCCAGACCTTGTAGTCGTACTTCTCGGAGTTGAGGTATTCCTCCTTGCCTGGGATCGGCGTCGCCTCGCAGAGCTCGAAGCCGTTGTAGATGCCGTAGACGCTGGAGAGCGTCGAGGCGAGGACGAAGCGGATCTGGTGCGCCGGCCGGCCGCCCGTCTGCAGGAACGGCGGGTTGATGTCGGGCGTGTTGGCGAAGAAGTTGGGCCGCAGGTATTCCTTGTCGTGCGACTGGGTCAGCTCGGTCAGGTACTCGATCAGCTCTGCCTTGAAGTTGCGCCAGGTAAAGTAGCTGTAGGACTGGTTGAAGCCGACCTTGGCCATCATCTTCAGCATCGGCGGCCGGGTGAACGCCTCGGCGAGGAAGATGACCTCGGGGTCACGGGTCCTCACCTCTCGCGTCAACCACTCCCAGAACGGGACCGGCTTGGTGTGCGGATTGTCGACGCGGAAGATCTTCACCCCCTGCTCCACCCAGAACAGGATCACCGACAGCAGCTCCTGCCACAGCGCCTGCTGGTGCGGGCCGTAGAAGTTGACGTTGACGATGTCCTGGTACTTCTTCGGCGGGTTCTCGGCGTACTTGATCGAGCCGTCCGGGCGGAAGATGAACCACTCCGGGTGCTCCTTGATCCACGGATGATCGGGCGAGCACTGGATGGCGAAGTCGAGCGCCACCTCCATGCCATGGGCATGACAGGCGCGGACGAAGCGGCGGAAGTCGGCGAGGGTGCCGAGGTCGGGGTGCACCGCCTTGTGCCCACCCTCGGCCCCGCCGATGGCATAGGGGCTACCGGGATCATCGGGGCCGGCGCTGAGCGTGTTGTTCGGGCCCTTGCGGAACGACCGGCCGATCGGGTGGATGGGCACGAAGTAGATGACGTCGAAGCCCATCGCCCGGACCTCGGGCAGCCGCCGCTCGCAGTCGGCGAACGTCGCGCTCTTGCCGGGCGCCGTGCCTTGCGAGCGGTGGAACATCTCGTACCAGGCGGCGTAGCGGGCGGCGACGCGATCGACGATGACCTTCAGCTCGCGGTCGTAGCGAACCGCCTCGCTCCGGTCAGGATAGCGGCCGACGACCGCCCGGGTGTCGTGGTCGAGCAGGAGCGCCGCCTTCCTGGCGTCATCGCCGGCCTGCACGTCCTTGAGGAGCGCCGACAGACGCTCGGCATCGGCGCCGTTGGCACGGCGCGCGGCCGCCGACAGCAGGTTCTGGCCCTCGACCAGCTCGACGGGAACCTTCTGCCCGTCGTCGAGCTTCTTGCGGACCTCGTCCGCCCAGGACTCGTTGAGGTCGACCCAGGCCTCGACGGTGTAGACGTAGGTGGCGTTCTCGGTGAGCTCGACGCCGCCGGTCCAGCGGTCCAGACCCGGGTTGATGCAGGTCATCGCCGCCTCGTGCCACGTCTGCTGGTCGAGACGGCGATAGAGGATCACCGCCGACAGCTTGTCGTGGCCCTCGCGGAAGATGTCCGCGCCGATCTCCAGCACGTCGCCGACCTCCCGCTTGATGGGAAAGCGGCCGTCGTCGACCACCGGCGTCACGTTCTGGATGATGATCGGCCGGCTGCTCAAGCCCGCCATGAGGTCCTCCGGAATGGACCCGGCGATGTGCGTCACGGTCTCGGCTGCGTCCTGTGTCACGGTGTCCCCCGCTTCCAAGGTTCCCCTTTATCGGGTGCGCGAACGTGCGCGCCCGTTACCGCCCCTTTGCGCCGCGACCGGCGCACGCAAGCCTAAGCCAAGTCTGGCCGGGGCCACAGCCCGAAGGTGAGGGCGGCGGCTCAAGCCTTGACGAAGACGCGGACCTCGCCCGGCTCCAGCGAGATCTCCTGGCCGGCGACGAACTTGCCCTTGGACTTCCCGGGCGTCAGCTCGCGGCCGCTCTTCACGTCCGGATCCAGGTCCTGAATGCGCGCCGTCACCGCCTTGTCGTGATCGCTGTTGAGAAAGCTTACGCACCAGTCGCTGCCGCGCATCCGCCGGCGCAGCAGGCAGACGACCCGCTCGTCGCTCATGAAGATGCGCTTCTGCGGCCCCTCCTCGTTGAGCACCGGGACCTGTGCCTTCATCCGGTTGACCTCGCCGATGAAGGTGGAGAGGTCGAACAACTGCTCCTCCCAGTCGTCCGGGCGCGTCTGGACCACGTGCAGCTTCTTGCGGAAGCCGAACTCGTACCCGATCGGGATCATCACGCCGGACGAGAAGATGGCGGAAAACAGGTAGGCTTGGCGGCAGCGCCACTCGATGGCCTTCT
Source organism: uncultured Alphaproteobacteria bacterium (assembly GCA_963746275.1). GTDB lineage: Bacteria > Pseudomonadota > Alphaproteobacteria > Rhodospirillales > Defluviicoccaceae > JAEULH01. The sequence goes on from CAVVAX010000045.1 coordinate 7,628, forward strand.
TGCCGGCAACCCCGGCGGCAACGAGATCGGCGACCAGCCGGTCGGTGTCGTGGGTCTCGGGGAAAGCGACCGACGGCGCGATCGAGCGGAACTTCTCGTACTGCTTGAGCAGCCACGGCTGGCGATAGTCCCACCACTTGGCGCTGTTGAACAGGTAGTCGAAGCCGGCGCCGCGCATGGCCTCGACCTCTTCCTCCATCGAGCCCAGGTTCTCGGCGGCGAAGACCGTGCTCTCCTCGACCTTTCGACCGGCGTCGATCAGCGCCCGCCAGACCGCGTTCGGCACCTTGTAAGCGGCGTCGCAGCGGAAGCCGCGGAAGCCGAGGTCGATGGAGTGGCGGACGAGCTCTGCGAAGTAATCGATGATCTCCTGGCGCTCCGGCCGCTCGCGGTAGTCGATCTCGGCGAGGTCGCCCCAGACCGTCTTCTTGCTCGGATCGCCCGGATCGAGTGCGAAGGGCGCGGCCAGCGAGCCGTCCGGCTCGCGCACGAACCAGTTCGGGTGCTGGTCGGCGAGCACGGAGTTGTTGCCGGTGTGGTTGATGACGAGGTCCATCATCACGCCGATGCCGCGCTTCTCCGCGGCCTTGAGGAAGCCACTGACCAGCTTGTCGGCCGGCTTCTTCGACTTGCCCTGAAACAGCGGATTGAGCGCGTAGTAGTCCTTGACGGCGTAGAGACTGCCGGAGCCGCCGGTCTGGTGGATCGGGTTGAGGAAGATCCAGTTGAACCCCATACCGGCGATCCGGTCGAGATGTTTCGACCAGGCGTCCACCGACCCGGCAAGCGTCGGGAACAGATTGTAGATACGCAGTCCCTCGGCCAATGCGTCCTCCTCTGCGGTCCTCTGCTGAGTGGCGGCGACTGTAGGCGCGGACCGCCCTGCCGCCTTATCAAAGGTTGCGGCTCAGGCGCCGGGAACGATCTGCTCGTAGAGCGACAGGGTCTGCTGGGCGATGCTTTTCCAGCTGTAGATGTCGAGGACCCGCTTGCGCCCGGCCTCGCCCATTTGCCGCGACAGGTCTGCGTCCAGCCCGAGCCGGTTGATCGCCTCGGCCAGGCCGCGGGCGAAGGCCTCGCCGTCGCGTTGGATCGTGCGGCGGCTCCGGCGACAGCTTTGGGTCGACGATCAACCCGGTTTCGCCGTCCACCACCACCTCGGGGATGCCGCCGACGGCGCTGCCCACCACCGGCGTGCCGCAGGCCATGGCCTCAAGGTTGATGATGCCGAACGGCTCGTAGATCGAGGGGCAGCAGAAGACTGCGGCGTGGCTGTAAAGGACGATCACGTCCTTGCGGTCGACCATCCCGGAGATCCAGTAGATGCCCCGGCGCCGGCCCTTCAGCTCCTCGAACCATGCTCTCGAGCTCGGTCTGCAGCTCAGGCGTGTCGGACTCGCCGGCGCACAGCACCACCTGCAGCGCCGGGTCGATGCTCTCGATGGCGCGGAGGAAGTAGTAGAGCCCCTTCTGCCGGGTCATGCGGCCGACGAACAGCACGTACGGGCTGTCGTAGTCGATGCCGTAGCGGGCGAGCACGTCCGGGCTGCCGACCGGCTTGTACTCCTCGGTGTCGATGCCGTTGGCGATGATGTGAATCCGTTGCTCGTCGATGTCGAACAGACGCAGCAGGTCGTCGCGCGTGCTCTTCGACACCGCGATCACCGCGTCCGCCATCTCCAGCGTCGTCTTCTCCACCCAAGTGGACAGGTCGAAGCCGCGGCCGATCTGCTCGCGCTTCCACGGCCGCAATGGCTCGAGCGAATGCACCGTCACCACCAGCGGCAGGCCGTAGAGCAGCTTGGCGAGGATGCCGCCGAAGTGCGCGTACCAGGTGTGGCAGTGGACGAGGTCGGCGTCCATGCCCTGGCCGTTGAAGGCGATGCAGGTTGCGAGCGCGCGCAGCGGCGAGATCAGCGGAACCGGGCAGCCGGAGAATTGGGCGCCGTCGATCTTGGTGCCGCGGACGGTGAGGTTGCCCTTGACGAACGACTGCTCGTGGAAGCTGCGCACCTCGAGCTTCGTCAGCTTCGCCAGCTCGCGCGACAGGTATTCGACGTGGACCCCGGCGCCGCCGTAGATGTGCGGAGGAAACTCGTTGGTCATGAAGAGGATGCGCATCGGGGCGGCTCCGGGGACGGCGGGAGAGCGTCCGGCGAGTTCTAGACGATAGGCGGCTAACGTCAATTCCTATCGGCACATTTGCGCGCGCCGCGAGGGTCTTTTGCCCGCTCCAATGATCAAGGAAGCCGGCCGGGCTTGCGGCGAAACGCCGGTGCGCCGAAGACGTGCGCGGGGAGCGGTTCGGTTGGGCCGCCCGTGCGCACCGGCCGAGGGGCGAAACGGCCGAGGCTCGTCAGCCGGTCATACATCACGATCGCGCCGGCGATGCCGACGTTGAGCGAGAACTGCGTCGGGATGCGGACGAGGTGATCGCAGCGGGCGGTCATCTCGGCCGACAGCGAGCCGCGCTCCGGGCCGAAGACGTAGGCCGCGCAGCGCGGATGGTGAAAGCTCGGCAGCTCGATCGCCTCGTCGCTGATCTCGACGCCGACCAAAGCACAGCCGCGCGGCAGGACGAGCGAGGCGACGTCGGGAAAGGCGTAGAGCGGCACGTGCCCCTCGGCGTCGGAGGTGTCGCTGTTGCGGCCCTTGCCTCGGGCGTAGTCGGCGGCGACGGTGAACAGGAAGCTCGCGCCGAAGGCGTGGGCCGAGCGCATCAGGCTGCCGACGTTCATCGCCTTGGAGATGCCTTCCGCGCCGATGGCGAAGTAGCCGCGCATGGTCCTTCCGCTTTGGGTTGACGCCGGACAGCCACCTTGGGCAAAACCGCTGGGCTTTGGCAAGGAGGCGTTCATGCGCGCGGTCGTCTGCAAGGCTTGGTGCGGTCCCGAGGTGCTGACGGTCGAGGACGTCGCTCCGCCGAAGCTCCAGGCGGGCGGCGTGCGCATCCGCGTGCACACGGCCGGTCTCAACTTCGCCGACAACCTGATCATCGCCGGCCGCTACCAGATCAAGCCGCCGCTCCCCTTCAGCCCCGGCTTCGAGGTGGCGGGGCGGGTGCTGGAATGCGGAGACGGCGTCGTGCGCTGCAAGGCGGGCGAGCGGGTGATGGCGGTGCTCGACTATGGCGGCTTCGCCGAGGAGGTCGTGGCCGACCAGGAGAGCGTCTTCGTCCTCGCCGACAGCGTCAGCGACGAGGTCGCGGCGGCCTTCCCCGTCGCCTATGGCACCTCCCACCTCGGGCTTAAGTACAAGTGCGCGCTGGAGCCTGGCGAGAGCGTCCTCGTCCACGGCGCCGCCGGCGGCGTCGGCCTCACCGCGGTTGAGATCGCCAAGCGGCTCGGCGCCATCGTCATCGCCACCGCCAGTGGGCCCGAGAAATGCGCCGTCGCAGCCGCGGCCGGCGCCGACCACACCGTCGACTCCCGCGCCGAGGACCTGCGCGACCAGGTGAAGGCCCTGACCGGCGGACGCGGCGTCGACGTGGTCTACGACCCGGTCGGCGGCAAGCTGTTCGAGGAGTCGCTCCGCTGCACCGCCAATGGCGGGCGGATCCTGATCGTCGGCTTCGCCAGCGGCGACGTGCCGCAGATCCCGGCCAACATCCTGCTGGTCAAGAACATCGCCGCCATCGGCTACTACTGGGGCGCGCACAAGACGGTGAAGCCGGCGTGGATGCGGGCCTCTTTCGAGGAGCTTCTGTCCTGGCTGGCGGCCGGCAGCCTCAACCCGCTGGTCTCGCAGACGTTCTCCCTGGACGAGGCCCCGGAAGCCCTGCAGGCGCTGAAGGCGCGCCGGACGACTGGTAAGGTGGTGCTCAAGATCGGAAGTAGCGCCAACATCGCTTGAAGCAAGTCGGCTTCCGCCGGCAGCCGCACGGCTGCGACGAGACCACGCCTTGTGACCCGGGCGCACGCCTCGCGAAGCTGATCTGCAACGATTTGGGCGAATTGCCAGCATCGCACAAGGAACGGCTGTACTTGCGAATTCGCGCTTCTATAGAAGGCCCAACAACCGTCTTCGGGCCAGCTTCAGGCTCGGACCTTTAGCCACACACGATCGACGGAGGCACTCATGACCACCAACATCACGCTTCGCCGGCGCTCTTCTTGCCGCCATGCTCGTGGCGACCGCCGCGGTCGGCGCCTGCAACACGGCCGAAGGCGTCGGCAAGGATGTCGAGAAGGGTGGCGATGCCATTCAGGACACGGCCAAGGACGTCAAGAAGAAGATGTAATCCGATTCGCCGGCCGGTCCGCATCCCGGAGCGTCCAGGCGCATCGGCCGGCACCTCCCCGCCTCCGCGACGCCGCGAGCGCGACCACCGCCTCGACCCATCGCCTCGACCGCGCTCCCGGATGTTTTTCCGCGTCCAGCGCGCTTATGTCATGATCGCTTGCTTGCGAACCGCCCCGGAGACGGCAGAGCGATGGCTTCGGCCCCGTTGTTCCTACCCTCGGTTGCCAAGCTCTTGTGGCAGGTCGACTTCGCTCGGCTGCCGCGCTGGAAAGCTGCGCTCGTCCAGGCCGGGCGCATTGCCTACAACGTCGCTCGCGATGTTGCCGACGGCGGCCTGACGCTGCATGCGACAAGCCTCGTCTACACCACGCTCTTGTCCCTCGTCCCCCTGCTCGCCTTCAGCTTCTCGGTGCTGAAGAGCTTCGGCGTCCACAACGCGATCACGCCGCTGCTTCTGAACGTGCTCGAGCCTCTGGGCGGGCGCGCCGATCAGGTGACCCAGCAGATCATCGGTTTCGTCGAGAACATGCGGGTCGGCGTCCTCGGCGCGGTGGGCCTGGGGATGCTCGTCTGGACGGTCGTCTCGCTGATGCAGAAGATCGAGGCCTCCTTCAACGAGACGTGGCGGATCAGCGACCAGCGGACCATGGCCCGGCGCTTCAGCGACTTCCTCAGCGTCATCCTCATCGGCCCGCTGCTGATGTTCTCGGCGTTCGGCATCAGCGCCTCGTTGAGCGCGAACGTGGTCATCGAGCGCCTTCGCGACTACGAGATGGTGGGCTGGGCGATCGAGCTCACCAGCACCATCACGCCGTACCTCTTGATCGTCGGCGCCTTCACGTTCCTTTACGTGTTCATTCCGAACACGAAGGTGCGCCTGATCTCCGCCTTCATCGGCGCGACGGTCGCGGGCGTCCTCTGGGTCGCGGCCGGCTGGATCTTCGGCTCGTTCGTCGCCAGCTCGGCCAGCTACACGGCGATCTACTCCGCGTTCGCGACCCCGATCCTGTTCATGATCTGGCTCTACGTGAGCTGGCTCATTCTCCTCGTCGGCGCGTCGATCTCCTTCTACCACCAGCATCCCGAGAGCGTTAAGCCGACGAGGGCTGCGATCCAGCTGAGCGGCCGGCTCAAGGAACGGGCGGCGTTGCAGATCATGAGCATGATCGGCCGCGACTATTACTCCGGCGCGAACGACTGGACCTTAGAGCGCCTCGCCAAGTCGCTCAACCTTGCCTGCGAGACGGTGGCGCCGGTGCTGGATGCACTCGAGGAGAGCGCGCTGTTATCGCGCACCGCCGATCAGCCGCCACGCTACCTGCCGGCGCGGCCACTGGACGAGACACCGCTGAGCGCCGTCATCGAGGCCGTGCGCCGCGCCGAGGAGCAGCGGACCTTCGGCCACGTCATCGTCCATCCGGATCCGGCGATCGAGGCTCTGAGCGAGCGCATCGATCGCGCTTTGGAAACCGTGCTCACGCGCCAGACGCTCAAGAGCCTGGCGCTCGGCGAGGCGGAGCCGGAGACGGAGCCGGAGGCTGAGCCGGCGGGGAAAGGCCCGGCGACCTCGTCGATGACGCCACGCGCGGCCACCGCGACCGGCGGCCAGGCCATGCGTCCAGGGCCGGCCGAACGCGCGCGGAGGGCGGCTGAGCGCTGATCACGACCCGCGCTTGAGCCATAGAGCGGAAGAATAAACCGCTGCGAAAAATGAAGTCGAGGAGAAGCGCCCGTGCAGACACCGACGGCTGCCGAGACAGGATCTCCCGAACCGGCCGCGGATCAACCGCCACCCCCACCCCGCCCCTCCTGGCGCCCCGTCCTGCGGCTTGCCGCCTGGATCGTCATCCCGCTCCTGCTCCTCGCGCTGCTGATCTTCGTCGTACCGACCTATGCGGCTCGCTACGTCGCCCGCAGCCAGCTCGAGGGCATGGGCGTCACCACCGAGGGCATCAACACCCTCAGGATTGACGTCTGGAACCGGGAGATATGGCTGGGGCCGGTGCAGTTTCGCGGCGAGGCGGCGCCTTTCGGCCAGGTCGAGGAGCTGGGGATCAAGCTCGGGGTGACGAACCTGTTCCACCGGCAGGCGCTGATCCGCGAGCTCGTCATCAAGGGCGTGGACATCCAGCTCACCCGGGAGACGGACGGCAGGCTGATCCTCAACGGCGTCGACCTCCGCCGGCAAGGTGAGCAACCGGCAACGGCGCCGGAGGAGAAGGGCAACCCCTGGGGCGCCGGGATCGACGAGGTCCGCATCGTCGACAGCCGCATCTTCTTCACCGACCGGGCGCGCGGCACGGTGGAGATCGCCGTCGCCAGTCTGGAGCTTGACGAGTTCCGCAGCTGGGAGCCGGACCATCCAGGCCGCTTTCTGCTCGATGCAACCATCAACAACATGGGCTTTCGCGCTCAGGGCACGGCCAAGCCGTTCGCCGATGTCGCCAGCGCCGACGTTGCGCTGACCGTGAACGAGGTCGAGATCGAGAAGATCGCCCGATACACCGGCCCGCTCGGCTTCGACCGAAGCTCCGGGGTGCTGCGCGCCGACCTCTCCGGCACGGTCGAGGCGGCGGGCGGAAACGTCGATGGCGCCGTCAAGGGCGAGATCGTCCAGCGCGACACCGACCAGAGCCGGCCCGATCGAGTGGCGCTTCGCTTCGACGAGGCCGTCCTGCTGCTCGATCACCGTTTCCGCCTGGCCGGCGACGGGACCAGCACCGTCGACGGGCCGCTACGGTTCACGATCAAGAACGCGATCCTGACGCAGCCGGGTGGGCGCGAAGCTGGCTCTCGCCTCCGGCAAACATCGACCTGCCCGCCCTCAGCGCGAAGACGGGCGCTGGCCGGACCGAGGTTTCGGCGGATGGGGCAATCCTGCTAGCGGGGGTGGACGCTCAGCCGCCGGCCGGCGACGGCGGATCGACCTCGATCGCCGCCTCTGACATCAGGACCGAGGCGAAGGGCGTGCGTTTCGGCGCGTCCGGCGGCGGCACGAATGTCTCGGGAGCCGTGAGCGTCTCCGCCAGCGCCCTGCAGGTGCTGGCGACGGGGCCGGGGGCGACCGAGCCGGTCAAGATTGCGGCGGATCGGGCATCGCTCGTCCTGGCCGACCTCACGACAAAGGGCGGCGGCGGGCAAACGTCGCTCGCCGCCTCCGGGACGCTCGACGTCGAAAAGCTGTCCGCGCAGCTCCCGGGCGAAGGCCAGAAGCCGCCGACCGAGGCCAGCGCCGCCCTGCTTCACGTCGACCTCAAGGAGATCTCGGCAGGGCTCGGCGAGGCGGCGGACTGGCGCGTCGCCTTCGACGCCGCGGTGGAAGCCGTTGCCGCCGCGGTCGGGGGCGGCGAGGTGGCCAAGGCCAGCATCGGCAAGATCGCCCTGGCGGGAGGACGCGCCGACCAGGCCATGCGCATCGGCGCCGATGACCTGAGCCTCGGCGACGTTTCGGCCGACATCAGCCGGGCGCTCTTCGCCAAGCCCGCGGGTGAAGGACAGCCCCAGGCGGCGCCGGAAGCCGGCACCGAAGCCGGGCCCAGCCCGAAAATCACCCTTGGCCGCTTCGCCCTGGAGGGCCCGGCGAAGGCCTCCTTCACCGACGGGACGGTGAGCCCGCCCGTCCGCATGGCGGCGGACATCAAGACGCTCGAAGTCAGCAATCTGAACATGGAGGACCCGGCGCAGCGGATGGAGGTTCGTCTGTCCGCCGTGCTCAACGGCTTTTCGGCGGTCGACGCGTCCGGCTGGGCGATGCCCTTCGCCGGCAAGCCCAGCTTTGACATCCTCAGCCAGGTCAAGGACCTGGAGCTGCCGCCGCTCTCCCCTTACGCGGCACAGGCGATGGGCGTGAACATCGACAGTGGCCGTTTGAGCCTGAAGGCGGACGCCGAGGCGGAGCAGTCCGACCTCGACGGCGTGGTTACGATCGATCTGCGCAACCTTGCCTTCGGCGCGCTGTCGAAGCAGGACGAGGAACGGCTGTCGGCCAAGGTGGGCGTCCCGATCGGGACCGTGGTCAGCCTGCTCCAGGACGCGGAGGGAAAGATCAGCCTCCAGGTTCCGGTGTCGGGCAACCTCGCCTCTCCGGACTTCGACCTCAGCGACGCCATCGGCCAGGCCGTCACCGGCGCGGTGATGGCCGGCGTCACGGCGCCGTTCAAGCTCATCTTCGAGCCGGTCAACATGATCGCCGGTGGCAGGAGCGGCAGCCTGGCGTTGAAGCCCATCCCGTTCGCCGCCGGCGAAGCCAGCCTCAGCCCGGAGGCGCGGGTCTTCATCGAGAGCCTGTCGAAGCTCCTGCAACAAAGGCCGAAGCTCTCGCTGCGCGTGTGCGGCAAGTCGACGCAAGCGGACGTCGCGGCATTGCGCGCGCGCGGGACGCTGCCTCAGCCGCCCGCGACACCGGCGGGACGCCCGCAGCCGGGCGCGCCGCAGACGGACGAGCAGACCCGGGCCGAGCTCACTCGCCTGGCGGAAGAGCGCACGCGCGCAGTCCGTGAGTATCTGGCGGAGCGGGGCCAGATCCAGCCCGCGCGCATCGGCGAGTGCCGGGCTGAGTTCGAGCCGCAGGGCAAGCAGGGTCCCCGCGCCGACGCCACGTTCTGACGCGGTGTCGCGGGGCTCGGGGCTGTGCTCGGCCGCCCCTCGCGAGGGCGATCCGTTAAGGCACGCTGACACCGTTTTGTCACTTTCTCGAAGAGGTCGCGGCCGCTAGCGTAGGAGAAATAATCGCGCGGGTGCCCCTCCAAGGGTGCCTCCGGCGCAGTGGCTGCGGCGCGGGCGTGGGCAGGCATGCCGAGGTGCCTCGGCCGGGACATTCCGCGTAAAAATCTGCTGCCCCTCTGGGGAGCAGAGAAAAACAGCGGGCGATAGCGAATGATCATCGAAGCCCGAGGTGTGTCCGATGGAACCGTGCTGGAGGCCGACGTCTGCATCGTTGGCGCTGGCGCCGCCGGGATCACGTTGGCCCGCCGTCTGGCGAGCGACGACGTATCGGTTTGCCTCCTGGAGAGCGGCGGCTTCGAGTACGACGAGGCGACACAAAGTCTGTACAAGGGCCCCATAACAGGCAGGCCGTATCACGAGCTCGACGTCACCCGGCTGCGCTTTTTTGGAGGCACCACCAACCATTGGAGCGGCTGGTGCAGCCCGCTCGACCCGATCGACTTCGAGCCCAGGCCGTACATGCCCTCGGGTGGCTGGCGGATCCGGCACGCCGATCTCGGCGACTACTTCGGAGAGGCGGCGGACATCTGCCAGCTTCCCCTGCGTACGTTTGAGCTGGCGGCCCATCAGGACAAGCTGCCGGAGCTTTATCGGCAGCCTTTGCGCAACTTCGGCTTGACCGCGCGGGTTTGGCAGATGAGCCCGCCGACGCGGTTCGGCGAGGTGTACGGACCGGAGATCGAGGCGGCGCCGACGGTGCGCTGCCTTCTCGGCGCGAACGTCGTCGGCATCCAGATGCACGAAGGCAGCGACCTCGTCGATCGGCTCCAGGTCAAGACGCTGGACGGAACGGCCTTCGCTGTCAGGGCGCGGGCCTATGTGCTGGCCGCCGGCGGCATCGAGAACGCACGGCTGCTGCTGCAGCCGACCAACGGCCGAGCGAACGGCATCGGCAACGGCGGCGATCAGGTGGGCCGCCACTTCATGCTGCATCCCATGGTTCCGATCGGCACGGTTCTGGCGGTCGGGAGTAACGGCGCGCTGCTACAGACCGTCGGCGAGGAGGTCGTCGGCGGCCTCGGCCTGTCACCGGCGGAACAGCTTCGCTTGCAGTTGCCGAACCATGTCATCAACGTTCTGCCGGGCCGGCCCACCTGGGTGGCGCCGGCGGCCTTCGGAATCCTCAAGCGGCGGATCAGGAAGCCGTTAGCGGACACCGACGTGTTCCTCGAGGACGTGAAGTTCGTCCTCGGCGACCTCGACGAGATCGGCGAGTATGCCTACGGTAGGGCCAGCCAGCGCTTTTCCCGGCTGCTCGGCGAAGAAAAGCCCGCCCCCGATGTGTACACCGTGCTCCTGCGGATGGAGCACCTCCCGAACCCCGAGAGCCGCGTCGAATTGGTCGACGAGCGCGACGCCCTCGGCTCGCAGCGGGCGGCGGTCAACTGGACCTTCGCCGCCGCCGAGAAGGACGGCATCCGCGCGACCGCGCTGCGGTTCGGCGAGATCGTCGGCGCGATGTCCATCGGGCGCTTCCGTCTGACCGAGTGGTTGCAGGACGAAGCCGCGTCCTTCCCGAACTGGGTGGACGGCGACTACCACCACATGGGGACAACGCGGATGTCCGATTCGCCGGCTACCGGCGTGGTCGACTGGGACTGCCGGGTGCACGATGCCCAGAACCTGTATGTCGCCGGCAGCTCCGTGTTTCCCACGGGAGGATCCTCCAACCCGACGCTGACCATCGTCGCCATGACCCTGCGCCTCGGCGACCGGATCATCGGGGACTTGTCGCGGCCGATGGGCGTGCGCGACATGGAAGCCGTCGACAACAGCGGCGCGACGACGGTGCTCGACTGAGATTGGGCAGGTGGCGATGACGCAGCACTTTTCCGACGAACGACGGCTGGTCCTGCGGCTGGCAGCCTCGACGGCCATTCTGGCTGCCGCTCCTGCCACCTTGGTCCGTCCGACAATGGCCGCCGGCCTCGGTTCCGACCTTGCCACGCGGCTCGCCCGGCTCATCCCGCACGTCGGCAGCGCCGCGCGGATCGGTAGCCGCTATCTCGCTCTCGTTCCCGCGGAGGCCAACCCGGAGCGGATCCTTGCGGCGATCCTCGATGGGCAGGAAGAACTGGCAGTTGCCGCCGTGACCATCCCGGATCGCGTGCTCCATCGCCACATCGGCGAATGCAGGCAGCGTGATTTCCTGGACGGGAACACGGTGTCCGTCGACGGCTGGATCCTGAGCCGGACGGAGGCGCGCCTCTGCGCCCTGGTCGCGCTGCAGGGCGCATAGGGCCTCTTTCGCCTTTCGAAGCCGCAGTGCATCTGGCCGGATTGGCTGGCGCCGGCGACCTTGCTTCGCCCGCGAGCGCCCGCTTATAGTCCGCCCGCCATGACCGAAGGCGATAACCCGTACTCGTACCGACATCGGCATCTTCTTGGCATCGAGGGGCTGCATCCGCCCGAGATCACAGCCCTCCTCGACCGCTCCGAACGCTACGTCGAGCAGAACCGGCAGGCGGACAAGAAGAAGTCGCTGCTCCGCGGCCGAACCATCATCAATCTGTTCTTCGAAGCCTCGACCCGCACCCGCACATCCTTCGAGCTGGCCGGCAAGCGGCTGGGCGGCGACGTCATCAACATGTCCGTCTCGACCAGCTCCGTGCGCAAGGGCGAGACCCTGATCGACACGGCGACGGTGCTGAACGCCATGCACCCGGACGTCCTCGTGGTCCGCCACCCGGAGTCGGGCGCGGTCAAGCTGCTGTCGGAGAAGGTCAACTGCGCCGTGATCAACGGCGGCGACGGCAGCCACGAGCACCCGACCCAGGCACTGCTGGATGCGCTCACCATCCGCCGCCGCAAGGGCAGGCTCGACGGCTTGCGGGTCGCGATCTGCGGCGACATCCTGCATTCGCGGGTCGCCCGCTCGAACATCCATCTGCTCAACACCATGGGCGCCAGCGTCCGCGTCGTCGCCCCGCGTACGCTGTTGCCGGCCGAGGTCGAACGCCTTGGTGTCGAGGTGTTCCACGACATGGCGGCGGGGCTCGAAGGCTGCGACATCGTCATGATGCTGCGCCTGCAGGTCGAGCGGATGCAGTCGAACTTCTTTCCCTCGATCCGCGAGTACTTCCACTTCTTCGGCCTGAACTACGACAAGCTGGAGCGCGCTAGCCCCGACGCTTTAATCATGCACCCCGGGCCAATGAACCGCGGCGTCGAGATCGACTCGCTGGTCGCCGACGACTACGGCCGCAGCGTCATCCGCGAGCAGGTCGAGATGGGCGTCGCGGTGCGCATGGCCTGCCTGGAGACGCTCAGCGCCAACCTCACCGAGGCCGGGCGGGCAAACCTGTGAGCGCGATCTCGGCGAAACGGGCGCTGTGGCCGAAGCTGGAGGAAGCGCCGGCGCGGGCGGCCTACGTCAACGCGAGATTGCTGGACCCAGCCTCGGGCCTCGACGCCCAGGGCGGGGTGCTGACCGAGGGCGAGTTCATCGCCGCCGTCGGCCCGGAGGTGGTCGCGGGCAGCCTGCCGGAGGGTTGCGAGGTCGTCGACTGCGGCGGGCATTGCCTCTGCCCCGGGCTCGTCGACATCCGCGTGCAGTTGCGCGAGCCGGGCGAGGAGCACAAGGGCACGCTCGCCTCCGGCGGGCGGGCGGCCACGGCCGGCGGCATCACCTCCATGGTCTGCCTGCCCAACACCAAGCCGGTCATCGACGACATGTCGGTGGTCGAGTTCGTCGCCCGCCGCGCCCGCCTGCTTGGCTTGGCCAAGGTCTACCCCTACGCCGCGGTGACCAAGGGCCTGGAGGGGCGCGAGCTGGCCGAGATGGGGATGCTGGCCGAGGCCGGCGCCGTTGCGTTTACCGACGGCGTCAGTGCCGTGGCCGACGCCCGGGTGATGCGCCAGGCGCTGCAATATGCCGCGACCTTCGGGCTGATGATCGTGCAGCATCCCGAGGAGCCGAGCCTGGCGCGGGGCGGCGACATGAACGCCGGCGAGATGGCGACCCGGCTCGGCCTCTCGGGCATCCCTCGCGAGGCCGAAATCATCATGGTCGAGCGGGACCTGCGCCTCGCCGAGCTCACCGGCGCGCGGCTGCATTTCGCCCACCTCTCCACCGCAACAGCCATCAACGCCGTGCGCCGGGCGAAGACACGCGGGCTCAGCGTCACCTGCGATACCGCGCCGCCCTACTTTGCGCTGAACGAGAACGCCATCGGCGACTACCGCACCTTCGCCAAGCTCTCCCCGCCGCTCCGCGCCGAGGAGGACCGGCTGGCGGTCATCGACGGGCTGATCGACGGCACCATCGATGCCATCGCCTCCGACCACGCGCCCGAGGACGAGGACGCCAAGCGCCTGCCCTTCGCCCAGGCGAGCTTCGGCGGCATTGGTCTTGAGACCCTGCTGGCGGTCTCGCTGGAGCTCCACCACAACGGCCGCATGGCGCTCATCGACATCCTCCGGCTGCTTACCTGCGGTCCGGCCGACCTGCTCGACCTGCCGGCGGGGCGGCTCGCGCCCGGCGCCCGCGCCGACCTGACCTTGTTCGACCCGGAGCGGGCCTGGGTCGTGCGCGAGAACGAGCTGCACAGCAAGTCGAAGAACACCCCCTTCGACTACAAGCCCTTGCAGGGCCGGGTGCTGCTGACCGTCGTCGACGGCCGGCGGGTCTTCTCCCTCGACGCCTGATGCTGACCACCTACGCCCTTATCGCCGCCGTCGTTGGCTACCTCTTTGGCTCGGTCCCCTTCGGCCTGCTGCTCACCCGCGCCGCCGGCCTGGGCGACGTCCGCAGCATCGGCTCGGGCAACATCGGCACCACCAACGTGCTCCGAACGGGGCGGAAGGGCTTGGCTGCCGCCACCCTTCTCCTCGATGCCGGCAAGGGCGGGGTCGCGGTCCTCGTGTTCGACCGCTGGGGCATCGATTACGCAATCATCGCCGGCGTTGCCGCCGTCCTCGGCCACTGCTTCCCGGTCTGGCTGCGTTTTCGCGGCGGCAAGGGCGTGGCGACCGGCCTCGGCGTGCTGTTCGGCCTGGCCTGGCCGGTGGGGCTCGCAACCTGCGCCGTCTGGCTCGTCGTGGCCTTCGCCCTGCGCTACTCGTCGCTGGCCGCGCTCGTCGCGTTCGCACTGTCCCCCGTCACCGCCCTGATCCTCGCCGGCCCGGAGCGGGCGCAGATCGCTATCGCCGCCCTCCTCATCGCCTGCCTCGTCTTTGTTCGCCACCGCGACAACATCCGCCGGCTCATCCGCGGCGAGGAGACGAAGATCGGGGCGAAACCCGGCTAAACGAAAAGCTCCGAGATAATTGGAACGTCTAAGCGTTCAAGAACGCTGACTGGATTCCGCCGTTTCACGTTCAGATCTATCGCTATCATATAGTCGTCTATCTCTGTTGAGTAATCTTGATCTACCGATAAATGATCTGCATCAGAAGGCAACATGAGCCTGTTAACCAGATGATACCCGAGCAAGCTGTACTCGTTGGCCGCGCTGACTTTCTGAAATGCGCGCGCCCGGCACTTTAGATAAGATATGAACTCGACTGGCGTCGGCAGAACCTTTGCGACGCAATCTAATACACCCAAGTCCCATATGACCGGGCAAAGCTCCTCCACATAGTCCAGCATCACGACAGATAGCATCATTGACGCCGGAAAGCAGTCGCTCAGAGCAACCATGGGAAAAACACGCGGAGTCTCAGAAAATGTTAGGGCGCCTCCGCTTCTTGTAAAGCACTCGGCACCAGCTAGAACAAGATTGGCGAATTTTCCGGCTTGATTATATGGCTCTTGTATCGCCTTTGCGAAATCTTCTTTTAGCGCTCATGATCCCCGGCCTGCGCTTTCAGCGTTAGACGTTTTGATTTAGCCTGCACAATAATAATGAACTCTCCGTAGTTAACTATGACATCAGCTTCTGCAGCGACTTGCTTTTTGTTCCGACAAATAACAACGTTCTCGTGGACGTGCTCGTCGCCGAAAACGCGTTTCAGGATTTTCGCCGTAGTCCGCTCAAGGAAGCTACCACGATTTTTGTTAGCGATTTCGCGGTAGCTCGTATCCTCCATCATCCAGTATGATGGGCTTCGTAAATACTCTCGACAAGGCGGTATTGGTCTATGACATAAATGCAGTCGCCGATGTCGAGTAGAGGTCTCACGCTTACTTGGTTGACGGCGAAAGGATGAACAAAGCTGGAGATGGCATGCACTGCTGGCGTAGTAAATTTGGCAAGAAAACAGTTTGCCTTGTCCCCAAAATCTCTAATTAGCGCTGTCTGGAAGTAAGTCGGATGAGCTTACTCCGCTCTTCTTCAAAATGAATTGGTCGTAGTGAGGCCTCGTCACGGATTTTTCGTAACGACTGATAATCCTGTTGTACGTATGGTAAATCCACATACGCGCCACCCGGAATTCGGTGACCTTGGTTTCTACAGTAAAACTGCCGTAGTAATGCTTCCCGCTTTCGCCTCGCATTCTTATAAGACTGTCATGGGAAACGAAGCCACAAAGCATTCATTATCAAGCGCGACCATGTGGCACATCTTAATCGCTGCCTCGCTGCGCATGCCGAGCGGTATATTATCGCGGATAGGTTATGGATAGCGCCAGGTGATTGTGCCAGAGCGCGCAGGTCGGCAAATATGCCCTCAAGCTCGCGCGGCGAGCGGTTGAAGACGTTAACGGCGGCGCATAGATCCACAACGATATCCACTTCCGGCAACCTGCAAGCTAAAACATTTCGTCTTCAGCTCGACACAAAGAGAAATTGCACAAAACTCCAGGGGATGTATCGTGGGCGACGACGCAGCGTGAGCGCCAGACGATACCAGATGCGCTTGCTTACCGAGCAGGGCGAAGTGTCATGCGTGACCACCCGCGGGAGCAGGTGCAGCCGCGGAATCCCTGTAGCCTGGCCTGGAAGGTTACCGGCGCCCCCTCACGTTGCGGTCGCCCCCGGCCCGTCCATATAACCAGCGAAAACCTCAAACCTTGAGGGGCTTTGCGCCGCCTTGGAAGGGGCGCCTGGCTCCGTCGCAAAGGGGATAGAGACCATGGATTTCGAGAAATACACCGAGCGCTCGCGCGGCTTCATCCAGTCGGCACAAACGCTGGCGCAGCGCCGCGGCCACCAGCAGATCACGCCCCTGCACCTGCTCAAGGTTCTCCTCGACGACAAGGAGGGGCTGGCCGCCAACCTGATGCGCGCGGCCGGCGGCGATCCGGCGCGAGCCTTGCGCGATGTCGATGCCGCCCTGGAGAAGCTGCCGAAGGTCGAAGGGTCGGGCGCAGGGCAGGTCTACCTCGCAGGCGAGACGGCGCGGCTGTTCGACCAGGCCGAGCAGATCGCCGAGAAGGCCGGCGACAGCTTCGTCACCGCCGAGCGGCTGCTGCTGGCGCTGGCGCTCGCTACGGGCACGCCGGCGGCAAAGATCATGGGCGATGCCGGCGTCACCGCCAAGGCGCTGAACCGCGCCATCGAGGAGATCCGCAAGGGCCGCACGGCAACCTCGGCGACCGCCGAGGAGGGCTACGACGCGCTGAAGAAGTATGCCCGCGACCTCACCCAGGCTGCGGCCGACAACAAGCTCGATCCGGTCATCGGCCGCGACGAGGAGATCCGCCGGACCATCCAGGTGCTGTCGCGCCGGACCAAGAACAACCCGGTGCTGATCGGCGAGGCCGGCGTCGGCAAGACCGCGATCGCCGAGGGCCTCGCCTTGCGCATCGTCAAGGGCGACGTGCCGGAGACGCTGAAGCACAAGCGGCTGATGGCGCTCGACCTCGGCGCATTGGTGGCGGGGGCGAAGTTCCGCGGCGAGTTCGAGGAGCGGCTGAAGGCGGTGCTTGAGCGAGATGACCGCCAGCAGCGGCGAGGTCATCCTGTTCATCGACGAGATGCACAGCATCGTCGGCGCCGGCGCCGCCGAGGGCGCCATGGACGCCTCCAACCTGCTCAAGCCGGCGCTGGCCCGCGGCGAGCTGCACTGCATCGGCGCGACCACGCTCAACGAGTACCGCAAGTACGTCGAGAAGGACGCGGCGTTGGCCCGGCGCTTCCAGCCGGTGTTCGTCTCGCAGCCGACGGTCGAGGACACGATCTCGATCCTGCGCGGGCTGAAGGAGAAGTACGAGCTGCACCACGGCGTCAGGATCACCGACGCCGCCATCGTCGCCGCGGCAACGCTGTCGAACCGCTACATCACCGACCGGTTCCTGCCGGACAAGGCCATCGACCTGATGGACGAGGCGGCGAGCCGGCTGCGCATGCAGGTCGACTCCAAGCCCGACGAGATCGACGAGCTCGACCGGCGCATCGTTCAGCTCAAGATCGAGCGCGAGGCGCTGCGCAAGGAGAACGACGCCGCCTCGCGCGAGCGCCTCGCCCGGCTGGAAGGCGAGCTGCACGAGCTGGAGGAGGGCTCCGCGGAGCTGACCGCCCAGTGGCAGGCCGAGAAGGACGCGCTCGCGGGTGCGACCAAGATCAAGGAGGAGCTGGACCAGGCCCGCGCCCAGGTCGAGCGGCTGATGCGCGACGGCCAGTACGAGAAGGCCGGGGAGCTGCAGTACTCGGTGATCCCGCGCCTCGAGCGCTCGCTGCAGGCCTCGGAGGCGGGCGAGCAGCACCGGATGCTGGAGGAGGCGGTCACCGCGGAGCACGTGGCCGGCGTCGTCTCCCGCTGGACCGGCGTCCCGGTGGAGAGGATGCTGGAGGGCGAGCGCGACAAGCTGCTGCGCATGGAGGACAACCTGCGCCGGCGCGTGGTCGGCCAGGAGGAGGCGCTGCGCGCGGTGGCGGACGCGGTGCGCCGCGCCCGGGCCGGGCTGCAGGACGCGAACCGGCCGATCGGCTCGTTCCTGTTCTTAGGCCCCACCGGCGTCGGCAAGACCGAGCTGTGCAAGGCCCTGGCCGAGTTCCTGTTCGACGACGAGACGGCGATGGTCCGCATCGATATGTCGGAGTACATGGAGAAGCACACGGTCGCGCGGATGATCGGCGCCCCGCCCGGCTACGTCGGCTACGAGGAAGGCGGCGCCTTGACCGAGGCGGTCCGCCGCCGGCCTTACCAGGTGATCCTGTTCGACGAGGTGGAGAAGGCGCACCCGGACGTGTTCAACGTCCTGCTGCAGGTCCTCGACGACGGCCGGCTCACCGACGGCCAGGGCCGCACGGTCGACTTCCGCAACACCATCATCGTGCTGACCTCGAACCTCGGCGGCGACATCCTCGCTTCGCAGTCGGCCGGGCACGACTCCGGCGAGGTCCGCGGGCAGGTGATGCAGATCGTCCGCGCCGCCTTCCGCCCTGAGTTCCTCAACCGGCTGGACGAGATCATCCTGTTCCACCGGCTGTTCCCGGAGCAGATGGGCGAGATCGTGGCGATCCAGCTCAAGCGGCTGCAGGCGCTGCTCGACGACCGCAAGATCAGGCTCGACATCCAGCCGTCGGCGCTGCAGTGGCTGGCCGAGCACGGCTACGACGCGGTCTACGGGGCGAGGCCGCTGAAGCGGGTGATCCAGCGGTCGCTGCAGAACCCGCTGGCGAGCCGGATCCTTGAGGGACGGATCAAGGACGGCGACGTGGTTCCGGTTACCGCCGGCGAGGACGGCCTGATCGTCGCCAGCATCCCGGCGGAAGCGGCTTAGGGGCGCCGTCAAGACCACGCAGCGGTGCAATCTGATCGTCATCTCCGCACTTGTTGCGGCGATCCATGGACCCGCGGAACAGGTCCGCGGGTGACGGAGAATGAGCATGGCCGGAGGAAGCCGCTGCGCCTGAGGCTCTCCCGCCGTCATCGCCGCACTTGTTGCGGCGATCCATGGGCGGACAAGTCAGCGGGTGAGGGTATAGGCCGGAGCGGGTGCGCGCGCGACGGCGTCAGCCCTGGCGGGTCTTGAAGCGGGGGTGGCGCTTGTTGATCACGAACAGGCGGCGCTTGCGGCGCACGATGAGGCAGTTGCGCTCGCGCCCCCTGGCGGATTTGAGTGAGTTCCTGATCTTCATCGTCTGTCCGTCATTCTTCGTTTGCGCCGGGCCGGGAACGTATGGGCCGGCGGGGTGAGTGTCAACCTCCGGCCGAGCCGTAGCCCTGCACCGGCAGCGGAGTGAAACCGACGTCGGCCTCCAGGGCCGCCGCGGCGCGGAGCACCGTCACCTCGTCGAACGGCCGGCCGATGAGCTGCAGGCCGAGCGGCAGCCCGCGTCCCGAAAGCCCCGCCGGCAGCGACAGCGCCGGCAGCCCGGCCAGGCTGGTCGGCACGGTGAACACGTCGTTGAGGTACATCGTGATCGGGTCGTCCATCTTCTCGCCAATGGCGAACGCGTCCGACGGCGCCGTCGGCGTGAGCAGCACGTCGACCGCCTCGAACGCCTTGCGGAAGTCCTCGGCGATGAGCGCCCGAACCTTCTGCGCTTTGAGGTAGTAGGCGTCGTAGTAGCCGGCGGACAGCACGTAGGCGCCGATCAGGATGCGCCGGCGGACCTCGGCGCCAAAGCCCTCGCCGCGGGTCCGCTCGTACATCTCGTCCAGGCTCGGCGCTTCGACGCGCAAGCCGAAACGCACACCGTCGTAGCGGGCGAGGTTGGACGAGGCCTCGGCCGGGGCGATGATGTAGTAGGTGGCCAAAGCGTAGCGGCTGTGCGGCAGCGAGACGTCGACCATCTCGCAGCCTCGGCCGCGGAGGATGTCGATGCCCCTGTCCCACAGCGCGTCGATCTCGCCGGGACGCCGTCGAGCCGGTACTCCGCCGGAATGCCCACCTTGAGCCCGCGGATGTCGCCGTTCGCCGCGGCCTCGGCGAAGCGATCGACGGCCATGGGCGCGGAGGTGGAGTCCCGCTCGTCGTGGCCGGCCATGGCTTCGAGCAGGATCGCCGCGTCCAGCACGCTGCGGCGCCATCGGCCCGGCCTGGTCCAGGCTGGAGGCGAAGGCGACAATCCCCCAGCGCGAGCAACGGCCGTAGGTGGGCTTCATCCCGACGATGCCGCAGAAGGATGCCGGCTGGCGGATCGAGCCGCCGGTGTCGGTGCCGGTGGCGGCGAGGCAGAGCCGCGCCGCCACCGCCGCCGCCGATCCGCCGGAGGAGCCGCCGGGCACGAGGTCCTTGCCGTCGCAAGGCCCCCACGGGTTCTTCACCGCGCCGAAAGGGCTGGTGACGTTGGACGAGCCCATGGCGAACTCGTCGAGGTTGGTCTTGCCCAGCATCACCGCGCCGGCGTCGCGCAGCCGCTGCGTCACCGTCGATTTGTAGGGCGGAACGAAGTTGTAGAGGATGTGCGACGCCGCCGTCGTCAGCACGCCCTCGGTGCAGAACAGGTCCTTCACCGCGATGGGGATACCGTCCAGCGGCCCCCGAACTTCGCCGCTCGACCGGCGCTCGTCGGCGGCTCGCGCCCGTTCCCGCGCCAGCTCCGGCGTCGGCGTGATGAAGGCGTTGAGGTCGCGCGCGTCCTCGATGGCGGCGAGATGCGCCTCAACGAGCTCGACCGCGGAAAAGTCGCCAGCGGCGAGGCCGTCGCAGGCCTTGACGACGGTCAGGTCGCGAAGGTCGCTCATTCGACGACCTTGGGAACGGCGAAATAGTCGTCGAGCGCATCCGGCGCATTGGCGAGGACGGCGTCGCGCCGCCGGCCGTCGGTGACGACGTCGGCGCGCTGCGGCGCCAGCATGGCGGCGACACTGGTCATGGGCTCGACGGTGCTGGTGTCGACCTCGGCGAGCTGCTCGATCCAACCGAGGATGGCCGAAAGCTCCCCGGCCAGCGGCTCGAGCTGGTCATCCGGAACCCGCACCCGCGCAAGGAAGGCGATAGTCTTGACGGTAGCTCTGTCGAGCGGCACGCGCGCCCCCGAGGCGGCAAAGTCTTGAAAGAGGAGGATGAATTGACCGGGCGGACGGTAGCAGCGCCGGCTTCGTGGCGCAAGCGGGGTGGATCCATGGAAACCCGCGGAAGTCCGCCCCGCTACCCGCCGCCGACCGACGGCCGCGGTAGCGGACCCGGTCTGGAAATGATCTTGCGCCGCATGCGCGACCGGAGACATAGGAGACATAGTTGACACTATGGACCGGAGACATGGTTGACAGTCTCCCTGGTTTGTTTCGGTTTGGCTTTGCCTTGGCACGGCCGTGCCGAGGCAAAGCGGCGCAGCTTTTTGCTGGTCCGGTCGATGAGGCCGAGATCGATGGCGGCGAAGCGGACGATCCAGTCGCCGTCTTCGGTTTCGGCGACGCCGACGG
>CAVVAX010000046.1:0-115845 GCA_963746275.1 uncultured Alphaproteobacteria bacterium
ATGAGCCGGGCGCACAATCCCTACGGCGATGGCTTCGCCGCCGGCCGCATCCGGGAGCGGTTGCTCCAGGGGCACGCCGCGGCTGCGGTGCAGGCGTAGGGCGGGGGTTTCAGAACCGCGCGCCAGACCTCGCAGCAGGTGTCGCGGGTGTTTTCGTAGCCTTGAACACGCGGTGGAAGGTCGGTCTGGCGCCGGCGTGTTCCCTTCTTCGCCCGCTGGTAGACCAAGCCATTCATCTGGCCGACCCGCATCTTGCCTTGGAACCAGACTCGATCGGGGGGAAACTGGAGCGGGCGAAGGGATTCGAACCCTCGACTTCAACCTTGGCAAGGTTGCGCTCTACCCCTGAGCTACGCCCGCGCCCGCGACCGCGCGGCGATCACGAGCGGCGATATTAAGAGATGACGGGGGCTTTGCAAGGATCATCGCGGTTTGCCTTTGCGCTGATGCGTAGCATCGCGGCCGATCCGGCTCTACTTCATGCCTCGGCGGCGGGCGCCGGCGGGTGAGGCCGCGGCCGCACCCGAACTTGAGATGGAGCGGCAGCGATGGCCGAGGATGGAGCCGGTTCGAACACGATCATCGAGTCGCGCAAAGGGCAGGCGTTTCCGCAGCTCTCCGCCGACGAGATCGACCGGCTACGCCGGTTCGGCGCGGATCGCCATTATGGCGACGGCGAGCGGCTGTTCGCCGCCGGCGAACCCGGGCCGGGCATGTTCGTGGTGCTGAAGGGCCGAGTTGCGGTGACGCGCCCCGACGGGCTCGGCCATGAGGTGCCGGTCATCAACCAGGGCGTGGGCGAGTTCCTGGCCGAGATCGGCCAGCTCTCTGGACGCCCGGCCTTCGTCGACGGTCCCGCCCGGGGCATGTCGAGACGCTGCTGTTGCCGCCGGAGGGGCTGCGTGCGGCGCTGGTGGCGGAGGCCGAGCTCGGCGAGAAGATCATGCGCGCGCTGGTGCTCAGGCGCGTCAGTCTCATCGAGCAGGGCGCCGGCGTGCTCCTGATCGGCCGCGGCGACTGCCCGGAAACGGCGCGCCTGCTTGGCTTCCTGGCCCGGAACGGCCAGCCGCATCGCCATGCCGAACCAGGGGACGCGGAGGTGCTCGACATCGTCGCAGCGCATCCGGGCGCCGAGGACAAACCCATCGCCGTCTGCCCGGATGGCCGGGTGCTGGAGAACCCCAGCGAGACGACGCTCGCGTCCTGCATCGGCTTGACTGTCCCGGCCGCGTTCGCCGGACGAAGCTTCGACGTGGCGATCGTCGGCGCCGGCCCGGCGGGCCTCGCGGCCGCGGTCTACGCCGCCTCCGAGGGCCTCTCCGTCGCCGTCTTCGATGCCCGCGCCTTCGGCGGACAGGCCGGCGCATCGACAAGGATCGAGAATTACCTGGGCTTCCCCACCGGCATCTCCGGGCAGGCGCTCGCCGGCCGGGCCTACACCCAGGCGCTGAAGTTCGGCGCCGAGACGTCTATCCTGATGGCGGTCGGCCGGCTGGATTGCAGCCGCGCCGACGCCGGCCGGCTGCGCCTGGAGCTTGCCGAGGGCGGTGCGGTCGAGGCGAGGACGGTGGTGCTCGCCGTGGGCGCCCGCTACCGCCGTCTTGAGGTCGAAGGCCTGGAACGGTTCGAAGGCCGCGGCGTCTGGTACTGGGCCTCGCCGATTGAGGCGCGGATGGCGCAGGGCCAGGAGGTTTTGCTCGTCGGCGGCAACTCCGCCGGGCAGGCCGCCGTCTTCCTCTCCTCCCGGGTCAAGCGCATCCGCATGCTGGTGCGCTGGCCGCTGCGGCAGACCATGTCGCAGTACCTCATCGAACGTATCGCAGCGAGCGAACTCGATCGAGGTCGTCGAAGGCGCCGAGGTCACCGCGCTGGTGGGCGGGGCGACGGGCTCGAGAGGGTGCGTTGGCGGACCGACCAGGGGGAGGTCGAGAAGCCGATACGGCACCTGTTCCTGTTCCTCGGCGCCGAGCCCGCGACGGAATGGCTGGCGGATTGCGCCGTCGTGCTGCAGCGAGGCTTTGTTGCGACGGGCCCGTCGCTGTCGGGCGACGAGTTGGGCGAACGGCCGTGCTGGCGGGTGCGCAGCGCGGTGCTGGCGGGTGCGCCAGCTAGCGCCGCTGGAAACCAGCGTGCCGGGCGTGTTCGCGATCGGCGACGTCCGTGCCGGCAGCGTCAAGCGCGTCGGCGCCGCGATCGGCGAGGGCGCGGCGGTGGTCGCCCAGCTGCATGCGCATCTGGTGGCGCAGAAGGGTTAGCGCTGGGCCGCGGCCACAGTCTTGAGCGCTCCCGGCGCGCTGCCTAGAGTGCCGGCCATGGTGGTCGGAGAAGCAGCGTTGATGGCACGGCTGGGCGAGCTCCACATCGCCACGACAACGGTGCGTCATCCGCCCGTCTTCACCGTCGCCGAGAGCAAGGCTTCGCGCGGCGCGCTGCCCGGCGGCCACAGCAAAAACCTGTTCCTCAAGGACAAGAAGGGCGTGCTCTGGCTGGTCGTCGCCGCCGAGGATCGCGGCATCGACCTGAAGGCGCTGCGCCCGAGGATTGGCTCGGCCGGCTTGTCCTTCGCCTCCGCCGCGACGCTGCGTCAGGTGCTCGGCGTCGAACCCGGCTCGGTGACGCCGTTCGCCCTGATCAATGACCGCGAGGCGCGCGTGCGCGTCATCCTTGACGCCGGCTTGATGGCGCAGTCGCCCCTCAATTTCCACCCGCTGGTCAACACCGCGACCACGGCCATTGCCGCGGACGACCTCCTGGTGTTTGTTCGCTCCTGCGGCCACGAGCCGCGCATCGAGGTCCTGTAGCCGGGACCGAAGAGCGCAGAACTTGAGCGAGGGGGAGCACGCCGCCATGTATAGCCTCGGATTACGCAACCCTCCACCAAAACGGCCGCAATCATGATCTTTGGAAGCAGCAAGAGCGCCCCAGCCGCCGACGGCGCCGCCGACGTCATCAAGAACGGCACGACGCAGAGTTTCGCCGCCGACGTGATGACCGCGTCGATGGACCGGCCGGTGATCGTCGACTTCTGGGCGCCGTGGTGCGGGCCCTGCAAGACGCTGACGCCGGCGCTGGAGAAGCTGGTTCGCCAGGCCCGCGGCGCCGTCCGGCTGGTCAAGATCAACATCGACGAAAACCAGGCGCTGGCGGCGCAGCTGCGCATCCAGTCGGTGCCGACGGTCTATGCCTTCGTCGGCGGCCAGCCGGTGGACGGCTTCGTCGGCGCGCAGCCGGAGAGTAAGCTCAAGGCGTTCGTCGACAACCTCACCCAAGACGCCGGCGATCCCTTGGCCGACGCCCTTAAGCAGGCCGCGGCGGCTCTGGCCGCCAACGACTTCAAGGGGGCGGCGAAGGTGTTCTCGTCCGTCCTGGCGCAGGACCAGGGGAACCCGAAGGCGACCGCCGGGATGATCCGCAGCTACGTCGGCGCCGGCAACAGCGTGGCGGCGAAGCGGCTGATCGAAGGCCTGCCACCGGAGGTGAAGGCGAATCCGGAGGTGGCGGCGGCGTTGAGCGCCGTCGAGCTTGCCGAGCAGGGCAAGGAGAGCGGCGACCTCGGCAAGCTGCGGGCGGCGGTGACAGCGCGCCCCGACGACATGCAGGCTCGCTTCGACTTCGCCGTCGCCCTCTACGGCAAGGGCCAGGCGGAGGCCGCGATCGACGAGCTCCTGCACCTGGTGCGCACCGACCGGAGCTGGAACGACGAGGCGGCACGCAAGCAGTTGGTGAAGATCTTCGAGGCACTCGGCTTCTCCCACCCGACAGCGGTCGCGGCGAGGCGGCGGCTGTCGACCATCCTATTCTCATGAGCCTCGACGACGAAGCCCCGCCGGAGCGCCGGCTGCCGGCGATCCTGCCCATCTTCCCGTTGGACGGGGTCATCCTCCTGCCGCGAGGGCATCTGCCGCTGCAGGTCTTCGAGCCGCGCTACCTCAACATGATCGACGAGGCCCTGGGCAAGGGCCGGGTCATCGGGATAATTCAACCGCGCTTGCCGCAGACGCATCCCCTTCCCGACGATGCCGAGCTCGCGGCCGTTGGCTGTCTCGGTCGCATCGTCTCTTTCGCCGAGGGGGAGGACAACCGCCTGCTCATCACGCTCCGCGGCCTGTGCCGCTTCCGGGTGAGCGAGGAGCTGGGGCTGCTCAAGGGCTTTCGCCGGGTCAAGCCGGACTTCGCGCCCTACCGGACCGACCTCATCGATCCGGAGCCGGCGCAGGTGGACCGCGACCGCCTGCTTAAGGCCGCGCGCGGATATTTGGCGCTAAAGGACATCTCCTGCGACTGGAACGCGGTGGACAACGCCACCAACGAGGCGCTGGTCCTGTCCTTCGCCATGATGTGCCCGTTCGAGACCCGGGAGAAGCAGGCGCTGCTGGAGTGCGCCGCGACGGAGCAGCGAGCGTCGCTCTTGATCTCGCTGTTCGAAATGGCGGTGCACGAGGTCGACGGGCCGGCGCCCGAGGCGTGGCACTAGAGTGGGGTTGCGTTCGTCACCCGCGGACTTGTCCCGCGGGTCCGCGTGATAGGCGCGCCAGAATTATTGGCTCGAGGTGGTTGCGATGGAAAAGAAGACGGTCGATCCCAAGCTGCTGGAGATCCTGGTCTGCCCGCTGACCAAGGGGCCGTTGCGTTACGACGCGGAGCGCCAGGAACTGATCAGCGAGCGCGCCGGCCTGATCTACCCGATCCGCGACGGCATCCCGATCATGCTGGTGGACGAGGCGAGGCCGATCGAGGCCGACGCACCGGCCAGTGGCACGGGTCCGGAGGGATCGTGAACCAGGCCTATGGCAACCGCCACCAGCCCTCCGAAATCCGCCTGAAGCGCGAGGCGAAGACGCTGGAGATCGACTTCGAGGACAGCCACAGCTTCGTCCTCCCGGCGGAGTACCTCAGGGTTGAGAGCCCCTCGGCCGAGGTGCAGGGTCACGGCCCCGACACCAAGACTATCGTTGCCGGCCGCCGCCACGTCGGCATCGTCGGCGTCGAGCCGGTTGGCAGCTATGCCATCCGCATCCGCTTCGACGACCTGCACGATACAGGGCTCTTTACCTGGGACTACCTCTATCGCCTCGGCGCCGAGCAGGAGCGGATCTGGCAGAACTACCTTAGGTCGCTGGCCGACAAGGGCCTCAGCCGCGACCCCTAATGGCGTAGATATCATTGGATCAAGCCGCGGGTGTCGATGAGCACCTTCTCCTTCAAGTCGGTAGCCTTGAGCCGGCCGAAGGCGCGGTGATCGACCAGCAGGAGGATGATGTCGGCCGCCTCGACCACCTCGGTCAGCGGCTGGAGTTCGAACTCCGGGTGGTGCTTGAGGTTCGGCTCGCAGACGAGGATCGTGCCGACCTTGTCGTCGCGCAGCCGACGGACGATCGCCAAAGCCGGCGACTCGCGCAAGTCATCGACATCCGCCTTGAAGGCCAGTCCGAGGCAGCCGATCACCGGCTCCTTGAACTTGGCGGCTTTCGCCCGCACCCGCTCGACGACCCAGCCGGGTTTGCCGTCGTTCACCTCCCGCGCGGCGCGGATCAGGCGCGCCCGATCCGGGTTCTGCGCGACGATGAACCACGGATCCACGGCAATGCAGTGGCCGCCGACGCCGGGCCCCGGCTGCAGGATGTTGACCCGGGGGTGGCGGTTGGCGAGGCGGATCAACTCCCAGACGTTGATCCCCCAGGCGTCCGCGATCAGCGAGGACTGCCCGGCGACGACCACCGTGTCGCCGCTCTTCAGCTCGATGTCCATCCCCAGCCGGCGGCCGCGCTTCACGTCCGAGTACAGGAACGGGATCGCCGCGGTCCGCCCGTCGGCCTCACGACGGAGGATCTTGATGCTGTCCTCGCCGGCGAAGGGCGTCAGCCCGCCGGCCATGCTGAGCGCCTGGGTGACGGTGATGCGCCTCGGCGTCTGGATCTCGCCCGGCCGGTTGACGGCGCCCAGCACGTAGACCCGGTAGCCGGCCGCGTTCATCACCGACACGGACACGGCTGCATCGGGAATGTACTTCCCCAGCTTCTTCGCCAACTCGGCTTCCGCCTGTGCCGGCGTGAGCCCGATGACCCTGAGGGAGCCGGCGAGCGGGAAGGAAATGGTGCCGTCGGGCAGCACGACCAGCTTACGGCTCAGCTCCTCCTCCTTCCAGACGGAGACGAACAGGGTGTCGCCGGGCTGCAGCGTGTAGGGCTCTTCTCCCCCCGCAAGCGCGGGCCCAAGAGCGACGAGGCAAAGGACAATCACCAGGACGCGAGTGAACAAGAACCCCCAACGATCCACAAGCCGCTGAGCCATCGGGACGGTGGCGCAGTGCAGCAAGGTAAGAGCGCGGGGTATCTAAGGGAGGTTAGCCGCGCGTTGCAACAACGACGGAAGGAGCCTGGTCCAGAACGCAATCCAGCTTTCGATACTGGGGCTGAATTTGTATGGCAGCCGCACTGCCGCCGACGGGTCGCGGGCGTGGTCCTCCAAAGCCTGGGGGAGTAAGATCCTGGTACACGAGGGCGATCCTGCGCCGGAGCGAAACGAGACAGGAGGCCCGCCAAATGGACCCGCAGGAACTATCTTTCTGCGACACCGAGCATTCCTGAGGAGGCTGTGATGGTGCAGAAGTCAGCGACGAGCGACGAGTTGCCCGAAGCGGTTGCCAGAGAGATCGCGGACCGCCACGCCGCGGCCGTCGAGTTCCCGACCATGGAATTCGCCGAGGACGCCCCGGTCGGCGCCGTCGCCCAGCGGATGGTGGACGGGCAGTTCGACAAGGCATTCCTGATCGGCGAGATCGAGCGCTTCACCGGCATCAAGACGAATATCCCCGAGAGGCCGGGGAAGATCGTCGCGGTCATCCCGCAGCACGGGTACTGGAGCTCCGAGCTGACACTGACCGACCAGGTTTTCCGCGCCGCCGGTTACGAGGTGGACTACGTCACCCCGCGCGGACAGCGGCCGTTCGTCTATGGCGTCAGCGTGGACACCAGCTTCCGCGATCAGGCGTGGAACGCGCGGCAGGTCTCGCCGGGCGAGGCAGCCCTGGGCGTTCGCTACAACGACCGGGCGACGGCGGAGGGGCAGCGGCTGAACGAGCCCGGCAACCTCGACGCCTGGTTACCGCCGACGCCCCGGCCGCAGCACGGCGAGGCGGCGCGCGAGCCGTTCCGGGGCAGGCTGTTCGAGGGCCTCAGCCAAGCGACCCAGTACGCCGGCATGTTCATCGTCGGCGGCGCCGGCGCCTACATAGACCTCGGCGGCAACACCTCGATCCGCCCCCTGATCGAGCTGATGGCCGCGCTCGGCCGGCCGGTGGCCGCGATCTGCTACGGCGTCCAGGTGCTGATCCAGGCAGCCGACCCGCAGACGAAGGTGCCGCTGGTCTGGGGGCGGCTGGTGACCGGCCACTCCGAGCAGGACGACTACACCGACGGGACCGCGATCGTCATAGCCGAAGGCACCTACAGCCCCAACTTCGGCTCGGCCACCATGACGCTGGAGCAGATGATCAAGCAGTACGTCGGCCCCGAAGGCGGCTTCATCTCCCGGAACGGCAGCCCGTACATGGCCGTCGTCGACGGCCCCTACATCACCGCCCGCACGACCCCGGACGGCTATCCGGCGGCCCTGCTGGCGCTGGCGCAACTCCATGGGAACGGCAAGCTGCCGGCCAAGTACGTCATCGACGGCGACGGCCTGGGCCATGAGCCGAGGCCGGAGGAGGTTCGCCGCATCGGTTGATGACGTAGCCGCGGAAGCAAACGATTTGGACTCATCTTCCGTTCAGCAGCGCCCGAGGGCAACCTGCAGCAACCGGCAGATCTATACCGGAAGTAGCTCAGGAGACGGACCCTCGGGCGAAACTCCCGCGCTAAGATTCTCGCGCGGTTCGCAGGATCCGCCGCCCCTCTGCCACCTCCCTGTCTACTGAGTGGCGGGTTTGCTCGCCTCTGGACCGAAGAACATCTTGCTTCCAGTTTGGCAACTTCTGAAAGTCATTCTCAGCAGATTTAACTTCCGCAAGAAGCCACTCCATCTTCCTCTGGCCGGTCATGTTGCCCACCCTCTTCTGTTTTGCTACCTTCTATCGCCACAAGAAGCTCCTTTATTTTAAAAGAAACTAAATCAAAATCGATCGCCAAGGTTCTTACACGCGGAACATCGTCAATATGCGTCTCAGGGAAGGCAAACCCCCTATTGTCCTTCCTCCTAGTCATGGCGAACTTGTGGAGGTACTGCCTGGGCGATACGCCGTTAAAAGCGGAAAATACAACAGCATCACATAAGGCTTGAGGATCTCCATCAATCTTAACCATAGGCCCATATAGCTCAGCTGTGGCGCTCTTAGGATAAGGTTCGATGTAAACAACTGTAGTAATTCCAGCTGCTATAACGTGCCGTGCGCACATATGGCACGGAAATGTCGTGGTATAGAGCGTAGCGCCCTTGATGCTCCGCCCAAGCCTCGCAGCAGAAGCAATTGCATGCATTTCTGCATGAACGACCCTTCCATACTCCAAAAGCCGGTCCAGCCGGCTCTCTCGTATGAAGCCATCAACATAAACCCCAGAATCAGCGGAGTAGGTACCGAACGCCAACCCTTTAAGATCCTCCATTTCTTTTTCAGCATACTCTTCTCTCAGCCATCCTTGGTTGCGCAATCTCTTAATCACGTCAGAAAAGA
Source organism: uncultured Alphaproteobacteria bacterium (assembly GCA_963746275.1). Classification (GTDB taxonomy): domain Bacteria; phylum Pseudomonadota; class Alphaproteobacteria; order Rhodospirillales; family Defluviicoccaceae; genus JAEULH01. Next base: position 8,669 of record CAVVAX010000046.1, read on the forward strand.
TTTCCAGCTTGGCTATGGCAGATGCATCATGGCCTACCTTGTAGTCCCGGTTGTCATACCGCGGCTGCAACGCCGTGTCGTGCCACACGGCGCCGCCCCCCTGAAGCGGAACCTCGTTGCAACCTTCCGCAATTACATCACCTTCCGCACTTAGGATGACCGCACCCACCTGCCTGGATAGATCGGCAGATCGTAACGCTACGGCGTGCGCAAGGCAGAGCCCGTATTCGTCACGAGAGGGGGTTATAAAGGGAGCGCCAAATATTAATCTGATGAACCTGTCGATGTTCGTGGCCAAAAAGTCGTCCTGTTGGACGAAGAAGTCTCCGCGGTGAAAAAGTAGCCCCACCCTCTACCCGAAAGGTTGGTCTTCCTCTGCTTCATCATCCTGAATAATACGTTCAGCACTCTGGGTGTAACTAAGACTAACCGCAGCATTATGAGATTTTGCTATTCTGTGTGCGAGATTACTTTTTCTTTTGTGCCGAGGCTCGTATACAGAAACAAGAAAAAACGCGTCACCACATACTTCCCGTAGCAGGTCGCACTCTTCTGGCCTTTTCAGAGAGTTAAAAATGAAGGCCGTCCTTCGGAGGGGAACGTTTTCGTCGCCAGACTTTGTTTTATTTGCGGTTCTCCGTATGCTTCTAACCTTTGCCAGGCCCAGACGCACAACGGCATCGTTTGCACTGATCTTCTTGCAAAGGTTATTGCCCGCGTCCATAGCTAGCCTAATCCTTCGCTCTTCGAACCCGCCCCATTCCTTTTGAAGGAGGTTGTCGCGGTCTCGCAGGATTTCGCTTAGCCGGATCGTGTGGACGGCATAATCTCTGGCTCTTAGCGATCCCGTGAGCGCACCGAGCGCGGTCTCCAGATCGGTGCCCGCAGGACCAACGAGGGCGAAAAATAGCTCTGGTCCCACGGCTACGGGCGGCGGGGGAGCTTTAGCAGAATCCCCTTGCTGATCCACCATCGTCACGTGTTCATCAATGACGTGGGCCTTTAGACATCAGTCCTCCTGCGCATATAGAAACACCACAGGAGCCTCCGGTTTCAGCAGAAGTTTCGTCTTTTGCAAGACATGCGTCCAGTCCGATGCTGCGCGCAGCACGCGTATGTGCATCGGGGGGAGTCCAGCGTCCTGACGCTGCTCTTGCGCGCGCAAACGCGTGTGGTTCAGCTGCCGGCTGCGGCGGCGGCGAACGCGATGACCTCGTGGCGCTGGCGGCCGAGCGCCTCGACGCCACAATTGAGCACGTCGCCGGCACGCAGGTAGCGGGGCGGCTTGCAGCCCATGCCGACGCCGGCGGGCGTGCCGGTGGCGATCACGTCGCCGGGCAGCAGCGTCATGAACTGGCTGATGTGGCTGACCAGGTAAGCGACGGGAAAAATCATCTGTGCGGTGTTCGAGTTCTGGCGGCGCTCGCCGTTGAGGTCGCACCAGAGGTCGAGGTCCTGCGGGTCAGGAACCTCGTCCGGGGTCACCAGCCACGGCCCCAGCGGGCCGAAGCCGTCGGCGCTCTTGCCCTTGATGAACTGCCCGCCCCGCTCCTTCTGGAAGGCGCGTTCCGAGACGTCGTTGATCACCGCGTAGCCGGCGACAACATCCAGCGCCCGCTCCTCGTCGACGTAGGCAGCGCGGCTGCCGATGATCACCGCAAGCTCGACCTCCCAGTCGGTCTTCTCCGAGCCGCGCGGCAGCATGATCGGGTCGTTGGGGCCGCTGAGCGAGGTGATCGCCTTGGAGAACAGCATGGGATCCGAGCGGACCGTGGCCCCAGTCTCTTCCGCATGCTCGCGATAGTTCAGGCCGATGGCCAGGATCTTGCCGATGCCGGCGACGGGAGGGCCGAGCCGGGAGATGCCTTCAACGAGAGGCAGGGTCGCAGGATCCATGGCGGCCAGCCGGCGGAGTCGGTCGGGCGCCAGCACCTCGCCGGCGATGTCGCCAACCTGGGTCGAAAGATCGCGGATGTGGCCGGCATCGTCCACCAAGCCCGGTTTCTCGCTGCCCTTTGGCCCGTAGCGCACCAGCTTCATCGGTCAATCCTTTCCTTCCTCGGCACATGGCTTGAGCGTAGCCGGATCGGGAGCGGCGTCAACGCTGCGAACCGTCCCCAATCGGCCCCCACGCCGCTCGCCCGCCGGCATGTAGATCGAAGACTTTGCGAGTATATCCGGCGCATCTTACCGACAGTATGGCGTTTAGGCTGAAGCCGCGCCGCGCCGTATAATAACGGCGACTTTAAGCAGCAAAGCGTACATGGCCGCGCAGCTCTTGGCGGTCCCGAGGATGCGGATGTTTCTCTTGAACAACGCCTGGCGGGCGTTTCGCCGCAATGAGCGTGGCTCGCCGGTCATGGAGTTCGCGATCGCCGGGCCGGTGTTCTTCCTCTTGGTCTGCGCCATCGTCGAGTTCGGCCTGGTCATGTTCGTCACGGTGCTGATGGAGAGCAGCCTGCGGGATGCATCGCGCTATGGTGTCACCGGCCAGCTCCCCGATGGCGCTTCGACGATGAGCGAGCGCGAGGCCTACATCCGTGAGCTCGTCGAGGACCGCACCCTGGGGCTGGTCGACTTCGACAAGGCCGTCCTGGATATCCGCAGCTACCCGACCTTCGACGACGTCGCCCAGGGCGAAACCTTCGTCGACGGCAATGCCAACGGCAAGTACGACAGCGGCGAAACCTTTAAGGACTGCAACGCCAACGGCAAACGCGACGAGGACCGAGGCACCTCCGGCCCGGGCGAGTCTGGCGCGGTCGTGCTGTACCGGGTGCGCTACGACTGGCCGCTGATCACGCCCATGGTGGGCAAGGTCATCGGCAAGGATGGCAAGTTCCCGCTCAGCGCCAGCGTCGCCGTGCGCAACGAGCCGTGGAACCCATCACTCGACGGCACGGAGCCCAAGCCGTGCACGCTCTGAGCCGAATCGCCGGCGCGTGTCGGCGACATAGGGCGCGGCTTGGCTCTGGCGAGGGCGGCAACTTCATAATCGAGTTCGCCGTGGCCCTGCCGGTGCTGCTCGTGCTGCTGCTAACCGGGATCGAGTTCGCCCGCTTCGTACTGGTCAACCAGAAGGTGGAGCGCACCTCCGCGAGCCTTGCCGACCTGGTCGCCCAGTCGGCGGTGATCACCGAAGGCGGCATGAGCAACCTGTTCCAGGCGGCGAGGTTCGTCATTGAGCCGTTCGACGTGCCGCGGCAGGGAAGGCTCATCGTCACCTCCATCGCCGCCGCCGGCGGGCCGGCACGGATCAGGTGGCAGCGCAGCTACGGCGAAGGTACCGGCAGCAGCGAGCTCGGCATGGAAGGCGCGATCGCCAGCCTGCCGGACGGGCTCGTCGTCCGCGACGGCGAGAACGTCATCCTCTGCGAGGTCTTCTTCCGCTACCGGCCGATGGTCTTCCAGGAGATCATCGAGGAGACGACGGTCCACCGCTTCGCCGTGTTCCGGCCGCGTTACGGCTCGCTCGACACGATCTATCCCTGAGCCGGGGCCTAGGCGCGGCTTACAGTGCGCTTACCTTGCACTTTTTGCCCCGTTTAGGTATAGGATCCTATCAGAGGGGCTCCTCACCCTCCCGCTCCGCGGGTCGCTGCCTCTCCCGCTACGCGGGCGAGCGGGTCGGTGTACCTTAAGCGGGTCCGGGCCTCTACGCGAGCAGCGAACGCACGCGGAGGCAGGATCTACCGCCGCCTTTACTCTCTCCCGCTCCGCCGGAGAGGAATGTGTTGCGCCCAGCTTTCTCTCCCTCTCCCGCTTGCGGGAGAGGGTCGGGGCGAGGGGGTCCTTTTTTCGTTTCGGCTGATCCGGCGGCGCGAGCGTATTTCCGCCCGCGCCGGGCGTGCCGCCCGATTTTATTGAGGTCATTCAAGTCATGATGTTGCGAAAGCCGCAGGCGCGGACCTTCGAGGTCGGCCTGGTGATGGCCGGCGCCGTGTCCGCGGGTTCCTATACCGCCGGCGTGATCGATTTCCTGCTTCAGGCCCTGGACTCCTGGGAGCAGGCCAAGCGGGCCGGGGCCGATGTACCCGACCATAACGTACAGATCCGGGCGGCGGCCGGAAGCTCGGCTGGCGGCATCATCTCGGCGCTGACGGGGATGATTCCCTTCACCGGCCATCACCCCATCCGCGACTTGGCGACGGCGCCGACAGCGGCGGCGCCGGCCAATGCCGAGCGCAACCTGCTCTATCGCTCCTGGGTACGCGACATCGACGTCCGCATGCTGCTGCAGACCGGCGACATCCGTGGCGACGCGGGCATCGTGCCGTCGCTGCTGGACGGCACCGGGATCGCCGCTGTGGCCGACAGCGCCGTCGCCAGCGTCCGCGCCGCGATCGCCGCCGGCCACTGCCCGAAGAGCCCCGGCTACTTCGCCAACCCTCTGCAAGTCTACCTCTCCCTGACCAACCTTCGCGGCCTGCCCTACGTCATCGAGATGGTCACCGCTGGCGGCGTTCGTGGCCACCGCGTTACCTGCCACGCCGACTTCGCCCACTTCGCCGTGCTCGGCGCCGGCGCCGGCGAGGCCGAGCCGCTGCCGGTGGGAGTGCATCCGGTGAACTGGCCGGGTACGGCCGGCAAACACCGGGTCGACGGCTGGGGGGACCTGCGCGACGCCGCGCTCGCAACCTCCGCCTTTCCCGGCGGCCTGCCGGCGCGCGCGTTTTCCAACCTTCCAGCTTTCTACCAAGCCGCGCCGTGGTGCGTCCCCGCAGGTGCGAGGACCAACGCCAGCCCAGTCATCAACCTCGACGTGGACTGCGCACCGGAACGTCCTTACGAGTTCTGGTGCGTCGACGGCGGGCTGATCAACAACGAGCCGGTGGAGTTCGCCCGCATCGCCCTTGCCGGCGGGCGCGACGTGCACAACGCCCGCGATCCCAGGCAGTGCGACCGGGCGGTGCTGATGATCGATCCGCTGCCCGACGACGAATGCCGCGCCGATCCGGGAATTGGCGCCGCTCCGGACATGGTCGAGGCGCTGTTCTCGATGTTCTCAACGCTTCGCCGCCAGGCCCGCTTCAACCCGCAGGAGGTGATGCTGGCGATGCACGAGGACGTGCACAGCCGTTTCCTCGTCTCGCCGCTACGCCCGGAGAAGACCGGGTCACAGACGGCCCTGGCCTCGGTCGGGCTCGGCGGCTTCGCCGGCTTCCTCCACGAGGAGCTCAGGATGCACGACTTCCAGCTCGGCCGGCGCAACTGCCAGAAGTTCCTGCGCGACCACTTCGTCGTCCACGTTGAGAACCCGATCGTGGTGCCGTGGATCGAGCGGGCGCAGGCCACGGGCCAGGACCTCACCGAGCACCATCCGCGTATCCGCCGGACGAATGGCAGCCACGCCATCGACCGCGAGTTCGTCCAGTTGATCCCGCTGGTTGGCGAGGCGCGCGAGCCGGTTCCGCTACGGCCTTGGCCGAAACTCGACCCGCGGGCGCTCGAGCCGGTGCTGGGACTGATCGAGCGGCGGGCGGCGGTGATCATGCCGGAGCTCGTCCGCGGCCTGCTCAAGCGCATCCGCATCGACGATGGCCTGTTCGTCAACAAAATGCTGCGCCTGGTGGCGAGCTGCATGATCCGCGACAAGTTGACCCAGGCGGCGGCCGCGGCGATCAAGGCCGACCTCCGCCAGCGCGCGCTGGTGTAGCCCGCCACCGGCCCGGCGCGGTACCTATCCTTCAAGTACAGCATCTCATCGTGTATTGACAGCAATCGCCGTGGATGGCCGATGTAGCGTTCCGCGCGGGACGCAGATCATCTTGTGCACCGTCCCTTCTGCGTCCTCGTCGCCGACGTACTCGGGGCGCAGCAGGCTCGGCGAGATTTTGGATCCGGCCCAGATGTTGTGGAGCTGCAGCCAGTCGTCGACGGCCGGGTTGACCTGCTCGGCAGGGTTGGGCGGCAGCATCCCCTCGTTCATTCCGGCGTAGGGATAGTCCCTGCAGGCGCGGAAGCGGTGGATCGAGTCGTAGATGATCGCCTCGACGCCGGCCTGCAGTAGCGCCGGAATCATCCGCACGTGGAAGGCGGTCTCCGGCGGGAATATTACCGTTGAGGCCTCGACGCCGAAGGCGTCGCGGATGATCCGCCGGTGCCATTCGATCTGCTTGACGATGTTGCGCGCCGGGATCAGGGCCATCAGCGGGTGGTAGAAGCCGAAGGCGCTGAAGTCGCAACGCGGATGCCCGAGCGCGGTCTTCTCCTGCGCGCTGGCGCGGAGCGCGCCGTTCCACCCGGAGAAGGCGCCGCCGCACAGCCCGTCGCGGGCGCAGCGGTTGAGCTACTCGATCAGCGAGCCGGACCAACTCGTCGACAGGCCGGCATGTGGCAGGCCGGCTTGCGCGTACTGGCGCACGGCGGCGGGGACGAAGCCGGTGTAGTTGCCGGTCCGCGAGCCGAAGATGCCGTCCTTCTCGCCGTCCCAGTAGTTGACGTCCGTGGTGTTGTAGTACGGCTGGTGTATGTGCTTGTGGATGCCGAAGTAGAGGGTGATGGCGCCGGCGGCGGCGGCCGCGGCGGCCCGAGGCGCCGGCTTCGCCGCTTTGACCTGGATCGTGCGGAACGCCTTGATCCACTCGCCGCCGCCGGCGTCGCGCCAGTCGGCCCTGCGGCAGCCCTCGATCTGCACCCGCACCTCGCCGGCGCCGACTAGCCCGGCCGGCACGTGGACGACGTAGCTCGCCTCGCCGGCCTCGCCCGGCGCTGGCTCTATGGCCTCGCCGCCGATGACGTGCTGCCGCTTTGGCCGTGGAGGATCACCTGCGGGAAGGGGACTTCGCCGTTGGCCACGATCTCGATCTCGAACTCCGGGTTATTCCGGCTTGCGGCATCCGCCTCCACCGCTTCAGGGAGGTCGATGCGGATAAACGTGTCGAAGACCTTCATGGCTTTGCTCCCCTGGCGGCGCTCCCGACGAGGTCATAGCGCGCCCGACAGTGTCGGAACATCCACAAACCTCCAGCTCGACGGCCGGGCTGGCCTGCTTGCGCAGCTCTCGATCGGTTGGCTGGGCGCGGGCGACGAGCCGTATGCGGATCAAGGCCAAGCCGGATCCGCCGTCATCGGCATCCCGCGTCGGGTTACGCCTGCGGGTCATCCGACCTACCTCACAGGTCGCTTCACGGCTGGCGATGACGATCGGATCTTAACCGCCATCGCCGCGCTCGTTGCGGCGATCCACGTCTGCCATGGACCCGCGGGACAAGCCCGCGGGTGACGAACAAAGAAAACCCACCCTAGCCGCCGCGTTTCGCTGGAACCCGGCGCTCAAAGACCTCTATGAGCGCCTTACCCAGCGGCAAGCCCCACGCTCGCCCTTGTCGCCTGCACCCGCAAACTCCTCGTCTTCGCCAACGCCGCCCCGCCCGCAGCACCCCCGCGGACCGAAAAACCGGCCGGTGCTTAATGTTGCTACTCGCAGGTCGCCTGCGGGGCTCGCGACGACGGTGTCCGCTCTACCGCAGCGTCAGGGTCATGTCGACGATCTCGGCGTCGACAGCACCGGGCAGCGTCTCCAACTGCACCGCGCGGAACTGTTGCGCTACGGCCAGACCCTGGGTTCCGGTGACGAACAGCCGCCAGGTTGCGGGCAGGCTGCTGCCGGCGCAGTCGAGCTCGAGTTGCGCCTCGCCGCCGCCGCCGGCCGCGAGGCTGTAGGTGCCGCCGGCTACGGTGCAGTCGGTAACCGCCGCGGTCGAGGTTCCGGGATCATCATCGCCGCCAAGATCATCGTCGCCACCGAGGCCGCCGCCAACATCATCGCCGCCGAGGCCGTCGCCGCCGGCGTCGGTCATGGTCGTCGCCGTCGTGGAGGCGCGCGCCGTCGCCGTCGTCTCCACCGGCTCCGGTTCCGGAGCCGCACTTCCGACGCCGATGAAGGTCAGCGTGCCTCCGGCCACTGTGCCGGCAGGGTCGAAGCTGACGACGCCGAGAACGGCGGTTGCCCTGGTCCCGCCCGCCGCGACCACGTATTCGCCATCGAGGACGATCTCCCCGCCGCTGGGCAAAGCCGGATCGGGATCGCCGGTGATGGTGATATCGCTTGGCGGCGCCGCTCCAGTAGCGCTCGTGCCGTTCGTCGCCCTGCCGTTGGTCGCCTCGGCGGCCCCGCCTGCGCCAAGCAGCGCGAGGACGGCAAGCGAAGCGACGGCCGCCCGCGACCTCATCGACGGCATCTGTGGCATCCGTTTCATCCCCCTCTCCGCCGCGGCCGCGACGTCACCCAAGCCGGGCGCGGTCGACGGCTGCAGTGTTGTCCGATCTTCCTACGCCCTCATCCTGGCCGCGGATCTGGGCCAAGGTGTGGCGCCAGGCGCTGGCAAACGAAAATCAAACTCGCCGCGACCGCCTCCCGATCCGCCGGATGGCTGAGCTCGCTGTCGCAGCCTGTCTTCAGTGCCTCGGCCTGCGCTCGAAGAATACGCGCCTGCTCCGGCTCGCGCAAATGCTGCGCCACCCGGGCCAGGGCGTCCATCATGTGCAGGGCCGCGTTCCGGTCCGTTTCCACGTACGGGCGAACCTGGCCGTAGGCGGACTTCGACGAACTCGGCGAAGGTCGACCGGCTGTGCCACCACCCGAAGCGCGCCGTCCTCGTCGTGGCGGCAGGCGCTGGGCGTCGCGCGGCCGACGAACCGGATCAGGCCGCTGGTGAGCCAGTCGACACACGTGATGGCAGTGACCGGGTCGTTGATGCCGGACGATAAGGCCTTGCCGGCCACCTCGACGAGTTGATCGACGAGGAACAGCAGGTCCTGCGTCTCGGTTCGCTTCCTGCCGACGATGTAGCCGGCTCGCAATTTCTTCTGAGTCTGCGCGTCGGCGCGGGCGGCCGGCTTGACGAACGCCAGCGGCACCTTCGGATCGACGAAGGCGCCGGGCCGCGCGCTCACCCAGACGAGGATATCTTTCCGGCGCGCCGTCTGCATCAGCGCGTCAGGATCGATGTGGCCAACATAGCCGCAGACGGTGGCGAACACCGGCGCGGCATCCTCGAGAACACCCTCGCCGCGGGCATACGCCGCCTCCATGGGGTCCTCCTGCGGTGCTTCGCCGATGGCCGCCGGGTAGAGCTCGTCGATCAGGGTGTGCATCCGCAAACCCACCGACGAGACCATCATCGAGATGTGGACGCTGTCCGGCACGTGCTGGAAGAAGTAGATGAGCACGGCGAGGCTGGCGATGGCGAGCAGCATCGCGAACGCGATCGAGATGTTCGGAACGAACATGTTGCCGTCTTCGCCGTCGGCACCGCTTATGGTGCGGAGCACGATGAGGCAGAAGACGAACGTGGAGATGAAGGCGCCAAGCGTGATCTGGTTGCCGAGGTCCTGCAGGAAATTGGTCATGAGCCGCGGGCCGAACTGGTTCGTTGCCTGCGAGACGGTGGCGATGGTGATCGAAAAGGTGACGCCGGCGACCGTGACCATCGATCCGGCGATGGCCTGGAGCACCGCTCGCGCACCGTCTGCTTCGCTGAAGATCAGCCAGCCGAGCCCGGGTGGCCAGGCGTCTCGCCAGACACGGTCGATCCAGACGCCGACGAGGGCGAGGCCGGCGGCGACAGCGGTCATCAACCCCGGAATGAACCAATAGCTGCCGAAGGCGGTGCTCCAGAGCCGAACGAGCATCAGCCTCATGACGCCGGCGCTCCCGGCGGGGCCGCTGGCGCCGCTTCGCTTGCGGGACGGGTTTGCTGGCGCAACAGGTCCTCCTCGACGTGGCGGATGATGGCCTCGAGAAGGACCTCTCGCGGAAAGGCGGCCTGGTCGGCAAACACCTTAGATAAGGTCGGGTAGATGCGGTTGATCGGCATCGAGACTGCCCAATGATCGGCGTTGGCGTAGCCGAGAAGGGCACCCTTCGGGATCACCTGGTCATAGTAGATAAGCTGGCCGTCGTTGCGCGGGTCGACCTGGCTCAGCCGGTCGTAGTTGGGCCGCATCGCAAGCGATATGCTCCCGCGTTCGGCGAAGGCGGCCAATGAGTAGAACCGCACGGCTTCGGGCAACGGGTTCTCGGCCATCCAGCGCAGCCGGTAATCCCGCTGCAGGCTGTCGATGCCCTGGCCATCGCCGATGCGGCAGCCCTCGACCGGAATCTGCCGCAAGGTCCCCAGGAGCTGCCTCGGCGCCGTCTCGATCAGCGGCGAGCCGTTGATGGCGCCGGCGATGCTGACGACGGCGGCAACCCGACGTGCGGCCGAGGGCGAACCGGCAAAACCTTCGAGGATGTCTACCGCACCCTTGGAATAGCCGATCAGGACGAGCTTTTCGTCCTCCCTCAAGTCCATGGCCAGGATATGCCTGGCGACCAGCCGGCCATTGTAGTTGCTGCTGCCGAGCCCTGGGACCGAAAGCTCCTCGATGGGATAGCCGAGCTCCTGCACATGCCGGAAGGCGTAGGGCAGCAGCGGGACGAGGTTCGACACGCACTCCGAGGCAAGGCCGCCGACAAAGACGATGCGAATGGCGAGCCGGGGCGGCCCGAGGTGCACGGGCTCTGCGCGGGCCGCAGGCTCGCCGTGCAGGCGCCAGAGGATCCTCTCGCAAGGCCGGTAGTCGGGCAGCTGCTGGCCCCGGTCGTCGTTGATGGCGCAGACGGTCTGGCGAAACCGGCCTCGCTGATCCTCAACGTTGGCGATCCGTCCGAGGGTGGTGACGGCCGCCGGCGGCGTCTCGACGTTGAACGGGAGCAGCGGCCTCGGGCTGCAGGCGCCAAGGGCGAGAAGGGCTATGGCTGCCAGGACGGCGAGGGTGCGGTCGATGGCGATACCCCCGCGGCCGTCTTAACTCTGCCGTCGCGCCACGGACGCGGCCGCAGGCTCCCCGGGTTCACCGTGCCGCCGCGCGGGCCTCGCGGGTCTCGTTGCTGGAGACCAAAAGAGCCTCATCGAGCAGGTTTTCCTCCACATGGCGCACAATGGCTTCCAGGAGCACTTCGCGCGGGAAGGAATTCTTGTCGGCAATGAAGGTTTCAAGCAAGCGGTTGTGATGGCTGATGGGAACGGCGGCGGCCCAGTGGTCGCTGTTGACGAAGGCGAGGAGCCGGCTGCCCGGGATGATCTGGTCATAATAGAGCATCTTGCCGTCGTTGCGCGGGTCGATCCGGCTCAGCTCGTCGTAGCCCGCGTGCAGGAAGCTGGAGATGTTCTCCGGCTCAGCATAGGTCGCGACCGAGTAGTACTGGACGGTCTTGGGCAAGGCGTGGGTCGCGAACCAGCGTAGCCGCACCGACCGACGCAGGCTCTCGACCGCGCCGAGATCGGCGCTGTAGCACTGGCCGTTGGGGAACAGCTTCATCACCGGCAACATGAACTCCGGGGCGCCCTCGGCGAGAAGGGTGCCGCTGACCGTGCCGGAGATGCTGATGACCGCCGCGACCTTGCTCGCCATCTCCGGGTACATCGGCAGGAACTCGAGGACGTCGGCAATTCCCTTGGAGTAGCCGACAAGCACGACCTGCTCGCCCGGCTCAAGGTTCATGCTGACCAAGGTGTCGCTAATGATCGAGGCGTTATAGGTGCTGCTGGCGAGCCCGCGGATCGGGATCTCCGCGGTGCGGTAGCCTAGAGACTGCAGGTGCTCGAGCGCGGTTGCGAACGGCCGCACCAGTCCGGCGAAGCAGTCGGCGCCGAGGCCGGAAACGGTGGCGACGCGGAGCTTCTTGCGCGCCGAACCGAGATGGACCGGCTGCCCCGTGCCCGCCGGCTCACCGGCGGCGCGGATCAGGACGTCGGCGCAGGGCCTGCGATCGAGGAAGGCGGCGCCGTTCGCGCTGTTGACCGCGCAGAGGATGTCGCGAAACCGGCCGCGCTCGTCTTCCAGCCTGCCAGCCACGGTCGTCGGCGAGATCAGCGGCGGCGGGCCGAAGGTCAGATCGAGCAGGGGCTGCGGCGCGCATCCGACCAGCAGCAGCATCGTCACGGCCATGGCCGCAAAACGGACCAGCCTGGGCGGCTGGCGCTCCGCCCCTGCCCGGTCGCCATCGACGCCGCCCGCTTCGGCGCAGGCGAACGTCAGCTTGTCGCTGATCAAAACGCGGTCTCCGCTTCTGGCCCGGCACCAGCCACCTGCGGGTGCCACCCCTTTGTTGATGGGCGACGGACTGATGCCGCCGCACCGTCGGATCATTATCCGCCAGCGAATTTCAACCTACAAGGCCAACTATATGACGTTTGCTCGTTTCGCAAGAGAACTTGGCCGGCGGAAGGCGGCGATTAGGTTCGTTAACGGCAAGTTCGTGTTCTCCTGCCACTAAATCGCCACGACCAAGCGTTACGCAATGCAGCACAGCTCAGAAACGAGCGGGGATACGAAATGCGAGGCAGTAGCATTACGTGTTTACGTGATGCGGTTTTACGATTACATGTCATCCGCAAGAATTCACCAATTCTGCTTGCGCTTGTACTGGCGCTTCTTCCCGTAGCCAGCTTCGCCCAGATCCCGGGCGCGACGCTGCGCGAGCAGTTAAAAAGCTTGGAGCGGCTGCACGGCGTCGAGGTTCGCGGTCTCGAGCGAATCCGCGACGAGCCGGCGCGGCCGACGGCGGCCGGCGACTTGCGCGGGCAGGTGATGAGCCTGCTCACGAACTACAACTATGTGGTGGTGCAGTCGGGCGAGGTGGGCGTGCACGGCGTGCGCATCCTGCCGTCGCAGGGCCGCTCCGGCCCAGACGTGCGGACTAAGCCCGCAGCTCCCATCGTTCAGGTCGCGGCCGCGCGCAACGACGCCCTCGAGGGCCAGTCGGTTCCGGTCTCGCTCCTGGGCCTCGGCGGCCGCGAGTACGAGATGAACCTCGTCATCGACGTGGCCGCCAAGGCCGTGGTCCTGCCCGCGGCGATGAAGGCGGCCCTCGGCTTCGAGGGCGCCGAGCTTCTCGACGCCGTCGCCGTGACCAGCGCCGGCAAGGTCCGCGCCGAGGTTGGGCAGCTTCCAGCGGTCCGCCTGGGCGGGATCGCCGCCGAGAACGTCGAGGTCGCCTTCGTCGCCGATGATGCGATCGGCGGCCGCGCGCTCCTCGGCGAGAGCGTGCTGAAGTACTTCACCGTCAACTACGACGAAGACGCAGCCCAGGTCATCCTGACGCCGCGGTAGCCGGCCGCCGCCACCGCCAGCGCGGCACGAGGCGCAGTACGGCGGCGGCCTTTTGCCCTTTTACCGCTTCTGCCGGCGTGCTAATCGTCAGGCCCAGGAGAAGACCTGAAGGCACGCGGGCGCCGACGCGCATCGCATCGATTTTGCTTCGGCAAATCAGAAGGATAATGGAGGGAGCATCATGCTGCGTGGGAAAGTGCTGGTGGCGCAAGGCGGAGGCCCGACGGCGGTCATCAACGAGTCCATGGTCGGCGCGGTGATCGAGTTGCGCAAGGTCCCGTCGGTGGAGCGCGTCTACGGCGCCTATCACGGCGTGCGCGGCATCATCAACGAGGATTTCCTCGACCTCACCCGCGAGACCACGCACAACCTGGAGATGGTCGGCAACACGCCGTGCTCGGCGCTGGGCTCAACCCGCGACAAGCCGGACGAGAAGTATTGCGACGAGATCTTCAAGGTCCTGCGGGCGCACGAGATCGAGACGTTCTTCTACATCGGCGGCAATGACTCCTCCGATACGCTCAGGATCCTCAACGAGCAGGCCCAGGGCGCCCAGTATTCGCTGACCTGCGTGCACATCCCGAAGACCATCGACAACGACCTGATGATCAACGACCACACGCCGGGCTACCCTTCCGCGGCGCGGTTCGTCGCGCTCGCCTTTGCCGGCGCCAACCTCGACAACCGAGCCCTGCCTGGTGTCTACGTCGCAGTGGTCATGGGCCGGCACGCCGGCTTCCTCACCGCCGCTTCGGCGCTTGGGCGCAAGTTCGACGACGACGGGCCGCACCTGATCTACGTCCCCGAGCGGGTATTCAACCTCGAGAGCTTCGTGCGGGAGGTGCAGGAGGTCTACAACAAGCACGGCCGCTGCATCGTCGCCGTCTCCGAGGGCGTCCATGACGACAGCGGCGAGCCGATCGCGACCAAGCTGGCGGAGAAGGTCGAGCGCGATGCCCACGGCAACGTCCAGCTCTCCGGTTCCGGCGCGCTGGCCGATCTGCTCACCGACTACATCAAGACCCACACCAACATCACCCGGGTGCGCGGCGATACCTTCGGCTACCTGCAGCGCTCCTTCCTCGGCTGCGTCTCCGACGTCGACCAGCGCGAGGCCCGCGAGGTGGGCGAGAAGGCGGTGCAGTATGCCCACTTTGGCTCGACCCAGGGCCACCACAGCGGCTCGGTGACCATCCATCGCACCGGCTTCTATTCGGTCGAGTACCACCTGAGCCCGCTCGAGGAGATCGCCGGCAAGACCTTCGTCATGCCCGACGAGTTCATCGCCGACAACGGCCACGACGTGACCGAGCACTTCCTCCTCTACCTGCGGCCGCTGCTCGGCTCCGGCATGCCGGAGATCTCCCGCCTGCGGCTGAACAAGGTCCCGAAGATCCTGAACAAGTAGCGGACGAGCCCTGAGGATCCGGCCGCATTGAGGCCGCATCCGGGCGCGTCGCCTCCGCGTGCCAGCGTTTGCGCATGCGCGACCGCCGGCCAAAGCGACATGAAACCGAGTTGACGCTCAAGAGAAACAGCGTCATCGCGAGCCGCGAAGCGGCGTGGCGATCCAGTACAACGGTGTCTGGATTGCTTCGTCGGCTTCGCCTCCTCGCAACAACGAGCGCTTTTCTGGTTCAACCCGTGCGCACGCCGCTCTAGAGTCTCGGCAGACTTGGGGTTCTGCCACATGTTGCTAACCGCCGCCGACGCCTGTCTCCTCGTCGTCGACATCCAGGACAAGTTGCTACCAGCCGTGCGCGACCAGGACGCCGTTGTCGCCAATACCCGGGTCCTGCTGAAGGCGGCCAACGCCCTGGGTGTTCCCGTTCTCGCCTCCGAGCAATACCCGAAGGGCATTGGCCACATGGTGCCGGCGGTGGCTGGGCTGCTTCCGGACGGCGCGGTGGTCGAGAAGGTGCACTTTTCCTGTCTTGCCGACTCGACCTTCGCCGAGCGCTTCGCGGCGCTTGACCGCCGGCAGGCCGTGGTCGTCGGCTTGGAGGCGCACGTCTGCGTGCTGCAGACGGCGGAGCAGATCCTGGCCGCGGGCAACGAGGTATTCGTGGTCGCCGACGCCGTGTCGTCGCGAGCCGAGACCAGCCATGCGCTCGCGCTCAGGCGGCTGGAGGCGGACGGGGCGCGGATCGTGACGACGGAAATGGTCGTGTTCGAGTGGCTGGGCCAGGCGGGCACGCCGGTGTTCCGCGAGCTCAGCCGGTTGGTCAAGTAGGCGCGGGGCCCGGGGATAAGGGCGGGACTGCCGGCGGGAGCGGGGAGAAGATGCATGGAAGGAACGGGCGCCACGGGTCTCGATGATCTGATCGCCGACGTGCTCGCCGGCCGCAGGCGGAGCATCGCCCGGGCGATGTCGCTGGCCGAGTCGACCGGCCCCGCCGGGCGCACCCTTGCCGCCGGCCTCTACCGCCACACCGGCCGCGCCCACGTCATTGGCCTGACCGGCGTGCCGGGCAGCGGCAAGTCCACCATGGTCCGGGTGCTGGCGCAGAACTTCCGCAAGGCCGGGCGGCGCATCGGCATCGTCGCGGTCGACCCGTCGAGCCCGTTCTCCGGCGGCGCGATCCTCGGCGATCGGATCCGCATGCTGGAGCTCGCCGGCGACCCCGGGATCTTCATCCGCAGCATGGCAACCCGCGGGGCGCTGGGCGGGCTCGCCCGGGCGTCACTCGACGTCGTCGACGTCTTCGACGCCGCCGGCTACGACACGGTGCTGATCGAGACCGTCGGCGTCGGCCAGGACGAGGTTGACATCGTCCAGGCGGCGCACACCGTCGTCGTCGTCTCCGCACCGGGCCTCGGCGACGAGATCCAGGCGATCAAGGCCGGGGTGCTGGAGATCGCCGACATCCACGTCGTCAGCAAGTGCGATCGGCCGGAGGCGGGCGAGACGGTCGTCGACCTGAAGACCATGCTCCGCCTCGGCGAGAACCGCCACGACGGCTCCGGCTGGAAGGTGCCGGTGTTGGCCACGAGCTCGCAGAAGCAGGAGGGAATAGAGGAGCTCGTTTCCGCGATCGACACCCATCGGACGCATCTCGAAGAGAGCGGCGAGATGACGGACCGCAGGCGGCGGATCGCCGAGATGCGGATCCTCAAGACCGTCGAGGAGATCGTCCGCGAGCGGATCATGAGCCGCAGCGCCGCCGCCATGGAGCTGCTCGTCGGCCAGGTCGCCTCCGGCCGCATCGACCCATACACCGCCGCCCACGGCCTGGTCGAGGAGAGCACGACTCCGTCGCATCGCGCGCCATGACATCGTGGTTGACGCCCTCATCCTGACCTCTCCCGCTGCGGAGCGCTTGCGGGCTGGGGAAGCCTGCGGAGCGGGCGGGTGAGGGTGGCGGTGACGAAGGGCTGGACGGCTGAGGGCGCTACGCCTCGTTCGTCACCCGCGGGCTTGTTCCGCGGGTCCACGTGGATCGCCGCAACAAGTGCGGCGATGACGGCAAAAGCCGGTGTCAGCAGCAAACTGGCGCGCGTCGCGTGGCTGGGGTCAGCCCTTGGCCCAGAGGGCAAGCATGGCGATGACGGCATCGATCAGCGCCTCCGGCTCGGCATGTGCGTTGCCGAGGACGTCCAGCAGCTCCTTGAACTTGACCGTGTCCTTCGGAAAGTAGGCGGCCGGGTTCGCCATCACCTGATCCCATAGCTGTTTCGCTATGAAGCCGGTGGCGCCGATCGGGATCAGCGCCAGTCCCTTCTCCTTCGCGATCTCGAACTCCTGCGCCACGCCGTCGGACAGCACGACCTGGCCGTCGCGAAGCTTGTTGCCGAACAGGAAGATCGCGGCTCCGGCATAGTCGGCGAGGTCGTTGCGGTAGCGTTTGAGGAGTTCCGGCCACGACACGTCCGCCACCGCCTCCTGGGGGAAGGGGCGGAGAATGAGTTGGTCGTCGACCCTCGATCGCTTGGTCGCGTAGATGCGCTCCAGCGCGCCGGTGATCACCGCGCTGCCGACGCCGTAGCCGAAGCCGGAGACGAGCCGGTAGTTCTTGTCGATGAGCGTCTTGCCCAGCCCACGGATGAGCATCGCGGCCCGGCCGCCCCGCCAGGCGTCGCCCCACTCGTGCGCGGCCCCAGAGATGAGCACGGACTTGGTCTTGTAGGCCCGCTCGATCCGCCCCAGGACTTCGGTGATCTGGGCGTAGTCGTTCAGAAGCAAAGTCTGGATGTTGAACCGCTTCAGGTCGTCGATGAACAGCGCCTGCTGCCGGCTCTTGTAGGCGAGCGTGTCCTGATCGGGGAAGTCCTTCTCGTCCAGCCGCTTCATGAAGCAGTAATGCGTGCGCATGTTCTCGGCGTAGCTGGCGCGGATGCGGCTCAGCACATAGTCAATGTTGGGGTCGGAAAAGCTGAAGCCGAGGAACAGGAAGGTCTTCGAGATCAGGTCGCCGGTCAGCGCGGTGATGAAGGCCTGTCCGGCGAGGTGGTACCGCTCGTAGTCGTCCTTGATCAGGACGGTCTTGCCGGGATCGGAGATGTCGCCGTGCATCTTGTAGACGACCGCGTCCCGGCGCGGCAGGCTGAGCGCCAGGTGGCCGATGGCGTGCTTCACGTCCGGCCTCTTGCCGGCCTCCTCGAGCGCTCGTTCGATCAGGCGGTCGTAGTTCGTCGTCCAGTAGGTGAAGATCGGCAGCCGCGCGAGGATGCGATGGTTGGCCGTCACCTCGGCGTCCTTGGTGAACTCCTCCAGCATGACCCGGCTGATGTCAGCGCGGTTGCCGAATCGTTCGTTACAGTAGTACTGCGCGAGGGCGACGAGGTTCGTCTCCTTTTCAACGTCCAGGCCGAGTTCTTCCGCGATCGACTTCAGCAGCATCCGCCAGTCGACGAAGCCGGCGGGCCGGGACAAACCGGCGCCGACGAAGACGGCGGCGTTGCCTTCCTCGACCTCCTTGGAGAAGGTGCGGACGAAACCGTCGATCTGACCGTTGCTCATCGCCATCGTGCCCCTGCGGCTGCCTCGCACCGAGACAAGAGCGCCATTATGGCGCAGATGAGGCGCAAGGCGTCACGAGGCGTGCGGCACCGGCGCCTGGATTCAGCCATGCGCCCGCGCTAGCGCACCCGTTCCACCTGCAGCGAGCCGGCCGGGAGCGGGCGCAAGAGCTCCGTTTCCGGGCGGGTCAGGTCCAGCCAGGCGATCCAGTCGCGCCGCTCCAGCACGACCATCTGCCGATCGTGGATGGGCGCCACGTCAGGGCCGGGCGCCGTCGTCAGCAGGGTGAACGCCTCGGGTGCGTCGCCGCGTGCCGGGCGCCACAGGCCGGCGAAGCAGAACCAATCCTCGGCCGTCTTGGTGAACTTCCACTTGGCCTTCGGCGAGCGTGTGCCGGTGAATTCGTAGAAGTGCGAGGCCGGCACCAGGCAGCGGCCATTTGTAAACCGGCGGCCCTCGGAGCGGAAGTTGATCACCGGCGCAGCCTTCGGCCGGGGCGGCACGAAGCCCCAGCGGACCTCCGCCAGCTCGACCCCGCCGGCGTGGCGGCGGAGGATGGGCGCCGTCTCGGTGGGCCAAATGTCGTCGCGCGGCTCCAGGTTCGGCGCGCCGCTCGGCGAAACCACCGGCAGGTCCATCAGCCGCAGCACCTCGACGTAGGCGCTGTACGGGATGCGGTTGCCGTAGTCGTTGCACATGCGGGCCGTCGCCCGAGCGAGTGCCGCCTCTTCGGCCGGCTAGTCCATCTCGCCCCGCCACTTGATCGAGCAGCCCATGCTCGCGTGCTGCTGCTCGGGCCCCTTGCCGGTCTCGGCGATCCGGCACATGGCTTCGTAGAGCTCGCGCGGAGCGCCGCGCGGCGCCGGCGCCCTGCCTGAGGCGTCGAGCCGGCCGCGGTACTGCAGCTTGAGGTCGGCGTCGAAGCCGAAGAACTCCGGCGTGCACACGGCTCCATAGGCTTTAGCCACCTTCTGCTCCTCGTCGACGACGTAGGGGAAGGGGAAGCGGTGCTCCTCGGCGAAACGCTTCATCTTCTCCGGCGCGTCCTCGGGGTAGCGCTGGTAGTCGTTGGGCATGACCGCGATGACGCCGATCCCCTTCTTCTGCAGGTCGAAGGCGTCGCGGCCGATCCTGTCGGCGATGGCGCGGACGTAGGGGCAGTGGTTGCAGATAAACATCACCAGCGTCCCGTACGGGCCCTTGACGTCGTCGAGGGCGAACGGGTTGCCGTAGGCGTCCTTTAGGGTGAAGCGGGGCGCCTCCCACCCGAAGTCGCAGAGAGGCGTTTGCTGCGCGGCCATGGCCCGAGATCCTGTCTGCGCCGGCGCAGGACCTCCTGCCTGCCGGCGGGTTGCGAGAGCTCGATCTTACCCACCGCCCCCAACGGACGGAACAGCCGATCCGCCACGGGATCACCCCGGGGCGGGGCCGGGTTGAAGCCCTGCCGCCGTCGCCGCCTCGTCGTCGCAACGGGCAATGCGTCGTTGACTTGCTGCGACGGCTTCTGGGATATCAGGGGACAGTCGTCCGCCTGCGGAACACGCAGAGGCTGCCGAGCCGCCAATGTCGGAAGCGGCTGCCAAGCAATGACCGGAGCGGGAGGGGAAGATGGGTGTAGACTTGACGGCGCTGAGGGCCCTGTTTATGGCAAAGCGGCTGCAGTTGGTCGACTTCTCTAGAACGGTGACTTTGGGGAGACATGAGCTGTTCTTTTCGCAGGAAGAATACGAGTACGTTCGTGCGCGCTCCGGTCTTGAAATCGAATACAGAGATGCGTTCTCACCGTTCTCGTTCCAGGAAGAGCTGCTGAGCGCCTTGGGCGCTTCGGAGCCGGGTTCGATAGACGCCAGTGGGTACGAGGGTGCAAGTATAGTCCATAACTTCAACGAGAGAATCCCGGAAGATCTGAGAGGAAGGTTCTCGTTATTTATAGATTTCGGTTCCATGGAGCATATTTTCGACGTCAGGCAGGTAATAAACAATATACAGCTTCTGCTGGATAGCGGCGGAAGCGCGATGATACTGACGGATGCCAATGGAAACTCAGGGCACGGCCTGTACCAGTTTTCCCCGGAGTTCTTTTATAGCGCCTTTTCCGAGCGGAACGGCTTCTCGGAGACCGCCGTCCTGCTCATCGATTGCAGCAGACTCAAGAGATGGCTGTTGGTGAAGCCGCCGACGGTGGCGAGAGAGAGGATCGAGCTTCCCGCCAGCGGTCAGTACCTCATCCTGTGTTTCACCAGGAAGTCCGCGCATGTGGATGGGGCGACCGCGGAGCAATCCGATTATTCCTCGGATGCGTGGCAGCAAAGCAACCACCAGCACGGCAAGCAGGCGGAACGGCCATCGCCCCAACTGGCACTCCTCTCGACCCTCAGGTCGGTGGATGTTCTGGCCTACGTCCGCATGCGCTCCCTCATGTACTCCATCAAGAGAACACGAAGGTTCAAGAAGGCGTGCCATCCGGTCGTACCGGAAGAAACGCCAAAGGGGCCTTACGAGACGCTGACGTCGGTTTGGCCGAACGGGGAGTGATCTTCTCTTGGAGATCTGCTCGGCCGCAAAGGCTCGCATTCTACATTCTACGTTAATGCGAATGATGCGCAGCCGGCTACGCTCCCGAGATTCTCGGCAGCTTGGGAGGAGCGCCATAAACAACACCTCGACGTTGGGCGTCATCGTGCTCGCGATGGTGCTGAGCGGCTGCGGCAGCAGCACGAGCGATCGCGCCCTAGCGGAGGCGGCATCGGCGCGGCGGCCGGCGCGCCGGCTCGACGATCACCGGCGGAGCACGTCGGCGGCGCCGTCATTGGCGGGGCGGCAGGCGCTGCCGCGGGTGCTGCGACGGACGAGGACGACGTCGATCTCGGCGAGCCGCTGTGGGATTAGCGGCTCGGAGCAGCTGCCGGACGGAAAGCGCCCTCGGGCTCTCGGGAGGACCCCAGAGCCGGTGCTGAGATTGCGAGCAGGCGAAGCCGACAAAGCAGTAGGGCGGGTTCAAGGCGAAGCCGGACCCGTCAGCTGGCCGGCGGGCTACGCCGACGGCAACCCCGCCCTCGCAATCACGACATCGTGTACTACGCGGCTGTCCGAAGGTCCTCTCCCGCGCGGCAATGACGACAGGAGCGCAGGCAGCACCGTCAGCGCGAGAGCGTCATCTGCCGGGTGAAGCGCCGGCGGACCGTCTCCAGCCGTAGCGGCAGCTCGATGTAGGCGCCCTCCCGCCACAGCGGCGCCTGGTCGAGGAACGTGGTGCTGTTGAGCCAGCCGTCCTGGCCGCCGAGCAGGACGAACAGGTTCTTATCTGGGTCGGTCATATCGGAGATGTGGCGGGCGTTAGAGCCGTAGCGCACCCGGTGGCGCTCGCTGGTCAGGCCGTGCGCGGTCTTCATCAGCGTCTCCGAGCTCCCCGCCGCGGGCAGATCGGCGAAGGCGAAGCGGCCGCCGATCAGCGGCAGGAACGCCAATGGGTGGCGCAGCATCAGCCGGTGCATCTCGCCCCAGGCTCCCACGTCGTCGATCTTTTCCGCCGCTGCCGTAAGGCTCTGGCGCAGGACCGGCCGCAGGCTTTCCGGATCGGCTTGGGCCAAATCCTCCGCGAGCAGCGTCTTGATCTCGCCCACGTCGGCGAATGCCTGCCAGTCCTCGGCGCCGAGCTTCTGCTGATAGACCGCCGTCGTTAGTTCGGCGCGGAAGATCTCGAAGGCAACCGCGCCGCGCGAGGCCTGGTCGTAGCGCCCGTCCCAGCCGGCCATCACCCCCAGCACCCTCCGCTCTTGCGCCGATAGCCCCGCGCTCGAAGCACCAATATCCGCCGCATCCAGCGCCCGCACGAACGCATCGCGCAGCGCCAACGATGAGCTCATGGTTACGTCCCGTTGCAGGGCGCGGACGCCGTCCAGGCTCATCCCGCCGCTCGCCTCGACGAGTTCGGCCATCCGCGTCACCCGGTCGCTCGGCGAGAAGAAGTAGCCGATGCGGATGTCGGTGGTGTCCGTCGGCCGGTTGTTGGCCGAGGCGAGGAAGCCCTTGTCGGGGTTGTAGCTGAACGGCAACTCCAGGCTGCCTAGGATCCGCGACCAGGCGGCATCGCTCGCCTGCGGCAGCGTGGTCATGTCAGCCGGCGCAGCGTCGTCGCGAGCCGGGAGCTGGACCGCCATCAACTGGCCGATGTTCCCCTTGGCGTCGGCGTAGATCATGTTCTGCGCCGGCAGCGAGAAGTCGGCGAAGGCGCGGCGGAACTCGTCGAAGGACCTTGCCCGGCTGACCGCGAGCATCGCGGAGATCTCGTCGCTCGGCCGGTGCCCGGTCCAGCGCAGCGCCAGCGGCGGCAGGCCGAGGTCGGCGAGCTGCGGCGCGTCCGAGATGACCGGGCCCCACGGGGTCTCGCGGACGACGATCTCGCGGTCCAGCCAGCCGCGCACACGGATGGTCTCGCGCCGCTCGCTCATGGCGCCCCCGGGAACGGCGGAGAGGTCGACGAGATCGCTGGCCGCCGAACGCATGTTGGTCCCGCCCCAGGCAATGTCGGCGTTGCGGCCGATGGCGAACACCGGCAGGCCCGGCACCATCATCCCGACGACGTGGTAAGACGGCGATTTCAGGCCAGCGAGGATCCAGGTGTTCGGCAGGTTGAGGCCGAGGTGCGGATCGCTGGCGATGATCGCCCCGCCGGTCGTCGTCCGTTCCGGAGCGATGGCGATGCTGTTGCTGCCCGACCGGGCGATGCCCTCGAGGATGCCGGCGAGCGTCCCCTCCCCGGTCCTCGGCGGCGAAGCTCGGCGCCGAGCGGGTGCCGGTATCGACCAGCCGCGCCCACAGCGTCGGCCAGTCGTCGCGCTGGCGCAACTGCAGCAGGTTAAACCAGACAAGCCACGTGACGTCGGTCCCCGATAGTCGGCCGAAGGCGAGCAGGTCGCGCACGGTCCACGGCTCGCGCTCGAGGCCCAGCGCCTGGTACTCGTAGGGCAGCACCTCCAGCCGGTCCTGATAGAGGTTGACGCCTTGGACGAAGCGCTCCAGCCAGCGGCGGGCGTCCGGCGACATTCGCGCCTCCGTCTCCGCCGCCGCCTTGCCGAAATTCAGGATGCGTAGGCCGTGGTCGATGTCAGCGGCGAGCGGCCCACCCATCTCGGCGATGCGACCCTGGGCGACCCGCCGGTAGATGGCCATCTGCCCCAGGCGCAAATGGGCGTGGACCAAGCCAAGGGCGAAGGCGGCGTCGTCATCGTGCTCTGCCTCGATGAACGGGATCTGGTGCTCGTCCCACGACACCTGCACCGACCCCGAGAGCGGCAGGCCGGCGGTTGGGAAGGCCGCCAGCCGATCATCGACGGTCGTCTCCTTCGGCAGCGGCTTCAGCAGCGAGCAGCCGGCAAGCATCCAGGCCATGGCGATGGAGACGAGCAAGCGCATGCGGATCACCGGTTTGTCGTGGCGGCGAGGCGCGCGAGAGTACGCCATCCGCGATATAGGGCAGCCTCGCCGGGGCGACAGGGCGGACGGCCGGGCAACGACGCTGCGGCTCGGCGGCGGCTCTCGCCTTGACCGCGGGCGCTGACTAAACTGCGCCGCCACGGCAAAGGCCCGGGCCGCGAGCGAGAGGACGAGCGGAGAGGAGGACCGATGACTGCGACACTGACCGTCACCATCCCCGGCTGGCCCACGGGCGAGCCGATTCCGGAGAAGTTTGCCTTCTGCATCCCCTCGGCCGAAGGCCACGTGACCATGGGCGAGAACGTGAGCCCGGAGATCTCCTGGACCGGTGCACCGGAGGGGACGAAGTCCTTCGCCATCCTCTGCCATGACCCGGACGTGCCGTCGAAGCCGGACAACGTGAACAAGGAAGGCATGAGCGTTCCGGCGGACCTGCCGCGCGTCGACTTCTACCACTGGGTGCTGGTCGACATCCCGGCCAGCATGCCGCGCCTCGCCGAGGGCGGCGACGGCAGCGGCATCGCCGCCGGCGGCAAGACGGCGGGGAAGACGGCCCATGGCGTGCGCGGCATCAACAGCTACACCGACTGGTTCGCCGGCGACGAGACCATGAAGGGCGATTACGGCGGCTACGACGGCCCCTGCCCGCCCTGGAACGACGAGATCGTCCACCACTACCACTTCACCGTCTACGCCCTGGACGTCGAGACCCTCGGGCTGAACGGCACCTTCGGCGGCGCCGACGCGCTGAAGGCGCTGGAGCCGCATGTGCTCGCGAAGGGGAGCTGGGTCGGCACCTACACCCTCAATCCGTCCCTGCGCGGAAACTAGGCGTGGGCGGGACCGGCTTGCGGCTCGGCTTGCGGACGGAGGCCTCGCGGGCGTCGCCGGTTGGTGCTACGCTTCTAGGTTGACGCTCGGGTGGTTCCGTTCGCCCGCCGCACGCCGCGGCGGACCGAGGTGATGCTCCGATGCGCTCGGGACCAGAACCGGGCGGGGATAAGCATCGGGAGGACGCTCATGAGCACGTACCGCGTGATTCGCATCATCGGCAGCAGCCCCAACTCGTGGGAGGAAGCCGCCAAGAGCGCCGTCGAGGAGGCGGCGCAGCATCTCGAGGACCTGCGCGTCGCCGAGGTGGAACTCCTCGACATGCGCATGCAGGACAACAAGGTCATCGAGTATCGGGCCCGGGTGCATGCGTCGTTCCGCTACCATCCGGAAGGCGCGATGTAGCCTCGGTGGGCAGCCGCGGCTGAACGGTAGCCCCGGCACCAGCAACCCCATTTCGGGCGGCGGATCCAGCGAAACCGCCGCCCTTTCTGCGCCCGAGGCGCGCCCGGGCGGCCTCAGCGGAACGGGAGCCGGTTGAAAACGCAGAAGATTTCCTGATCGCGGGTCTTGCGCCGAGCGCCGGAGCGCACATAAATCTGCGCTCGCGGAGGTCGCCGAACGGGATCTTCGCGCCGCCCCGCGGGCCATCCGGCGGCGGGGCGGATCCACACATTGCTTGACTTGGAGGATGTGTCGCGATGACGACCTTTGACTTCTCTCCCCTGTTCCGCTCGACCGTCGGCTTCGACCGGCTGATGCGGCTGATGGAGAGCTCTACCCAACTGGCCGACTCGGCCAACGGCTACCCGCCCTACAACATCGAGAAGACCGGCGAGGACCAGTACCGGATCACCATCGCCGTCGCCGGCTTCTCTGAAGGCGAGCTGAACGTCGAGAGCCACGAGAACACCCTGCTCATCGAGGGGCGGAAGAAGGAAGCCGACGCCGAGGCGCGCTACCTCTACCGCGGCATCGCCGGGCGTTCGTTCAAGCGGCAGTTCCAGGTCGCCGACCACGTGAAGGTCGTCGGCGCCTCGCTGAACAATGGCCTGCTCGTGATCGACCTGGTTCGCGAGATCCCGGAGGCGATGAAGCCCCGCCGCATTCCGATCGCCGCCGGCGCCGGACATACCGGCCCGACCCTGGAGGGCGAGGCCGAGCAGCCGCAGCAGATTGAGGTCGCCTCGGAAGCCGCCTAAGGGCAACGGCTTCAGCAGGGGTTCAGCGTCGGGCGCCGCTTCGTGCGGCGCCCTTTCTGTTTGCAGGCTGCGGCCGCTGTGGGCCGCCGCCCGTCTTATCATTTCGCAAGTTACAACCGCAGAGTGTTGTGCATTGTCGCCGGCGCGAACCTGGCGGGCCTGCCGCATTTTTCGTCTTTGCCAATCCCGGTGGGGCCATTAGCGTATGCGAATAAGATCCTGCTCAGGATTTTCCGGCTGAGGACAAAAAGATGAGGATTGCGCAGGTTGCCCCGTTGATCGAACGCGTGCCGCCCATTTACTACGGCGGGACGGAACGTGTCGTGTCTTGGCTGACGGAGGAGCTGGTCAGGTTGGGGCACGACGTGACCCTTTTTGCCAGCGGCAACTCGGAGACCACGGCCGAGCTGGTGCCCTGCTCGGAGCGCGCTCTGCGCCTGGATCCGAACGTCAGGGACGTCCTGCCGCACAACGTCCTGCTTCTGGAAAAGATTCGCCAGCGGGTCGACGAGTTCGACCTCATCCACTTCCACATCGACTTCACCTACTTCCCGATGCTCCGGCACATCGCCAACCGGACGCTGAGCACGCTGCACGGCCGGCTCGACATTCCCGACCTGGTGCCGCTCTACGAGGAATTCTCGGAGATGCCGCTGGTCTCGATCTCTAACAACCAGCGGTTGCCGCTGCCGCCGGTGAACTGGCAGGCGACGATCTATCACGGTCAGCCCATCGACGATCTTCCGTTCCAGGAAAATCCGAGCCTCGACTACATCGCCTTCCTCGGCCGGGTCTCTCCGGAAAAGCGCCCCGATCGTGCGATCGAGATCGCGGTGAAGTCGGGGATGCCGCTCCGGATGGCGTCGAAGATCGACAAGGTCGACCAGGAGTACTTCGACGAGACTATCAAGCCGATGATCGACGCGAACCGGAACCTGGTCGACTTCACCGGCGAGTTCGAGATCGACAAGAAGCGAGCGTTCGTCGGCAACGCCAAGGCGATGATGTTCCCGATCGACTGGCCGGAGCCTTTCGGCCTGGTCATGATCGAGTCGATGTCCTGCGGCACGCCCGTCATCGGCTTCCGCTGCGGCTCGGTGCCCGAGGTCATCGACGACGGCGTCACCGGCTTCATTGTCGACACGGTCGATGAGGCGGTCGAAGCGCTGCAGCGGGTCGACCAGCTCGACCGGCGCAAGATCCGCGAGCGGTTCTGCGAGCGGTTCAGCGACAAGCGCATGACTGCCGACTACGTCGCGCTCTACGAGCGGATGGTCGCGAACCAGCGCTCGGTGGAGATCGCTTAGGGCCAGTCGCCTCTCGCCGGCTTCCTTGCCGGGCGGGCGAGACCGCGGCCGAGCCATGATCGGCCGCGGTTTCGCGGCTATCGGCTGTTGCGAGTTGCCATCCGTTCTCAGTGGGCGTAGGAGAGGAGCCGGCGGGAGCGGCCATGCCCTGACATGGTCGTTCTTTCGCGACCCCAGCCACGAGCCTTGAGCGAGGCCGCCCATGCCCGTAGCCCAGGACAGCGCGGATCTTCTTGATGAGCGGGCGGACGGCGCCCGCCCCGCGGTCATCTTCGACGTCGATGGCGTGCTGGTCGACTCTCCGCACGAGCGCGCCTGGCAGGAGGCGCTGGCCGAGCTGATGGCCGGCCCCTGGCGCGACATCGCGCCGCAGACCTCTTACACCCCCGAGCGCTTCACCTCCGAAGTCTACCAGACCCGGCTTTCGGGCAAGCCGCGGATGAGCGGGGCGCGCTCGGTGCTCGACTATTTCGGCGTCCCCGATCTCGACCGGCGGGTCATCGAGTACGCGGAGAACAAGCAGAAGCATGATCGAGGCGCTGATCGACGCCGGCGAGTTCGTGGCTTACGCCGACGCCATCCGCTTCGTCACCGCGCTGAAGGCGAGCGGGGTGCGCATCGCCGCCGCGTCGTCGTCGAAGAACGCCAACCGCTTCATGAAGCAGATCCACCTCGACGACGGCGGGCTGCTGCTCGACAGCTTCGAGGCCAACGTCTGCGGCCGCGACCTGAAGCACGGCAAGCCGCACCCGGAGATCTTCCTGCTCGCAGCCGGCGATCTTTCGGTCGATCCGGCCAACTGTGTCGTCGTCGAGGATGCCGCCGCCGGCATCGCCGCCGCGAAGGCCGGCGGCATGCTCGGCCTCGGGATCGCCCGATTCAACGACGAGGACCTGTTGGCGGCGGAGCACGCGGATCTGGTGGTGACGTCGCTGGACGACGTCTCGCTGCCGGCGCTGCTCGAAGGCCGCCTCGAACGCGCCGCGGCGTCGCTTGGCGCTGCTGCCGCCGACTGAAAAGACCGCAACCCAGCACGAGGGCCGGAACCTGATGATGGAACAGCAACTCGCCGAGACAGCGCCAGTCCTGGACGGAGAGGCTTCTGGAGCCCCCGGCCGCGGACGACTGGACCTTCCGCGAGCTGACCTATAACCCCAGCCGCGAGAGCGGGATCGAGTCCCGCTTCGCCATCGGCAACGGCTTTCTCGGCGTCCGTGCGTCGCGCGCCATCAGCCGCGGGCCGATGTGGGTGTCCTGGCTGCACACCCTGAACTGGGCGTCGTCGCCGAGGACCTACATCGCCGGCCTGTTCGACACGCCGAACACCGAGCCGCCGGTCCCGGCACTGGTGCCGGCGCCGGACTGGCTCAGGATCCGCATCCTGCTCGAGGGCGAGCCCCTGCTCATCCGCAGCGGCAAGCTGCTCACCCACCACCGCATCCTCGACGTCCGCCGCGGCCTGCTGCTGACCGAGTGGCACCAGAAGACCGACAGCGACCACATCCTCCGGGTCCGCTCGATGCGCCTGGTTTCGCAGGCCGAACGGGCGCTCGGGCCTGCAGGTGCTGGAGATGAGGCTGGACGGCCGCGCCGGTGGAGGTGACGATCGAAGCGCTGATGGAGACGACGGGCTCGGCAATGGAGGTCGAGCGCCTCGATCCTGACCTCGCCACCTGGCGAACCACCTCCGGCAAATGGCTGGCGATGGCCAGCGACGCGGCGCTGTCGGTCAATGGCGAGGCGATCGAGCCGTCCGCCAGCGATCCGCTGAAGCGGGCATGGTCGTGGCGGCCGGGCCCCGGCGATGACGCCGTCTTCTGGCGGGCGGTGGCCTTCTCCCGCGGCGACGATGGCGCCCGCGAACCGGCGGTCCATGTCCAGGTCGCGCTGGAGCACGCGCGCAACGCGGGCTGGCGGCAGTTGCTGGCCGACCACGAGGCCGCCTGGGCCAGGCGCTGGGCGGACAGCGACGTGACCATCGACGGCGACGGCGACGCGCAGAAGGCTTTGCGCTTCGCCATCTACCACCTCATCAGCGCCGCCAACCCGGAAGACGAGCGGGTCTCCATCGGCGCCCGGGCGCTGACCGGCGATAGCTATCTCGGCCACGTCTTCTGGGACACCGAGATCTACCTCCTGCCCTTCTACACCCTGACCTGGCCGGAAGCCGCGCGGGCGCTCCTCATGTACCGCTACCACACCCTGCCGGGGGCGCGGACTAAGGCCAAGTACCTGGGCTACCGCGGCGCCATGTATGCCTGGGAGTCGGCCGACACCGGCGAGGAGACGACGCCGGAAGGGGTCATCGACCACAACGGCAACGTCGTGCCGGTGCTGTGCGGCACCCAGGAGCAGCACATCAGCGCAGATGTCGCCTACGCCGTCTGGCAGTACTGGCGGGCCACCGGCGACGACCAGTTCCTTCTCGATGGCGGCGCCGAGATCCTGCTGGACACCGCCCGCTTCTGGGCCAGCCGGGCGGCGCGCGAGGACGACGGCCAGTACCACATTCGCGGCGTCATCGGCCCGGACGAGTACCACGAGCACATCGACGACAGCGCCTACACCAACATCCTTGCTGGCTGGAACATCGAGCGCGGCTTGGAGGTGTGGACGATGCTCGGCGAGCGCTGGCCGCAGGATGCGCAGCGGCTGAAGGCGAAGCTGGAGCTTAGCGATGCCGAGCTGAGCGACTGGCGCGAGGTCGCAAGCAACATCAAGACCGGCTTCGACCCCAAGACCAACCTGTTCGAGCAGTTCGAGGGCTTCTTCGGCCTCGACTACGTCGACATCGCGTCCTTCAAGGGCCGCACCGTGCCGATGGACGTGATCTTGGGCCGCGAGCGCACCCAGGCCTCGCAGGTGGTGAAGCAGGCCGACGTCGTCGCCCTGCTGGCGCTCTTGCCGCATGACTTCAGCCCGGAGGTGCACGTCGCCAACTTCGAATACTACGAGCCGCGCTGCGGTCATGGCAGCTCGCTCAGCCGCGGCATGCACGCGCTTGTGGCGGCCCGCCTCGGCCGGCTGGAGATGGCCATGCGCCATTTCCGCGAGACCGCGGCGACCGATCTCACCGACACCGCCATGGGAAGCGCCGGCGGCATCCATATCGCCAGCATGGGGGCGTTGTGGCAGGCGGCCGTGTTCGGCTTCGCCGGCCTGACGCTTCGCGATGACGGCCTGGAGTTCGACCCGCACATGCCGGAGGAGTGGCGCTCGCTCGCCTTCCGCGTCCAGTGGCGCGGCCGCAAGCTCAAGGTGCGCGTGGAGGCCAACAGCCTGCAGGCGACGCTGGAGCAGGGCGAGCCCCTAAACCTGTTTGTCGGTGGCGAGGCGCACCGGCTCGGAAGCGACGCCCCGCGGACCATCCCGACCGGCCGGTAACGACGGAAGAGAAGCCTAACCGACCCCCGCCCCTGCATCGCAGGGCGCTTGTGTGTCCTGCGGCGCTCCTCTCCGCCGTTTTTCCGCAACGCCCGTGCCTGCGCCGGTAGCGGCTGAGCTTACGCAGCCGTGACCCCGATCAAGCGAAGAACCTTTTTTTGACGGCCCGCGCAAGAGCAAGAAGGGGGTCAGGAACTGCTGTCGACGCCACTCTTCTGATAGTCTGCCCTGTGGTAGCTTGCAAAATCTTCTGATCATACAAGCTCGGATGTACGCAGTTCATGAACTGAATATTTCTCAGTGGCTCATAGCCAAGGTTTGAGAGCCTGTGCACAAGGCTCGACCCGTTCTTTACGTATAAAAATGTGTTCTGCTGATACCAAAAGTCTATTTCCGGGTCCCCCCAGAAAACCGGCCGGAACAAATCGTACGGTACATAATTCTTCTCCTGGAAAATAGAAGCCCAGTACGTATGGGGCTGTTCGTTTATATGGTTCATACCGCCCTGCTGTATGTAAGCAGCGCCGAACATGACGACGTCGGACAGTTTGGCTAACGATGCGACAAAGCCCGTGGCCGACGATTCCTCCAGATGCTCGGCCACCTCGAGTGTTATAGCCAGGTCATATTTCTCATTATGAACGAGTTCTAAGGCGTTGTTTAAGTCAATGCCGCGAAATATGATTGACTTGTCGATCATGTTACCTTGATCGTTCCATGGCCCGTCATATCCGACTAGCTTTCTGACCCCCTTATCCTTGAATGCTTTTAGCCAAGTGCCTCTTCCGCAACCAAGATCTACAACACTTTGCGGTGTAAATAGCGAGAAAAGAAAGTCTGTATACTTAGAAGCGCTTCTATAAGACCTATCCATCTGGGATTTGTAAAAGCTTTCCCCGTAATACTGGAAGAGCTTTTCCTGGAGTAACCTGTCCGATGTTTCAGTTACCAAGCTAGCCTCTCCTTCTCTGATCGGATTGCCGGTCCTCTCGCGTCGCGATACCTCGCACCCGAGCGTCTACGGAAACCGGAGCAGGGCTCGAGAGGAAGCATAAGCAGGGAATGAGAGCCGGATCAACCGGCGCTGTTTCTCGCGTGGCTAACGCATCACGCAAATTGCCCGAGATGTGGCCGCCGGTGCACCCAGAGAGAGGCCCTACATCCCGGGCAATTCAGTGAATCGGGTGGCCTCCGTTTCGATACCTCGCGCACCGCAATCGTCGTCACCCCCTCGCCCACGCGAAGCGTGGGCGAGGAAGGGCCGGCGCAGCGGGAGTCAGGGCAGTGCTCAGCCGCCGGATTCGAACCCTGGGTACAGCGTCATCCCGCCGTCGACATAGAGGTTAATCCCGGTGATGTAGTCGGCCTCGTCGGAGGCGAGCCACACCGCGGCGCGGGCGATGTCGTCCGCCTCGCCGATGCGCTTGTAGGGGACGAGCTTCATGAGCTCGTTGTAGGCCTCGCGGGTGCTCCACGCGTCCTCGTTGATCGGGGTGCGGATGGCGCCGGGCGAGATCGCGTTGACGCGGATGCGATATGGCGCGACCTCCTGGGCGATGCTCTTCATCATCAGCGACACGCCGCCCTTGCTGGCGGCGTAGTTCACGTGCCCCGCCCAGGGGATGATGTCGTGCACCGAGCTCATGCAGATGATCTTGCCGGCGGAGCAGGAGACCTCCGGCACCACCCCGCGCTTCTTGAAGGCGCGGATGGCGGCGCGGGCGCAGAGAAACTGGCCGGTGAGGTTCACCCCGATCACCTTGTTCCACTGCTCGAGCGTCATCTCGTCG
The DNA here is from genome assembly GCA_963746275.1 of uncultured Alphaproteobacteria bacterium. Taxonomy (GTDB): domain Bacteria; phylum Pseudomonadota; class Alphaproteobacteria; order Rhodospirillales; family Defluviicoccaceae; genus JAEULH01. The sequence goes on from CAVVAX010000046.1 coordinate 40,680, forward strand.
AAGGGCGCGTCCTGCTGCAGCCCGGCGTTGGCGACGAGGATGTCGATGGCGCCGAACTCCTCCATCATCCGAGCGTACATCGCCTCCACCTCGGCCTCGTTGGAGACGTCGGCCTCATGGGCATAGGCCTTGGCACCCCAGCCCTGGATCTCCTCTGCGACCTTCTCCGCCTCCTCGGCGCCGGAGTGGTAGTTGACGACGACGTCGGCGCCGGCCTGGCCGAGGCCGATGGCGACGCCCTTGCCGATCCCGGAGCTGCCGCCGGTCACCAAAGCCTTCTGCCCCTTGAGCTGCTTTTCGACGGCGCACTTGGGCATGACGACCCGGGGCAGGGTCGGATCATGGAAGCCGGAAAAATCGAAGCTGCTGGCCATGGCGGGTCGTCTCCTTGCGGGTTCACGTTTCCGTGCGACGGGCGGGCCGGCTGGGCCTGCGGCTTGAAAACTAGCAGGAAGCTCGCACCTCACGTTCAACTGGGCAAAGCTTGCGGCGAACGCGGCCCGAAAGACGATGAGGTGGTGAGATGACGGAGAAGATCACGAGGACGGACGCGGAGTGGCGGGAGCTCCTGACCGCGGAGCAGTATGCAGTCTGCCGGCAGAAGGGGACCGAGCGAGCGTTTACCGGCGCCTACTGGGACACCAAGGAGCCCGGTGTCTACCTCTGCGCCTGCTGCGGCGAGGAACTGTTCGCCGCCGAGACCAAGTTCGAGTCCAGTTCCGGCTGGCCCAGCTTCTATCAGCCGATCGACCCGGGGAAGGTTGATGCCGAGGTCGACCGCTCCTACGGCATGGTCCGCACCGAAGTGATGTGCGGCCGCTGCGGCGCCCATCTCGGCCACGTCTTCCCCGACGGGCCTGACCCCACCGGCCAGCGCTACTGCATCAACTCCGCGTCGCTGAAGCTCCAGCCGAAGGCGGAGAAGGCGGGGTAGTCCCCGGCAACACCCTCCTCGACCCTCCGCATCATCGTCGCCTACCTGCCCCCTCTCCCTCTTGGCGGGAGAGGGCTGGGGTGAAGGCCTACTGCCCGTCGTTTTCGCTCTGCATGACCTTGACCAGCACCGACATCTCTTCGATGCCGCCGCCTTTGCGCACGCCGCGGATGGGACACGCGCCGGCGTAGTCGAAGGCCACGGCGAGGCGGACGTAGGCATGGGTGGCGCACTGGCTGTTGGCGCAGTCGAAGGACACCCAGCCGAGGTCGTCGATGTAGGCCTCCGCCCAGGCGTGGCTCGCGAGCGCGCCCTCGTCGGTATAGAGGTAGCCGCTGACGTAGCGCGCGGGGATGCCGAGCACCCTGGCACCGGCGATGAACAGGTGGGCATGGTCCTGGCAGACGCCGCGGCCGTAGGCCAGGGCCTCGGACGCAGTGCTGGAGATGTCGGTGATGCCGGGGCTGTAGCTGACGGCGTTGTGCAGCGCCCACATCAGTGAATGCAGCCCGGCGATCATGCCCTCGTCGCGAACCCGCTCAAGCAGCGGGCGGACGAGGTCGCGGATCGCATCGTCGACCTGGGTGAAGGGCGTCGGGCGGAGGAACATCCTGGGCGGCAGGCCGTCGTCGGAGGGGAGCACGCCGTGGGTCTCGAAGGTCTCGATCTCGCCGCGAACGACCACCGGCACCTCGTCGTGAACGCCGTTGTTGACCGAGACGTGTGCGGTGTTGCCGAAGCCGTCGATCCACCGGCGCATCTGCCCCGGCGTGCTCACCTGCCAAGCGATGACGGCCTGGCACAGGTCGGGGCGCGGCGTCAGCCGCAGGTACTGGATCGAGTGCTGCGCCGGGCGGTCGAACCGGTAGCGCGTCTCGTGCTGGATGGTCAGTCTCATAGGACGAGCATGAACTCCTGCTCGATTTGCGAATGGAGCTGGTTGTTGCGGCCGACGAAGCCGTTGAGGAAGCGGGGCAGGCCGGAGCGGAGGATGCCGTCGATGCGCTGGCGCTGCAGCCCGTCGTGGATCTGCGTCGCGAGCCGGGTGCAGGGCGCGTCCGGGCGGATGTCGCATAGGATCTCGTTGACCTCGTCGGTGCAGGCGGCAAGAGAGCGCGGCATGTCCTGACGCAAAACGAGGAGTTCGGCCACCCGCCGAGGCTCGATGATCCCAGAGTAGACCTCGCGGTAGGCCTTGAAGGCGCTGAAGGCGCGGAGCAGCGCTCCCCAGCGGTAGTAGTCCTCGGCGGCGAGCGGCCTGCCGCCGGTCGAAGGAGTCAGGATCTCCCACTTGATGGCGAGGAAGCGGGCGGTGTTGTCGGCGCGCTCGATGAAGGTGCCGAGGCGGGAGAAGGTGAAGGCGTCGCCACGGCGCATGGTTCCGTAGATGGCGCCGCGGAAGAGGTGGGAGCGCTCCTTCACCCAGTCGAAGAACTCGCGGAAGCCCTGTTCCACCATTTTGCTGTAGGACAGGCTCTCCAGCTCGATGAAGGTCTGGTTGATGCCCTCCCACACCTCGGTCGTCAGCTCCGGACGGGTTGCGCGCGCATTCTCCCGCGCCTGGCGGACCGCCGAGCGGATGCTGGCGGGGTTGTCGGGATCGAGCACCATGTACTGCAGCACGGTGCCCGGGGTGATCTCCCCGTAACGCTCGAGGAACACCTCGCGGTCGCCCGCGAGCTTCAGCGGCGCCTCCCACTGCTGCGCATCGTTGCCGCCGGCCGCCGGCATCAGCGACATGTGGTAGGTGCTGGCGAGCAGCCGCGCCATGTTCTCGGCGCGCTCGACCAGCCGGGCCATCCAGTAGACACTGTTGGCGGTCCGTCCCAGCACGGCTCAGGCCTCCAGGACCCAGGTGTCCTTCGTCCCGCCGCCCTGGGACGAATTCACCACCAGCGAGCCTTCCCGGAGCGCGACCCTGGTCAGCCCGCCGGGAACCACTGTTGTCGTCTCGCCGGTCAACACGTACGGGCGCAGGTCGACGTGGCGCGGCGCGATGCCGGCATCCACCAGCGTCGGACAGGTGGACAGGCTAAGCGTCGGCTGGGCGATGAAGTTGTCGGGGTCGGCCAGGATCTTCTTGCGGAACTCGAAGCGCTGCTCCGACGTGCTGGCGGGCCCGACGAGCATGCCGTAGCCGCCCGAGCCGCCAACCTCCTTGACCACCAGCTCTTCCAGGTGACCGAGGACATAGCCGCGGTCGTCCGCATCTGAGAGCCGGTAGGTCGGGACGTTGTTGATGATCGGCTTCTCGCCCAGGTAGAAGTCGATCATGTCGGGAACGTAGCAGTAGACGGCCTTGTCGTCAGCGACGCCGGTGCCGATGGCGTTGGCCAGCACCACCCGGCCATTGCGCACCACCGAAAGCAGGCCGGGGACGCCGAGGATCGAGTCGGCGTTGAATGCCAGCGGGTCGATGAAGTCGTCGTCGATGCGCCGGTAGATGACGTCGACCCGCTTCGGCCCGTCGGTCGTGCGCATGTAGACCCGGTCATCCTCGACGAACAGATCCGGCCCCTCGACCAGCTCCACGCCCATCTGCATCGCCAGAAAGGCGTGCTCGAAATAGGCGCTGTTGTAGAAGCCGGGCGTCAGCACCACCACCGTCGGCTCGACCACGCCGGGCGGGGCCGCCGCCCGCAGCGTGCGGAGTAGCACCTCCGGGTAGTGGTTCACCGGCGCGACCGGGTGCGAGGCAAAGAGGTCGGGAAACAGCCGCATCATCGTCTCGCGGTTTTCAAGCATGTACGAGACGCCGGACGGGACCCGGGCGTTGTCCTCCAGCACGTAGAACTCATCCGCCGAGACGCGGACGACGTCGATGCCGGCGATGTGCACGTAGATGTTGCGCGGCAGGTCGAGCCCTAAGACCTCGGGGCGGAAACACGGGTTGTTAAGCACCAAGTCGGATGGAACGCGGCCGGCGCGGAGGATGTGCTGCTCGTGGTAGACGTCGTCGAGGAAGGCGTTGATCGCCCGGACTCGCTGGCAGACGCCGGCGCCGACGATCTTCCACTCGTCGGCGTCGAGGATGCGCGGGATGATGTCGAACGGGATCAGCCGCTCCGCGCCCTCATCGCTGCTGTAGACGGCAAAGGTGATGCCGAGCCGCTTGAAGATCAGGTCGGCCTGCTGGTGCTTCTCGATCAGGCGCTCGACAGGCGTCGTCTCGAGCCATCGCTCATAGGCGCGATAGGCATTCCGGACGCCGTTGTGGGCACCGCGCATCTCGTCGAACGCCATGGCTCCCCTTGTCCCGCAACCCGCACGGGGTTATCGCTTTTGTCGTTGTCATCGATAGAGAGCAATCCGCGTGCCACTCGTCGCCGCTGCGCACCGGGCCTTCAGCAGTCTCCGGCGGAAGCCTCCTGGCCACGGCGCCAGTGATTCACCGGAGCGTTCTGCTTGCACATTGCCCATACTCGACCGAATGCCCAAGAAGTAGGCAGCGGCGGGTGTGCGCCTAGATGAGGCCGGCGAGCGGCGAGGACGGGTCGGCGTAGCGCTTCTTCGCCATCCGCCCGGCCCGGTAGGCCAGCCGGCCCGACTGCACGGCGAGGCGCATGGCGTGGGCCATGAGGATCGGATCCTTGGCCTCGGCGATGGCGGTGTTCATCAGCACGCCGTCGCAGCCAAGCTCCATGGCCACGGTTGCATCCGAGGCCGTGCCGACGCCGGCGTCGACCAGCACCGGCACCTTCGCCCGCTCGACGATCAGCCGGATGTTGATGGCGTTCTGGATTCCCAACCCCGAGCCAATGGGCGCAGCCAGCGGCATGATCGCGACGCAGCCCATCTCCTCGAGCCTCTTGGCGAAGATCAGGTCGTCGCTGCAGTAGACCATGACCTTGAAGCCCTCGTCGATCAGGGTTTCGGCGGCGGTCAAGGTTTCCGCCATGTTGGGATAGAGCGTCTGCTGGTCGCCCAGGACCTCCAGCTTGACCAGGTCCCAGCCGCCCGCCTCACGGGCGAGCCTGAGCGTCCGCACCGCATCGGTGGCGGTGTAGCAGCCTGCGGTGTTGGGCAGGTAAGTGTAGGTCCTGGGGTCGACGTAGTCGATCAGCATCGGCTTGTCGCGGTCGGTGACGTTGACCCGGCGCACCGCGACGGTGACGATCTCCGCACCCGAGGCCGCGATGGCGCGGGCGGTCTCCTCGAAGTCGCGGTACTTGCCGGTGCCGACCAGGAGGCGGGACTGATAGCGCCGGCCGGCGATCACCAGCGGATCGTCGGCATCGCTGCCGAGCGCGGCAGCGTCCGGCGCGCCGCCGCCGATGAAGTGGACGATCTCGATCTGGTCGCCGTCGCTGACAGTCGTTTCGCCGTAGCCGGAGCGGGAGACAATCTCGAGGTTGCGCTCGACGGCAACCTTGCGCGGATCGAGGCCCATGTCGGCCAGCAGCTCGTCGATGGTGAGCCGCGCCGAAACCAGCCGCTGTTCGCCGTTGATGGTGACGCGCATGTCGCTCAAGTCGATGTCCCGTCTGGTATTTTTTCTACCCCGCGCGAGTTTCCAATCCGTGCTCGCGCGAGCCCAAGATAATCCAATGCCAAGGTTACACAAGGAGGACGCCATGGTATAAGCGCGGGCTTCGCTAGCAGGCGACCCTCCGCCGATGACCGCGCAAATCCTCGTCCTCAACGGCCCGAACCTGAACCTGCTCGGCCGGCGCGAGCCCGAGATCTATGGCCGCGAGACGCTGGCGGACATCGAAGCGGCCTGCAGGCGGCGCGCGGACGCGCTTGGCTTCGCCCTCGACTGGCGGCAGAGCAATGCCGAGGGCCAGCTCGTCGATTGGATCCAGGAGGCGCACGGCCGCTATATCGCGATCATCATCAACGCCGCAGCCTATACCCATACGTCGGTCGCCATGCTGGATGCGCTCTCCGCCGCCGCCGTCCCCATCTTCGAGGTTCACTTGTCGAACATCTTCCGCCGCGAGGAATTCCGCCACCTCTCCTACGTTTCCAGAGTAGCGCAGGGCGTGATCTGCGGGCTCGGCTCCCTCGGCTACGAGCTCGCCATCGAGGCCGCGGCGAAGATGCAGGATCGCGGGATTTGAACGAAGGGCGGACCATGACCGCAGCGAAGAAGACCGCCGAGTTCGACCCGGACCTGGTCCGGGAGCTGGCGAACCTGTTGACCGAGACGGGGCTGAGCGAGATCGAGTACGCGCTGGGCGACCTGCGCGTGCGCGTCGCTCGAAACGCCCACCCGGCAGGGGGCGCAGGAGCCGTGGGCGCGGCGCCTGTCGTGTCCAACGTGATCCCGGCGCCGGCGCGCGAAGCGGACGCGGTGCTCGACCACCCGGGCCTGATCACCTCGCCGATGGTCGGCGTCGTCTACATCACGGCGGAGCCGTCGTTGCCGCCGTTCGTAAAGGTCGGCGACGCCGTGGAGGCGGGGACGACGGTGCTGCTTATCGAGGCGATGAAAGTCTTCAATCCGATCAAGGCCCCGCGCGCCGGCGTCGTCACCCGCATCCTGGTCAGCAATGGCGTGCCGGTCGAGTACGGCGAGCCGCTGCTGATCATCGAGTAGAGCCGCGGGGCCCCGTGTTCCAGAAAGTCCTCATCGCCAATCGCGGCGAGATCGCCCTTCGCATCCTCCGGGCCTGCCGCGATATGGGCATTGGATCCGTGGCGGTGCACTCGACGGCGGACGCCAGCGCCATGCACGTCCGCCTGGCGGACAAGTCGATCTGCATCGGCCCGCCCTCTGCGGCGGAGAGCTACCTCAACCCGGTGGCGATCCTGACGGCCGCGACCATCAGCAATGCCGACGCGATCCACCCGGGCTATGGGTTCTTGAGCGAGAACGCCGAGTTCGCCGCCATGGTCGAGGAGCACGGCATCGCCTTCATCGGCCCGTCGCCGGAGCACATCCGGCTGATGGGCGACAAGGTGGCAGCCAAGCGCTTCTGCCGCGAGGTCGGCATCCCGGTCATCCCCGGCTCCGAGGGCCCGATCGAGAGCGAGGACGACGCCGGCGCCATCGCCGAGACGGTCGGCTATCCGGTGCTGGTGAAGGCCGCGGCCGGCGGCGGCGGGCGCGGCATGAAGGTCGTCCACGAGCCGGCGGAGCTGAAGGCTGCCATGGAACTCGCCCGCGCCGAGGCAACGTCGGCGTTCGGCAACGGCGAGCTGTACCTGGAGAAGTATCTGGCTCAGCCCCGCCACATCGAGGTGCAGATCCTGGCCGACCTGCACGGCGCCGTCGTCCACCTCGGCGAACGCGATTGCTCGATGCAGCGCCGCCACCAGAAGGTGCTCGAGGAAGCGCCCTCGCCGGCGCTGAGCGATGCGGAGCGGAAGGCGATTGGCGCGACTGCGGTGCGCGCCGCCACCGCCCTCGGCTATCGCAGCGTCGGCACGGTAGAGTTCCTCTACGCCGGCGGCGCCTTTTACTTCATCGAGATGAACACCCGGCTGCAGGTCGAGCATCCGGTCACCGAGATGGTGTGCGAGGTGGATCTGGTCCGGGAGATGATCCGCATCGCGGCCGGCGCCCCCCTTGGCTACGGCCAGGACGACGTTCGCTTCTCCGGCCATGCCATCGAGTGCCGGATCAACGCCGAGGACCCGGAGAGCTTCACGCCGGTCCCGGGCCGCATCGGTGACTACCATCCTCCGGGCGGCCTCGGCGTGCGGTTCGAACTCGGCCCTGTATTCCGGTTACGTCGTTCCACCGTATTACGACAGCATGATCGCCAAGCTGATCGTCCATGGGCCGACCCGGGAGATCTGCCTGATGCGTTTGCACCGGGCGCTCACCGAGTACGTGATCGACGGGATCCCGACCACCATCCCCCTGCACCTGCGCGTGCTCGAGGCGGAGGACTTCCGCGCCGGAACCTACCATGTTCATTGGCTGGAAGCGTTCGTAGGAGCCCGGTCATCAAGCACGGCGGAGGAAGCCACCGGCTGACCCCGGAGATGGTGATCCGGGCGTACGCCATCGGGATCTTCCCGATGGCGAGCCAGCGTCACGACCCGCATGTCCACTGGGTCGCGCCGAACGCGCGGGGGATCCTGCCGTTGCACGCCTTCCACGTGCCGAGGCGGCTGGGCAAGACGATCCGCAAGCGCCCGTTCGAGATCGCCTGCGACCTCAATTTCCCCTCAGTCGTTGCGGGCTGCGCTGCCCCTCGGCCGATGCACCCGGAGACCTGGATCAACGCCGAGATCACCCGGGTCTTCATCAAGCTACACGAGCGCGGCTACGCCCACAGCATCGAGGCATACCGCGCCGGCCGGCTGGTGGGCGGCCTCTATGGCCTGGCGCTGGGCGGCGCCTTCTTCGGCGAGAGCATGTTTTCGCGTGCGACCGACGCCAGCAAGGTCGTGCTGGTCCACCTCGCCGCGCTCCTGCGGCGCGGCGGCTTCACCCTGCTCGACACCCAGTTCATCACCGACCATCTGCGCCAGTTCGGCGCGGTCGAGATCCCGAACCCGGTCTACCTGCAGATGCTGGACGACGCCCTGCAGCAGCCGGCGACGTTCTACTCCCGCTTGACCGGGGACGAGCTCTGGGCCGGCGCGCTCGAGCTCGCTACGCAGTCGACGACGACAACGTCGTAGACCGGGTGCTCCAGCGACGACAGCGCCGGGCTCGAGGCGAACATCCACCCCGAGAACAGAACCTCCGTCGGCTCGCCGCGCTTGATCTCGGAGATCTGGAGGAAGGCGGCAGCCTCCGGCTGCTCCTCCGGCGGGGCCTTGTCGCAGTGGCGGACGACGATCTCCAGGGTGCCGAAGCGCACCGGCCGGCCCACCGGCGCCTCGATGGTGGAGATCCGCGCGGTGACCTTGTCCAGGCCCTGGAGCATCGCTGCGTCCATGGCCTCGGCATGCGCAGGCGATTGCCATGCAAGCGCCGCCGCTAGGCCTGCGGTGGCGGCAGCGCACAGCCTTCGGCCGGCGGGCCAGGCAATCATCGCCCTCACCCCCCGCTTTCGCGGACGCGCCCGCTCTGCGTACGGCCCTTTCCCGCGCGCCGACAGGCGCAAGCGGGGGCGCGATGCGCTCGGGGACAGGTATCTGGACCGGCGGCCAGAGGGTTCGGGTGAGGGCGGGTTGCTCGCGCGAGAACGCGGTGATGTCCCGGCGTCAAGAAGCAGCTCCCTCAATATCACGTGACCGGGGCAGGCAAGCTGCCAACCGTAGACGAACGTAATCGAGTGTCCATCCTGCCGGCGAGTGCAAGAGCGGGCGCAGCGCTTCCCGCACCTCTTTGACGGATGCGGCCCTCTCAGCTACCGGAACAAACGCGAGGTAGTCGCCGGCGAACGTCTCGAGCCAGTCGTCAAGATCGCCCGGCAGCCGTGTCGGACGGTCAAATGCCTCGACGGCCTCGATCCGGAAGCCGTGGCGCGAAAGCAGCGACGCCACGGCTTCCGGCGACGGAAAGATCCAGGGCGAGGGCGCGCGCAGCCCACGCCGGGCGAGCGCTCGGTCGAGCGCCCCTACAACCGTGGCGACATTGCCTTCGCCGCCCATTTCCGCAACGAAGCGCCCGCCGGGTTTCAGCGCCCGCGCGACACCGGCGAACACGGCGTCAAGGTCGGGCATCCAGTGCAGCGCGGCGTTGCTGAAGACGGCGTCGAACCGCTCCATGAACGCGATCGCTTCTCCACGCATCACCCTGGCGTCGAGCCCCCTGCCGCGCGCCGCCGCCACCATCTCGCTGCTGGCATCGACGCCCACCACCATCGCTCCGCGCGCCTGGATCTCGGCGGACAGGACACCGTCGCCGCAGCCAAGGTCGAGGATGTGCTCGCCCGGCCCCGGTGCCAGGAGGTCGACCAGCGGCGCCGCCAGCTCGGCAACAAATCGGGCGCTGCTCGCATAGCCGGCGGCGTTCCACTGCTGCGCCATCAGAAGGCAGGCCTCACGGGCCCGGATTCCGGGGACGCCGCCCGCGGCCGGTTCCGGCTTGCTGGTGGCGAGGAAGATGATCTCGCCGACCTGATCCTCCAGGGACTTAAAGCTCCGGGTCTCGCGTAGCTGGGCGCCGGGAGCGACTAAGGCAACGGCCTTGCCGGGCTCGAGGCTCACGTACTTGCCGCCGAGCAGCCCCTCGCTGGCGATGGCCGCGACCGTGTCCTCCGGCAGCTTGATCTCGTTGGCGACGCTCATCACGACGATGGCATCGAAGGTCGCCGGGTCGAGCCGGCGCTCGACAACGGTGCCAACCTTCACCCCGCTGATGCGCACGTCGCTGCCGACGTTGAGCCCGCCCACCTTGAAGAACGCGGCGCTCACCTCGTAGCCCGGGAGCGTGCGGATCTGCGCGGTAGTGTAGGCGAAATAGACGAACATCACCGCCACTGCGAGGACGACGGCGCCCATCACCGTCTCGATCAGGTTGCGCGTCACTGGTCGCCTCCAAGCAGGCCTGCCGGAGCCGGCGAGGCGCCGCCGGATCCCGCCGGCGCCGGGTCGTCCGGCGTCATGCCGCGGACGGCGCGGCCCTCGGCGATGATCAGGTCGAGCAGGTCGCTGACGACGACGGCGTCCTGGGTGAAGGAGATGGCGCTCGCCGTCGCGCGAGCATGCGCTCGTCGCCGCCGGGATCGAGCACCATCGACTTGGCGCCGAACAGGCCATCGGTCTGGATCGAGGCGGCGGTGTCGGCGGGAAGCTGAACGTCGCTGTCGATCAGCATCGTGATGCGCACGCGAAAGCTGTCGGCAAGCGTCGCCGCCACCACCCGGCCAACAGGAATGCCGCTCAAGCGCACCTCGGCACCTGGCTCCAGCCCGTCGATGCGGTTGAAGTCGGCAGAGATGCGGTACGTCTCGATGCCGGCGCTGGCCTGCTGCGGGCCGCCGCTATAGAACATCGCGAGGCTGCCCGCGAGCAGCCCGATCGCCAGCCCGCCAACGCAGATCTCCCGGATCTCGGCAGCATTCACGCTGAACGGCCCAGCCTCAACTCGGGGTCCAGGGCTCGTAGTCCCCCGTCGTCCGCTGGCGCTTGCCGCCGCGCAGGTCGTGGCCCTTGGGCCGGTAGGCGAAGGGCGTGCCCGACAGGTTGGGCACGTGCGGCTTCGCCCACGGGTAGGTCTTGGCCGCCTCGGGCAGCGGCTCCTCGGTGACGTGGTGCAGCCAGGAATGCCACTCCGGCGGGATCTTGCTCGCCTCCGGCGCGCCATTGAACATCACCCAGCGCCGCTCCCGGCCATAGCGCGGCCGCCGGCGGCTGCGGTAGTAGCGGTTCCCGTAGCTGTCGCTGCCGACCTTCTTGCCGTTCAGCCAGGTGAAAAGGAGGGTGCCGACGTCCATCCGCTTGAGCCTGCTGTCATATTGAAGCCGCGTCCGCCCGTGACGCCGGCGGGGCTGTGAGCGCGGCGACTATGGCACCGACGCCAGCGCCCGTCCAGACGATGCGGCCGGATCCTAAACAGACCCTGAAGGGCCGCTACCCGGCCCGCCTTGTCCTGCGCATGACGCGGGCAATGCCTTGCGAATGATCAGCAGGGACCGCCCGCGCCGGCGATACCGCCTGTCCAAATCATTGAAACCAGGACCCGAAAGCGGCCGCTAGAGTTGGCACCGGATTTGCGACGCGGCCGCAACATTGGGACGGGAAGCCGTCATGGAATTTTGGCCGAAGAGGCCGCAGCTAAGGACGCAAGGCTTGGTTCGCTTCCAGTGGACGCAGCGCCGTGAGCACGCCTCGGCACGAGGAGATCGCTGACAACCCTGAGCGGGCCGCAATGCCCCCCGCTCGGGGCAGGGCGCGGCGGGACGATGCGTTCTACCGCTGCTTGCCTCCAACCATCATCAGGATCACAGCGCATGGCAGTGAGCACCACCGCCGACACATCGCGTTCCCTGGTCAGCCTGTACGAGATCAGCAAGATCCTGACCTCGTCGCCCACCCTCGACGGGGCGCTGCGCGCCGTCCTCAACCTGATGTCGTCGTATCTGCAGATGCGCCACGGCGTCGTCGCCATCACCGACGAGGATGGGGAGCTGCATGTCGTGCGCCTCGGCGGCGCTGGGTAAGGGCGCTGCCACCTGCCGCGGGAAGCGGCGGAACGGCATCCTCGCCGGGCAGATGCCGTTCGTCACCGAGAACGTCGACGACACCCGCTGCTCGCCGACTACGTCCGCGCGCCCGGCATGCTCGACGACGAGAAGATCTCGTTCATCGGCGTGCCGATCAAGACGATCGGCCAAGCCCTTCGGCGTGCTCGCCGTCGACCGCATCTGGAGCGACCAGACCGAGGTGAACTTCGGCGACGACGTCCGCTTCCTCACCATGGTCGCGAACCTGATCGCCCAGACGGTGAAGCTGCACGACAAGATGGCGGCGGCCCAGCCCGCAGCCGCGTGAACGGCTGCGGCCGCAAGGTGCTGCCCCTGCCGCGCGCCGACGGCGAAGCTCACGCTACAACGTCGACAAGGTCATCGGCACGAGCCAGGCCGATGCAGGAGGTGTTCGCCCAGATCCATCTGGTCGCCCCCACCCGCTCGACGGTGCTGCTCCGCGGCGAAAGCGGCACCGGCAAGGAGCTGATCGCCAAGGCCGTGCACAACCTGAGCCCGCGCAAGGACGCGCCGTTCGTCAAGGTGAACTGCGCGGCCCTGCCCGGACACGCTGCTGGAATCCGAGCTGTTCGGCCACGAGAAGGGCTCGTTCACCGGCGCCACCGACGAGCGCAAGGGCCGCTTCGAGCTGGCCGACGGCGGCACGCTGTTCCTCGACGAGATCGGCGACGTCTCGCCGGCGTTCCAGGCCAAGCTGCTGCGCGTGCTGCAGGAGCGTGAGTTCGAACGGGTCGGCGGCACCAGGACCCTCAAGGTCGACGTCCGCTTGGTCTGCGCCACCAACCGCAACCTGGAGGAGACGGTGGCCAAGGGCGAGTTCCGCGCCGACCTCTACTATCGCATCAACGTCGTTCCGGTGTTCATCCCGTCGCTGCGCGAGCGGCGCGAGGATATCCCGCTGCTCGCCGAGCACTTCCTCCGCGCCTTCAACGCCGAGAACGAGCGGACGCTGGCGTTCACCGAGCACGCCGTCAACGTGCTCGACCTCGTGCAGCTTCCCCGGCAACGTCCGCGAGCTGGAGAACTTCGTCTACCGCGCCGCGACCATGACGCGCGGCGACGTCATCGACGACATCGACCTCGCCTGCCAGTCGAGCGGCTGCCAGGCGGCGGTGATGATCCCGCTGCCTCAGGCGCGCATCCGATGGCGGACGTCGACGACGGACGATGCCGAGGCCCGCGATGGCGGCGACGGCGCGCTTGGCGGCAGCGACTGGGCTCGGGCTCGACGACCTCTCCGACCTCGACGCGCTCTGCCGCCGCGCGAGCGGCTGATCCGGGTGATGGAGAAGGCCGGCTGGGTCCAGGCCAAGGCCGGCCGGCCTGTTGGGCATGACCCCGCGGCAGGTCGGCTACGCGCTGCGCAAGCACAACATCGAGATCAAGCGGCTGTAGCTGCTCCGCCGTCATCGCCGTGCTCGTCACGGCGTTCCACGTGGACCCGCGGAACACGTCCGCGGGTGACGAAGAACGAGAAATCGCCGGCGGTGGCCTTACTCCCCGAGGTTCTTTCAACCGTCATCGCCGTGCTCGTCACGGCGATCCATGGCCCGCGAAACAAGCCCGCGGACGACGGTATGGGAAAATGGAGGCGGTCGTCGCCCCGACTGTCGAATGTCCGACACGATGTCGCAAGCCGCACATGCCCGCAAGCGGCACTCCTTCTGCGCATGAACCCGCAGAAACAACGGCTTAGCAGCTTGGCACGGCGGTTGCTGTAACTGACGGGCGGCGGCGTATCGCGGTCGTGGCTTGTCGGAGAGGGCGCATGCAGCGGACCGTCGTTTCCCTTGATGCCATCGCCGGCCGCGCCGGGCCCGCACGCCGCGGCCACGACGGAAGCCAGCAGCGGCGGCGCCAAGGCGCCAGCCTGCGCCAGCGCCTGCGGCGGCGCGCCTCGGGCGGCGGCCAAGGACTTGCCCCCGGACATCCAGGCGAAGATCGCCGACCACCCCTGCTACAGCGACGAGGCCCACCACTACTTCGCCCGCATGCACATCGCCGTGGCGCCTGCATGCAACATCCAGTGCCACTACTGCAACCGCAAGTACGACTGCGCCAACGAGAGCCGTCCCGGCGTCGTCAGCAAGCGGCTGGACCCGGATCAGGCGGTGGCCAAGGTTCTGGCCGTCGCCGCCGAGATGCCGCAGCTCTCGGTCGTGGGCATTGCCGGCCCCGGGGACGCCCTCGCCAACCCCAGCGCCACGTTCGAGACGTTCGAGCGGATCGCGGCGGCGCTTCCCGACGTCAAGCTGTGCCTGTCGACCAATGGCCTCGCCCTTCCCGATCACGTCGAGGCGATCAGGGCGCTCAACATCTCCCACGTCACCGTCACGCTGAACGCCATCGACCCCGACGTCGGGGCGAAGATCTATCCCTGGATCTCGTTCGACCGCAGGCGCTGGACCGGCAGGGCTGCGGCGGAGATCCTGCTCGCCCGGCAGAAGGAGGGCATTGCCGCCCTGGTCGCGGCAGGGGTGCTGGTGAAGATCAACTCGGTGCTCATCCCAGGCGTCAACGACGACCACCTCGTCGAGGTGAACGCTGAAGTCCAGCGCTGGGGCGTCTTCCTGCACAACGTCATGCCACTGATCTCGGATCCGGCGCACGGCACCCATTACGGGCTGAGCGGCCAGCGCGGGCCAACTCCTGGCGAGCTTAAGGGCTTGCAGGACAGGCTCGGCGGCGGAGCGAAGCTGATGAAGCATTGCCGCCAGTGTCGGGCCGATGCCGTCGGCCTGCTGGGCGAGGACCGCAATGCCGACTTCGCCGAGGATCGCGCCAAGGCGGAGCCGCCGGCCGTCGATCCGGTCAAGCGCCAGGTCTACCGCCGGCTCGTCGCCCGCGAGCGCGCCGATCGCCAGGCCGCCTCCGCCGAGGCCGCCGCGCACCTCGCCGCCGCGGCAGGCGACGAAAGCCTGCTCGTCGCCGTCTGCACCCGCGGCAGCGGCCGGGTCAACCAGCACTTTGGCCAGGCGAGCGAGTTCCAGATCTATGAGGTCGACCGGGCCGGCGTGCGGCTCATCGGCCACCGCCGCGCGGGCCGCTATTGCCAGGGCGGCGACGGCAACGACGACGTGCTCGAGCACACGATCGCCGCGCTCGACGGCGTCAGCGTCGTGCTGACGGCCAAGGTTGGCCGCTGCCCCGCAGACCGGCTCGCCCAGGCCGGCATCACCGTCTTCGATGATTTCGCCGGCCAGTACATCGAGCCGGCAGCGGC
The DNA here is from genome assembly GCA_963746275.1 of uncultured Alphaproteobacteria bacterium. Classification (GTDB taxonomy): domain Bacteria; phylum Pseudomonadota; class Alphaproteobacteria; order Rhodospirillales; family Defluviicoccaceae; genus JAEULH01. Next base: position 55,894 of record CAVVAX010000046.1, read on the forward strand.
CGCCGCCTTCCGCGCCCTCACCGCAAGCGAAGCCGCCATCGCCAGATCGGCCTGAAGCCATTGCCAAGGAGCGGGCAGCCGCTCACCGAACCCGAAAGGATAAAGTCATGGCCTACAAGATCGTCACCGGCACCTGCACAGTCTGCGGCGCCTGCGAGTTCGACTGCCCCAACAGCGCAGTCACCATGAAGGGCGACAGCTACACCATCGTCGCCTCCAAGTGCACGGAATGCGACGGCCTGTTCGACGCGCCGCAGTGCGTCTCGGTCTGCCCTGCCGACAGCATCGTCGCCGCCTGATCGCAAAGCACGGCGTTTGCAGCAAGGAGGACGCGATGAAGGTGATGATCCGCAAGAGCGGGGAGACGTTCTCGGCCTACGTCGCCAAGAAGGACTTGGAGCAAACCATCGTCGAGGCGCAAACGCCGACGCTGTGGGGCGGCTGGGTCGAACTTGCCAATGGCTGGCGGCTGCAACTGCCGGACATGGCGACCGACACCCGGCTGCCAATCACCGTCGAGGCGCGCAGGCTGAGCGCCGACTGAACAACGACCGGCTGGGGAACTCGCGGCCGGCCGGTCTGCGTTTCGGTCGCTCTCGCACGTCAACCGGAACCTTGTCTCCGCCCTCCCGTTGATCTCCCGCACCCCGGGCCGCCGCCGGCGGCCCGCCCGCCGGACATCAGCACGGGAGTATCCTCATGGCCTTCAACCCGCTGCAAGAGCGCGGTATCCCCATGGACAAGCAGCTCCGCAACTGGTCGGAGCTGAACGTCGGCCCTTACAACAAACTCGACGTCCATCCCTACAGCCAGTGCCGGGTCATCACCATGAACGGCGCCGAGGTCGAGGCGGCGATCTTCTCTCATCAGTTCGCCCGCCATTGTGACGACATCGATCTCAAGCGGCAGCTCGCCATGGTCCGCCGGGTGGAGCAGCAGCAGCAGAAGGCGGTGAACTGGCTCACCCCGGGCGAGGCCAGCAACCTCGAGGTCACGATCGGCTACGAGCAGGTCGCCGTCGACCTGACCGCCTGGATCGCCCGCAACGAGCCCGACCCCTACGCCAAGCAGTGTTACGATTTCGGCCTGCTCGAGGACTTCGACCATCTCTATCGCTACGCCAACCTGCTCGACATGCTGGAGGGCAAGAAGGCGCGCGAGATCGTCAAGGATCTCACCGAGATTCTACTACTCGTTCATGCAGACCGAGCCCGACCCGCGCATCCGCCAGCTCTGGGAACTGCACCTCAACATGGAGATCGAGCACCTTCGCCAAGCCTGCGAGCTGATGCGCAAGCTGGACAAAATCGACCCGGAGACCATCCTGCCGAAGGAATTGCCGGAGCCGGTCCGCTTCGAGTTCTAATCGTGAGTACGTTCGCGAGGTTCTGAGAACGCAGGTCGGCCTGACCACCGACGGCATCGACTTCACGGCGCTCGCGAAGCTGCCGCCGAACCACCGCTACCACGAGTACCAGAAGGCTGTGCACGACGACCTTGCCGTGCCGAGCGAGCAGGTCGTTCGCGATCACATCAAGGCCAAGGGCGGCGAGTATCGGGAGCAACCCGGCGGCCGGCACCCGGTTAACGAGCTCGAAGCCGCCGAGTAGGGCATCCGCGCGTCCCACCTGCTGGCCCCTCCCTGCACTCGACGCCGACCGGGCGGTCGGAGGGGCTCAGCCTCCTTCCAGCTTTCCCCTAGGCGCCCCCGCAACCCAGCCATGCTTGTTCCTGCCGCAGCGTGGGCGCCTTCGCCCTGTGCGGCGACGGGATCGCTCTGTTAGTCTGCGGACGAGCCAGAACCATAATGTTGGGCGGATAACGTTGTCCCGAGGAGGGCAGCCAGCCGCCGGCGCGGAGAGAGGACAGCATGGCCGCCTTCACCGGGACAAGACGCAGCGACACGATCAGCTTCGATGATGTTTCACGGGGCGTCGTGGTCGATCCCACGGGCGCGACGCCATCGGAAGGGCGCGACGTCATCCTCGGCCTCGGCGGCGACGACACCATCCATGGCGGCTTTGGGGGCCCCGACGACATCAGCGGCGGCGACGGCAACGACACCATCACCGGCGACGGCACCCTGCGCGGCGACGGCGGCAACGACGCGATCCGGACGCTGGGCGTCGGTGACACCACCGCGCGCGGCGGCGCAGGAAGCGACAGAGTCGAAGGTTATGCCGACACCGGAACGCTGAAGCTCTACGGCGATGGCGGCGACGACTGGCTGGGGTCGAACTCCGACGACGGCGACCCCACCACCTTCCTCTACGGCGGTGCCGGCAACGACACCTTGCAGGCGGCGTCGAACTTCAACAACGCACCCTTCGGCCTCGGCACCGATCGGCTGGAGGGCGGCGTCGGCAACGACACGTACGTCGTGTTCCAGGCCGCGGATGCCGTCGTCGAGGCGCCGGGCGCAGGCATCGACACGGTGCAGAGTTGGGCCGACCTCGTCCTGCCCGAGAACGTCGAGAACCTGACGCTGCTGTCGACCGGCTACATCTCCTACGGCAACGACGTCGCCACCGGTAACGAGCTGAACAACGTGATCCGGGGCAACGTCGAGAACAACCGGATTGGCGGCGGCGACGGGGACGATACGCTCTATGGCCGCGACACCGGCCTGCCGCCGGTGGACTGGTATGGGGATCCCTACGCCGATGCCGACACGATCCGCGGCGGCGGGGGTAACGATACGATCTACGGCGGCGACGGACACGCTACCTGGGACGGCAACGATAGCCTCTATGGCGATGCCGGCGCCGACGTGCTGATCGGCCAAGCCGGCGCCGACACGCTGTCAGGGGGCGGCGGCAGCGACATCTACCGCTATACAAGCATCAGCAACTCACCCGCCGGCGGCGACGCCATCCTCGACTTCACCGGCGTCGGCGCCGCCGCTGGCGATCGTATCGATCTCTCCACCGTCGACGCCGACGCCACCAGGGGTGGCCGCCAGGCGTTCACCTTCGTCACCGCCGACCTGACTCGCGCTGGGCAGCTCCACGTGGTCGAGTCCGGCAGCGGCGCCTCCCTGGTTCAGGGCGAGGTCGACGGCAGGAAAGGCGTCGACTTCGCCATTGCGGTCAGCGACGCTGACGCTGAAGCGGCCGACTGGACCGCCGGCGACTTCATCCTATAGAGCCGTATCCTATAGAGCCGTCCGCGGTGGAGCGCGAGGACGGCGTTGGCGAAGACGAGGAGCTTGCAGCTTGCGGGCGCAGGCAACGAGGGCGAGCGTGTGCGGCTTGCCGCGTTAGGTGAGGCGGGCATAGAGGTCTTTGAGCGCCGGGTTCCAGGCATTGGCGGCGGCGAGGCCGCGGCATAGAGCGAGCGGCGGAGGTGGCTTCGGTCGCCGGCGGTGTGGGCTTTACCGGCCCAGCGACCGCTTGCTGGACCTTCCTCGACCAGGCGCCGCTGTGGCGGGACGGCGCCCAAATCGAGCTGCCGCTACGGCTGGAGACGGTCCGCCGGCGCTTCACCCGGCAGATGACGCTCTCGCGCTGATGAAGGCACCGCCTACATATGCAGCGCTGGCAACGTTCACTCTATGGCGTCAAGACGTGGATGGCCGCAACAAGTGCGGCCACGACGAGAAAAGCGACATGAGCATGCTATATCACTACGTCATGACAACGGGCTTTTCTGCACTCCTTCCTGGCGCCGATGAACCGGGGGAGCGCGACTTGAGAGGTCCATGCCTGCCGCGACAGCCGCGGCCATGACAATGCTTTGATGTTGGCGCCTTACCGATCTGCTGGTTAAGGGCGCTCCGTTTACTTGCCTCCCGCAACGTCACCCGCGGGCTTGTTCCGCGGGTCCATGTGGATTGCCGCATTAGCGCGCCAAAGACGTGCGAGGTCTAACGGAGACCAGAGGTAAGCCATGCTCGACGCGACGCCGCTGCTCCGCCTCTATGCTCGGGCCCGGCTGGCGACGCTCGCCCGCCTCGATGCGGTCGTGGCGCAGCGTCGCCAGCTCATGACGCTAGTGAAGGCGGCGGCGAACACCCGCTTCGGCCGCGACCACGGCTTCGCTGAGATCGGCGACGTCGTCTCCTACCAGCGGCGCGTGCGGCTCCGCCGCTACGAGCAGTTCTGGGACGAGTACTGGCAGGCGGACTACCCGGTGCTCGCCGACTGCACCTGGCCCGGGACCATACCGTTCTTCGCCGTGACCTCGGGGACAACCAGCGGCGTCACCAAGAACATCCCCTGCTCGGCGGCGATGAACCGCTCCAACCGGACGAGTGCGCTGGACATCCTGGTGCACCATCTCGCCAACAGGCCGCGAAGCCGCATCCTCGCCGGGCGCAGCTTCATGCTCGGCGGCAGCGTCAGGTTGCGCGAGATGGCGCCCGGCATCTTCAGCGGTGATCTCAGCGGCATCGCCGGCCGCGACGTGCCGTTGTGGGCGCGGCCGCGCTATTTCCCGCCGCGCGAGCTCGATGCGATCGACAATTGGGCAGAAAAGATCGAGCGGCTGGCGCCGGCGTCGCTCAGCGCCGACATCCGCTCGATCTCGGGCACGCCGAGCTGGCTCTTGCTCTTCTTGGAGCGGCTGCGCGAGGTTGCTGGAAGCGACGACCCGCGGCTTGCGGCCCTCTATCCGAACCTCGAGCTGCTGATCCACGGCGGCGTCGGTTTCGCCCCCTACCGGGCGCGCTTCGCCAGGTTGCTCGAGGGCGGGCACGCCGAGACCCGCGAGGTCTACCCGGCCAGCGAGGGCTTCATCGCGCTCGCCGACTGCGGGCCGGACGATGGTCTCAGGCTCCAGGTCGACACCGGCCTCTTCTACGAGTTCATCCCCGTCGAAGCCCTGTCGGCGGACCGGCCGCTGCGGCTGTGGCTGGCCGACGTCGAAATTGGCCGTGACTACGCGCTGGCAGTCACCACCTGCGCCGGGCTGTGGAGCTACCTCATCGGCGACACGGTCCGCTTCGTCGGTCTGGATCCGCCGCGGATCGTCGTTACCGGCCGAACCTCGTACACGTTATCCGCATTCGGCGAGCACCTGATCGGCGAGGAGATCGAGGATGCCGTGGGCACCGCGGCGCGAGCCATCGGCCGCGACGTCACCGACTTCACCGTCGGCGCCCTTGTTCCCGGCGCCGAGGCGAACCAAGCCTCCGGCGGGCACCTCTACATCGTCGAGTTCGAGGGCGAGCCGCCCGGGGAGGCCGATCTCGCCGTCTTCGCGGCCAGCCTCGACGCCCGCCTCGCGGCGCTGAACGAGGACTACGCCTTGCACCGCGCCGGCGACTTCGGCATGGCGCCGCCGCGCATCTTGGTCTTCTCGCCCGGCGCCTTCGCCGCCTGGATGCAGAGCCGCGGCAAGCTCGGTGGGCAGAACAAGGTGCCGCGGGTGATCACGGACGACGCTCTCTTTCGCGCCCTTCGCTCGTTCGTGCGCCGGTCGCAAGCTTGATGGCCGCGGGCTCGCCGGAAGCCCGGGTTTCGATCAGGGCAATGGGGCCCTCGCCACTGTCCGCCACCGCTAATGCGCTCCGCAGCGGCACGACTTCGGCCGTTGGCGTGCCCGAGAGTGCCGAGAGCGCCTGCTCGATTCGATCGATGTCGCGCAGGTGGATATCGTGCTGGCTGTATGGGATCTCGATGCCTTGGGCGCGGAACATCGCGTCGATGGCGAAGCGGAGGTCGCTCGCCACCATCAGCCGCTTGTCGACGTCGGTGAGGAAGCCTCTGACCTCGAACTCCAGCGCGCTCGGGCCGAAGTCGCGGAACACGGCGTATGGGGCCGGGCAGCTGACGACATCGGGGTGGTCGCGGGCGCAGGCGAGCAGGATCTCGTGCACCTTCCGGGTGTCGCTGCCGTAAGCGACGCCGACGCGGACGGCGACGCGGCCGGTCTTGTCCTTGTGCGTCCAGTTCACGACCGCCGACTGCAGCAGCTCAGAGTTGGGCAGGATCACCGCCGCGCGCTCGAAGGTTTCGATCTCGGTGGCGCGGACGTTGATGCGCTTGACGTAGCCCTCCTGGCAGCCGACCACGACCCAGTCGCCCACCTTGACCGGGCGCTCCACCAGCAGGATCAGGCCGGAGACGAAGTTGTTGACGATGTTCTGCAGGCCAAAGCCGATGCCGACCGACAGCGCGCCGGCGACGATCGCGAGGCTGGAGAGGTCGATGCCGAGGACGGCGACGGCGAGGAGCACCGCGATCAGCGCGCCGACGTAGCCGACGCCGACGGCGATGGAGTTGCGCACGCCGGGATCGAGCTCGGTCAGCGGCAGCACCCGATCGGCCAGCGTCGAGCGCAGGGTGCGGGTGATGGCCAGCACTGCGACGAAGACGGCGAGCGCCACGGCAAGGTCGATGAGCGAGAGCGTCACGCCGCCGATGGTGAAGCCGCTGAGAAAGGCCGCGACCGAGCGGCGGATGTCCTCCGCCGGCACGCCCCAGTTCGGCAGGGCGAAGTAGATGCCGGCGCCGAGCAGCAGCGGCCCCACCAGGGCCTCCAGCCAGAAGCGGATCTGGCCGGCGGCGCGGTTGCCGAAGCCGAGCCTGCGGGTCAGGAGCTCGGCGCGCAGGCCGAAGCCGACGAGTTCGCGCAAAAGGCCGCCGCAGAGATAGAGAAGCGCGAAGATGGCGCCGCTGACGAGCAGGTTCTGGATCAGGTAATGGCCGAGGCGAACGTAGCCGGCGGCGGCGGCGATAACGCCGGCGATGGCTAGGCCGCCGACGGCGAAGCGGACGACGCTCCAGGCCTGGCGCCTGCCGCTGGCCGGCGAAGCTGTGGAGCTGCCGGATTGGTCCTGGGACAGCCGCCAGACCCGCTCGTGCATCAGCGCGACGATGCCGATGGCCTCCAGCGCGCCCATGGCCATGGCATAGACGGCGCGAAGGTCGGAGGAAACCGGCATCTCCCGGCTAACCCTGGAGAAGAAGACGTCGAGGGCATAGACCGCTGCGAGCAGGATGATCCGCCGGCTCAGGCTTTTCGCCGCCGGCGGGGTGATGGCGGTCAGCCGCCACTGCGGCAGGTCCGGAGCGAGGACCGCGCGGGTGAAGGCAATGGTCAGGATCAGGAAGATCAGGACCAGGCTGAGGTTGGCGATGACGTGGCCGGCCAGCGTGCCTGCCAGTGCCGGGTCGGCCTTGGCCCGGGCGAAGGCGCTGGCCACCACCGCGGCCGGAATGACACCGCCGGCGACGCCTTCGGCGATGGCGGCCGCAAGCCGGCGGGCGTAGGCGGGCTGCTCCACCCTGGCGTCGCGCCCGAGCCGACGGAGTAGCGTACGCCGAATCAACCAGCCGATGGCGAGTGCCGCCGCCAGCAGCAGGGTCCGCCAATCGAACCAGAAGGCACGCCAGGCCTCGAATGACATCCTGGTCTGCCATCCGATCGGCGCCTGAACGATCGTCGAGATCGCCCGCAGGGCCTCGCCCGTAACGGAGGCGATGCGATGCGGCGTCAGCGGCGAGACCAGCCGCTGGCTGAGCTGATCAATGAGGCTGCGGCGATAGACCTGCGACAGCTCATCCTGAAGGTCCGCGGCGCGGGTACGAGCCAGATCCGCCTGGGCAATGCGGGCACGGGCGACGGCGATGGCGTCGCTGATCTCGCGGCGCTTCTGCACGATCTCGGCGGCCTCGTGGGGCTGGCCGGAAGCCGGGGCAGGGCCTAGCGCGTTCAACAGCCGGGCGTCGGCCTCCAGCTCCGTTTGCGCCTCAGTCGACAGCCTCTTCGCCTCGGCGGCGATCTCGTCGAGCTGCGCGGCGAACGCCGCGTGCTGCGCCGGCGTGTAGGGCAGCCGCGGACGTAGGTTTCGATCGAGTTCAGGGCCTGGGTCCAGGCGGCGATCAGCGCTGCGGCGGGCGATTCGCCGGCTCCTGGGCGGCGATCACGCGCTGCGGCGGGCAATTCGCCGGCTCCTGGGCGGCGGCCGGCCCTGCCGCCGCCAGCAGCCAGACCTGCAAGAGGAGGAGAAGAACGAAGCGGAGCAAGGGTTGGTGCGCCGGTTGACCGGCGGTTGCGGCGGACGTTGCCAAGCCGTTTATCACTGCGTTCGGACCCCCGTGCTGGACCCGGACATAATGCCCCATAAGGGGCATAAACGGCCAGGAAAAGGACATTCCGACCCACATCCTGACCACGCCCGGAACGTGGCGAGGCGCAGCTAGTTCGTACTGAGGAAATCCGCTTGCGCGCGTCGGGCGTATCCGGAACGCATGGGCTGCAAAGGTGGTGAGCGATGCCGACGCTGGGTGTGCTGTTAGCGGCGATTGGGCTTTGGGTGGCCCACGCGCCCATGGTCCGGGCCGCGCCAGCGGAAAATGCCTACGCCTTTTCGTTCTCGTCGATCGAGGGCCAGCCGCTGCCGCTCGATGCCTATCGCGGCAAGGCGGTTCTCGTTGTCAACACCGCCTCGTTCTGCGGCTTCACCCGCCAGTACGCCGACCTGCAGGCCGTGTGGACCCGCTACCGCGACCGGGGTCTCGTCGTGCTCGGCGTGCCGTCCAACGACTTCGGCAACCAGGAGCCGGGCAGCGACGCGGAGATCAAGCAGTTCTGCGAGGTGAACTTCGACGTGGATTTCCCGCTGGCGGCCAAGGTGCATGTCAGCGGCGAGCAAGCGCACCCGTTCTACCGCTGGGCCGCCGAGAAAGCCGGCGCCGGCTCAGTGCCGCGCTGGAACTTCCACAAGTACCTCGTCTCCCCGGAGGGCGAGCTGGTGGCGTCCTTCTCGACCATGACGCCGCCGACGGCCGAGGCGGTGACACGGGCGATCGAGGCGAACCTGCCGGATGCGGGCGGATGATGGACGCGCGGCGGCATTCCGAAGCTGCGGCCGCTGCTCCGGCTGGCCGCGTCTAAGCCCGAACTCGCGCTGTGAGACTATCAGGCCTGCGTCGGGCCAGAGAACACTTTAATCAACCCAGCCCGGTGCGCAGGTAATGTTTGATCCAGAGCGGCGGCGGCGGCGTATTCCGGTAGTATGGTTGCTGTGCAGGGGTTAGAGATGGAGCTAAGGCCCGCACGCCTCGGGGAAACGAAGAGCAGGTTCCGCTCCGTTGTTGTCTCGCGGGCGCTGGCCGTCAGCAACCTGCAGCGGGAAGCGACCTTGACGAACGAGGAGATGTGCGGGCTGGTCGAGGCCGTGGCGGCTCGGCGCGATCGTGACGCCTTTGCGCGCTTGTTCAAGCACTTCGCCCCGCGGCTGAAGGGCTTCGGGCTGCGCCGCGGGACCGATGCGGCGTCGTCGGAGGAATTGGCTCAGGAGACAATGCTGACCGTATGGCGCAAGGCGGAAACCTTCGACCCGAACCGGGCGACGGTCTCGACCTGGATTTTCACCATCGTCAGGAACAAGCGGATCGATCTGTTCCGGCGCGAGGGTTATCCCGAAGCCGATCTTTCCGAGGCGGCCGAGACGGTCTACGAGGGCGCCGCCGCCGATGACGAGTTCGCTCGCGTCAAGTCCAGCGAGGCGCTACGCGCGGCGCTGCAAATCCTCCCCGCGGAGCAACTGGACGTGCTGCAGAAAGCCTTCTTTGAGGACAAGTCCCACAGTGTCATCGCTGTTGAACTTGGATTGCCGCTTGGAACCGTGAAGTCGCGGATCCGACTCGCGCTGGCGCGCTTGCGCGGCGCGCTGCCGGAGGATTGCCAATGATCAAGCATCACCCCGATAAGGAGATCCTTCTCGACTACGCCGCCGGCGCGCTCGGGGAGGGGCCGGCGTTGGCGGTTGCAAGCCACGCGGCGCTGTGCCGCGATTGCGCCGAGCAAATCGAGATGCTGGAGGCCCTGGGCGGCGCGCTGCTCGAGGAGGTCAGGCCGGAGCCGGTCAGCGACACGCTGCTGGAGCGGACCCTGGCCATGCTGGACGAACCGGAGCCGGCCATGGTCGCTGCCGTGCGGGTCGACCTCGACACGGCGGCACAGGTTCCGGAGCCCTTGCTCCGCTACATCGGCCGCGGCTTGGCGCACCTCGCCTGGCGGCGCGTCGGCGGCTTGGTCGCCGCGGTCGAAGAGGTGCGTCTCCCCATCGCCGCCAGGAACGTCAAGGTGTCGCTGATGCGGTTCAAGGCCGGCAGCCTCATGCCTCGGCACTCGCACCGCGGCAACGAGTACACCCTGGTGCTCGCCGGCGGCTTCAGCGACGGGGACAACCAGTTCGGGCCTGGTGATTTCGTCGCCAAGGACCCGTCGCACACGCATCAGCCGGTCGTCGACGAGGACGGCGAGTGCCTGTGCCTCGTGGTCCTCGACGCGCCGCTCCGGCTGACCGGGGCGATGGGCAAGCTGATCAATCCGTTCCTGCGCATCTGATCCGCGTTAGCCAGCCGACCGTGGGTGGTGCGGGTCATGCCGTGGAAGGACGAGGGCGCGATGGCCAGACCGATCCCCCGGGTTCGCTCTGCTCCTTGCCGCAGTGGCCGTCTGCGCGGTGACGGCCGGCGGAGGCAGCGGCTGGCGCCTCGGTCGTCGCATCCCAGGCGACCTGCGCGGCCGCCACAGATCCGTTCAGCCTGTACGGCGACCAGATCCGCTTCGACGTTCGCCGCAACGGCGCTCTGGTGGGTAGCCACACGGTATCGTTCGCGCGCGAAGGCGGCCAGATCACCACCGCGACCCGCTTCGAGGTCGCGGTCGATGTGCTGTTCTTCACCGCCTACCGCTATGTCTACGCCTCGCACGCCACCTGGCGGGACGGCTGCCTCGTCGGGCTCACCGCCGCGATCGACGACAACGGCAAGGAGAGCGTCGTCCGCGTCGAAGAGAGCGGCCAGAAGCTGACCGTCTCCGGCCCGAGCGGCATGGTCCAGACGGATCGCGAGACGCTACCGACCGAGCACTGGGCCTACGCCGTCGTCGGCCACGAGGCTGTGATCAACACCATCACCGGCCGCGTCAACCGCGTCGACATCTCGCCCGCAGCAAGCGAGACAGTGGAGACTGCGGACGGCCGCGCCATCAGCGCGCGTCGGTATGCCTACAAGGGCGAACTGGACAACGAGGTCTGGTACGACGCCGACGGCCGCTGGGTGAAGATGCGCTTCCCGGCCAAGGACGGCTCGACCATCGAGTACGTCTGCGTGACGTGCGGGGCCGACCGGGCCGGCTCCCGGTCCTGACGGCGGATCCCAAACCCATGACGATCGCGTGGTGCACCGGCGCCGGCAAAGGCATCGGCCGCGCCGTGGTGCGGCGGTTGGTGGGGGGTGGCGCGCGGGTGGCGGCAAGCTCGCGGACGCTGGAGGATCTCGACAGCCTCGCCGCCGAGACCGGTGGCGCCGTAAGTCCGTACCCGCTCGACGTGACGGACGAGGCCGCCGTTCGCGCCGCGGTCGAGGCGATTGAGGCGGAGATGGGGCCGCTCGATCTCGTCCTGCTCAACGCCGGCACCCACACGCCGCTCAGCGCCGCCGACTTCAACGTCGCGGCCGTCCGCCGGATCATGGAGACCAACTTCATGGGCACGGTGATTCCGCTGGCGGCGGTGCTGCCGCGGTTCATCGAGCGCCGCGCCGGGCATATCGCCGTCGTCGCCTCGGTCGCCGGCTACCGCGGTCTGCCGTCGGCCTCGGCCTATGGCGCGAGCAAATCGGCGCTAATCACGATGTGCGAAGCCCTGAAGCCGGAACTCGACCACTACGGGGTGCGGCTCACGCTGATCAATCCCGGCTTCGTCAAGACGCCGCTCACCGATCGCAACACCTTCAAGATGCCGTTCCTGATGGAGGTCGACGACGCGGCCGAGCGCGATCGTCGCCGGGCTGAAGTCGAAGCGCTTCGAGGTGACCTTCCCCAAGCGCTTCACCTGGGGCCTCAAGCTCGCCCGCTGCCTGCCCTACGCGCTCTACTTTGCCCTGACCCGGGGCATGGGCGAGAGCCTTGTCCGCAGCGAGACTAAACAGCCTTAGCTCGCTCGAACCCGGTTATCGGTTTCGAAAGTCCGCGTCTTGAAGTGCGGCTCGGGACGCGCCGGCTACTGCGCAACAGCCGCGATACTCCCCCTGGCGTGTGCGGCTGCTTCGTCCCTGCGGAAGAACAGCGTGACGCTGCCGAGCTCGAACCCCCACTTCCGCACCTTGGCCCGGTTGATCAGGATGCCGTCCGGCTGAAGGAACATCCAGTCGTCGAAGCTCACCCGCAGCGTGCGCTCGCCGACGTCGAGGTCGAAGTCGTAGCGCCAGTTCAGCGCGTTGCCGTAGACCGTGCCGACGGCCGGGCCGACGACGTCGGCCGCCTCACCGCGGTAGGCATGCTCGCCGGTGCGGACGATCCGCCAGACCCGGCGGTCGGTCTCGCCGTCGGCGTAGACGAAGCTCTCGTCGAGAACGAGCTCGCGGCCGTCCCAGGTTCCGTCGATATCGACGACGAACTCGCGGCGAAGATCGCCGAAACGATCCTCGAAGATGCCCCAGGCCCTGGTCTTGCCGACGAAGTATTCCTCGAGAACCAGGTTGGCTCCCGGCCGGCGAAGTTTTCAGGTTTCATCGTGCCACAGCTGCCAATGGCCAGGAGAGGAAGGATCAGGAGAAGGCGAGCAAGTCCTCGTCATGCAAAACCGACCCGCGCTCCGCTTCGCCCTGCGCGTCGAGCCGCCGGCGGACGATGTCATGACGCTTGGCGGACATGGGATGACTCCAGATCAAGGCGATTGCGCACAATTTTAGTACGGTCGGCACCCAGGCGTAGATCACGGCGAGCCATAGGATCGTCTGGCGATCATTCTCGCCACCGGCGACGAAACCGAGCGCCTCCAGCGCCGGGAACGCCACGCCCACGGCAACAGCCAGGGCGAGCTTGGTGCTCATGCTCCACAGCGCGAAGAACAGCCCGGCGCGTTCCTCGCCGGTGCGCAAAGTGTCGAGGTCGATGACGTCCGCCTGCATCGCCGGCGGCAAGGCCAGGTCGGCGCCCAAGCGCCATGCCGGTGATGACGCAGATGACGAAGAAGGCGGCGATCTGGCCGGGCTCCAGGAACGGCACCCAGACGAAGGCGAGGCAGGCCATGATCATCGCCCAGCACCAGACGCGGTGCTTGCCGAACCGGCGGCTGAGTGCGAGCCAGCCGGGGATCGCGGCGACGCCGGCGACGAAGTAGGCCATGATCAGGATGCCGCTCGCGGCCGTGCCCGGCGCCCAAGGCGTGCTGCAGGTAGAGCGGGAACAGCACCGACGGCAGGCCGTTGGCGAGGCCGTTGACGAACCAGCCGGCGAGAAGGCGCACGAACGGGCGATTGGCGAGAAGCGCCGCCAGGCTTTGCCGGTCGAGCCGCAAGGGCGGCCGCCTCGGTGCCGGCGCTCCCGCGGCGGCCGCCGCCGTCCGCGTTCACCCGCCAGACGAGCAGGACGATGGCCGGGCCGCCGACGGCGATGGCGAGCCAGGCGACGGCCGCGAGCCCGGTCGTCTCGTCGTAGCCGAGATAGGCGATGAGCGCCGGCAGTCCGCCGGCGGCGACCACGCCCAGCACCATGGCCGCCTCGCGGGCGCCGGTGATGCGGGCGCGCTCGTGGTAGTCCGGCGACAGCTCCGCGCCCCAGGCGGCGTAGGGCACGGCGATGAGCGTCCAGCCGAGATAGAGCAGGATCGACCAGATCAGCAGGTGGGCGGCGCCGACATCGGCCGGTGGCTGGAACAACTGGATCAGAGCCACAGCCGCGAGCAGCGCGCCGGCGACGATCCACGGCTTACGCCGGCCCCAGCGCGAGGGCAACCGGTCGCTGGCGATCCCGATCAGCGGGTCTGTCACGACGTCGAGGCCGCGGGCGACGAGCAGCACGACGCCGACCACTGCGAGCCCGAGGCCCAGCGTCTCGGCATAGAAGGTAGGCAGGTAGACGTATGCCGGGATCGTCGGCATCGCCAGCGCGAAGGCCGGCAGGGCGTAGATCAGAAGGGTCGGCCGGCCGATGCTGCCGCCTATTGCCATCGCGTCCGTCGGTCCTCAGCTCTTGACCAGCCGGAACTGGCCGACGTCGATGGCGCCGGTGCGGAACCCGGCCTCGCAGTAGGCGAGGTAGTACTCCCACATCCGCTTGAACCGGCGGTCGAAGCCCAGCGCCTCGATGTCGCCCCAGGCATGCTGGAAGCGGCGCTGCCACTCCTGGAGCGTCCGGGCGTAGGAGGCGCCGAAGGCGACCTCGTCGCTGAGCCTGAAGCCGCCGGCCGCGGCCTGGTCGCGAAAGGCAGCCGGCGAGGGCAGCATGCCGCCGGGAAAGATGTACTTCTGGATGAAGTCCGGGCGCGCCCGGTAGGTCGCGAAACGACTCTCGTCGATGGTGATGACCTGCAGGGCGGCGATCGCCGCCCGCCACCAGCCTCTCGCGCAACAGCCGGAAGAACAGGGGCCAGTAGCTTTCGCCGACGGCCTCGAACATCTCCGTTGAGGCGACCCGGTCGAAGCGGCCGGTGATGTCGCGATAGTCCTGAAGGCGGATCTCGACGCGGCCATTCAAGCCGGCCGCGCGTACCCGTTCCTGCGCGTGGTCGCGCTGCGCCTGGGACAGTGTCACGGCGGTGACGCGGCAGCCGTAGTCGCGCGCGGCCATGATGGCGAAGCCGCCCCAGCCGCAGCCGATCTCGAGGACGTTGTGGCTGGGGCGCAGCCCGAGCAGGCTGGCCAGCCTGCGGTTCTTTGCCACCTGCGCCTCGGCCAGCGGCTGGTCGTCGGCCGCATAGATCGCCGACGAGTAGCTCATGCCCTCGTCCAGCCACAGCCGGTAGAACGCGTTGCTCAGGTCGTAATGGTAGGCGATGTTGCGCCGGCTGCCGCTCGGTGTGTTGCGGCGAAGGTGGTGGCGGACGCTGTTCGCGAGCCGCTGCAGCGCGCCCGGCTCCAGGTGTCGCCCCGCTTGTGCCTCGTTGACCAGCGCCAGTTCGAGCAGCGCGGTCAAGTCTGGGCTCTCCCAGTCGCCGTCCATGTAGGCTTCGGCAAAGCCGATGTCGCCGCCAAGAGCGAGCCGGCGGAGGGCGCGGGTCCGGTTGATCCTGAGCACCGCCCTCGGGCCGTTGCGCTCGCGATGGGCGAAGGTGCGCTGGCCGCCGTTGGGGAAAACGACCGAAAGCTCGCCGCCGGCGATGTGCTCGGCAAGGCGGATGAAGCCCCGCGACCAGAGGTCGCCGGGAACGGCCCGGTCGCCCGGGATCGCGCAGAGGCTGGCCGGCTCGCGGGCCGGCGCCGACGTCGACGGGGATGTCACGGTTCGTTGGCTCTGACTACGGTCACGGGGTAGGCGGGGGGCGGCGGGCGGTCGATCAGCGGCACGCGCTTTCGCCACAGCTTGGCCGCTTCCCAGTGGATACCGGCGACGACCTTGAAGGTCATCAACGGATAGCGGACGGCGGCCTTCAGCAGGGTGCGGTCGTCGAGCGGGACGCGCTCGCCGCGGAAGGAGGCGTGCAGCAGCGGCCCATCGTCGTCGCCGTAATCGATGACGAGCCTCAGCCGGTCGCCCGGCAACTCGACCTTGAATTGGTAACGCCCGGCCATCGGCATGAACGGCGAGACATAGAAATGCTTGTCGCAAGCTTGGCGGATAGAGCCGCCGCCGGCATGCTCAACGGGAATGACGTAGGTGTGCCGCTGGCCGAAGGTGTTGTTGACCTCGTAGACGAGCGCCCGGAGCGCACCGTCAGCGTCGAAGCAGTAGAAGACGCTCAAGGGGTTGAAGACGTAGCCCAGGACCCGCGGATAGCAGAGCAGGCGCACCGAGCCGCCTTCGATCGCAATGCCGGCCTCGGCCAGCGTCTCGTCCACCCACTGGCGCAGCGGCGTGTCCGCTTTGCCGCCATGGTCGCTCCCGTAGAAGCCGAACAGGTTGAACCGGTCGCGGGAGAACAGCCGCAGCGACGTGGCGATCGCGGGAAGCTCGCCCAAGTCCAGGTACAGCGAGAACACGCCGTAGCTCAGGCGATGGCGCTTCGGCCGGATGCGCTGGTGGAGGACGGTGCCGAAGTAGAGGCAGGACCGGGTGTCGTTCATTCCGCGGCGCTTCGGAAGCCTTCGGCGATGCCCGGCAGCGGCTCGCTCGCCGCGGCCAGCCAGGGCCGGGTGACGCCGCCCAGGGCTTCGCCGACCGCGAGACCAGCCGAGAGCGCGTCCTCGTGGAAGCCGGCGCCGAAGTAGCTGCCGCAGTACCAGGTGTTGCGCTGGCCCTGCAACCGGGCGAGCCGCGCTTGCGCCTCGAGCGCGGCGGCGTCGTACATTGGGTGGTCGTACTGGAAGGTCCTGATGATCTTTTCGGCGGCGGGAGGCTCCGACGGGTTCAGGGTCACGAACAGCGGCGCGCTCTCGTCGAGGCTCTGCAGCCGGTTCATCCAGTAGGTGACGCAGACCTGGCCGCGGCCGCCGGCACATGCGGCCGAACCCTCGCCGTCTCCACCGATGTAGTTCCAGCTCGACCACACGCTCTTGCGCCTCGGCATCAGCGCCTCGTCCCGATGCAGGATGGCCGTGTTGCGGCTGTAGCGGAAGGCGCCGAGCAGTCGCCGCTCGTCGGCCGTCGGGTCGGCCAGCATGGCCAACGCCTGGTCTGCATGGGCGGCGATGACAACGTGGTCGAAGCGGGTGGTTGCGCTGTTGGCGTCATGGACGATCACGCCTACCGGCGTGCGGCTGATCGCGCTCACGCCAGCGTTGACCATGATCCGGTCGGCGAACGATGCGCAGAGCCGCTTGACGTAGGCTCGGCTGCCGCCGGTGACCGTGCGCCACTGCGGCCGGCCGGTGACGCGCATCAGCCCGTGGTTGAGGCAGAAGCGGATGAACGCCTGCGCCGGGTGGTCGCGCATCGTCGCCGCGTCCGTGGACCAGATCGCCGCCGCCATCGGCAGCAGGTGGTCGTCGACGAAGGCGGCGGAGTAGCGCCCCCGCTCGAGGTAGGCGCCGAGGCTGAGCGGCTCGTGCCCGTCAGCGAGGAGCTGGGGAGCCTCGCGGTAGAAGCGCCGCACGTCGCGCAGCATTCGCCAGAACCGCGGGCGGAGGACGTTCCGCCGCTGGCCGAACAGGCCCATGAGGTTGGACCCCGAGTACTCCAGGTCGCCGCCGCCAATCGAGACGGCGAAAGACATCTCGCTCTTCTGCGTCTCGACGCCGAGGTGGGCGAAGAGCGACGTCAGGTTCGGATAGTTCAGCTCGTTGTAGACGATGAAGCCGGTGTCGACGGCGACCGGGCCGGACGGGCCGGGAACGAGTACGGTGTTCGAGTGGCCGCCGACGCGGCCGTCCTGTTCATAGATGCTGACGTTGTGGGTCTTGCTCAGGAGCCAGGCGGCAGACAGCCCGGCGATGCCACTGCCGATCACGGCAACATCCAGGCGGCGCGGCAGGTGGTCGTGATCGCGGGGCATGATCGGATCTTCGGGCAGCGGTTGGTGTGCGGATTACGGCCGGCCATAGTCCGCGGATCATGAAGCGGCTGACGGCCGACGCTATAGCGGCAGTTCGAGGTACGGCTCGAAGTACGAGAAGATCCCGAACACGCCCAGTCCGGCGACGAACAGCCCGAGACAGGTGTTGATCGCGGACAGGATGCCGAGCGGCAGCTTGTGCCGAGCGGCGAAGGACATTCCGGTAAGCACGCACCACCACAGCATCGAGCCGGCGAAGACGCCGACGATGATGGCCCACAGCTCGACGAGGCCGTTGGCCTGGCCGGGGAGGAGACCCAGTCCGGCGAAAACGGCGATGAAGGCGAGGAACGTCGCCGGGTTGATGATCGTCAGTCCGAAGCCGGTGGCGATGGCGCTGAGCCAGATACGCCAGTGGCGCATCTGCACCGGCTGCGGCCGCGGCGCTTCCGTCACCCGGAGCTGCCGCGAGCGCATCATCCGCACGCCGATGTAGATCAGAAAGAGGCCGCCGATGATTCGCAGCCACTGCTCATGGGCGTTGAGGTACTCGGTGACCAGCGACAGGCCGAACATCGCCGCGGCGGCGAGGCAGGTGTCGGCGGTCGCGGCGCCAAGGCCGGTCAGCAGGCTCATGATCCAGCGGCCCTGAAGCCCGCGGCGCATGCACATCGCCCCGATCGCGCCCACCGGCACGGCGATGACAAACCCCGCGACCATGGCCTTGAAGAACAGCATGACGCCGAACGCGCCCTCCAGGAGACACACTCCGAGCCGTTGACCGTTGTCGAAGCGGAAGCCGGAGCGGCGGGCGCCGCCCGGTCGAGCCGTGTCTCTATAACCGCTTGTTGATGCGCGCGCCAAACGCCATCCGCGGCGCCAATCGCGGAAAACCGTCCGGAAGCGGCTCATCGCGCAGGGCCAGCGCCTGCGCGGCCAAAGGGCGTTCATCCTGCTTGAAAAGCCTTCGTTGACCCGGAGGCCTGCTCGGGGTAGTGAGCAGCCCGCGCGGATCAATAACATAAAGTAATCCGGTGGTCGCACCCTCGGCGCCGATGCCCACGAAGGCCGCACTCGATGTTCGTGCGCTAGGCGACGGCGGTCTCGAACTGCGCCTTGCGGGGCCCTGGACCCTGCACAGCGACCGGCCCTCGGCGGAAGACGTGGGCCGGCGGCTGGATGCCGCGCCGCAGCCGAAGCGGGTCGTCATTGTCGCAGGCGAGGTGAGCGAGTGGGACTCGGGCCTGCTCACCTTCCTCAGCGCGGTCAAGTCGGCGGCGGCGGCGCGCAAGATCGACGTCGACGCGACGGCCGTTCCCGATGGCGCGCGCAAGCTTCTCGCCCTGGCCGCCGCCGTGCCGGAAAAGAAGGGCGCCCGCCGCGAGGCCGCGGCCGAGCCGTTCCTCGCCCGCGTCGGCAAGGCGGCGCAGGGCTGGGGCGCGGGCTTCACCGACGCGACGAGCTTCGTCGGCGAGGTGGCCCTGGCCACCGGCCGGCTGTTCACCGGCAAGGCGCGCTTTCGCCGCTCCGACCTGTTTCTGATCATTCAGGAGGTGGGCGCCCAGGCCCTGCCGATTGTCTCGCTTATCAGCTTTCTCGTCGGCGTCATCCTGGCTTTCGTCGGCGCGCTGCAGCTCAGCCTGTTCGGCGCCCAGATCTTCATCTCCAACCTCGTCGCCATCGGCATGGCTCGGGAGATGGGCGCGATGATGGCGGCGATCATCATGGCCGGGCGCACCGGCGCCGCCTTCGCCGCCCAGATCGGCACGATGCAGGTGAACGAGGAGGTGGACGCGCTGCAGACCTTCGGCATTCCGCCGATGGACTTCCTGGTCCTGCCGCGGATGCTGGCGCTGATCCTGATGATGCCGCTGCTCTGCCTCTACGCGATCTTCGTCGGCATCCTCGGCGGCTTTTTCGTCGGCGTCTTCCTGCTCGATCTGTCGCCGATCCAGTACTACCACCAGACGCTGGCGTTCCTCGGCGTCACTGACTTCGCCGTGGGCATCGGCAAGTCCGTCGTCTTCGGCATCATCATCGCCATCACCGGCTGCATGTGCGGGATGCGCTGCGGCCGGAACGCGGCGGCGGTCGGCCAGGCGGCGACCTCGGCGGTCGTCAGCGCCATCGTGCTGATCGTCGTCTTCGACGGCCTGTTCGCCGTGCTGACCAGCGTTATCGGCATCTAGGGGCGGACGGATGGCCGATACCAGCGCGCCGATCGTGGTCGAGGACCTGACGATGGCCTACGGCAGCTTCGTCCTCCAGCGCAACCTCAGCTTCCGCATCAACCGCGGCGACATCTTCGTCATCATGGGCGGCAGCGGCTGCGGCAAGAGCACGCTCTTGCGCCATCTCATCGGCCTGAAGGCGCCGGCGAAGGGCCGCGTGCTCTACTACGGCCAGAGCCTCTGGGACGGCAGCGAGGCCGAGCGTGAGGCGATCCTGCGCCGCACCGGCGTGCTCTACCAGAAGGGCGCGATGTGGAGCTCGATGACGCTGGCCGAGAACATTGCCCTGCCGCTGAGCCAGTACACCGACCTCAGCGCCAAGGACATCAGAGAGCTGGCCTCGCTGAAGCTGGCGTTGGTCGGGCTGGCCGGCTTTGAAGACTACTACCCCTCCGAAATCTCCGGCGGCATGCAGAAGCGCGCCGGCCTCGCCCGGGCGATGGCGCTTGATCCGGAGATCCTGTTCTTCGACGAACCCAGCGCCGGCCTCGATCCCATCAGCTCGCGGCTGCTCGACGACCTCATCCTCGAGCTTCGCGACAGCCTCGGCGCCACCATCGCCGTGGTCACCCACGAGCTCGCCAGCATCTTCGTCATCGCCAACAACTCGGTCTACCTCGACGCCGAGACGAGGACGATGATCGCCCAGGGCGATCCGAAGATCCTGGTCAAGGAGTGCTCGGAGATAAAGGTGCGCAACTTCCTGACTCGGGGCGAGGCCGAGCACACGGGACCGTAAGCGGGCCGCAAGCAAGAAGGAAAGGCGCGGCACCGCCGCGCGAACAGGAGCCGATATGCGCGGGGACAGACAATGAGCAAGCAGGCGAGCCCGACGTTGATCGGTGCCTTCGTCATCGGCGCCACCGCGCTGGCGCTGGCGGCGATCATCATCCTCGGCGGCGGCAAGCTGTTCACCCGGCAGGTGCCGGTGGTGATGTACTTCGACGGCTCCCTGGCGGGACTTTCGCCGGGCTCGCCGATCACATTCCGCGGCGTCAGGGTTGGGCAGGTGACGGAGGTCTTCCTCCGCTACGACCTGGCCCAGCAGAACATCCGCATCCCGGTGTTCGGCGTGATCGAGCCGCGTCAGATCCAGGCGGTAGGCGAGTCGCCCCCGGGTCAACCCGATGGGACGGGTCTCAAGCAGCTCATCGACCGGGGCATGCGGGCCCAGCTCGGCGTCTCCAGTCTGGTCACCGGGCAGATGGCGGTGAACCTCGACTTCTTTGCCAGCTCGGGCCCGGCGAGCAGCGTCGAAAACCCTTACCAGGACCGGATCGAGATCCCAACCCAGCCTTCGACCATTGAGGCGGTT
This sequence comes from uncultured Alphaproteobacteria bacterium, assembly GCA_963746275.1. GTDB lineage: Bacteria > Pseudomonadota > Alphaproteobacteria > Rhodospirillales > Defluviicoccaceae > JAEULH01. Next base: position 76,769 of record CAVVAX010000046.1, read on the forward strand.
CAGGAAACCTTGCAGACGGTCATCCAGAAGATCTCCCGCCTGCCGCTGGACCAAATCCTCGAGGACGTTCGCTTGGCCATCAACAGCGTGACCAACGTCATCAACAATCCGCAGCTCGCCGAGGTGGTGCCGAACCTCAACGCCACCCTGGTCAACGTGAAACACCTCAGCGAAACGCTGGACCAGAAGCTGGGGCCGGTGATCGAGCGGGCGGAAGCCTCGGCGCCGCTCGTCGATCAGACGCTGGTGCAGGCTCGCGCCAGCCTTGGCGACATGCAGCGGGCGCTCGCCGCCATCGAGCGGGCTGCCAACCGCGCCGAGCAGACCATGGGCTCGGCAAACGCCATGGTTCAGCCGAACTCGCCGGTCCTGTTCGACATGTCGACGGCGCTCAGGGAGCTGACGGCGGCGGCGCGGTCCATGCGCAACCTGAGCGACACCATCGCCCGCGATCCGAATTCACTGCTGTTTGGCCGCACGCGGCCGGGAGGTGCGCGTTGAAGATGAGCAAGGCCCTGCTGGCGCGAGCCGCCGCCCTGGTCGCTGTCCTCGTTCTGGCCGCCTGCGCGAACCCGTTCACCGCGGAACGCGAGCCAACCAACTTCTTCGTGCTTACGGCGCTGCCGCAGGCGGGAGAGCCCGCGCCGCAGCGGGACGGGCCGTTCATCGGCGTGGTCCCGGTCCGGCTGCCCGAGTACCTCAACCACAACGTCATGGTTACCCGCGAGACCGAGAACGAGCTGGCTCTGGCCAAGTTTAACGAGTGGGCGGCCCCGCTCTCGGCGAACGTCACCAGCGTGCTGACCGAGAACCTGTCGATGCTGATCCCGACGGACCGCATCACGACCATCCCGGCAAACGTTGCGGTCGACCGGGAGGTCGCGGTCGAGATCATCAATTTCGAGCGCGGGGCCTCTGGCGACGTCGTCCTGCTCGCCCGCTGGACCATCATCGGCGACAGCGGCCGAAGGTTGCTGGCGATGCGCCGGTCCGGTTTCCGCGCCGAGAAGGTGCCGATGGAGTACGGCGCGATCGCGGCGGCGATGAGCCAGCTCCTCGGCGAACTCAGCCGCGACATCGCCGCAGCGATCAAGGCCGAGATCAACGCCGGGACGAGGCGGCGGGCGTAAGCGCGGCCTCTGCTGCGGCGCCGCCGAGGAGGCGGGCGGCTGGGAAGGCGTGGACGCGCGATCGGCCGATGAGGTGAACGCCGAAGTTCGGGGCGAGCAGCCTGGCCAGCGCCGGGGCGAAGACGTCGAGCCCGCCGGTGTAGGCGCCGAACGCCGGCACGATCAGCCGCACGCCGTCGCTGACGAAGCAGCGGCCGGTAATGCGCCGGCCCGGCGTCGCGACCGTCGCCTTCGGATGGAAGTGCCCGGAGATTTCGCCGGCCGCGGCCATGCTCCGGGCGGCATGGCGGAAAACGAAGGGGCCGAGGGCGAGCTCGGCTGTGTGGGTGCCGCCGATGCCTTGCGGCGCCGGATCGTGGTTGCCGGCGATCCAGATCCACTCGCGGCCGATGGTGAGCTGCTTCAAGGCAGCTACATCGTCGCGGACGAGCCGGCTCGTTCCTTCCCGGTCGTCGAAGCTGTCGCCGAGGCAGACGACCCGGTGCGGGGCGAACCGCGCGATCGCTCCGGCCAGCGCCGCCAGGGTGGCGCGGCTGTCGTAAGGCGGCAGCAGCCGGCCGCGCTTAGCGCAGCCTGAGCCCTTCTCCAGGTGCAGGTCGGCGACGACGAGCGTCGCCAGCGCCGGGATGTAGAGGCTCCCGGAGATGCAGGCGATCAGCTCCACGCCACAGAACGAGAAGCTGGTTTGGCTCAAGCCCGCCTCCGCCGCGGAGGCGACGCCGGCTCGGCACTCTCCACTGCCGTCGCCTCCTCGATCAGCTCGCGGGCGGCGGCATCGAGGAGTTCGTCGACCGCCGCGCCGTACACCTGTTCCCGGCCGATCTCGAGCAGCACCGGCACGGCCAGCGGCGAGACCTTGCGCAAGTGCCGCACGGCGATGCGCCCGCGGATGCGCGCCAGCATCGCGGCGAGCCGGCCGAGGTCGGCAAGGCCGCGGGCGGCGTCCTCGCGGGTCGCGCGCAGCAGCACGTGGCGCGGCTCGTAGCGGCGGAGCACGTTGTAGATCAAGTCCGAGTTGACCGTGACCTGGCGGCCGGTCTTCTCCTGCCCCGGGTGGCGGCGCTCGATCAGCCCGGCGATGACGGCGACGTTGCGGAAGGTCCGCTTCATCACCGAGCTCTCGTCCATCCACGCCTCCAGGTCGTCGCCCAGCATGTCCTGGTCGAACAGGGCCGCGACCTCGTCGTCCGATCCGGGCGCGTGCACGCTCCAGGCGGCGAGCACGTAGTCGGTGGCGACGAAGCCGAGCGGACCGAGGCCGGCCCGCTCCATCCGCCGGGTGAGCAGCACGCCCAACGTCTGGTGTACGTTGCGGCCCTCGAAGCAGTACGCGACGAGGAAGGACTTGCTGCCGCGGGGGAAGATCTCGACGAGGAGCTGGCCTGCGTCCGGGACGACCGAGCGCAGCCCGCTGCAGGTCCAGCCACTCGCGCACCTCCGCCGGCAGTCCCTCCCAGCCGGCCGGGTCGGCAAGCATGGCCCGGACCCGTTCAGCGAGGTAGGTGGAGAGCGGCAGCCGGCCGCCGGCGTAGGCGGGAACCTTGGGGTCCGCCCCGCTCGCGCGCGACACGAGCGCCGTCGTCTCGCGGACGCCCTCGAAACGCAGGACCTCGCCGGAGAAGACGAAGGTGTCGCCGGGCTGCAGCCCCTGGATGAAGTATTCCTCCACCTCGCCCAGGACACGGCCGCGCTTGAGCTGGACCCGCATCGTCACCGCCTCGACGATGGTGCCGACATTCATGCGGTACTGGCGGACGACCCGGGGTGAGGCCGCGCGGTAGCTGCCGTCGGTGCTGCGGGTGAGGCGATGGTAGCGCTCGTAGCCGGCCAAAGCGTAGCCGCCGTTTTCGACGAAGCGCAGCGTCTCGTCGAAATCTTCCCGTGAGAGTCCCGCATAGGGCGCGGCTCGACGCACCTCCGCGTAGAGCGCATCGGCCGCGAAGGGTGCGGCACAGGCGCAGCCGAGGATATGCTGGGCGAGCACCTCCAGCCCGCCTGAAGGCGGCGCCTCGCCGTCCAGCGCACCTTCCGCCACCGCCTGCAGCGCCGCGCGGCATTCCAGGTGCTCGAAGCGGTTGGCCGGCACCAGGATCGCCCGGCTGGTGCGATCCAACCGGTGGCCGGCGCGGCCGATCCGCTGGACCAGCCGGCTCACCCCCTTCGGCGCGCCGATCTGGACGACCAGATCGACCGCCGCCCAATCGACGCCGAGATCCAGCGACGATGTGGCAACGACGGCGCGCAAGCTTCCTGCGGCCATGGCCGCCTCGACCTTGCGCCGCTGCTCGGGCGCGAGGCTGCCGTGGTGGAGCGCGATGGGGAGGTTGAGGTCGTTCAGCCGCCAGAGCTGCTGGAAGCACATCTCGGCCTGGGCGCGGGTGTTGACGAAAACGATGGTCGTCTTCGCCTTGCAGATCTCTGCATAGACCAGCGGGATGGCATGGATCGCCATGTGCCCGGACCACGGGATCCGCGCGTTGGGCGTCAGGATGGAGATCTCCGCCGGCGGGCCGTCGCCGCCGCGGATGAGCGTCACGTCCGTCCCGTCCGCCAGCGGCGACAGCCACCTCCGCAGCGCGTCGGGCCAGGCCACCGTCGCCGAGAGCGCCACCCGCCGGCACGCCGGCGCCAGCGCCTGCAGCCGGGCGAGGCCGAGGGCGAGCAGATCGCCGCGCTTACTCCCGGCCAGGGCATGCAGCTCGTCGATGATGACGCAGCCGAGCTCGGCGAACAGCCGGGACGCATCCGGGTAGGACAGGAGCAGGGCAAGCGATTCCGGCGTCGTCATCAGGAGCTGCGGCGGCCGGGCCCGCTGCCGCTGACGCTTGCCCTGCGGCGTGTCGCCGGTCCGGGTCTCGGCGCGCACGTCCAGCCCCATCTCGGCGATCGGCTGCTCCAGGTTGCGGTGGACGTCGACGGTCAGGGCCTTGAGCGGCGAGATGTAGAGCGTGTGCAGGCCGTCCGCGCCGGCCTCGGCCAACTCCATCAGCGATGGGAGGAAGCCGGCCAGCGTCTTGCCGCCGCCGGTCGGCGCGATCAGGAGGGCGTGCCGCCCCTCCCGGGCCGCTTCGATCATCGCCAACTGGTGATCGTGCGGCCGCCAGCCGCGCGACGCGAACCAGCCTTTGAAGGGGGCGGGTAGCTCCGTGCTCATGAGGCAATACATAAACCTGGGCGGACGCAGGTCAGCGAACCGAATGATGTGGCTCGCGCGCTGTCCCGGCTGGCGATCTCCCGCGAAGGACAAAGGGCGGCGCGAACACGTGACCCAGAGTGCTGCAAGCTCCGTGCGGCGACTGGCTGAGGCCCACGGCCTCGGGCCTGTGGTGCGAGCCGGGGCGGTTCTTCATCGACCCGCACCGCGGCGCCGAGCGCGCCGTCATCACCCATGGCCACGCCGATCATGCCCGCCCCGGCAACACCAGTGTGCTGGCGACGCCGGAGACGGCGGCGATCATGCGGGCGCGCTACGGCAATGATAGCGGCGCGATCGAGGAGCTTGCTTACGGTGAAGGGCGGCGGGTCGGCGACGCCATGCGTCCGCTTCGTCCCGGCCGGGCATATCCTCGGCAGCGCCCAGGTGGTCATCGAGCACGCGGGAAAGCGCGTCGTCGTGTCCGGGGACTACAAACGCCGGTCGGATCCCACCTGCGCCGGCTTCGAGGTGGTGGCCTGCGACGTCTTCATCACCGAGGCGACCTTCGCCCTGCCGGTGTTTCGCCATCCCCCGGCCGAGCATGAGATCGAACGCCTGCTGGCGTCGCTGCGCACGTTCCCCGACCGCGCCCACCTCATCGGCGTCTATGCGCTGGGCAAGTGCCAGCGGCTGATCATGCTGCTGCGCCAGGCCGGCTATGACCGGCCGATCTGGCTGCACGGCGGCGCTCGTCGCGCTGTGCACGCTCTATTCCCGCGTCGGCCTCGACCTCGGCGACCTGCGCCAGGCGGCGGGGGCAGGGCGCAAGGATCTGGCGGGCGAGATCGTGCTGTGCCCGCCTTCGGCACTTGCCGACCGCTGGGCGCGCGCCTTTCCCGAGGCGCTGACCGGGATGGCCTCCGGCTGGATGGGGATCCGCCAGCGGGTGCGCCAGCGCGGCGTCGAGCTGCCGCTCGCCATTTCCGATCATGCCGACTGGGACGAGTTGACGGCGACGCTCGAAGATGTGGGCGCGCCCGAGGTTCTCGTCACCCACGGCGCCGAGGAGGCACTGGTGCACTATGCCAGCCAGCGAGGCCTGCGCGCCCGCGCCCTGGCTCTGACCGGCTACGAGGGCGAGGGCGAGTGAGGGCCTTCGCCGATCTGCTCGAGAGCCTCGCCTTTGCTCCGCAGCGCAACGCCAAGCTGCGGCTGATGGGCCGCTACTTCGCGCAAGAGCCGGATCCGCATCGAGGCTACGGCCTCGCCGCGTTGACGGGCGGTCTCAGCTTCACCGAGGCGAAGCCGGCATTAATCCGGGCGCTGGTCACCGCCCGGGTCGATCCGGTGCTGTTCGCAATGTCCTACGATTACGTCGGCGACCTGGCCGAGACGGCGGCGCTGATCTGGCCGGCCGCGGCCGAGGCGCCTCCGCCGCCGACTTTGGCCGAGGTGGTGGAGACGCTGGCGGCGGCATCGCGCAGCGAGGTTCCGGCGCTGGTCGAACGCTGGCTTGACGCGCTGGATGCAAGCGGCCGCTTCGCCTTGCTCAAGCTGATCACCGGCGGCCTGCGCGTCGGCGTCTCCGCCAGGCTGGCGAAGACGGCGATCGCCGTCTACGGCAGCGTGCCGCTCGACGAGGTGGAGGAGCTGTGGCACGGGCTACGGCCGCCTTACGCCGAGCTCTTCGCCTGGGTCGAGGGGCGGGCGCCGCGGCCGGACGTCGGCGCCGGGGTCGGCTTCCGGCCGCTGATGCTGGCGAACCCGCTGGACGAGGCCGAGCTGCCGCGGCTCGATCCGGCCGCCTACGCTTGCGAGTGGAAATGGGACGGCATCCGTGTGCAGCTCGCCGCCGCGGCCGGCGCGGCGCGGCTGTTCTCGCGCACCGGCGACGACATCGCCGCGAGCTTTCCGGACGTGCTCGCTGGCGTCGATTTCGAGGCGACGCTCGACGGCGAGCTGCTCGTGGCCCGCGATGGCATCGTCGCGCCGTTCAACGACCTGCAGCAGCGGCTCGGCCGCAAGCTGGTGAGCAAGGCAATGCTTTCGCGCTACCCGGCGCACGTGCGCCTCTACGACATCCTGTTCGAGGGCAGCAATGACCTGCGCGGCCTGCCATTTGTCGAGCGCCGCCTCAGGCTCGAGCGCTGGTTCGAGGCAACCCGTCCGCCGCGCATGGACCTCTCGCCGATGGTCGAGTTTGGCGACTGGGCCGAGCTCGCGGAGATCAGGGCGAGCGCCCGGGCGTCGGGGATCGAGGGCCTGATGCTCAAGCGCCGCGACAGCGCTTACGTCGCCGGCAGGCCCAAGGGGCCCTGGTTCAAATGGAAGCGCGATCCGCTGACCGCCGACTGCGTGCTGATGTATGCCCAGCGCGGCCACGGCAAGCGCTCGTCGTTCTACTCGGACTACACCTTCGGCTGCTGGCGCGAGGGCGAAGGCGCTGGCGACGCGGCGGGCGCGGCGGAACTGGTCCCGGTCGGCAAAGCCTACTCTGGCTTCACCGACGCCGAGCTGGTCCAGCTCGACCGCTGGATCCGCAGGAACACCATCGACCGCTTCGGTCCGGTGCGTGTGGTCACCCCGGCGCTGGTCCTGGAGATCGCCTTCGACGCCGTCCAGGCCTCGACCCGACACAAGTCCGGCGTGGCTATGCGCTTTCCGCGCGTGCATCGGATCCGCTGGGACAAGCCGGCGGCCGAGGCCGACCGGCTGGAGACGCTGGAGGCGCTGGTGGAACGGGCGCTGGACCGCTCAGCCGAGGACGGCGGAAATCTGACGCTCAGCGGCTGATAATGCTGGTCAGCCGGTTGCCCCAATTGATATACAATACAGTCAGCGGTGACCGTCCTTATGAACACGACGATGGGCGGCGACCGCGAAACAAAGTCTAAACATTCCAAGGAGGGGAAACGTTTATGCTCCGTATAAGCTGGATTCTCGTCTGGGCACTGTTGGTGACGACTGGATTCGGCACGGCAATGGCCGCCGAGGAATATGGCACGCCGGCAGAGGCCAAGGCGATGCTGGAGAAGGCCGTCGCTGCCGTCAAGCAGGATGAGCAAAAGGCGCTGGCAATGTTCAGCAAGGGCGAAGGCGGCTTCAAGGACAAGGATCTTTATCCCTATTGTGGCGGCCCCGACGGCAACTTCACCGCCCACCCGACGCTGGTCGGCAAGAGCCTGAAGGACCTGCAGGACAAGAGCGGCAAGACCTTCGGCGGCGAGATCTATGCCGCGGCGCAGGAAGGCAAGATCACCGAGGTTCCCTACATGTGGCCGCGGCCGGGCGGAACCGAGCCGGTGCAGAAGGTCGCTTACGTGACCAAGGTCGACGATCAGGTCTGCGCCGTCGGCTACTACAAGTAGCGGCAAGACCTAAGCCCAGGGAGTCGCGGCAAGCGGGCGGGAAGGCAAACAAGCCCGTGCAAGCAAGCCCGTAAGGATCGCAATCCCTGCGAGATGCTCGTGCAGCCCCGGCCCCGCCGGGGCTTTTGTTTTGCGCGCCAGGCACGACGCGTGCGGTGACGGCCCTGGTTGTCTCGCTGTGGGCCGCGGCGGCCGACCTGGACGTGGACGTGCTTTACGGGCCCTGGTTATGGCAACCGTTGGCCGAAAACCGAGGGCGTCGGCGCGAGGCGGTCAGAAGGCAGCTGCAAGCAAAGTCACTGGCCCGCTCTCGCGGAGCCGTCGTCCTGAACTCGCCATGCGTCATCCCAGCGCTTGTCCAGCTCGTCCCGGTGGGGTCACTGAAGACGTGGATGGCGTGGCAAGCACGGCCCTGAGAAGCACGGCCTTGGCAAGCACGGCCCTGAGAGGCACGGCCCTGAGAGCACGGCCCTGAGAAGCACGGCCCTGAGAGGCACGGCCCTGAGAGGCACGGCCGTGACTGGACCGGGTTCACGAACCAGGACCAGCGTCGTCATCAACTCCGTCGCAGAGCCGGCGTCCCGACTGAGCGAGACCGCCACCCTTTTCAGCAGCCTGCTAAAAACGTGGATCGCCGCAACACGTGAATCAACACGTGCAGCGATGACGGAAGATGGTCCGGCCTTGGGGCCGCGGTCCATGTGGCGGTGCCGTCGCCGTCCCCCCTACGTCACCCGCGGGCTTGTCCCCGCGGGTCCATGGAAGACGTCGATCGCCGCAACGAGTGTCAGCGAGTGCGGCGATGACGGTTAAGATCCGATCGTCATTGCCAGCCGCTCCATCGGGGTGATGTGCTCAGTCCAGGAAAATGGTCGTGGCTGCGGATGTGGTTGCGCCTGTGGGCAACGCTGCGGCACGGCATTGTAGAGGCGGGCTCGCCAGCCGCGCTCAGCACTCTCGTACTTCGTCGGGCCGCATCCCGTTTACGGCTAGGTCCGTTTTTGACCGCGGTCCGTTACTGCCCGAGATCCTTTTATACCGCCGCGAACGCGGTCATGACGGCACGGCATTGCAGAGGCGCGCTTGCCGGTGACGGGCCGGGTTGTTCCGGCCGCACGGGCTCATGGCGGGGTCAGCGTCAGTAGGCGTTCTTGCTGGTCCAGCCGATGAAGGCGGTCATCACCAGGATCTTAAAGTCGAACCACAACGACCAGTTCTCGATGTAGTAGACGTCGTGCTCGAAGCGCAGGCGCATCTTCTCCAGCGTGTCGGTCTCGCCGCGGAAGCCGTTGACCTGCGCCCAGCCAGTGATGCCGGGTTTGACCTTGTGCCGCCAGTGGTAGTCGCCAATCAGGACGGCGTACTTCTTATTGTGCTCGACCGCGTGCGGCCTCGGTCCGATCAGGGACATCTCGCCGCGGATGACGTTGAACAGCTGCGGCAGCTCGTCGAGGCTGGTGCGCCTCAGGAAGCGGCCGACGCGGGTGACGCGCGGATCGTTCTTGGTCGCCTGCGGGACGCCATCTTCCGGCGGTCGATTGTGGTACATGGAACGGAACTTGTAGACGACGATCACCTCGTTGTTGAAGCCGTAGCGCTTCTGCCGGAACAGCAACGGGCCGGGACTGTCGAGGCGGATGGCCATCGCGATCAGCATCATCAGCGGCGAGAGCAGCAGCAGGGCGACGGTGCTGATGACCCGGTCCTCGACCCGCTTGAGGATCCCGCTCCAGCCGGTCAGCGGCGCCGAGGCGATCTCGAGGACCGACATGCCGGCGAGCTGCTGCTCGCGGTGCTGCTGGAAGTGGTAGCCGATCAGGTCGGAGCCGAGGTAGATGTGGACCGGCAACGCCCGCAGCTTGCTGATGATGTCGATCAACCGCGAGTCGGCGCTCCAGGGCAGGGTGATGACCACGTCCTGGACGTGGCCACGGCGCACGTAGCTGACCAGATCGTCGAGGTTGCCGAGCACCGAGAAGCCGTCGATCTCCTCGGTGATGCGCGTCCGCCGGTCGTCGAAGATGCCGATGATGCGCTTCCACGGCGCATCCTCCCGGCGCAGCCGCTCGACCAGGTGCTTCGCCTGGCCGCTGGCGCCGACGATAGCGATGTTGCGCACCAGCGTGCCGCGGCGGGCGAGGCTGCCGATGACCTGCTTGGCTCCGCCGCGCAGGGCGAACATCAGCACCGTCGAGCCGACGAAGGTGGCGACGAACCAGGCGCTGCGGTACTGGCTGGAGATCTTGAGAACGACGGCCAGCACGAAGATGACCAGCGCGCTGAGGAGCACCATCTGCCGCATGCGGTCGGGCCAGGCGACGAGGGTGTTGAAGTCGTAGAGGCCGGCGTAATGGAAGAAGCTGACGGTCAGCACGATGCTGACGGCGATCGCGTTGAGGTAGACCTGAAAGAACCCCGAGTCCCAGCCCAGCAGGAAGTGGTAGGCAATGACGCCCGGCGAGGGCGATGGCGCTGGCGTCGATCAGGCGGACGATCCCCGAGACGACGCTTTCGGAGACGGAGAACTGGCGCCGCGCCGGCGGAATGCCGGAGTCTTCATCCGCCTCCGCGCCGGGTCGAACGAACGTTTCGATGGAACTTACTCGCCTTGGGGTGGGGTCAACCCGCTCGCGTAGAGCGGACGTGGCGTTCGGCATGTTCTGAGGCCCGTTGTGACGGTCCGGAAGTTCCCGGATAGCGTGCACTCTTTTTTATCACAACATCCTGAGTTACGCCAGACCCCTCTCCCAGATCCCGCCCTGGTTGCGACGTGGCAGTGTTGCACCCGCACCCGTTGCCGCAACGCCATAAGCCTGAGCCGCCGCAACCTCGAGCTCAACCGAGGCCAAGTCGCGCCGCACGTGATCGCCAAGCCGATGTTCGCGCCATACCTACCGTTTTTCGGCTGCTGCTTCAATTGCGAACCCGGTCCCGCGCCGCCCCGGGCCGTGAGCCGGCCGATACGTGCTCCTTCGGCAACACCGGGAGCTTCAGGAGCGTCACCTGCGCAACCACCGCCGGGAGCGAGCGCCGCGCCGCGCCGGCGCCGCCGCGTCGCCGCCTAACGCTTCACGAACTTGAAGAAACGGCTGACCTCGCCGTCCTTGGTCTGCTCCTGGTGGAGAAAGGCGAGCTTGTTCTCCTCGAACTTGGCGAACAGCTCGTCCCAGCTGATGTCGTCCAGCCCATCGGTTTCGCCCTGGAAGGCGATGCGGATGATCCCCGGATCCTTGCCGCCGTGCGTGCTGGCGACGGCTGCGGGCCGCCCGTCGCGGCTCTCGGCCCACTTGCGGATCGTCTCGTGGTCGGTGGTGGTCTTCGCCTCGTGACCCATCGTCGTGTTCCTTTCCTATGTGACTGTGCCGCACGGCTGGAAACGCGACGCTGATGGCGCGGTTCCCTGTTGGAGCAGCGCACCAACTTTCGGCGGAACCATCGCATTCGACGCACTGTTAGTGGCTAGAACAAGAAGAGGGTTGACCGGTGCATGTTCTGATCACGGGGGGGGCCGGCTTCATCGGATCCCATGTTTGCGATGAACTGCTGCGCGGCGGCCACCGGGTGCGCGTCCTCGACAATCTGGATGCGCAGGTGCACGAGAGCCGGACACGCCCCGCGTATCTTGCCCGCGAAGCCGAGCTGATCGTCGGCGACGTCCGCGACCGCGCCCAGGTTGACCAGGCGCTTGGCGGCGTCGATGCGGTCGTGCATCTGGCCGCCTGCGTCGGCGTCGGCCAGAGCATGTACGAGATCGAGCGCTACACCGACGTCAACGACCTCGGCACCGCCGTCCTTCTCCAGGCGCTGAGCGAGCGCCCGGTCGCCCGCCTGGTCGTCGCCTCGTCGATGAGCATCTACGGCGAGGGGCTGATGGTCGACGCCGCCGGCGCGCTGCGCGATCAGGCGGAGCGGACCGCCGAGCAGCTTCGCCACGGTCGTTGGGAGCTCGAGGACGAGACCGGCGTGCCCCTGCGGCCGCTGCCGACGCCGGAGAGCAAGCGCCCGGCGCTGAGCTCGGTCTATGCGCTCGGCAAGTTCGCGCAGGAGCGCATGTGCCTGATCGTCGGCCGCGCCTACGGCATCAAGACGGTGGCGCTGCGGCTCTTCAACGTCTTCGGCACCCGCCAGGCGCTGTCCAACCCCTACACCGGGGTGCTCGCGATCTTCGCCTCGCGGCTCTTGAACAAGAAGCCGCCGCTGATCTTCGAGGACGGCGAGCAGCGGCGCGACTTCGTCCATGTCCGCGACGTCGCTCGCGCCTTCCGCCTGGCGCTGGAGAGCGACCGGGCGGTGGGCCACGCCATCAACATCGGCAGCGGCAGCAGCGTCACCATCCGCGAGGTCGCGCTCCGCCTAGCCGCCGCGCTGGGTAGCGACATCGCGCCGGTCACGACCGGCCGCTACCGCGTCGGCGACATCCGCCACTGCTTCGCCGACCCGACGCTGGCCGAACGCCTGCTTGGCTTCAGGGCCGAGGTTTCGCCGGAGGATGGCTTGGCGGAGCTGGTCAACTGGATCGCCAGCGAGGTCGGCCGTCGACCGCGTCGAGACGGCGCAGGACGAACTGGCGCGCCGGGGCCTCGTCGCATGAACCGAGGGCAGCGGATGGTCCACCGCGGCGACGTGGACTTCGCCTCGGGGCTCGGCCGCGTCGGCGTGGTCGAGTGGTTCCGTCCGGGCGAGCACGACCGCGTCGAGCAGCGTCCTTGCCGGTCTGGCCGCCATCGGCGTCGAGCGCCTGCGCACGGGCGTCTCCTGGGCGGACTACCACCGCGAGGGTGGTGCCGCCTGGTACGACTGGCTGCTGCCGCGGCTCGCCCGCGACGTCGAGGTGCTGCCTTGCTTCACCTACACGCCGCCGTCGCTCGGCATCGAGGCCAAGGCCTCGTCGCCGCCTCGCGACGCCAAGGCCTACGCCGACTTCCTCGACGTCATCGTCGGCCGCCACGGCCGCGGCTTCGAGTGGGTCGAGCTGTGGAACGAGCCCAACAACCTCAACAACTGGGACTGGCAGCTCGACTTCGAGTGGCACGTCTTCTCGGCGATGGTCGGCGGCGCCGCCTACTGGATGCGCTCGCTAGGAAAGAAGACGGTGCTCGGCGGCACCTGCCCGACGGACCCGCACTGGTTGCACCTGATGTGCCAGCGCGGGGTCATGGCCTACGTCGACGCGATCGGCGTACATGGCTTCCCGGGCACCTGGGACTCTGGAGGCGGCGTGGCGCGACTGGCCGGCGACCATCGAGGCCGCCAGGCATGCGGTCGCCGCGGAAGGGTTCGCGCCGGAGCTCTGGATCACCGAGGCCGGGTTCTCGACCTGGCGCCATGACGAGGCGGAGCAGCTTCGCCGCTTCGTCGCCGCCATGCGCTCGGACGCCGAGCGCGTCTACTGGTACTCCTACCAGGACCTGCACCCGGACCTCGCCAGCGAGGAAGGCTTTCACTTCGACGAGCGTCACTACCACACCGGCATGGTCCGGACCGACGGCAGCGGCAAGCTCCTGTTTCGCGCGCTGGCCCGCGGCGCCGAAGGGGCCGAGGCGGTCACCCGCACTCTCGGCCCGGCACAGCTGCGCACCGCTCGGCCCGGCGTGCTCATCACCGGCGGCGCCGGCTTCATCGGCGCCAACATCGCCGACCGCCTGGCTCGTGCCGGCGAGCAGGTCATCATCTTCGACGCTCTCGCTCGCGACCACGTGGAGGAGAACATCGACTGGCTGGCCAGTCGCCACGGCGGCCGGGTGAGCTTCGTCAGCGGCGACGTGCGCGATCCCTACGCGGTGCAGGACGTGGTGGCACGCGCGAGCCGCGTCTTCCACCTCGCCGCGCAGGTGGCGGTGACGACCAGCCTCTCCGACCCGCGCAGCGACTTCGCCATCAATGCCGGCGGGACGCTGAACGTGCTGGAGGCGATCCGCCGCAGGCCGCAGTCTGTGCCGCTGGTCTTCGCCTCGACCAACAAGGTCTACGGCCATCTCGAGACCGCCGCCGAGCTGCAGACGACCGCCGAGCGCACCGAGGCGATGGGCGCCTTCGCCAACGGCTTCGACGAGAGCCTGCCGCTCGACTTCTACAGCCCCTACGGCTGCTCGAAGGGCGCGGCCGACCAGTACGTCCTCGACTACGCCCGCATCTACGGCATCCCCACTGCGGTGCTTGCGGATGAGCTGCATCTATGGCCCCCGCCAGTTCGGGACCGAGGATCAGGGCTGGGTCGCGCACTTCCTCATCTCGGCGCTGCGCGACCAGCCGATCACGATCTACGGCGACGGCCGGCAGGTCCGCGACATCCTCTTCGTCGACGACGTCGTCGACGCCTTCCTGCTTGCGCAGAAGCACATCGGCGCCCTCAAAGGTCAGGCGTTCAACATCGGCGGCGGCCCTGACAACACCATCAGCCTGCTCGAGCTGATTGCCCTGATCGAGACGCTGACCGGCGTCGCTCCGGAGGTGCGCTTCGCCGAACCGAGGCCGGGTGACCAGCGCCTGTACGTTTCCAGCACCGGTAAGTTCACCGCCGCCACCGGTTGGCGGCCCAGGGTCGGGGTGATCGACGGCGTGCGCCGGCTCCTGCTGTGGCTGGAGAGCCGGTTCGGCGCGACTCCGGCGGCGCGCCCACGCGGCGCGGAGGATGCGGCTCCCGCGCTCGTGGCCAGCGGAGGCCGGGCATGAGGGTCGCCCTGATCAATCCGCGCTGGACCTTCGAGGGCAGCATCTACTTCGGCTGCCGTGAGCCGCACCTGCCGCTCGAGCTCGGCTATGCACGGGCGATGCTCGAGGCGCGGGGCCACGAGGCGCTGCTCCTGGACGGCCACCTGCTCGATCTATCCTCTGACGACCTGCGCCGGGCGGTGACGGACTTCGCCGCCGAGATGACGGTGGTCACGACGGCGCCGACGTACCTCTTCTGGCGCTGCGCCCAACCGGAGCTGCGCGTGCCGGCCGAGACCCTGCGGGCGCTTGGCGGCGTCGGCGGGCTGAAGGTGGCGGTCGGCCCGCACGGCTCGACCACGCCGCGGGCGGCCCTGCGCAAGCTCGGCTGCGACATCGTCGTCATGGGCGAGTGCGAGGAGACGCTGGTCCGGCTGGCGGAGGGCGAGGGGCGGGACCTCCCGGGGCTCTGTTACGCCGAGGGCGGCGAGGTTCGAGTGAACGGCGGGCCGCTCGCCACCCGCTTCGTCGATGCGCCGCCGCTGGCCTGGCCGGATGAGTGGATCGCCCGCCACCATCACCACCACCACCGCTTCGACAGCGCGCCCGCCGCTCCCGGCGCCGAGGTCGAGGCGTCGCGTGGCTGCCCCTACCGCTGCACCTTCTGCGCCAAGGAAAACTTCCGCGACCGCTACCGTCGGCGGGCGCTGCCGTTGCTGCTGGCCGAGATCGACCGGCTGCAGGCGCAGGGGGTGGGCTACGTCTACTTCATCGACGAGATCTTCCTCCCCGACCGCGCCCTGCTGGAGGCGCTGGCGGCGAGGGAGCTTTCCTTCGGCGTGCAGACCCGGATCGACCTGTGGAAGCCGGACATGCTGGCCCTTCTCGGCCGCGCCGGCTGCGTCTCGATCGAGGCAGGGGTCGAGAGCCTGACCACCGCCGGCCGTGAGCGGCTGGCGAAGAACTGCCGCGTCGAGACGGAGGAGCTCACCGAGCGGCTGATCCTGGCCAAACAGCACGTGCCGTTCGTCCAGGGCAACTTGATCGCCACCGCCGAGGACGACCCGGCGACGGTCGCGCAATGGCGCGGCCGGCTCCGCGAGCATGGCGTCTGGGCCAACGATCCGGTGCCGATGTTCCCCTATCCAGGCTCCCCCGACTATCGCCTGCGCTGGGGGTTGCCCGACGACGACGCCTGGGAGCGGGCGCACGACGCCTACCTCGGGACGTTCGACCATTTCTCCGAGCTGCAGAACGATCGACCGGCGACGCTTTGCGAGCTGGAAGGTGGGTGCCGATCATGAACGTGATCCAGCCGTTCGCTGGCACCCGCCCCTCGCCCCGGCGCGTGCTCATGACCGCCGATGCGGTGGGCGGCGTCTGGCAGTACGCCCTCGACGTGGCCGCGGGTTTCAGCCGCCGCGGCATCGAGGTGCTGCTGGCGGTCATGGGCGATGCACCGCGCCCGCATCAAATCGCGGCCGCGGACCGTATTCCGGGCCTGCATCTGGTTTCGGCGCCCTATCGCTTGGAGTGGATGGAGGACGCCGCTGCCGATATTGGTGCGTCTGGCGTCTGGCTGCTCACCCTCGCCCGGCGCTTCAAGCCGAACGTCGTTCACCTGAACGGCTATGCGCACGCAGCGCTGCCTTGGGATCGGCCGGTGGTCGTGGCCGCGCATTCGTGCGTTCGCACCTGGTGGCGCGCCGTGCACGGCGAGGATCCGCCGCCGGTTTGGGGCGACTACGCGGGCCAGGTCGCAGCCGGGTTGGCGGCGGCCGACGCGGTCATCGTGCCGACCGGCGCCTTCCTGGCAATGCTGGAGGCCGCCTACGGCCGGATCGAGGCGGCAACGGTGGTGCACAATGGCCGGGCGGCCACGGGCGCCCGCCCGCTTATGGGCAAGGAGCCCTTGATCCTGTGCGCCGGGCGGCTCTGGGATGAGGCAAAGAACATCCCGGCGCTCGACGCCGCCGCGGCGTGCCTGCCCTGGCCGGTGTCGGTCGCCGGCGCGGCGGATCGCCCGGATGGAGCGCCTTCGCCGAGCGTCGCGCACATGCGGCTGCTCGGCTCGCTGAGCGACGCGGACTTGCGGTCGTGGTGCAACCGCGCCGCCATCTTCGTCTCGGCGGCGCTCTACGAGCCGTTCGGCCTCGCCGTCCTCGAAGCGGCGCAGAGTGGCTGTGCGCTGGTCCTGAGCGACATCCCGACGCTGCGCGAGCTCTGGGATGGCGCGGCGGTCTTCGTACCACCGCGGGATGGAGATGCCCTGCGCCGGGGCCTGATGGAGCTGATCGAGGACGCTGCCCGCCGCCGTTCTCTTGGCGAGGCTGCTGCGCTTCGCGCCCGCAGCTACACGCCGGAGCTGATGGTCCAGCGGACGCTGGATGTGTACGGCGAGGCTGTCGCGCGCTGGTCGGCGGCGGCCGCGTCCGACGCCGGGGCGGCCACAACACCGTTTTGCCAGCCGGCGGAGGCACTCTGATGAAGATCGCCTTCTTCGGCTCCAGCCTCGTGTCGGCTTACTGGAACGGGGCCGCCACCTATTATCGCGGCCTGCTCAAAGCACTCGCCGACCACGGCCACGACATCACCTTCTACGAGCCGGACGCCTTCGACCGCCAGCGTCACCGCGATATCGAGGATCCGAGCTGGGCGCGCGTCGTCGTCTATCCGGCCACCGAGGCGGATGTCGGCCGCTGCCTCCGCCATGCCGCCCGCGCCGACGTGATCGTCAAGGCGAGCGGCGTCGGCGTGTTCGACGCTCTGCTCGAGGAGGCGGTGCTGGAGCTGCGCCGCCCAGGCAAGCGCGTGGCCTTCTGGGACGTCGACGCGCCGGCGACGCTCGAGCGGGTCGAGGCCGATCCGGCCGACTCGTTCCGCGCCCTCGTCTCGGCCTACGACGTGGTCTTCACCTACGGCGGCGGCCCGCCGGTTATCGCCGCCTATAGCGCGCTCGGCGCCCGGGCGTGCATCCCGATCTACAACGCCCTTGACCCGGCGACCCACTTTCCGGTGGAGCCGGAGGAGCGGTTCCGCAGCGACTTGACCTTCATCGGCAACCGCCTCCCCGACCGGGAGGCGCGGGTCGAGGAGTTCTTCCTTAAGGTCGCGGAGCGCCTTGCGGGCAAGCGCTTCCTGATCGGCGGCAGCGGCTGGGACGACCGCCCGATGCCGGCCAACGTCACTGCCCTCGGCCACGTGTACACCCGCGACCACAACGCCCTGAATTGCTCGGCCCGGGCCGTGCTCAACATTAACCGTGACAGCATGGCCCGCTACGGCTTCTCGCCGCCGACCCGGGTGTTCGAGGCCGTCGGCGCCGGCGCCTGCCTGATCACCGACGCCTGGGAGGGCATCGAGGCGTTCCTTACGCCGGGAGAGGAGGTTTTGGTCGCGAAGAACGGCGCTGAGGTCGCCGAGCTGCTCGGCGGGCTGTCCAGGCGCAAGGCGCGGTGCATCGGCGAGATGGGTCGGGCGCGCATCCTGGCCTACCACACGTACGCGCGCCGGGCGGCGCTGGTCGACTCGGTGCTGAAGGGCGCTGCGCCGGCGGCTGCGGAGGCGGGGCGATGACCCGGCCGATGACCGGACCGGACAGCAGGCCAGTGAGCGGGCCCTGGCGCATCGTCATCCTCGGCCTGTCGCTGACCTCGTCCTGGGGCAACGGCCATGCGACCACCTACCGCGGGCTGGTCAAGGAGTTGTGCCGCAACGGTCACGAGGTGACGTTCCTGGAGCGGGACGTCCCCTGGTACGCTGGCGCCAACCGGGACATGCCCAACCCGCCGTTCGGAAGCCTCCATCTCTATCGCGACCTGGGCGAGCTGGAACGCCGCTTCGCGGCGAGCGTGGCGGACGCGGACCTGGTCATCGTCGGCTCCTACGTGCCAGAAGGTGTCGCGGTCTGCCGCTGGGTGCTGGCGGCGGCGCGCGGGGTCACGGCGTTCTACGACATCGATACCCCGGTGACGGTGGCGAAGCTGGCGCGCGGCGACGACGAGTATCTTTCTGCCGACCTGGTCCGCCGGTTCGACCTGTACCTCTCCTTCGCCGGTGGTCCGCTGCTGGAGCACCTGCGCCGGGCCTTCGGCGCGAAACGCCCCGGCGTGCTCTACTGCTCCTTCGATCCGGAGCTTTATGCTCCGGACCCGGCGCCAACGCGCTGGGACCTGGGCTACCTCGGCACCTACAGCGCCGACCGCCAGCCGAAGCTCACCGAGCTTCTGATCGAGCCGGCGCGGGCGCTTGGCCGACCGCCGGTTCGTCGTCGCCGGCCCGCAGTACCCGGCCGAGATCGACTGGCCGGACAACGTCCAGCGCATCGAGCACGTTCCGCCGCACGGGCACCGCGCCTTCTACAACGCCCAGGCCTTCACCCTCAACGTCACCCGGGCGGACATGACCGCCGCCGGCTGGTCGCCCAGCGTGCGCCTGTTCGAGGCCGCCGGCTGCGGCATCCCGGTCATCTCCGATGCGTGGGACGGCCTCGACAGCATCCTGCGCGCGGACGAGGAGGTGCTCATCGCCCGCTCCCGCGAGGACGTCGTTCGCTACCTCACCACCATCGGCGAGGAGCGCCGGCGCGCCATCGGCGCGGCCGCGCGCCGGCGCGTCCTTGCCGAGCACAGCGCCGCGGCACGGGTGCGGCAGCTCGAAGACTACGTCACTGCCTGCCTCGAAGAGCGTCGGTCGGCGCCCGAGCGCGCCGGCCTCGTCGGAACGGCCTAAGCCGCAACACAATCGCTAGAAGTAAGGGACACCATGAGCGTGCGAGATCTAGCGACGGCATCGCCGAGCAAAAAAATCCTCGTCACCGGCGGAACCGGTTTTCTCGGCTCCCACCTCTGCGAGCGCCTGCTCGCGCGGGGCGACACCGTGTTCTGTCTCGACAACAACTCGACCGGCTCGCTCGACAACGTGCGCCATATCATCGCCAACGAGCGGTTCCGCTTCGTCTGCCGCGATGTCGTCCAGCCGCTGCCGCTGAGGGTGGACGAGATCTACAACCTGGCCTGCCCGGCCTCGCCGGTGCATTACCAGGCGGATCCGATCCACACCACCCGGACCTGCGTGCTCGGCGCGCTGAACGTGCTCGACCTGGCCCGCCGCTGCGGCGCGAAGGTGCTGCAGGCCTCCACCAGCGAGGTCTACGGCGAGCCCGAGGAGCATCCTCAGCGCGAGCGCTACTGGGGCCGCGTCAACCCGATCGGCGTGCGGTCCTGCTACGACGAGGGCAAGCGCTGCGCCGAGTCGCTGTTCTTCGACTACCACCGCACCTACGGCATCGGCATCAAGATCGCCCGGATCTTCAACACCTACGGGCCACGAATGCAGATCGACGACGGCCGGATCGTGTCCAACTTCATCGTCCAGGCGCTCCAGGAGAGGCCGCTGACCGTGTACGGCGACGGCCGGCAGACGCGATCGTTCTGCTACGTCAGCGACATGGTCGAGGCGTTGATCCGGCTGATGGAGACGGACGACGCCGTGACCGGACCGGTGAACCTCGGCAATCCCCACGAGGTGCCGGTGATCGAGCTGGCGGACCGCGTGATCGCCATGACTGGGACCTCGGCGCCCATCGTCTTCAAGCCGCTGCCGCCCGACGATCCGAGCCGCCGGCGGCCAGACATCGACTATGCTCGCACCGTCCTCCGCTGGGAGCCCCGGCATCCGCTGGATGAGGGGCTGGCGGTAACCGTCGAATACTTCCGCGCGGCGTTGGCCGAGGAGGCTCCGGCGGCGGGCCGGTACGGCCGCGCGCGCGCCGCCGCAGGCGCCGGGCGCGCAACCGAGGCGCCGACCGACCGTCCGGCCGCACGACACCAGCCGGCGGTCCTGGCGGCGGGCGTCAGCCGGGCGAGACGCTAGCGGGATGCGCTTCGTCTATTTCACCCACTCGCTGGTCTCCGACTGGAACCACGGCAACGCCCACTTCCTCCGCGGCGTGCTCCGCGAGCTGCTGGGCCGCGGCCACGAGACCTGGGTCTTCGAGCCGGCCAATGGCTGGAGCCGGACAAATCTGGTCGCGGAACACGGCGAGGCGGCGATATCCCGCTTCGCCGAGCGCTTCCCCGGTCTGACCTCTACGACCTACGCGGCGGACGGCTTCGACGTCGAGGCGGCGACCCAAGGCGCCGACGTGGTCATCGTGCACGAATGGAACGAACCGTGGCTCGTCGCCGCCCTCGGCCGCCACCGCCGGTCGTCCGGCCGCTACGCGCTCCTGTTCCACGACACCCACCACCGGGCGGCGACGGCGCCGGCGGAGCTCGACCGCTTCGACCTGTCCGGCTACGACGGGGTGCTGGCGTTCGGCGAGGCCATCCGCGAGATCTACCTTCGCTGCGGCTGGGCGCGGCAGGTCTGGACCTGGCATGAGGCAGCGGACACGGCTCTGTTCCGGCCGCATGCGGAGATCGCGCGCGAGGGCGATCTGATCTGGATCGGGAACTGGGGCGACGGTGAGCGGACCGCCGAGCTGGAGACGTTCCTGCTTGCGCCGGTGCGCACCCTCAGGCTCCGCGCTCGCGTCCATGGCGTCCGCTATCCCGGCGAAGCGCTGGCGGCGCTGCGGCGCGCCCGCATCGGCTACGGCGGCTGGATCGCCAACGACCGGGTTCCCGAGGCCTTCGCCCACCACCGGCTGACGGTGCACGTGCCGCGTGGGCCTTACGCGCAGATGCTGCCCGGGATCCCGACGATCCGCGTCTTCGAGGCGCTGGCCTGTGGCATCCCGCTGGTTTCGGCGCCTTGGGACGATTGCGAAGGGCTGTTCCGCCCGGGCCGGGACTTCCTGTTTGCCGCCGACGAAGGGGCGATGACCGAAGCCTTGCGCCGGCTGCTCGCCGATCCTGCGGCGGCGGCGGAGCTTGCCGGAAATGGCCTGGAGACGATCCGGGCCCGGCACACCTGCGCCCACCGAGTCGACGAGCTGCTCGCAATCTGCGCAGCGCAGGGCAAGGCCGATGAAGCCGCAGAAGACCGCGCCGCCTGAGCCTCTCGCGCCGCCTCCCCGGGCTTAGCCGGGCGATGCGTGCAGCCGGGCGAACAGGCCGCCGTGGTCAGGAAGGTGGATGGTCGAGCAATCGAACGTGCCCGCAAGGCCATGGCCGGCGATGGGCTCGGCGACAAGATCGGCTGGTACGGTCCATGCGGCGGCCCCGGCGCGGCCAAGGTTGAAGGCGCAGAGGATGGCGCCGTCACCGGAGCCGCGGGCGAAGGCAAGCACCGGCTCCGGAGCGTCGAGAAAGCGGATGTCACCGGTGATCAGCGCCTCGTGGCCCTTGCGCCAGGAGAGGAAGGCGCGGGTGAAGGCCAGCGCCGAGCCCGGATCTGCCTCTTGGGCGTCCACCGCCAGCGGCGGATGCCGGGGATCGATCGGCAGCCAAGGCTCGGCCGAGGAAAAGCCGGCGAACGGAGTGTCCGCTGACCAGGGCATCGGCGTCCTCGCCCCGTCGCGGCCCTTGTGCCGGGGCCAGAAGGTGATCCCCTCCGGGTCCTTGAGCTTGTCAAACGGCACCACCGCGTGCGGCAGGCCCAGCTCCTCGCCCTGGTAGAGAAAGCTCGTTCCTCGCAGCGAGGCGAGCAGCGCGATCATCTGCTTGGCGAAGGCCCTGGGGTCGGCGGCGTCCTGCCCCCAACGCGTCGCGACCCGGACGACGTCGTGGTTGCTGAAGGCCCACGATGGCCACGCGCTCCGCCGATAAGGCCAGCATCCGCTCGACGTTGTCGCGGATGAAGCGGGCCCCGAACTCTTGGCCGAGGAACACGAAGCTGTAGGCGGTATGGTAGCGCTCGGGCCCCTCGGTGTAGGCGACCATGGTTGCGAGCTGATCCTCGGCGGCGATCTCGGCGACCGCCATCCGGTCCGGGTAGCGGTCGAGCAACGCCCGGAGCTTCGGCACGAAGTCAAGCGTCTCCGGCCGGGTGCGGTTGTAGATCTGCCGCTGCAGGTAGGACGGCTTGTCCGGCGCCGGATGCGGGCGCGCCGGATTGTCGCGCAGGGCCAAGTCGTGCATGAAGAAGTTGGCGACGTCGAGGCGGAAGCCGTCGACCCCGCGCTCCAGCCAAAATGTCGCGGCATCCAAAACCGCCTGCTGGACCGCGGGATTGTGCAGGTTGAGGTCCGGCTGCTCCTTGAGGAAGTTGTGCAGGTAGTACTGGCGCCTTCGCGGCTCCCACTCCCAGGCGACGCCGCCGAAGACGGCGAGCCAGTTGTTGGGCGGGCTGCCGTCCGGCTTGGGGTCGACCCAGACGTACCAGTCGGCCTTCGGATTGTCGCGGCTCTGCCGGCTCTCGTCAAACCACGGGTGCCGGTCGGAGGAGTGCGAGTAGACTTGGTCGATGATGACCTTGAGCTTGAGGCGATGGGCCTCGGCGAGCAGGGCGTCGAAGTCGGCCAGCCGGCCGAACAAGCGGATCGACGTCGCGGTAGTCGGCGACGTCGTAGCCGAAGTCCTTCATCGGCGAGGTGAAGAACGGCGACAGCCAGATGCCGTCGACGCCGAGGCTGGCGACGTAGCCGAGCCGGCCGGTGATGCCGGGCAGGTCGCCGATGCCGTCGCCGTTGCTATCGAGGAAGCTGCGCGGATAGATCTGGTAGATTACCGCGCCGCGCCACCACTCGCCCATGCCCTGCTCCTTGCCGTCCGTCCGCTGCGGATGCGGCACGATGCCGCAAGCGGCCGCGGGCAGGCAAGCCGGCAGGCTATGGCGGACGCCCGAATTTCCTCTGTCGGTTGCATCCCATACAAACGTCACATTCGGCGCTTTTCTGCGCGGGCGTTTCCCTGTAAGACTTTCCACACAGGATGAGCCCGGCGGCCCGGTCGCGCTGGCCGCCGACAATGAAGCCCTTTCACTCCAATGCGAAGGGCGAACACTGAGGGAGGACGTTCATGCGACTTACCGGCTTGGGGATTCTGCTTGCAGCCGTGATGCTGGCGGCGCCTGTGACGCAGGCGGCAGGCCCGATCGTCATCAAGTATTCGCACGTGGTCGCCGAGAATACGCCCAAGGGCCAGTCGGCGAACAAGTTCAAGGAACTTGTGGAGCAACGGCTGCCGGGTAAGGTGGTGGTCGAGGTCTTCCCCAACTCGCAGTTGTTCGACGACGACAAGGTGATGGAGGCCATGCTCCTCGGCGACGTGCAGCTCGCCGCCCCGTCGCTGTCGAAGTTCGAGGCCTACACCAGGAAACTGCAGATCTTCGACCTTCCCTTCCTGTTCAACGACATCGCCGCCGTCGACCGCTTCCAGCAGGGGCCGGCCGGCCAGGCGCTGATGCAGTCGATGGAGAAGAAGGGCGTCGTCGGCCTCGGCTACATCCACAACGGCATGAAGCAGCTCTCGGCGCACAATCCGCTGCGCGTGCCCGAGGATGCCGCCGGCAAGAAGTTCCGCATCCAGGCGTCCGACGTGCTGCAGGCGCAGTTCGAGGTGCTGAAGGCCATGCCGGTGAAGAAGCCGTTCTCCGAGGTGTTCACGCTGCTGCAGACCCGGGCCATCGACGGCCAGGAGAACACTTGGTCGAACATGTACTCGCAGAAGTTCTTCGAGGTGCAGGAGTACATCACCGAGTTCGAACCACGGCCTGCTCGACTACATGGTGGTGACGTCGGAGGAGTTCTGGAGCGGCCTGCCGGACGACATCCGCAAGGAGGTCAAGGCGGCGCTCGACGAGTTCGATCACCTACGGCAACAAGATTGCCAATGACCTGAACGAGCAGGACAAGCAGAAGATCATTGCCTCCGGCCGCTCCGAGGTCGTCTACCTGACGCCCGAACAGCGCGCAAAGTGGGTCGAGGTGATGAAGCCGGTCTGGGCCAAGTTCGAGAAGGACATCGGCAAGGACGTGATCGAGGCGGCGGTCGCCGCCAACGGCGCCAGCTAAGCGAGGCCGCGCGGCTATCGCCGCGCGGGCCCGCCGTCCGGTCTCGAGCGAAAGCCCACGCCCATGATCGCACGCTTCGTGACCCACCTGGAGGAAGGGATCGTCTCCCTCCTCCTCGTGGTCATGACCCTCGTCGTGTTCGTCGAGGTCGTCCTCCGCTTCGGCTTCAACACCGGGATGATCTGGTCGGACGAGTTCGTCCTCCACCTCTCCGCCTGGATGGTGATGCTCGGCGCTTCCTACGGGGTGAAGGTCGGCTCGCACATCGGCGTCGACGCCGTCGTCCGGCTGCTGCCGAGCCGGCGCCAGGCGGGCCGTCACCCTCGTCGCCATCGCCCTCTGCCTGATCTACTGCTGGCTGTTCATCCAGGGATCCTGGGTCTACCTGCAGAAGGTCCAGCGGATCGGGATCGAACTCGAGGACCTGCCCATCGAGAAGTGGATCGCCCACAGCATCCTGCTCATCGGTTTCGTCCTGCTCGCCATCCGCTTCGTCATGCTCGGCTGGCACGTCCTGCAGGGCAAGTCCGACAGCTTCGGCTTCGCCGACGAGGCCAAGGAGGCGCTCGAAACCTTGGGCGCCGAAACGACCGCTCAAGGAGGAGGCCAAGAAGCCGTGACCACCGCCGCCCTCTTCCTGCTGCTCTTCGTCTGCATGCTGATAGGCATGCCGATCGCGGTGGCGCTCGGCTTCTCCAGCATCGTCACCATCCTGCTGTTCTCCAACGACTCGCTCGCCTCGATTGCGCTGAAGCTGCTGCAGGGCCTCTCCGGCCACTACACCCTGCTGGCCATCCCGTTCTTCATCCTCTCCTCTGCCTTCCTCACCACCGGCGGCGTCGCCCGCCGGCTCATCCGCTTCGCCATCTCCACCGTCGGCTACATCCGTGGCGGCCTGGCGATGGCTTCCGTGCTGGCCTGCATGCTGTTCGCCGCCATCTCCGGCTCCTCGCCGGCCACCGTGGCCGCCATCGGCTCGCTGGTCATCACCGGCATGGTCAAGGCCGGCTACCCGGAGAAGATGGCCGCCGGCGTGATCACCAACGCCGGCACGCTCGGCATTCTCATCCCGCCCAGCATCGTGATGCTGGTCTACGCCGCCGCGACCGAGCAGTCCGCGGCGCGCATGTTCATGGCCGGGTTTATCCCCGGCATCGTGCTCGGGCTGATGCTGATGGTGGCGATCTACATCGTCGCCCGGATCAAGGGCCTGTCGGCGCTGCCGTTCGAAGGCTTCGGCGAGATCGCCGCCGCGGCCTGGAGCGCCATGGGTGGCATTCTGCTGATGGTCATCGTGCTGGGCTCCATCTACGGCGGCATCGCCAGCCCGACCGAGGCCGCGGCCGTCTCCGCCGTCTATGCCTACGGCATCGCCGTCCTCGGCTACCGCGACATGGGCCCGCTGCGCGAGACGCCGTGGCGATACGACGGTGAGTTGGCGGCGAGCGTTCTCGTCCGCAACACCGTGCAGATGCTCGTTGCCCTGCCGAAGTCGGTCCTCGACCCGGAGGTGCGCAAGGTCATTCTCGAGGCTTCGAAGGTCTCGGTGATGCTGCTGTTCGTCATCGCCAACGCAATGCTGTTCGCGCACGTGCTCACCACGGAACGCATTCCCCACCACATCGCCGAGGCGATCACCGGTTGGGGCCTGCCGCCGTGGTCGTTCCTGCTGGTGGTGAACATCATCCTGCTGCTGGCCGGCAACTTCATGGAGCCGTCGGCAATCACGCTGATCATGGCGCCGATCTTCCTGCCGATCGCGCTGCAGCTCGGCATCGACCCGATCCACCTCGGCATCATCATGGTCGTGAACATGGAAATCGGCATGATCACGCCGCCGGTCGGGCTGAACCTCTACGTCACCGCCGGCATCACCGGGCGAAGTATCGGCTGGGTGGTGCAGGCGGCGTTGCCGTGGCTGATGGTGCTCGTCGTCTTTCTCGTGCTGGTCACGTACATCCCGCAGATCTCGTTGTTCCTGCCCGAGTACATCGACAGCCTGAAGGGATACGGCTCGGGCAGCGCGGTGTCGGAACCCTAGCCTGGCGTTCGCGCCGGGCTGCGAACGCAACAAGAGGAGACGCGCTCATGCCGAGCATGGGTCGCCGCGGCTGCATCGCCGCTCCGCCGTCGTTGGTGCTGGTCCGCCTGGTCGCCTTCGCGCTCGCCCTTGCCGCAGCCCTCGGCTGGGCAGCGGGGGCGTCGGCGCAGGACGGGCCGATCCTCATCCGCTTCGCCCATGTCGTCGACGAGCGGACGCCGAAGGGGATCGGCGCCGAGCTGTTCAAGCAGCGGGCCGAGGCCCGGCTGCCCGGCCGCGTCGTGGTCGAGGTCTACCCGCAGGCGCGCCGCTACACCGACGAGGAGGTGCTGACCGCCATGGCGCTGGGCGACGTCGAGCTGGCGGCGCCGTCCTTCACCCAGTTCCGCGGCTTCAACCGGGCGATGCAGGTCTTCGAGCTGCCGTTCCTGTTCCACGACGTGCGCCACCTCCACCGCTTCCAGGAGAGCACCATCGGCCGCCAGCTCCTCGACTTCATGCTGCCGCAGGGCATCATGGGCCTCGCCTACTGGGACAACGGCATGCGGGTGATCTCGGCGAACAAGCCACTGCTCGTGCCGGCCGACGCCAAAGGCATGCTGTTTCGTACCGAGCCGTCGGCGGTGTTTCAGGCGCAGTACCAGCGGATCGGCGTGCCGGTGCTGCCGTTGCCCTTCCGGGCGGTGCCGGATGCCATTCGCGAGGGACTGGTGGAAGGGCAGGAGAACAGCTGGTCGAACATCTATTCGCGCGGCATCCACACCCTGCACCGCTCCTTCACCGAGCTCGACCACAGCTTCCTCGGCTACATGGTCGTGACTAACGCCGATTTCTGGAACCGGCTGCCGCCTGAGGTGCGGGCGACGCTGGACGCGGTCCTTGCCGAGGTGACGGCGGAGGTCAACAAGATTGCCCACGAGCAGGCGGAAGCCGACCGGCAGAAGGCAAAAGACGAAGGGCGGATCGAAATCCTGACGCCGACTCCGGCCCAACTCGACGAATGGCGCGAAGCCTTCACCACGGTTTGGCCCGATTTCGAGCCGCAGATCGGGAGCGAGATTATCGACGCCGCGCTCGCCGTCCGCCAGGTAGCGGCTCCCGGTGCCGGTAAATAGATTCGCGGCCAACGAGCGACGGAAAGAGATCGTTTCAGGAAGAAGCGTGTTCGTGGACCCCCGGAACAAGTCGGGGGTGACGAGGAGCAGGTGACATCGTGAGCACGTCATGGCCGCACTTGTTGCGGCCATCCACGGCGGTTGCTGTCACTACACGATGAGATGCTGTACTTGAAGGATAGGTACCGCGCGGGCCGTTGGCGGGTTACACCAGCGCGCGCTGGCGGAGGTCGGCCTTGATTGCCGCGGCCGCCGCCTGGGTCAACTTGTCGCGGATCATGCAGCCCGCCACCAGGCGCAGCATCTTGTTGACGAACAGGCCATCGTCGATGCGGATGCGCTTGAGCAGGCCGCGGACGAGCTCCGGCATGATCACCGCCGCCCGCCGCTCGATCAGTCCCAGCACCGGCTCGAGCGCCCGCGGGTCGAGCTTCGGCCATGGCCGGAGCGGAACCGGCTCGCGCGCCTCGCCAACCAGCGGGATCAACCGGACGAACTCGCGGTCAATGGCGTGGCTGCCATTCGTCCGGCGGATACGCGGATGGTGCTCGGTGAGGTCCTGGCCCGTGGCCTGCGCCCGCTCGATCCACGGCGCCACGATCGGGTTCTCAACGTGGACGACGAAGTGGTCGCGCAGGAATTTCTGGCAGTTGCGCCGGCCGAGCTGGAAGTCGTGCATCCTGAGCTCCTCGTGGAGGAAGCCGGCGAAGCCGCCGAGCCCGACCGAGGCGAGGGCCGTCTGCGACCCGGTCTTCTCCGGGCGCAGCGGCGAGACGAGGAAACGGCTGTGCACGTCCTCGTGCATCGCCAGCATCACCTCCTGCGGGTTGAAGCGGGCCTGGCGGCGAAGCGTCGAGAACATCGAGAACAGCGCCTCGACCATGTCCGGAGCGGCGCCAATTCCCGGATCGGCGCGGCATTCGTCGTCGGGCAGCGGATCGATCATCAGCACCGCCCGGTCGCACTGCCTGGGATCGCGGGCGTTGTGCACGTCGCGCCCGCCGGCAAGGGCGATGCGGGCGAACTCCACCGGCTCGTTGTTGATCAGCCCGCCGTCGACGCACCAGAACTCGTAAGGACGTTCCGGCGCGCAGTCCACGTCGAGGTTGATGACCGGGCTGGCGTTGGTCCTCGCACCTGCGGGGACGCACCACGGCGCGGCTTGGTAGAAAGCTGGGAGGTTGGAAAACGCGCGCGCCGGCAGGCCGCCGGGAAAGGCGGAGGTTGCGAGCGCGGCGTCGCGCAGGGCGCCCCAGCCGTCGACCCGGTGTTTGCCGGCGGTACCCGGCCAGTTCACCGGATGCACTCCCACCGGCAGCGGCTCGGCCTCGCCGGCGCCGGCGCCGAGCACGGCGAAGTGGGCGAAGTCGGCGTGGCAGGTAACGCGGTGGCCACGAACGCCGCCAGCGGTGACCATCTCGATGACGTAGGGCAGGCCGCGAAGGTTGGTCAGGGAGAGGTAGACTTGCAGAGGGTTGGCGAAGTAGCCGGGGCTCGTCGGGCAGTGGCCGGCGGCGATCGCGGCGCGGACGCTGGCGACGGCGCTGTCGGCGACAGCGGCGATCCCGGTCCCGTCCAGCAGCGACGGCACGATGCCCGCGTCGCCACGGATGTCGCCGGTCTGCAGCAGCATGCGGACGTCGATGTCGCGTACCCAGGAGCGATAGAGCAGGTTGCGCTCGGCATTGGCGGGCGCGGCGGCGGTGGGCGCCGTCGCCAAGTCGCGGATGGGGTGATGGCCGGTGAAGGGAATCATCCCCGTCAGCGCCGAGATGATGCCGCCAGCCGAGCTTCCGGCCGCCGCCCGGATCTGTACGTTATGGTCGGGTACATCGGCCCCGGTCCGCTTGGCCCGCTCCCAGAGTTCCAGGGCCTGAAGCAGGAAATCGATCACGCCGGCGGTATAGGAACCCGCGGACACGGCGCCGGCCATCACCAGGCCGACCTCGAAGGTCCGCGCCTGCGGCTTTCGCAACATCATGACTTGAATAACCTCAGTAAAATCGGGCGGTACGCCCGGCGCGGGCGGAAATGCGCTCGCGCCGCCGGATCATAGGACCCCTCGCGCCCGACCCTCGCCCGCGTAGCGGGAGAGGCAGCGACCCGCGCAGCGGGAGGGTGAGGAGCCCCTCTGCTAGGATCCTATACCTAAACGGGGCAAAAAGTGCAAGGTAAGCGCACTGTAAGCCGCGCCTAGGCCCCCGGCTCAGGGATAGATCGTGTCGAGCGAGCCGTAACGCGGCCGGAACACGGCGAAGCGGTGGACCGTCGTCTCCTCGATGATCTCCTGGAAGACCATCGGCCGGTAGCGGAAGAAGACCTCGCAGAGGATGACGTTCTCGCCGTCGCGGACGATGAGCCCGTCCGGCAGGCTGGCGATCGCGCCTTCCATGCCGAGCTCGCTGCTGCCGGTACCTTCGCCGTAGCTGCGCTGCCACCTGATCCGCGCCGGCCCGCCGGCGGCGGCGATGGAGGTGACGATGAGCCTTCCCTGCCGCGGCACGTCGAACGGCTCCATGACGAACCTCGCCGCCTGGAACAGGTTGCTCATGCCGCCTTCGGTGATCACCGCCGACTGGGCGACTAGGTCGGCAAGGCTCGAGGAGGTGCGCTCCACCTTCTGGTTGACCAGTACGAAGCGGGTGAACTCGATCCCGGTCAGCAGCAGCACGAGCAGCACCGGCAGGGCCACGGCGAACTCGACCATGAAGTTGCCGCCCTCGCCGGAGCCAAGCCGCGCCCTATGTCGCCAGCACGTGCCAGCGATGCGGCTCAGAGCGTGCACGGCTTGGGCTCCGTGCCGTCGAGTGATGGGTTCCACGGCTCGTTGCGCACGGCGACGCTGGCGCTGAGCGGGAACTTGCCATCCTTGCCGATGACCTTGCCCACCATGGGCGTGATCAGCGGCCAGTCGTAGCGCACCCGGTACAGCACGACCGCTCCAGACTCGCCCGGGCCAGCGGAGCCCCGGTCCTCGTCGCGTTTCCCGTTGGCGTTGCAGTCCTTAAAGGTTTCGCCGCTGTCGTACTTGCCGTTGGCATTGCCGTCGACGAAGGTCTCGCCCTGGGCGACGTCGTCGAAGGTCGGGTAGCTGCGGATATCCAGGACGGCCTTGTCGAAGTCGACCAGGCCCAGGGTGCGGTCCTCGACGAGCTCACGGATGTAGGCCTCGCGCTCGCTCATCGTCGAGGCCCCATCGGGGAGCTGGCCGGTGACGCCATAGCGCGACGCGTCCCGCAGGCTGCTCTCCATCAGCACCGTGACGAACATGACTAGGCCGAACTCGACGATGGCGCAGACCAAGAGGAAAAACACCGGCCCGGCGATCGCGAACTCGACGACCGGCGAGCCACACTCGTCGCGGCGAAACGCCCGCCAGGCGTTGTTCAAGGGAAGCATCCGCATCCTCGGGACCGCCAAGAGCCGCGCGGCCATGTACGCTTTGCTGTTGAAGTCGCCGTTATTATACGGCCCGGCGTGGCTTCAGCCTAAACGCCATACTGTCGGTAAGATGCGCCGGATATACTCGCAAAGTCTTCGATCTACATGCCGGCGGGCGAGCGGCGTGGGGGCCGATTGGGGACGGTTCGCAGCGTTGACGCCGCTCCCGATCCCGCTACGCTCAGGCCATGTGCCGAGGAAGGAAAGGATTGGCCGATGAAGCTGGTGCGCTACGGGCCAAAGGGCAGCGAGAAACCGGGCTTGGTGGACGATGCCGGCCACATCCGCGATCTTTCGACCCAGGTTGGCGACATCGCCGGCGAGGTGCTGGCGCCCGACCGACTCCGCCGGCTGGCCGCCATGGATCCTGCGATCCTGCCTCTCGTCGAAGGCGTCTCCCGGCTTGGGCCGCCCGTCGCCGGCATCGGCAAGATCCTGGCCATCGGCCTGAACTACCGTCAGCACGCCGAGGAGACCGGGGCCACGGTCCGCTCGGATCCCATGCTGTTCTCCAAGGCGATCACCTCGCTCAGCGGCCCCAACGACCCGATCATGCTGCCGCGCGGCTCGGAGAAGACCGACTGGGAGGTCGAGCTTGCGGTGATCATCGGCAGCCGCGCTGCCTACGTCGACGAGCACGAGGCGCAGGACGTCGTCGCCGGCTACGCGGTGATCAACGACGTCTCCGAGCGCGCCTTCCAGAAGGAGCGGGGAGGGCAGTTCATCAAGGGCAAGAGCGCCGACACCTTCGGCCCGCTTGGGCCGTGGCTGGTGACCCCGGACGAGGTTCCCGACCCGCAGGACCTCGACCTCTGGTGCGACCTCAACGGCGAGCGCCGCCAGGACTCGAACACCGCACAGATGATTTTCCCCGTCGCGTACCTGGTCAGCCACATCAGCCAGTTCATGACGCTCCTGCCCGGCGACGTGATCGCCACCGGAACGCCCGCCGGCGTCGGCATGGGCTGCAAGCCGCCCCGCTACCTGCGTGCAGGCGATACGCTTGAGTGCGGCGTCGAGGCGCTGGGCCGCCAGCGCCACGAGGTCATCGCGTTCGCGGCGGCGGCGGGGTGACGGCGGAACCCGGTCAGGCTGCCCGCGGCTCGATGCCTTGCAACTCGGCTGCGATCTGCCGGCGCCGCTCCATCAGGTCATAGTCGTTCTGCAGCCCGAGAAACACCCCCTCCGACAGGCCGAAGTAGCGCGCGAGCCTGAGGTCGGTGTCGGCGCTCACCGAGCGCTTGCCCAGTACGAGCTCGTTGATCCGCCGCGGTGGCACACGGACGGCGCGGGCCAGCGCATTCTGGCTGAGGCCCATGGGCTTCAGGAAGTCCTCCAGCAGGATTTCGCCGGGATGCGGGTTCGGCAGCAGGTCGCTTTCAGCCATGATAGTCGACGATCCCGACATCGGTCGGCCCTCCTTCCCTCCAGACGAAGCAGATCCGCCATCGGTCATTGATGCGCACACTGTGCTGGCCCGTCCTGTTGCCCTTCAGCGCCTCCAGCCGGTTGCCGGGCGGAACCCTGAGATCGCCGAGAACCTTCGCCTGGTTCAGCAAGCGGAGCTTCCGCAGGGCAACCGCCTGGATGTCCGACGGCAGGCGCCGGCTTCGCCGCCCGGTCCAGATCCACTCCGTTTCCGGATCGGCAAAGCTCTTGATCATCGCCAAGACTATAACGCATCACGTTATAGTCTTCAAGCGCACCCTCGCGCCTGGCAGGTCGGCTCTTCAGCCGCGGCTCCGGACCGCTGCTCATGCCCCAACCCGGCGAACCTCCTCCGCCCTCGGCTCGTGGCCCAGGCTGTCGCCGTCGATAACGTACTTCGCCGGCAGCTTGCCGCCGCCATGGAGCTGGGCCAGCGCCAGGAGCGCCGCCGGGTAGCCGTCCGGGGTCGTGCGGGCGGTGATGTAGGGGCCGTCGACGACGGCCATGTACGGGCTGCCGTTCCGAGAGATGAAGCCGCCTTCGGGGCCGACGTACTGCTTGATCATCTGCTCAAGCGTCATGGTGGCCGAGCCGAAGTTGGGGCTGTAGGTGCCTTCGGCGATGACGATCGCGGTCCCGTCGGTGTAGTCGTCCTGCTCGGAGTGGCCGGTCACCAGCCGCCCCCAGACCAGCGGCACCTTCGTCTGCGGGTCGGCTGCCTGGATCAGCACCTGGACGCCGTAGCAGATCGCGGCCACCGGCCGGCCGAGCGCGGCCATCAGCTCGATCAGGGGGCGGATCGAGGTGTTGCCGCCGAGGTCTATGTACGCGCCGGCGCCGCCGACGATGAACATGCCGGCGTACTGGGTCGCTTGGTTGAGGCCCTCGAACAGCCTGCCCCGGAACGGCTCGCGCGCCGCCTCGCCGTGCTGCGGCCGGGGCGTCGGCGGCAGCCAGGCGTCGAGGTTGCCGGGCTCGTTCAGCCGCTGCCCCTCCGTCGTCGCCCGGTCGTTGTAGCGAACGCCCACGGCCGCCTCGCCCGGCGAAACCTGCCGCGCGTTCCACGCCTGATCCCGGAAGCTCGTATCGACGCTGACGGGGTAGACGAACGGCCGCTGTCCGCGCGGGGTGACGTAGTCCACCTCGTAACCGGCGGCGCGGAACACCTGGTCGGTCAGTGTCAGCTCAGAGCTCCAGTACCCGTGTTGCGGGATGACCGCGACGATCTTCCCCGGCCTCTCGGGGATGTCCGTCTTGATGCCGGTGAAGCGCTCAATCTCGCCGATCAGGAATGCCTTGTCGAACTGCCCGTCCACCATCCGCTGGGCGACGGCGCCGACCGGGGCGTCGTCGGCGAATTCCATCGTCGGGAACTCGACGGCCGCGGCGTGGCGGTCCGCGATCTCTCTGGCAACCGCTTCGGGCAACTCGTCGCTCGTCGCTGACTTCTGCACCATCACAGCCTCCTCAGGAATGCTCGGTGTCGCAGAAAGATAGTTCCTGCGGGTCCATTGAGCGGGCCTCCTGTCTCGTTTCGCTCCGGCGCAGGATCGCCCTCGTGTACCAGGATCTTACTCCCCCAGGCTTTGCAGGACCACGCCCGCGACCGGTCGGCGGCAATGCGGCTGCCACACAAATGCAATCTGTCCGGGGGACCTATCCAACGATATCCAAGCCATTAGGGGTCGCGGCTGAGGCCCTTGTCGGCCAGCGACCTAAGGTAGTTCTGCCAGATCCGCTCCTGCTCGGCGCCGAGGCGATAGAGGTAGTCCCAGGTAAAGAGCCCGGTGTCGTGCAGGTCGTCGAAGCGGATGCGGATGGCATAGCTGCCAACCGGCTCGACGCCGACGATGCCGACGTAGCGGCGGCCGGCAACGATAGTCTTGGTGTCGGGGCCGTGACCCTGCACCTCGGCCGAGGGGCTCTCGACCCTGAGGTACTCCGCCGGGAGGACGAAGCTGCGGCCGTCCTCGAAGTCGATCTCCAGCGTCTTCGCCTCGCGCTTCAGGCGGATCTCGGTTGGCTGGTGGCGGTTGCCATAGGCCTGGTTCACGATCCCTCCGAAGCCGTGCCACTGGCCGGTGCGTCGGCCTCGATCGGTCTCGCCTCGTCCACCAGCATGATCGGGATGCCGTCGCGGATCGGGTAGATCAGGCCGGCGCGCTCGCTGATCAGTTCCTGGCGCTCCGCGTCGTAACGCAACGGCCCCTTGGTCAGCGGGCAGACCAGGATCTCCAGCAGCTTGGGATCGACCGTCTTCTTTTCCATGCCCTGCCTATCCGCTGGTTTCGCCTGTCGGCCGCGTCATCGCGAACCGGGGCAGCGGCGTGGCGATCCAAAACTGGATTGCCGCGTCGGCTTCGCCTCCTCGCAATGACGCCGTAGATGAGGCTCATTACGCTAACTCAGTGCCACGCCTCGGGCGCCGGCCCGTCGACCTCGTGCACCGCCATTTCGAACAGCGAGGTCAAGAGTGACGCTCGCTGCTCCGTCGCGGCGCACTCCAGCAGCGCCTGCTTCTCCCGGGTCTCGAACGGGCACATCATGGCGAAGGACAGGACCAGCGCCTCGTTGGTGGCGTTGTCCACCGCGTTCCAGTCGCAGGAGATGTCCTTCAGCGCCAAATAGCCGCGCGCTGCCTGAAGCAGGCGGTCGCGGTCCACCTGCGCCGGCTCCGGATCGATGAGGTCGGCCCGGTAGGGCGCGAAGTCCGGCTTGACCCGACGAAAGCCCTTGAGCAGCCCCAGCTCCTCGCTCACCCGGAAGCGGCACAGGCCGCGGAGCGTGATGAGCAGGCGGTTGTCCTCCCCCTCGGCGAAAGAGACGATGCGACCGAGACAGCCAACGGCCGCGAGCTCGGCATCGTCAGGAATGGGATGCGTCTGCGGCAAGCGCGGTTGGATTATCCCGATGACCCGGCCCGCACCTAAGGCCTCGTCGATCATGTTGAGGTAGCGCGGCTCGAAGACCTGCAGCGGCAGATGCCCTCGCGGCAGGAGGATGACCCCGTCCAACGGGAAGATCGGCAGGATCGCCGGCAGCCGGCGCTCCGGCGGGGCTCCGTCGTCGAGGCTCATGAGAACAGGATGGTCGACAGCCGCCGCCTGGCCGCGACCGCTGTCGGGTGGGAGAAGCCGAGTGCCTCGAAGATCTTCACCAACTGCTTGCGCGCCGCCTCGTCGTTCCAGCTCCGGTCGGTGCGCACCAGGTGCAGGAGCTCGTCGATCGCGGCCTCCGCCTGGCCCTTGCCGTAGAGGGCGACGGCGAAGTCGAAGCGAGCCTGCATGTCGTCGGGGCGCGCTGTCACCGCCGCCCGCAGCTTGCCGAGGTCGCCGCTCTCCTTGCCCTGCTCGGCAAGCTCGACGGCGCTCAACGCCGCCGCCACCTCCGGATTCGCCTTCACCTCCGGTGGCAGGCCTTCGATCAGCCGCTTCGCCGCCACGCTGTTGCCGGCGCCGACGTAGCTGCGGATCATCCCGGCGGTCGCCTTCGGGTTCCCCTGGTCCTGCGCCAGGACGGACGAGAACACCTTCGCCGCGCCCTTGAAGTCGTTGGCGGCCAAAGCCGCCGCGGCCTGCTTAAGGGCGTCGGCCAAGGGATCGCCGGCGTCTTGGGTGAGGTTGTCGACGAACGCCTTGAGCTTACTCTCCGGCTGCGCGCCGACGAAGCCGTCCACCGGCTGGCCGCCGACGAAGGCATAGACCGTCGGCACCGACTGGATGCGCAGCTGCGCCGCCAGCGCCTGGTTTTCGTCGATGTTGATCTTGACCAGTCGGACGGCGCCGCGGGCCTGGCGAACCAGCTTCTCCAGCGCCGGCGTCAGCGTCTTGCAGGGCCCGCACCACGGCGCCCAGAAGTCGACGATCACCGGCCGGTCCATCGACGCGGTCATCACGTCGGCGGCGAAACTCTGCGTCGTGCCGTTCTTGATGACGTCGGCGGCGCCGTCGGCGGCTGGGGCGCTCTTGCTGCTTCCAAAGATCATGATTGCGGCCGTCTTGGTGGAGGGTTGCGTAATCCGAGGCTATACATGGCGGCGTGCTCCCCCTCGCTCAAGTTCTGGCCCTTCGGTCCCGGCTACAGGACCTCGATGCGCGGCTCGTGGCCGCAAGAGCGAACAAACACCAGGAGGTCGTCCGCGGCAATGGCCGTCGTCGCGGTGTTGACCAGCGGGTGGAAATTGAGGGGCGACTGCGCCATCAAGCCGGCGTCGAGGATGACGCGCACGCGCGCCTCGCGGTCATTGATCAGGGCGAACGGCGTCACCGAGCCGGGTTCGACGCCGAGCACCTGGCGCAGCGTCGCGGCGGAGGCGAAGGACAAGCCGGCCGAGCCAATCCTCGGGCGCAGCGCCTTCAGGTCGATGCCGCGATCCTCGGCGGCGACGACCAGCCAGAGTACGC
Source organism: uncultured Alphaproteobacteria bacterium (assembly GCA_963746275.1). GTDB lineage: Bacteria > Pseudomonadota > Alphaproteobacteria > Rhodospirillales > Defluviicoccaceae > JAEULH01. The sequence continues at coordinate 113,380 of CAVVAX010000046.1, forward strand.
CCTTCTTGTCCTTGAGGAACAGGTTTTTGCTGTGGCCGCCGGGCAGCGCGCCGCGCAAAGCCTTGCTCTCGGCGACGGTGAAGACGGGCAGATGACGCACCGTCGTCGTGGCGATGTGGAGCTCGCCCAGCCGTGCCATCAGCGCTGCTTCTCCGACCACCATGGCCGGCACTCTAGGCAGCGCGCCGGGAGCGCTCAAGACTGTGGCCGCGGCCAGCGCTAACCCTTCTGCGCCGCCAGATGCGCATGCAGTTGGGCAACCACCGCCGCGCCCTCGCCGATCGCGGCGCCGACGCGCTTGACGCTGCCGGCACGGACGTCGCCGATCGCGAACACGCCCGGCACGCTGGTTTCCAGCGGCGCTGGCTGGCGCACCCGCCAGCACGGCCGTTCCCCCAGGTCGTCGCCCGACAGCGACGGGCCCGTCGCAACAAAGCCTCGCTGCAGCACGACGGCGCAATCCGCCAGCCATTCCGTCGCGGGCTCGGCGCCGAGGAACAGGAACAGGTGCCGTATCGGCTCCTCGACCTCCCCCTGGTCGATCCGCCAACGCACCCTCTCGAGCCCGTCGCCGCCGCCCGTCAGCGCGGTGACCTCGGCGCCTTTGACGACCTCGATCGCGTCGCTCGCTGCGATACGTTCGATGAGGTACTGCGACATGGTCTGCCGAAGCGGCCGGCGCACCAGCATGCGGACGCGCTTGACCCGGGAGGAGAGGAAGACGGCGGCCTGCCCAGCGGAGTTGCCGCCGCCGACGAGCAAAACCTCCTGGCCCTGCGCCATCCGCGCCTCAATCGGCGAGGCCCAGTACCAGACGCCGCAGCCGTCGAACCGTTCCAGGCCTTCGACCTCAAGACGGCGGTAGCGGGCGCCAACGGCCAGCACCACCGTCCTCGCCTCGACCGCACCGCCCTCGGCAAGCTCCAGGCGCAGCCGGCCGGCGTCGGCACGGGTGCAATCCAGCCGGCCGACCGCCATCGGGATAGACGTCTCGGCGCCGAACTTCAGCGCCTGGGTGTAGGCCCGGCCGGCGAGCGCCTGCCCGGAGATGCCGGTGGGGAAGCCCAGGTAGTTTTCAATCCTTGTCGATGCGCCGGCCTGTCCGCCGAAGGCGCGGGCATCGAAGACGGCGACGGAGAGGCCCTCGGAGGCGGCGTAGACTGCGGCCGCGAGGCCCGCCGGGCCGGCGCCGACGATCGCCACGTCGAAACTTCGTCCGGCGAACGCGGCCGGGACGGTCAAGCCGATGCAGGACGCGAGCGTCGTCTCGCTGGGGTTCTCCAGTACCCGGCCATCCGGGCAGACGGCGATGGGTTTGTCCTCGGCGCCGGGATGCGCTGCGACGATGTCGAGCACCTCCGCGTCCCCTGGTTCGGCATGGCGATGCGGCTGGCCGTTCCGGGCCAGGAAGCCAAGCAGGCGCGCCGTATCGGGGCTGTCGCCGCGGCCGATCAGGAGCACGCCGGCACCCTGCTCTATGAGACTGACGCGCCTGAGCACCAGCGCGCGCATGATCTTCTCGCCGAGCTCGGCCTCCGCCACCAGCGCCGCGCGCAGCCCCTCCGGCGGCAACAGCAGCGTCTCGACCTCGCCCAGGGCGTGACCGTCGACGAAGGCCGGGCGTCCCGAGAGCTGGCCGATCTCGGCGAGGAACTCGCCCACGCCCTGGTCGATGACCGGCACCTCATGGCCGAGCCCGTCGGGGCGCGTCACCGCGACTCGGCCCTTCAGCACCACGAACATGCCGGGCCCGGGTTCGCCGGCGGCGAACAGCCGCTCGCCGTCGCCATAATGGCGAACTGCGCCGAACCGGCGTAGCCGGTCGATCTCGTCGGCGGAGAGGTGCGGAAACGCCTGCCCTTTGCGCGACTCGATGATCGTGTTCGAACCGGCTCCATCCTCGGCCATCGCTGCCGCTCCATCTCACGTTCGGGTGCGGCCGTAGCCTCACCCGCCGGCGCCCGCCACCGAGGCATGACGTAGGGCCGGATCAGCCGCGATGCTACGCATCAGCGCAAAGTCAAACCGCGATGATCCTTGCAAAGCCCCCGTCATCTCTTAATATCGCCGCTCGTGACCGCCGCGCGGTCGCGGTCGCGGGCGTAGCTCAGGGGTAGAGCGCAACCTTGCCAAGGTTGAAGTCGAGGGTTCGAATCCCTTCGCCCGCTCCAGTTTCCCCGGATCGAGTCTGGTTCCAAGGCGAGGTGCGGTCGGCCAGAAGAATGGCCTTGTCTGCCAGTGGGCGAAGAAGGGAACACGCCCGCGCCAGACGTACCTTTCCAACCGCGTGTTCAAGGCTACGAAAACATCCCAGACACCTGCGGCGAGGTCTGGCGCGCGGTTCTGAAACCCCCGCCCTACGCCTGCACCGCAGCCGCGGCGTACCCCTGGAGCAACCGCTCCCGGATGCGGCCGGCGAAGCCATCGCCGTAGGGATTGTGCGCCCGGCTCATCGCAAGGCGCGGG
>CAVVAX010000047.1:0-30313 GCA_963746275.1 uncultured Alphaproteobacteria bacterium
CGACCCTCTCCCGCTTGCGGGAGAGGGATCCGCGCGAAGCGCGCGGGTGAGGGTGTGGAACTTACTGTATTACCGGATCACCACGCCGGTTTGCGGCTCGCGCTGACGTTCTTCTGTATGAACCTCTCGTGTCAGTACAACCGCGCTATCCCCTAAAAGGCGGCGCCCACGGCGAAGATGATGCGCCCTCGCAGAGGTTGGTGTTGCTGAAGCAGTCGCTGCGGCTGAGGTCGGTGTCGGTGTAGGCGACGGTGAAGTCCAGGCCCTTGACCGAGACCGTGGCGCCCAGGCTCCAGTTCAGGTAGTCCTCGACCCCCGCCCTGCTGTTGCTCTCGATCCACTGGTAGCCGACCGTGCCGTCGAGGGAGAGATCGAAGCCCTCGAACGGCAGCGGCGGAGTGACGGAAACGCCGCCCTGGAGGTAGTGCGCGACGCCCGTGTCGGCGAAGAACTCCGGCGAGAAGGCATAGAGCCCGCTGACGCTGACCAGGTCGTTGATGGCGTACTCGGCCTGCGGCAGGATCTCCCAGTAGTCGTAGTCGAGGCGGCTGCTGGCGCCGGGGTACCAGTAGTAGATGGCGCCGAGATCCCAGCTCACGCCGCTGTCGCCGACGTCGCCACGCAGCCCGAAGAGCACGTCGATTTCGACGCTGGCCTCGTCCCCGTCGTTGAAGTCCACGTTGGAGCCCCAGAAGCCAGCGTAGGCGCTGGAGTTGGCAATGCCCGTTTCGATGGCGTACTCGAGGCTGCCCTGGATCGCCGGCTCCCGGTCGGTCTGCGAAATGCCGCGGAAGACATAGTCCGAGGTCAGGGCGACACCGCCGGTGACCTCGCCTGGAATGACGTCGGCGGTCTCTTCCTCTTGTCCGGCCACCGGGGCAGCCGCAAGGACGACTCCGACGACCGCTCCCGCTATCGTCGCCGGCAACTTGTTCAGCGTCGTTCGCACGTGCTCTTCCCTTCCTTCCCTGGCCGTCGTGGGCGACGGCCGTTCGCTGCTGCACGGGAGGCTAAAAAGCAACAACAAGGCCAACGCCGCCGCCGAACTGCAACACAGGCGCGGCGCCATAGCGGAGCGGAGACATCAGCAGATCCACCCATCTGCTGCACAGGCGCCTGACGCGCCATGTACGACCCCTCCAAGGGGCAGTGCCGGCCAGACGCCGGGTCGGCCGGTCCGGAGCTTAGGCACTTGGTGCTTTTTTGTGCGCCCGCGTGGTCCAATGAGCGCAAACGTGCGGGGGGATCGGCATGGCGGTCGTTGCGGTTGAGGATCTGGCGCAGGCGGCGGCCGGTCGGCTGCTCGGCATCGACGTCGGCAGCAAGACGCTGGGGCTCGCCCTGTCGGACGCCACCCGCACGATCGCTTCGCCGCTCGTGACGCTGCGCCGCGGCCGCTTCCGTGACGATGCCGCGGCCATGGCCCGGATCGTCGCCGAGCACGGCGTCTCAGGCCTCATCATCGGCCTGCCGATCAGCATGGACGGCCGTGAGGGGCCGCGGTGCCAGTCGGTTCGCCAGTTCGCCGCCAACCTCTTGGCGCACGTCGACCTGCCCATGGCGTTCTGGGACGAGCGCTGGTCGACGGTGGCGGTCGAGCGGATGCTCGTGGCCGAAGCCGACCTCAGCCGCAAGCGCAGGCGCGAGGTCGTCGACAAGCAGGCGGCCAGCTATATCCTCCAGGGCGCGCTCGACTTCCTCGCTGCCCGAAGGGGGCGCGAGCCGTGAGCGGCACCATCGCCGCGCTCTTCCCGGTCTTCGCCGTCATCGTGCTGGGCTACACTTTGCGCCGGGGCCGCTTCGTCGAGGTCGGCTTCTGGGCGGCGGCCGAGCGGATCACGTTCTACGTCTTCTTCCCGGCGCTCCTGATCAGCAGCACCGCCAAGGCCAGCCTCGCTGACCTCGACGCGACCGCCATGGCGCTTGCACTGCTCGGCGCCATCGCCTTCGTGCTGGCCATCGCCCTGGCACTCCGCCGGCCCCTGCATCTCGACGGTCCCGCCTACTCGTCCTTGGTCCAGTCGGCGATCCGGCCCAACGTCTACGTCGCCTTCTCGGCCGCCGCCGCCCTCTTCGGCCGCGACGGGCTCACGGCGATGAGCCTCTGCATCGCCATCGTCGTCCCCGCCGTCAACGTAATCAGCGTCTACGTGCTCGTGCGCCACGGCGCCGGCGCGGACGGAGGCAACGCTGGCGCGGCGGCGTGGCGGCGCATCGCCACCGGCGTTGCCGGCAACCCGCTGGTCCTCGCCTGCGCCATCGGCTTCGCCCTGAACCTTACCGGCGTCGGCGCACCGCCGCTGATCGGCCCACTCCTCGAGATCTTGGGCCAGGCCTCACTGTCGGTGGGCCTGCTCGCCGTCGGCGCCGGCCTGGAGCCGGCCGCCCTGCGCCGCGCCGGCGCTGGCGTCGTCGCCGCTTCCGCGCTCAAGCTCGCCCTCCTGCCGCTCACGACCTGGGCGCTGGCGCTGGCGCTCGGGATCGGGGGCGTGCCGCTCGCCGCGGTGGTCATCACCGCAGCCGTGCCGGTCTCCGCCACGGCCTACGTCATGGCCCGGCAGATGGGCGGCGACGCCGGCGTCATGGCCGGGGCGATCACCGCCACCACGCTGGCCGCCGCGCTCACGATGCCGCTTATCCTGAGCCTCGCCAGCTAGGTTGATTTTCGTCATGATGGGGATGAACCGCGCTCCCGGTCGGTGGACGCGGAGACCCTCATCAGGGAGTTCGTGGCCTTGGCCCTGATCCTGTGGAAGACCGAGTACAGCGTCGGTGACGAGCACCTCGACGCCGACCACATCGTCATCATCAGCCTGATCAACCAGCTCGACGAGACCAAGCTCAGCGGCCGGGACGAGGCGGCGATCGGCCCCATCCTGCGCACCCTCATCGGCTACGCCGTCGGCCACTTCCGCCGCGAGGAGGAGCTCATGAGCCGCGGCCACTATCCCGGCATCGCCAAGCACCTCGATGAGCACCATCTTCTCGAGCAGCAGTTGCAGGAACTGCACGACGAATACGAGGCGACCGCCGATCCGGCCGTCAGCACCGAGATCATGGAGCTGCTGAACTTCTGGATCCTCGACCACATCCTCAAGTGCGACATGGGCTACAAGGGCCGGCTCGCGACCGCCTGAGGCTCGCGACGTCTGGCGGATTCCCCTGCCCCGGCCGGTACTCTCTCCGCCATCGCCGCACGTCGGCACTCGTTGCGGGGATCCATACACCCGCCTCTGCCGCGCGTCATCGTGGACCCGCGGAACAAGTTCGCGGGTGACGGAGGAGGGTGACGAAGGAGATGGCGTAAAGGCTTACGCTTGGCATCCTCAACCTCACCGTCATCACCGCACGTGTTGCACTTGTTGCGGCGAATCCACGGCGTCGTGACCCGCGGGACAAGCCCGGGAGGCGGAGCGAAAGCCCGATGGTAGTGCTTGATCTCCGTCATCGCCGCACTCGTTGCGGCGATCCACGGCTTCGTGGATCTGGCAGGGCAGCCGCGGGCTAGACACGGGTCACGTGGCCATCGATTTCGACGATCAGGCATTCCGTCTTCGGGAACCGCTGGAGGATGCGAGCCCGCTCCTCCGGGCGAGCGGCGAACAGCGCCGTCAATAGCGCGTCGGCGAACTCCGTCACCCCAAAGCGTCTGAGGCAGGATCGAGCGGCTGCGAGCCGAGCAGCGGGCGGTGGATCAACCCGCAGCAAGCTCCACCTGAGGGTGGGGCGCGGGGCGAGCCCTTGTTTAAGCGGCGATCGCCGACGTATGCCTCGGTAGGGGAGCCTTCCCCTGCTGGCGCGCGACAGCTTGTCGGCCGGCACCCGAAAGGCGGCACGCCGGCTCCCATGTTTCTTGGGGCTTGCGCCGATGTTAATCTCGTAGAGGACGAGGGGGTGCCCACGACGAGGGGGTGCCCACGACGAGGGGGTGCCCACGACGAGGGGTGCCGCGGTGTTCGCTTTCGGGTGCCGCAGACGGTTCGGCTCTTCGCCGCCTGATCGGGGCGGTCTTAGCCGCCGGCGCGCGCCAGGGATTCCCCGATGACCGGCCCGCCGCCTAAGGTCTTCATCAGCTGCAGCCACGAAGTGACGCACCAGGAGCGCGTCCTCGACCTCGCCGACCAACTCCGGGCCGGCGGCATCGACGCGGAGATCGATCAGTACAACGACGCGCCCGCCGAGGGCTGGCCGCGCTGGTGCGAGCGACAGATCGAGGCTGCCGACGTCGTACTGATGGTGCTGGCCTCCTCGGCTCCCCCAGGGCTTCTCTGCACGCCCGAATTCTTCAGCTCATGTGAACTAACTGTGAACTAGCTCACACTCAGTGCTCGCCGTTGGCAGTACGATGATGTACGCCAAGTGAAATGGTCTCCTATGACGTACCGCCGAGCTCTTCACACAAGCGAAAGTGGGCTCGATCCTCTCGCCGCGCTTCGCGAGCCCATCACAGTATTGGCAGGAACTGACGAATCCGCCGGCGGCGCTCTTCAGAAGATCGGCCTGGACTCGGTCTTCGACCTCGCCACATCACCTTTGTTCGCCTTCGCCAACGAGCTTTCGAAGTCCATCGACGGCAGCGTCGAAAGCACGCTGAATAGCCTCGGGCTGGTTCCCGGCGGGCTCGCGTCGGAGGATGCACCCGAGGACCTGACCGACTTCGCGCGCGCCGACCTTACGTCGCTGCGCAGCCTTTCCGAGCAGGAAGCGGAAGCGCTGAAGACATCGCTGCACGTCGCTTCGATCGCCGACTTGGGCCGTTGGCCGCCCTATCACGGAGCTTTGGCCATCCTTTCCGCCGCCAACGGGCGCGAGCTCGAGGAAGAGGAGGAAGAAGCTCTAAAGCTGGTACCGAGGCTTGGCGATTACCCGACCGAACGCCGGTATTATTCGACGATGCTAATGGATCATGTCTCGGTCGCGAACCCGACCAGTCTCGCCGGGGCCGGCGCGATCGACATCAGCCCCGCGCTGGATGCGACCTTCGGCTTCAGCGCGCCGGCGGTTGGCGCCCGCGCGACGTTTGAGCAGTCGTGGTTCGCGCAAGGAGTAGCGCTGGGCAACCTGCTGCATTCGGTCGCTCTCGCGCCGGGCGAAAGCACCCGAATTGCAGTTGAAACCTGGGACCGGCGGGACAGCGGCCGCGGCTCGGAGGACATCAGCGAGACCGAGCGGCTGACCAACGTCACGACCCACAACCGAGCGGTCAACGAGGTACAGGAAGCCGTCGCGAAAGAGGTTCAGACCGGCTTTTCGAGGAACTCATAGCGAGGCGACCACGGCATCGGGCGGGGTTGGGTTTGGCCTTGGGCTCGGTCCGCTAACGATCGGCGGCAGCGGCTCAGCCGGAACCACGACGACCGACGCCAACAGCTTTTCGACATCGGCGGGCTCGCGTTCGATCGGCGCAACGATGAGCCAACAGGTGTCGGACGCGACGCAGCAGGCGGCCTCATCCGTGCGCGGCCGGCGAGCGAGCATCATCAAGGAAATATCGCAATCGGAGCAGCAGCAAGTCTCGACGCGGATCCTCGCCAATTACAACCACATGCACGCGCTGACCGTGCAGTATTACGAAATTGTAGAGCTCTACCGCGTGGTCTCTCGCCTGCACGAGGTGGAACGCTGCCTATTTGTTCCGATGAAGCTGACCGAATTCGATGAGAAAACCATCGAGAAATATCGCGGCGTCCTTGCGGACGCGGCGCTGTCGCGGCGCGCACGCGAGCTGCTGGCCACTGAGTTCGGAATGGTCAGCCTGACCTCGACGCGTTCGATCCGGCCTTTCGTAACGGGCATCCGAACCGCGACTCCCGTCATGGCCCGGGTGGTCGCCGGGGGCGAGCGCGAGACCGCGGTTGCCGAGCGACCCATCGCGCCGCAGACCACGAGCTGGTCGCGCGATGAATTGCGGGTCGCGAGCCGTCTTGCTGCAACGCCGCTCGTCCGGCCCGGAAGCAGCTCGATCCTGCTCCCGCGCGAAGCCTCGATCGAGACTTTGACCTTCACGTCGGGCGGGGCTGGACCGCCGATCGAAGCGATTTTGCTGCGCCTTCAGTCCGGAAACAGCGTCGAGCTCACCCGCACGTCCCTCGGCTGGGACGTGCCCGGAGAGGTGAGCGTCGGCGATCTTCTGGAAATCATCGTAACGACGGCCCAGGCAGATCAGCGTCTCAGCGGCGGGCTTTCGTTCGGCCTGCTCTATCGCGGGGCAAGCTTCCCAATCACCGTTCCAATCGACGCTCCTGCGGGCGCGCCGACGGTCGTCGCCAAGGTCGGAGACACGGGAGCCGGGCCAGAGGCCGTGGAGCATCTGCGCGCCAATCGCTTGCACTACAATCAAGCGATCTGGCGCTCGCTGGACAGTGCGACGGTCGCGCTTCTGCTCTCGCGCTATGAGTTCGAGGGCATGCCTGTCGCCAATCTGATCGATCCGCGGCCGATCCAGGTCGCCGGCAATTACCTTGTGTTCCGGATGCCCGCATTTACGGCGCGAGCCGGACAGCCGCGAGAAGCCGCTGAAGAAGGGGAAGCCGCCGAGAACGAAGCCCGACAGAATTGGGCTCGATGGTTGCAGCGCAGGGGTTTGGACTTCGGCCCGGCCACCTCCAGCGAGGAGCTCATCCCGGTTCCGACGGGCGGTGTGTTCGCCGAGGCGGTGCTCGGACGGTCCAACGCCGCAGAGAAGCTGGACGCAACCCGGTTCTGGAATTGGCAGGATTCCCCAATTCCGCTGCAACCGCCGGAAATTGCTGCCATCAGCATGCAGTCGCGGGCGCAGTCCATGGACTTGACTCCAGGTCAACTGGGGCAGCCGGTTCTGAACATCGTCAACCCGACGAACCTGCCGGATCCGGCGGGACTCGGGGCGGCGTTCGCCGCGCTGCAGAACGGGAACATGTTCCGCGACATGAGCGGTCTTGCGGCGACGATCGGGCTCGCCACGAGCACTGCCGGAGAAGCGACGAGCGCGGCGGCGGACTCCGGCAGGCTCGCGGCCGCGAATTTGGCTGTCGCAGCGCAGAAGGAAATCGAGAAGGACCGGATTGCTGCACAGGTCATGCTCGCGATGATGGGCAAGCCCGGCGGATCGGGTGGGACGCCCAAGAACATCTCGGAAATGGGATCACTCCTCAACGCGGGCGAAAAGCGCGACAAGGCGCGGCGATCCAGCGGCGGGGCTGCGGGCAGCGGGGCGGGCGGCGCCATAGGCACCGACACGTCGCCGAGCGGTGACGGCAGCAGCGGCGCCGGGGGAGGTATCTCAGGGAGCCAGCCGTGGACCGGTACTCCGCCAGGCGAACCCCGCGACGATTACGATCTTGCCTATCGCCGCGCGCTCTACGGGGAGATAGGCGGCCCGCTCGCGAGCATTATCCCGACGGGCGGCGCCGGCGGAGCAGCGGCGCCTAGCGGACCCTATTTTAACCTGGGAGCGGTGGTTCCGGGGCCGCTCGAGTGGCCGACGACCGACTTCCCCGCGCCGAACGAGTTCGCGAACATATTCAGGGACCATTATAACGAGAGAATCAGTCGAGGTTTCTTCCACGGCGCTACGGAAGTGCTCGGAGCCGATGCTCTCAGCATCTTCACCCATCGAGAAGAGATTGAAGGAGACCTCCGAAACGGGGCTCTCTCGATCGTCAACAACCGATACCCGCTCGTAAACAACGACAACGGGCGCGAGAAAATCCTGTACGCGATGAACTGCATCGCGTTGGCGAGCAGCTATGACGCGGCGAAAGCGGCGAACCCGATAATCGCCGGAGGAGGAACCGCGCCGACCACCAGCATCAACGTGCCTTTTGAGGTCGTGTACGTTGCAAAAAGGCTCGGCGTTGCAGTTGGCTTGGTACGACCAAATGATCCGAGAGGCGGTGACTTAGGAGGCCGCGCGGATCTCAAGAGCGAAGACGGCGTGGGAAACCGAAGCCGGAATCGTGCTCAACATACCCACGCTTCCCGTCCCACCCGCTTTCAGTGTGCCGGTCGGCACGGGTCTGAGCATGTTGGTCAGCGGCTTATCGCAGCGCTTCGATCGCGAGTTCGACAAGTACCAAACAGTGATCAACGAGTTCAAACAGGCCTACGGCCAGCTAGCGAAGTATTTCTTGACCACGACATTGAAGGCAATGATCCCTGATGGCCAACTACGCTCCAACGTTCGAGCCGTCATCAGCCAGTTCGAAGCGAATGTCCTTCTTGGAGCTGATCAAGAGAGCAAGTTTCTGAGAGGCCAGATAGTATAAGCTCTACAGGCGCCAGCTTGCGAGGCGGCTCAATCGCCCATCGGTTTCGACGATCAGGCATTCCGTCTTCGGGAACCGCTGGAGGATGCGAGCCCGCTCTTCCGGGCGAGCGACGAACAGCGCCGTCGACAGGCCGTCCGCGAGCGTCGCCCGGTCGGCCACGACGGTGACCTGGGTACAGCCGGAGGCAGAGCGCCCGGTCCGCGGGTCGAACAGGTGGTGGTGGCGGCCGCTCGGTCTCGAACATCGTGCCGGAAGCCGAGGAGGTGGCGACGGCGCGGCCGCTGATGCTCCAGGATCGGCAGGGCGTCGCGAAGGCTCGGCGGCCGGTCGATGCCGACCGTCCAGGGCCCGCCGTCGGCACGGTGGCCGAGCGCGCGGATTTCGCCGAGGTCGATCATCACGTTGGCCCAGCCACGGGCGCGCAGCAGGTCGGCGACGCGGTCGGTGATGTAGCCCTTGCGCGATGCCGTTCATCGTCACCGACATGCCGGCCGGGATCTCGATGCGTGTCGGCGCCAGCGACAGCCGCCGGTAGTCCACCCGCTCCAGCGCCTGGGCAATGTCGGCCTCCGGCGGGCCATCCGTAGCCCGCAAGCTCTCCGCGAAATGCCGCGCGTAAAGCCGCCACAGCGGCTGGACGGTGACGTCGAAGGCGCCACCGCTGGCCTCCGACAGGCGCGGACGCCGTCTCCAGCAGGGCGAGCATGTCGAGGGAGGGCGCCGCCAGCCTGCCTTCCGCGTTCAGCCGCGACAGGGCCGAATCCCGGCCGGTACAGGCTGAACTCGGCCTCCAGCCGCTCGATCTCGGCGAGGCAAGCGGCGATGGCTGCCTCGGCGGCGCCTCGCTCGGCATGCTCCAGGATCAGCGTCGCCGGCGCCCCCAGCGCCGTGCCGCGCCAGAGCCAGCGCCCAGGCGCCGCCGCTCCAGCCGGTCGCGGCATCAGCGGCGCCGCCGCGGCCGCGGCCAGCACCGTGATCATCCGCCGGCGGCTGAGGAGCATCGGTCGCGCTGGCATCTCAGCGCTCCGCCATGGAGACATCGCGCCCGGCGCTCAGCGCCTCGCGCCGCTCGCGGCGCTTGCGGCGGGCGACCAGCGGCGGGCAGATCGTCTCGTCCAGGTAGAGCGACTGGCACCTCAGGCAGTGGATGCACTCGTTGGGATTGATGTTGCCTTCGGGGTGGATCGCCTGCACGGGGCAGGCGTGAAAGCAGATCTGGCACTCGCGGCCGCACTGAGGATGGCGCTTCAGCCAGTCGAACATGCGCAGCCGCGCCGGGATGGCCAGTGCCGCGCCGAGCGGGCAGAGGTAGCGGCAGAAGAACCGGTTGATGAACAGGCTGGCGACAACCAGCGCGCACCGCGTAGGCGACGAACGGCCAGTCGCGGACGAAGTGCAGCGAGATGGCCGTCTTGAACGGCTCGACCTCGGCGGCGACGAAGGCGTCGGTCATCGAGGTCAGCGAAAGCGCGAACAGGGCGAGGAAGATCACGTACTTGATCGGCCAGAGCCGCTCGTGCAGGCCGAACGGGACCTGCACCTGCGGGACGCGGAGGCGGCGCGCGATCCGGTTGGCCAATGCCTGCAGGGCGCCGAACGGGCAGAGCCAGCCGCAGAAGACGCCGCGGCCGAGGAACAGCAGCGCCACGGCGGTGTAGCACCAGAGAATGAAGATCAGCGGCTCGGCCAGGAACGAGGTCCAGGCGAAGTCGCCCATCAGCGCGTGACTGAAGGTCAGCACGTTGACGACCGAGAGCTGGGCGCCGGCGAACCAGCCGAGCCAGATCAGCGTCACCGCGAGGAAGGCGAGACGAACCCGGCGATAGAGCACCGGACGGTCGACCAGCGCCTTCTGGAAGACGAGAAGCCCGGTGAGGACCAGCAGCATCAAAGCGACGCCAGCGATCCGCCAGGAGCGCTCGAGCCAGATCTCCTGCCACAGCGGCATCTGCTCGGCCGCATCGGCAGCCGCGACCCCGGCCACAGCCTCCGCCTGCGCCGGCCGGACCCGGTAGCGCTCCGGCAGCTCGTAGGTCAAGGAGACGATGGTGGGTTCGTCCTCGTCCTCCTCGTCAAGGTCGTCCGGTAGGCGCACGTCGAGCCGCCACGGCCGCAACGGGTCGAAGCCGTCGGCATCGCGCAGGGTAAAGACACCGATCTCGCGGAACGACGGCGCCTCGGCGGCCTTCAGCTCCTCGACGTTGCTGTAGCCGTCGGTGGTCAAGGCCAGCGTCCGCTCGCCCTGGACCACCTGCAGCCGGTCGAAGCGGCCGGTGCGGACGAAGCCGGTTCCCTTGACCGAGGCCAGGCCGTTCGCGGCGATCAGGATGATGTGGTCGTTCGGCGCCGAGGCTGCCCACGAGGCGGTTGTAGGCGAGCTTGCCGAGCAGGTTCTCGCCGATCCGCGGCGGCGTCAGCAGTGTCGCGTAGACTTCGAGGAGCAGAACCTCGCCGCCCTCGCGCTCTTCCGTGACCCGGGTCGAAGCGATGGAGCCGTCGGCCATGAGCTCGGCCCAGGTCGCCTGCGCCACGCTCTCGCGGTCGAGGCGCTCGCCCCCGGCCGCGGCAACCAGGCCGCGAGAGCGGACGACGGCCCTCCCGGCCCGGACGATGGCGTCGCGGATGACGGCGCTGCTGACGGTCGCCCCGGAGATGACGTCGGGAAAGCCGCCCTCGCCGCCAGGGGTGAGGCCAGCCTTTAAGTCGATGCCGCGAAAGCCGCCGACGTAAGCGGCAAGCTGTTCCTCGCTGATGCCGATGACGAGGATGGGCTCGGTTTGATGCACCAGCACCGCCCCGGTCACCACCGCGTCCTTGCCGACGCCGACCAGCACGTCGAGCGGCCGGCCCGAGTAGCCGGTCGAACCGACGGCCGCGAAGGTCGAGACCAGGTAGCCCGCCAGCGCTCCGTCCTTGTAGACGGGCGCGGCCGGCGGTGTGCCCTCGAAGGCACCGGCGCGCTCGGCGCCAGGGAATGCCGCCTGTAGGTGCTCGGGTGCCACTGGGGGCGCCTCGGCCCACGCGGACGCGAACGGTCCGAACCACGTCGCGGCAAACGCGACGCACAAGGCCATGGCGAGGAAGCGGACCGCTTGCGGCACGGACGGACACCGATCGACGCGAACGAGCCCCGAGCCTGCGTAAGGCTCGGCCGGTGCGCCTTGACCATGGTTAAGCCGAGGGCCCGCTTTCCCTACTTTCCATGCGCCTTCTTGATCAACGTTAAGGAATGGCCGCAGCGGCGCGACCTAGGCTCGCGATAAACTTCGGCGAGGAGAGGGTGCGATGAGGGGAATCAGGGCGCTGCTTGCAACCACGGCGATGTGCATGCTCGCGCTTTCGGCGACGGCGCAGGACAAGCAACCGGCGCAGAAGCCGTCGGCGGCGGACCTGAAGAAGCACGAGACCCAGCCCGGCGACCGCTACGAGCCGAGCCTGGACGTGCTGAAGGAGCAGGAGTTCGAGGTGCCGGGCGCGCGGCCGGGGGTTCCGCGCTGACGCAGGCCGAGTTCAACGAGGCCAACCAGATCTACTTCCAGCGCTGCGCCGGCTGCCACGGCGTGCTGCGCAAGGGCGCCACCGGCAAGGCGCTGACCCCGGACATCACCCGCTCTCCCGACCGCGGCTTCGAGTACCTCCGCGACTTCATCACCTACGGCTCGCCGGCCGGCATGCCGAACTGGGGCACGTCCGGCGATCTGTCGGAGAAGCAGGTCGAGCTCATGGCCAAGTACCTGCTGAACGATCCGGCGCAGCCGCCGGAGTTCGGCCTGGAGGACATGAAGGCCACCTGGAAGGTCAAGGTCCCGGTCGACAAGCGGCCGACCAAGAAGATGAACAAGCTCGACCTCGACAACCTGTTCTCGGTGACGCTGCGCGACACCGGCGAGATGGCGCTCATCGACGGCGCCTCGAAGGAGATCGTCTCGATCATCCCGACCGGCTACGCCGTGCACATCTCCCGAGTGTCGGCATCCGGCCGCTACCTCTACGTCATCGGCCGCGACGGCAAGATCAACCTCATCGACCTGTGGATGGAGAAGCCGACGACAGTCGCCGAGATCAAGATCGGCAACGAGGCGCGCTCGGTCGAAACCTCCAAGGCCAAGGGCTGGGAGGACAAGTACGCCATCGCCGGCGCCTACTGGCCGCCGCAGTACGTGATCATGGACGGCGCCACGCTGGAGCCGCTGAAGATCGTCTCGACCCGCGGCATGACCGTCGACACCCAGGAGTACCACCCGGAGCCGCGGGTGGCTTCCATCGTCGGCTCCCACTACCGGCCGGAGTTCCTGGTCAACGTCAAGGAAACCGGCAAGACCATGATGGTCGATTACTCCGACATCGAGAACCTCAAGCAGATCGAGATCGGCTCGGCGCGGTTCCTCCACGACGGCGGCTTCGACTCGACCAAGCGCTACTTCCTGGTCGCCGCCAACGCCTCCAACAAGGTCGCGATCATCGACACCAAGGAGGACAAGCTCGTCGGCATCGTCGAGACCG
The DNA here is from genome assembly GCA_963746275.1 of uncultured Alphaproteobacteria bacterium. GTDB lineage: Bacteria > Pseudomonadota > Alphaproteobacteria > Rhodospirillales > Defluviicoccaceae > JAEULH01. The sequence continues at coordinate 12,753 of CAVVAX010000047.1, forward strand.
GCGCCACGCCGCATCCCGGCCGCGGCGCCAACTTCGTCCATCCGAAGTTCGGCCCGGTCTGGGCCACCAGCCACCTCGGCGACGAGACCATCGCGCTGATCGGCACCGACCCGGAGAAGCACCCGCAGAACGCCTGGAAGGTGGTGCAGAAGCTGGACGGGCCAGGGCGGCGGCTCGCTGTTCGTCAAGACCCACCCGAAATCGAAGCACCTCTACGTCGACACGCCGCTGAACCCGGAGGCCTCGATCTCGTCCTCGGTGGCGGTGTTCGACATCGCCAACCTGGACAAGGAGCCGAGCCGATCCTGCCGATCGGCGAATGGTCCGGCATCTCCGAGGGCACCCGGCGGGTCGTGCAGGGCGAGTACAACGTCGCCGGCGACGAGATCTGGTTCTCGGTCTGGAACAGCAAGGACCAGCAGTCGGCGATCGTCGTCGTCGATGACAAGACGCTGAAGCCAAAGAACGTCATCAAGGGCGACAAGATCGTCACCCCGACCGGCAAGTTCAACGTCTACAACACCCGCAACGACGTCTACTAACGACGCGACGGGGGGCGAGATGGCGTCGGCGGGATGTTTCGCGGCCGCGATGGTCTGCGTTCTTCCCGTCGTGGCGCTTGCCGGAGAGCCCGGCCAGGACCGCCGGCAGGAGCTGATCCACCTGCTGAAGCATGACTGCGGCTCCTGCCACGGCCTGACCATGAAGGGCGGGCTCGGCCCGCCGCTTCTGCCCGAGGCGCTCGCCGGCAAGGACGACGCGATGCTGATCGAGGCGATCCTCGACGGCCGGCCGGGCACGCCGATGCCGCCGTGGCGAACGCAGTTGACCGGCGCCGAGGCGGCCTGGCTGGTCCAGGCGCTGCGGGCGGGCCCGCCGCAATGACGGTGCTGGCGCGGCTCCTGGCGCTGCTTCTGCTCGTGCTGGCGGCGGGCGCCGTTGCCGGCGCGGCGGAACCGTGAGATCCGCGGCACCGGCGACCTCGGCGTGATCGTCGAGCGCGCCTCCGGGCGCATCCAGATCGTCGAGGCATCGGGGATGACTGCCTTGGGCAGCGTCGACGGCCTCGGCGATCTCAGCCACGCCTCGGTCGTCTTCTCGCGGGACGGCCGCTACGCTTATCGTCTTCGGCCGCGACGGCGGCCTGAGCAAGGTGGACCTGCTGGCCAGGCGCCTAGAGGCGCGCATCGTCCAGGGCGGCAATGCCATCGGCGGGGCGATCTCCCAGGACGGGACGCTGATCGCCGTCTCCAACTACGAGCCCGGCGGGGTCAAGGTCTTCGCTGCGGACGACCTCGCCCTCATCGCCGACATTCCCGCCGAGCGTGGATGGCCAGGCGTCGAAGGTGGTCGGCCTCGTCGACCTTCCCGACCAGTCGTTCGCCTTCGCCCTCTACGACGCTGGCGAGATCTGGGTCGCCGACATGGCCGAGCCGAAAGCGCCCAAGATCCGCCGCTACCCGGGCGTCGGCAGCCTGCCCTATGACGGCTTCAGCATCGAGCAGGGCCGCTACTATCTCGCCGGCCTGTTCGGCGAGGACGGGATCGCGCTGCTTGACCTGTGGCGGCCCGAGGCCGGCGTACGCCGCATCCTCGACGGCTATGGCAAGGGCGAGGAGCCGCTGCCGGTGTACAAGATGCCGCACCTGGAAGGCGTTGCCGTGGCCTCCGGTCTGCTGTTCCTGCCCGCGGTCGGCCGGCACGAGGTCCTCGTCGCCGACAGCCGGACGTGGCAGGAGGTCGCGCGCATTCCAATGGCGGGGCAGCCGGTGTTCACCGTTGCCCGGCCGGACGGGCGGCAGATCTGGGTCAATTTCGCCCATCCCGATAACGCCACCGTGCAGGTGATCGACGTCGCCGCCCTCTCGGTCGCGCATAGCTTCAGCCCGGGCAAGGCGGTGATGCACCTGGAGTTCACGCCGAAAGGCGACCAAGTCTGGATCTCGGCTCGCGACGACGACATGGTGCGCGTCTACGACCCGCGCTCCTTTCGCCTGCTGAAGGAGCTGCCGGCAGAAAAGCCGAGCGGCATCTTCTTTACCGCCCGGGCGCACCGGATCGGCTACTGAGCCATGACCCGCGCCGAACTCGACCCGCCTCTCCTCAACGACTACCAGCGCGATTTTCCGCTGGTCCCGCAGCCGTTCGCGAAGATCGCCAAGGATCTCGGTGTCTCCGAGGCTGAGGTCATCGCGCGCTATGCCGAGCTGCAGGCCGCCGGCACCATCGCCCGGCTCGGCGCGGTGGTGCGCCCGCACGCGGTCGGCGTCAGCACGCTGGCGGCGGTGGCCGTCCCGGCCGAGGACGTCGAAGAGGCCGGCCGGCGCATTGCCGCGCACCCGGAGGTCAACCACTGCTACGAGCGCGAGCACGCCTTCAACATCTGGTTCGTCGTCACCGCCGCGGACGAGCCGGCGCTTGCGGCGCGGCCCTGGCGGCCATCGAGCGGGACTGCGGCACGCCGGTCCTCGACCTGCCGCTGCTCGAGGCCTTCCACATCGACCTGGGCTTCGCCCTGTGATCGCGCGTGGACCGCACCGACCGGGAGCTGCTGGCGGCGCTGGAAGAGGGCCTGCCGTTCGTCGTCCGCCCCTACCGGGCGCTCGGCGAGAGCATCGGCCTCGGCGAGGACGAGGTGATCGCCAGGCTCCAACGGTTGATCGATACCGGCGTGATCCGCCGCTTCGGCGCCGTCGTCCGCCACCGGGCGCTGGGCTACGTCGCCAACGCCATGGTGGTCTGGGACATCGCCGACGAGGACATGGCCGCCGCCGCCGCGACCATGACGGCGTTGCCGTTCGTCACCCTCTGCTATCGTCGGCCGCGCCGCGACGGCTGGCCCTACAGCCTGTTCTGCATGATCCACGGCCGCGAGCGCGACGTGGTGCTGGCGCAGGTGGAGCAGGTGCACGCCGCCCTCGGGCCGGTCGTGCGCGACCACGCGGTGCTGTTCAGCACCCGCGCCTTCAAGCAGCGCGGCGCCCGTTACCGGCTCGCGCCGGCGCTGGAGGGAAGCCATGGATGAGTTGGCCATGGATGAGCCGGGCCATGGATGAAGCCGACCGGCGCATCGTCAACGACTTGCAGGGCGGCTTCCCGATCGCCGAGCGGCCGTTCGCGCTCGCTGCGGACCGCCTCGGCCTGAGCGAGGCGGACCTGATCGAGCGCGTTCGCCGCCTGCGGGCTGAGGGGTGGCTGACCCGCTTCGGCCCCATGTTCGACGCCGACCGGCTGGGCGGCGGCGGCGACGCTGGCGGCGCTGGCGGTGCCGGCCCAGGACTTCGAGCGGGTCGCCGCGCTGGTCAACGCCCATCCGGAAGTGGCGCACAACTACGAGCGCCAGCACGCGCTGAACATGTGGTTCGTCATCGCCAGCGAGCGTCCGGAGCAGATCGAGGCGGTCATCGCCGCGATCGAGGCCGAGACCGGGCAGCGCGTCTACGCGATGCCGAAGGAGCACGAGTTCTTCGTCGAGGCGCGGTTCGAAGCATGACGGCGATGCCGCCCCCGCCGATCGACGCGATCGACCGCCGCATCATCAAGGCGACGCAGGCCGGGCTGCCGCTCTGCGAGCGGCCGTATGCGGCGGTGGCGGAGACCGTCGGTGTCGGGCGAAGCCGAGGTCATGCGCCGGCTGCAGCGGATGCTGGACGCCCGGATCATCCGCCGCATCGCCGCCGTGCCCAACCACTACCGCCTCGGCTACGTCGCCAACGGCATGACCGTCTGGGACGTCGACGACGAGGCCGCGCTGGAGCTCGGCGCAGGCCGTCGGCCGGCTCGCCTTCGTCTCCCACAGCTATCTCAGGCCGCGCCATCCGCCGCTCTGGCCCTACAACCTGTTCGCCATGGTCCACGGCAAGAGCCGCGCGGAGACGGAGGAGAAGGCCACCGTCATCGCCGGTCTGCTCGGCGACGCCTGCCGCGGCCACAGCCATCCTCTACTCCACGCGCATCCTCAAGAAGAGCGGCCTCAGGCTGGGAGAGTAGGTGCGCCAGTGATCACGCCGGCCCAGCATCACGAAAGCAACGTCATCGCGAGCCGCGCGGCGGCGTGGCGATCCAGAACGTTTTCGGAGTGGATTGCTTCGTCGGCTTCGCCTGCTCGCAACGACGCTCGGGTTTTGCTCTTGCCGCACGCTCCTTCTGGACAACAATCGCCCTCACCCCGACCCTCTCCCACTTGCGCGTACCGCGCGCGGGAGAGGGAGATGCGGCCTGCCCGTTGCCCTCGCCCGCGCGAAGCGTGGGAGAAGGAGGGACCCGCGCAGCGGGAGGGTGAGGGTCAGCCGATCTTCCACCTCCAGGGGCGCTGAGATGTTCCGCGTCACCCAGTTCATGAAGGAGTTGCGCCAGCCGACGCCGGTTCGCCCGAGGCGCGATCCGCCCGGGCCCGGTGGTGATCTGGAACCTGATCCGCCGCTGCAACCTGCGCTGCAAGCACTGCTACTCGATCTCGTCCGACACCGACTTCCCCGGCGAGCTGTCGACCGACGAGGTCTTCGCGGTGATGGACGACCTCCGCGCCTTCCGCGTGCCGGTGCTGATCCTGTCCGGCGGCGAGCCGCTGCTCCGGCCCGACATCTTCGAGATCAGCGCCCGGGCCAAGGCGCTGGGCTTCTACGTCGGGCTTTCGACCAACGGCACGCCCATCGACGACAGCCTGATCGACCGCATCGCCGAGGCCGACTACGACTACGTCGGCATCAGCCTCGACGGCATCGGCGCCGTCCACGACGCCTTCCGCCGGCAGGAGGGCGCCTTCGACCGCAGCCTGAACGCCGTCCGGCTGTGCCGGGAGCGCGGCATCAAGGTCGGCCTGCGCTTCACCCTGACGCTGGACAACGCCGAGCATCTGCCGGCGCTGCTGCGCCTCGCCGACGACGAGGGGGTGGACAAGTTCTACCTGTCGCACCTGAACTATGCCGGCCGCGGCAACAAGAACCGCGGCGACGACGCCACCTTCGCCCTGACCCGGCGCGCCCTCGATCTGCTGTTCGAGGCGGCGTGGGAGGCGGTGGACCGCGGCGAGAACAAGGAGTTCGTCACCGGCAACAACGACGCCGACGGCGTCTACCTGCTGCACTGGGCGAGCCGGCGGTTCCCGGACCGCGCCGAGCACCTGCGCGGCAAGCTCATGCAGTGGGGCGGCAACGCCTCGGGCGTCAACGTCGCCAACATCGACAACCTGGGCAACGTCCACCCCGACACCTTCTGGTGGCACTACAGCCTCGGCAACGTCCGCGACCGGCCGTTCTCGGCGATCTGGCGGGACGTCTCCGACCCGATCATGGCCGGGCTGAAGCAACGGCCGCGGGCGATCGGCGGGCGCTGCGGCGCCTGCGCCCACTTCGCCATCTGCGGCGGCAACACCCGCATCCGGGCGCTGCAGCTCACCGGCGACCCCTGGGCCGAGGATCCGGGCTGCTACCTCAGCAACGCCGAGATCGGCATCGAGGACGAGCGGCCGCGCGTGGGCTTGCGGCCCTACCGGAAGGGCGACCATGCCGCGGCCGCGCCCTGAGCCGATCCTGGCCGTGCTCGCCGGCCTGCTTGCTGAACGCCGGGCCGGGTGCGGCCGAGGAGGACAGCGACGCCAGGGCGATCTACCTGCAGCATTGCGCCTCCTGCCACGGCGCGGACCGGCTTGGCGGCACCGGGCCGGCGCTGCTGCCGGAAAGTCTGACGCGGCTCACGATGGGCGAGGCGCTGCGCACCATCGCCGCCGGCAGACCGGCGACGCAGATGCCAGCCTTCGAAGCCACGCTTTCGCCGGAGGCCGTCGCCACCGTCGCCGCCTGGATCTACAAGCCGTTGCCCGAGCCGCCCAGCTGGACGGCCGAGCAGATGCGCGCCAGCCGCACCGTGATCACGCCGCCGGACGCGCTGCCGGCAAAGCCGGTCCACGGCGCCGATCCGCTCAACCTGTTCACCGTCGTCGAGACCGGCGACAGCCAGGTCACCATCCTCGACGGCGACCGGTTCGAGCCGATCTGGCGCTTTCCCTCCCGCTTCGCGCTGCACGGCGGCGCCAAGTATTCGCCCGACGGCCGGTTCGTCTACCTCGGCTCGCGCGACGGCTGGGTCAGCAAGCACGACCTCTACGGCCTGAAGAGCGTCGCCGAGATCCGCGCCGGCATCAACCTGCGCAACATCGCCGTGTCCGCCGACGGCCGCTACGTCATCGTCGGCAACACCCTGCCCAACACCGTCGTCATCCTCGACGCCCGCGACCTCACCCCGCTGAAGGTGATCCCGGTGGAGGACCGGCTGGGCCGCGCGTCCAGGGTCAGCGCCGTCTACACCGCCCCGCCTCGGCAGAGCTTCATCGTGGCACTCAGGGACCAGCCGGAGCTCTGGGAGATCGCCTACGAGGACGACCCGGAGCCGCAGGCCAAGGGCTTCGTCCACAGCTACCAGCCGGGGATGCTGGAGGGCGCCTTCGACCACGGCCCGTTCCCGGTTCGCCGCATCCCGCTCGACGAGCCGCTGGACGACTTCTTCTTCGATCCCGCCTACCGCGTCGCCGTCGGCGCCGGGCGCGCGAGCCGCGCCGGCCAGGTCATCAACCTCAACGTCGGGCGCAAGATCGCCGACGTCTCCATCGGCGGCATGCCGCACCTCGCCTCCGGCATCTCCTTCGAGTACGAGGGCAGGCCGGTGCTGGCGACGCCGGTGCTGAACGAGCCGGCGGTGGTCGTCATCGACATGACCACCTGGCAGCCGATCAAGCGCATCGCCACCGGCGGCGCCGGCTTCTTCATGCGCAGCCACGAGAACACGCCGTTCGCCTGGATCGACACCTCGCTCGGGCCGAAGCGCGACCAGATCCAGATCATCGACAAGCGCTCGCTCGAGATCGTCCGCACGCTGGTGCCGGAGCCGGGGCGGCTCACCTCCCACGTCGAGTTCACCCGCGACGGCCGCTACGCGCTCGTCAGCGTCGCCGAGATGGACGGCGCGCTGCTCGTCTACGACGCCGCGACCTTCGAGGTCGTCAAGCGCATCCCGATGCGCAAGCCGTCCGGAAAATACAACGTCTACAACAAGATCAACCTCTCGTCCGGGACCAGCCACTGAGGAGACGGAGCCTGCGATGACCGAACAGCCTGCGGTTCTCCTGATCGGGCTCGGCTCGTCGAGGCGGGGGGCGGCGGCCGGCAGCGCTGAACCGCCACGCCGAGGCGCTGAGGGCATGGACTGCTTCCGCGAGGTCCACGTCGCCGCACTCGCCCGCGGCGACGATCCGGCCGAGCTGCTGCGCCGGGTGGAGACGGAGACGGTCGTCGTCGTGCCGATGATGATGTGCGCGGGCTGGATCGCGCAGCAGGTCCTGCCGCCGCTCGAAGCGAATTGCCGCGGTCGGCATCGCCTGCTGTTCTGCGAGCCCATCGGCATGCACCCGGCGTTCGGGGCACTGATGCAGCAGCGCGCCGAGGATCACGTCGCGCGCAGCGGACTTGAGGCCGGCGAGGTGACGCTGTTGCTGATCGCCCACGGCACCTTGCGGAACCCCTCCTCCGCCGCCACGACCGAGGCGCACGCGGCGAGGATCCGGGCCGCGGGCCGCTTCCGCGCCGTCGCCACGGGGTACCTGGACCAGCCGCCAAGCATCGCCGAGGCGTTGGCGCCGTTGGCGGCGCCGATCCTGGCGGTCGGCTGCTTCGCAGCGCCCGGCCACCACGCCACCCACGACGTCGCCACCGGGCTTGCCAGCCGACCCGGCGACGGCGTCACCTACCTCGGCCCGATCGGCGAGGATGCGGCAGTGCCGCTGGCTGGTGCGCCGGATCGTCGAGGGCCGGCTTGCCGCCGAAGCCGCGGGCGCCTCGAACGCTGCGGCGGTGGCCGGCTGACCTTCATCGTCACAAGAGGCAGCAGGCGCCTTGCCGATCTAAGAAGGGCTCGGGCTTCGCGATAGGTTGGTGCACTTCATCTTACAACATCGTCATCCAACATCGTCATCGCGAGCCGCGAGGCGGTGTGGCGATCCAGAATACGAGCGTCTGGATTGCCGCGTCGGCTTCGCCTCCTCGCAATGACGGCGTTATAACTCATCGACATCTTCCTCTAGCTCGACCGTTCGTCCGGGAAGAGCTGGTCGAGGCGCTCGAGCTCGGACATCGCCACCTGCACCGGATTGCCGGCGAGGATGCCGGCGACGTTGCGGAAGGGCGCACCGATGTGCGCCCCGCTGCTGTCGATGACGAGCTCGCGGATGTTCTTCTCGTGCGACGAGCCGCGCATCTTCAGGTGCCGCCGGTCAGCGTCGGCGTCGTGGAGGTGAACAGGCCGGTGATCTCCGTGTGCTTGCAGAACGATGACGGCGAGGACGAACTCTCGAAAACCCCCGACGGCCCCCTCCGCCGCGGCCTCATCCTTCATCGCTTGACCTCTCGCTCCCTCATCTCTCGTATCGCCAGATTGAGGCCGACCAGCACCCGTTCGCGATCGGACAGGTCCCCCACCACCCGCCTGAGCGGCGGCGGCAGCTCCTTGACCAGCGTCGGCGTCGCCAGGATCTTCTCGTTCTCGGCGAGTTGCGGCCGCTCCAGCACGTCGATGACCGCCAGCTCGTAAAGCCCGGACAGGTCGCGGTCGCAGATCTCCTTGAGGCTGGAGATGGCGTTCTCGGTCCGCGGCGTTCTCCCGGCGATATAGAGCTTCAGAATGAATTGGCTCATGTCTCGTTCTTCCTTGCGGCCGCCCCGGGTTCTGCCAGAAGCCGTCTGGGGGTCGAGGACGTGTGGCTGGATGCGCGGCCCCCAGGACAGGTTCTTGTAGAACGAGGCGAGGCACCCCATCAACTGCAGCAGTAGGATGCGGGCTTCCCTCGATGGCAGCCCGCGCACGCCCCACTGGAGGCACCCTCCAGCCGCTGAGCGATCGCCATCTTCGCGCGCGCCGTGCTCCGCGCTCGGCGGTTCACCGCCGCTGTTATTGCGCTCCCGAACCAAGAGGCGGCTTCAGCGGCAACGAATTGCCGCTATAACTGCAGGCTCGCCCCGAGGCCGAAGAGCGCGAAGGATAGGGGAATGGCTGCGAAGCGTCTACTGATCGTAGACGACGAGCCGCGGTTCGCCGCGTTCGTCGAGCGCGTCGCGTCCCGGCTCGGCTTCGCCGTCGAGGTGACGATCCACGGCAGCGACTTCCAGACCGCGTACCGCCGCCAGACGCCCGACACCATCGTCATCGACATGGTCATGCCCGACATCGACGGCAACGAGCTCATTCTCTGGCTCGTCGAGCAGGGCTGCCGCGCCGACATCACCATCATCACCGGCTACCATCCCGACTACGCGGTCAATGCGCGGCTGTTGGCGGAAATGAAGGGGCTCCGCTCGGTGTTGACTTTGAGCAAGCCGGTCAGCGTCCCCCGGCTGCGCGAGGCCCTGCTGCGAGAGAGTGCCGGGGCGGCGGGGCTCGCGGAGCATGACTGACCGGAAGGCGCTCGCCGTTCTGGTCCTGATCATGACGCTCAGCACGATCGTCGTCGGCTCGCTGCGTCTTTGCCGCGCTGTACCAGGCCGAGCTCGACCGCTACCGCCGCGATCTCGTCGAGGCCGCGCGCGCCCAGGCAAGCGCACTCGCCGAACAGGGCGCGGATGCCCGGCCCTCCGAAGATCTCGCGGATGGGTTGCCGAGCATTCACCGCAGCCTGCACGAGACCGGTCGCCTGCTCGTCGGCCGGCTCGACCAAGGCCAGCTCACCCTTACCGACGCCGTCCGCCCGCCGGGTGAGGCCGAGGAGGTTCATCGCGATGCGTCCGAGCCGCTTCGCGATCTCATGCGCCGAGCCATCGCCGGCGCAGCCGGCACCGCCAGCATCGCCGTCGGCGGGAAGCAGATGCTCGCGGCCTACGAGCCGGCAGCGGGGCGCGGGCTCGGCATCGTTGCCACCATCGATGCGGAAGAAGTGCGCGCGCCGTTCGTCGATGCCGCGGCCAAGGCCGCAGCCGCGTCGGCGCTGGTGATCGCGGCTTCCGCCCTCCTCGTCCTCGCCATAGGCAGACCAATTCTCATGCGCGCCCGGCAGGGCGACGCGCGCTTTCGCCAGCTGTTCGAGAACATGCGGATGGGCGCCGCGGTCTTTTCCGCCGTCGGCCAGGCCGGTGACTTTGTCTTCACCGATTTCAATCGCGGCGCCGAGCGCATCGACGACCTGGAGAGGAACGCCGTCATCGGCCGGCGGTTGAGCGAAGTTTTTCCGGCGGTCCACACGACCGGTCTGCTCGACGTCCTGCGGCGCGTGGAGCGGACCGGTTCGCCCGAGCATTTTCCCGTCGTCTACTACCGTGACGACAAGCGGGCGGGCTGGCGCGAGGGATACATTTACCGCCTGCCCTCAGGCGAGGTCGTCTGCCTCTACGAGGACGTGAGCGAGCGGCAGCGGGCGGAGGAGGCGCTGCGCGAAAGCGAGGCTCGCTGGCGCTCGATCATCGAAATGCAGTCGGTCGCCATCGTCCTCGTCGATGCCCAGCACAAGATCCGCTACGTCAACAAGGCCGCCGAGGCGCTGTTCGCCAAGGATGGGCGCGCGCTCCAGGGCGCGGAGTTCGGCTTCCCCGTCGTCCAGGGCGAGGTCGCCGACATCGAGATCATCCGCCCCAACCGCACCATCGCCTACGCCGAGATGCGGGCGACGCCCATGCGCTGGGCCGGCGAGGACCAGTTCCTGCTGATGCTCCAGGACGTCTCGGCGCACAAGCGGGCGGAGGGCGACCTGCGCAAGCTGTTCCAGGGCGTCGAGCAAAGCCCGGTGTCGGTGGTGATCACCGACGTCGAGGGCAACATCGAGTACGTCAACCCGAAGTTCACCGAGGTGACCGGCTACACGTACGCCGAGGTGATGGGCAAGAACCCGCGGGTGCTGAAGTCGGGACACACCAAGCCCGGCGAGTACAGCGACCTCTGGCAGACGATCCGCGGCGGCGACGTCTGGCGCGGCGAGTTCCACAACAAGCGGAAGAACGGCGAGCTGTTCTGGGAGCTGGCGGCCATCGCGCCGGTCCGCGACGCCCGCGGCAAGATCACCCACTACGTCGCCGTGAAGGAGGACATCACGGAGCGCAAGGCGACCGAGGAACGGCTGCGCCGCTCGCAGCGCCTCGAGCTCATCGGCCAGCTCACCGGCGGCATCGCCCACGACTTCAACAACGTGCTGGCGATCATCCTCGGCAACCTGCAGCTGCTTCAGGAGAAGGGCAAAGGGCGACGAGGAGGACCGCGAGCTGATCGCCGACGCGCTGTGGTCGGCGGAGCGGGGCGCGGAGCTCATCCACCGACTCCTCGCCTTCGCCAGGCGGCAGCGGCTGCATCCCAAGATCGCCGACCTCAACCGCATCGTCGGCGAGATGACCCACCTCCTGCGGCGGACACTGGGCGAGACCATCGAGATCAAGGAGCGGTTCGCGCCGGAGCTGTGGCCAACGCTGATCGACCGCGGCCAGCTCGAGCATGCGCTCTTGAACCTGTTCGTGAACGCCCGCGACGCCATGCCCGAAGGCGGCACGGTGACGATCGCCACCAGCAACGAGGTGCTGGGCAGCGAGTTCGCCCGCAAGAACCAGGAGGTCGTTCCCGGCCCCTACGTCTGCGTCTCGGTGACTGATACCGGCACGGGAATGCCCGCCGAGGTTCTCGAACGGATCTTCGAGCCCTTCTTCACGACCAAGAAGTTCGGCCGCGGCAACGGTCTCGGCCTGAGCATGGTCTACGGCTTCGTCCGTCAGTCGGGCGGCCACGTCGCGGTCGAGAGCGAGCCCGGGCGGGGCACCACCGTGCGGCTGTTCCTGCCCAAGGCGGGCGCCGGCGAGCCCGCCGCCAGGCAGGCCGAAGCGCCCGCGCCAGGGTCGGCGCCAGGGCCCGCACCCGTGGCATGAGCGGGCAAGGCCGGCAGCGGCGGCACAAGGCTCTTGACCGCGAGGCCGTTCCCGTCCATGTAAGCGCATGAAATTGTTGGAGAAGGAGTGCGAATGGCGAAGGAAGAGGTTCTTGAGTTTACCGGCGTCGTGACCGAGCTATTGCCGAATGCGATGTTTCGCGTGAAGTTGGAAAATAATCACGAAATTCTCGCGCATACTGCCGGGAAGATGCGCAAGAACCGGATACGGGTCCTTGCCGGCGACAAGGTGAGCGTTGAGATCACGCCGTACGATCTCACCAAGGGGCGCATTACTTTTCGCTTTAAGTAGGTCCTGCGCGGCGCTTGCTCGGGCATTGCCCGCGAGCGCCAAGGCGCCGCTGCGCCGCTGACCACTTCTTCATCACGCGCGGGGCCGCCGAGAACGATCATGGCCGTCGACGAGATCATCGTTGCCGCCGCGATTGGCAGGGCAGTCGCCGGGTTCTTTACTGACGGCTCGCTCGTCCGCGTCGAATTTGCGGCCGTTGCCTCCGACCGCCGCCTCGGCGAGATCGTGCTGGGGCGGGTCCAACGCGCCGAGGCCGGGCTGGACGCCGCCTTCGTCGACATCGGCGACGGCCGCAGCGGCTTTCTCAATCGCGCCGACGCGGGGCTCTGGCGTCGCGCGCTGGCGGCGAAGGCGAAGCCATCCTCGTCCAGATCAGCCGCGAGGCCGAGGCGGAGAAGGCGGCAAAGCTGACCGGCGCGGTCGTCCTGCCCGGGCGAACCCTGATCTACTGCCCAGGCCGGCCGGGCGCCCGCATCTCGCGCCGCATCCTCGACGGTGGCGATCGGGAGCGTCTGCTGGGCGTCGCGGCGGGCCTGCCGGAACCGGATGGCTGGTTCGTTCGCCACGCCGCGGCCGGGGCCAAGCCGGAAGCGATCGCGAACGAAGCCGAAGCCCTTCTCGCGTGTTGGCGGCGGCTCGAGGAGTTGGCGGGAAGGGCCAAGCCGCCGGCGCGGCTCTGGCGTCCGCCCGATCCGGTGCTCTCGGCGATCGGCGAGGAAGCCGGACCGGCGCTAAGACGGATCATCGGCGACGATCCGGGCGTTCTTGCCGCCATTCGCGCCCATCTGCCCGACCTCGGCGCAGAGCTCCGCCTCGTCGCCGGCAGCGGAAGCCGCCACCGCGGTACGAGCCGTCGATGCCGCCATCGACGCGATCCTCTCACCCGACGTGGCTTTGCCAGGCGGCGGCGCCATCCGCATCGCCGAGACGCCGGCGCTGGTGGCGATCGACGTCGACGCCGGGGCGCGCCGGATCGGCGGCAGCGAGGACACCGCGCTTGCGGTCAATCTCGAAGCCGCCACTGCCATCGCCCGCGAGGTCCGCCGCCGCGAACTTGGAGGCCACATCATCGTCGATTTCATCGCCCTGCGCAGGCAGGCCCACCGCGACCGCGCGCTGGGCGCCCTGCGCTCGGCCTTCGCCGGCGACCGGCTGGAGACCCACGTCGCCGGCTACACCCGCCTCGGCAAGGTGGAGCTGACGCGTCGGCGGGTACGGCCGTCGCTGCGAGCGCGGCTATGCGCCCCCTGCCCCGCCTGCGCCGGCTCCGGCGGGCTGCTTGCGCCCGAGGCCGCGGCCCGTCGCGCGCTGCGCGCCGCGGCGCACGAGCTTTCGGGGCAGGCGATGGGCCAGCCGACGGTCGTTGCCGCTCCACCGGTCGCGGCCGCGTTGCGCGGGCCGGCGGCGGACGCGCTGGCCGCCGTCGAGGCCCGGCTTGGCCGAGCGCTTTTTCTGCGCGAGGATCCTGGCGCGGCCGCCGATGCCGTCCGCTTCGAGATCGCCGCCGACGGTTTGGGGAGAAGGCAATGACGACAGGCTCACCGGCCGCGCCGGCACGGCCGCCACGGACGTCCCGCCGCTGCCCCATCTGCCGGGCCCCGGCGGTCGCGGAGTGGCGGCCGTTCTGCTCCAAGCGCTGCGCCGACGCCGACCTCGGCCGCTGGCTTCGCGGCGACTACCGCATCCCGGTGGTGGAGGAGGACACCGATGCCGATGGCGAGGCCGGAGAAGGCGACGGCGACGCCGATGGCCAGGAGAAGCGCTCCTGAGCGCCCCGCCCCGCCGCCTCACTCCGCCGGGCCCGGCCGCAGATGCGCGGCCAGCGTGCTGCGGCTGATACCGTAGGCGAAGTAGATCACGAGCCCGACCGCGAGCCAGGCGGTCAGCCGTAGCCACGTGTCGAACGGCAGGCCCACCATCAGCGCCATGCAGCAGGCGATGCCGAGCAGCGGCACCAGCGGCACGGCGGGGCAGCGGAAGGGCCTCGGCAGGTCAGGCCGGGCCCGCCGCAAATAGATGATGCCGGCGCAGACGATGACGAAGGCGAACAACGTGCCGATACTGACCAGCTCGCCCAGGATTGAGATCGGCACCATGCCGGCGACGATGGCGACGCCGGCGCCAATGATGATGTGGCCGAGATAGGGGGTGCGGGTGCGGGGGTGCAGGACCCGCAGCACCTTGGGCAGCAGCCCGTCCTCGGACATGCGGAAGAAGATCCGGCTCTGGCCGTAGAGGAACACCAAGATGACCGAGGTCAGGCCCATCAGCGCGCCGATCTTCACGATGATGGCGAGCCAGGGCATGCCGATGACGTCGATGCCCCGGGCGATGGGATCGGCGACGTTCAGCTGCGGGTACGGGACGATGCCGAGCAGCACGGCCGCCACCGCGACATAGAGCAGCGAGCAGACGACGAGCGAGCCGAGGATGCCGATCGGCATGTCGCGTTGCGGATTGCGCGCCTCCTGCGCCGCGGTGGAGACGGCGTCGAAGCCGATGTAGGCGAAGAAGACGACGGCGGCGCCGCGGAGGATCCCGCTCCAGCCGAACTCGCCGAACGTCCCGGTGTTCTCCGGAATGAACGGCACCCAGTTCGCGGTCGAGACGTAGCCAACGCCGGCGACGAGGAACACCAGGATGACGGCGACCTTGAGCGCGACGATGATGTTGTTGATGCGCGCCGACTCGCGGATGCCGAGGATCAGCAACGCCGAGATGACGGCGACGATGCCGAACGCCGGCAGGTTGAACCAGGCGGTGGCCTGGCTGCCGTCGGCGAGGTTGACGGCCGCGCCGGTCGCGGCGGTGAGCTGCGGCGGCAGGGTGATCCCGAGGTTACCGAGCAGGCTGGTGAAGTAGCCCGACCAGCCGACAGCAACCGTGGACGAGACCATCGCGTACTCGAGGATCAGGTCCCAGCCGATGATCCAGGCGATGAACTCGCCCAGCGTCGCGTAGGCGTAGGTATACGCGCTGCCGGCAACCGGGATCATCGACGCGAACTCCGCGTAGCACAGGCCGACGAAGCCGCAGGCGATGGCGCCCAGCAGGAACGACAGCATGATCCCCGGACCGGCATAATGGGCCGCGGCGGTGCCGGTGATGACGAAGATGCCGGCGCCGACGATGGCGCCGACCCCGAGCGCCAGCAGGTGACCCGCGCCCAAGAGCCGGTGCATCGTAATCTTGCCGTCGCCCTCTTCGTTGCTCTGCATCAACTGGTCGACGGACTTGCGCAGCATCAGGCGGGAGACGTTCATGACACGCTCTCCGCTCAGGCCGCGCCGATCGCGCGCGGCGCCCGGCTCGCTTGCAGCAGATCGATCGGATCGGCGAAGTCGTAGCCAAGGTCTTCGGCGACGGCGCGGTAGGTCACCTTGCCGAAGCAGACGTTCAGCCCCTGGCGGAAGTTCGGGTTGTCGAGCAAGGCGCGGGCATAGCCCTTGTCGGCCAGCGCAAGGCCGTAGGGCAAGGTGACGTTGTTGAGAGCATAGGTCGAGGTGCTCGGCACCGCGCCCGGCATATTGGCGACGCAATAGTGGACGATGCCGTCGACGGTATAGATCGGATCGGCGTGAGTCGTCGGCCGCGAGGTCTCGAAGCACCCGCCTTGATCGATGGCGACGTCGACGAGCACGGTGCCGCGCTTCATTCTCTTTAGCATCGTCGGCGCGGACCAGTTTCGGGGCCTCGGCGCCGGCCACCAGCACCGCGCCCACCACCAGGTCGGCATCCAGCACGTACTCTTCCAGCGCCGCTTGCGTCGAGTAGACGGTCTTCAGTGCCGGCCCGAACTGGCGCGACAGACGGCTCAGCACGTCCACCTTCCTGTCGAGGACGGCGACGTCGGCGCCCATGCCCAAAGCCATCATGATCGCGTTCTCACCGACCACCCCGCCGCCGAGGACGACGACCTTCGCCGGCGCAACCCCGGGGACGCCGCCGAGCAGGATCCCTCGCCCGCCCCGCGCGCGCTCGAGGCACCAGGCTCCCGCCTGGATCGAGAGCCGGCCGGCAACCTGCGACATCGGCGCCAGCAGCGGCAGTCCTCCAGCGCCGTCGGTCACCGTCTCGTAGGCGATGCAGATGGCGCCGCTCTCGACGAGGTCGCGGGTCTGGTCGGGGTCCGGAGCGAGGTGCAGGTAGGTGAACAGAATTTGCCCTTCGCGCAGCATCTTCCGCTCCACCGCCTGCGGTTCCTTGACCTTGACGATCATGTCGGCGCGGGAGAACACCTCGGCGGCGTCGGCGGCAATCTCCGCGCCGCTGGCGAGGTACGCGGCGTCGGCAGCATCGATCCCGGCGCCGGCGCCGGTCTCGACCAGCACTTTGTGACCGTGGACGATGAACTCCCGGGCGCTGCTCGGGGTTAAACCGACGCGGTACTCGTGAACCTTGATCTCTTTCGGAACACCGATGAGCATGGAACGTTACCTCCTCGTGTCGGATTGTATTTGCGGTTTTTTTATCAACTCTGCGGCCCTAACCGGGTTCCACGGCAGCCGGAATAGTCCCCGCCCACGGTCTGATGACCGCGACGGGGGACGCGCCGGGTGATAGAGCTCGGCGATGTTCAGCGGCTGCTCGACTTCGCCGGCGTCGCGGTGTTCGCTGTAAGCGGGGCGCTGAAGGCGGCGGAGAAGGAGATGGACGTCTTCGGCTTCGCCATGCTCGGCTGCGTCACCGGGATCGGCGGCGGCACGCTCCGCGACCTCTTACTCGGCATCCGGCCGGTGTTCTGGATCACGCAGGTCGAGTATCCGCTGCTGTGCGCGGCCGTTGCGGTCCTGGTGTTCGTCGCCGGGGCGCGTCTGCCCGCCGGCCGCCGCTGGCTGGAATGGGCGGATGCGGTGGGCCTTGCCACCTTTTGCGTGCTGGGCACCGACATCGCCTTGCGCGCCGGCGCGCCGGCGTTCTCGGCCCTGGTGATGGGGGTGGTGACCGCCGCGTTCGGCGGCCTGCTGCGAGACCTGCTCGCGGGCGAGGTGCCGTTGATCCTCAAGCGCGAGATTTACGCCACGGCCGCCGCCGCCGGCTCGCTCACCTACATCGCCATCCACGCGCTCACCGAAAACAGCCCCCTCGGCCTCGGTCTCGGCTTCGCCGTGGCGCTTGCGGTGCGCGGATCGGCCCTCGTCTACGGCCTGTCGCTGCCCCGCTACCGCCCAGAGGGCGATGACGGCAGTGGCGGAACCGCTGCAAAGCGCAGCGGGAAGCGCTTGGAGTGCGTGATCGCATTGACTATAACGCGGTGGCGGTGCGCCAGGCGCGCCGCAACCGGTCAGGATGCCCAGGTAGCTCAGTTGGTAGAGCAGCGGACTGAAAATCCGCGTGTCGGTGGTTCGAATCCGCCCCTGGGCACCA
>CAVVAX010000048.1:0-56564 GCA_963746275.1 uncultured Alphaproteobacteria bacterium
GTTGCGGTCGCCCCCGGCCCGTCCATATAACCAGCGAAAACCTCAAACCTTGAGGGGCTTTGCGCCGCCTTGGAAGGGGCGCCTGGCTCCGTCGCAAAGGGGATAGAGACCATGGATTTCGAGAAATACACCGAGCGCTCGCGCGGCTTCATCCAGTCGGCACAGACACTGGCGCAGCGCCGCGGCCACCAGCAGATCACGCCCCTGCACCTGCTCAAGGTTCTCCTCGACGACAAGGAGGGACTGGCGGCCAACCTGATGCGCGCGGCCGGGGGCGATCCGGCGCGAGCCTTGCGCGATGTCGATGCCGCCCTGGAGAAGCTGCCGAAGGTCGAAGGGTCGGGCGCAGGGCAGGTTTACCTCGGCAGCGAGACCGCGCGGCTGTTCGACCAGGCCGAGCAGATCGCCGAGAAGGCCGGCGACAGCTTCGTCACGGCCGAGCGGCTGCTGCTGGCGCTGGCGCTCGCTACGGGCACGCCGGCGGCAAAGATCATGGGCGATGCCGGCGTCACCGCCAAGGCGCTGAACCGCGCCATCGAGGAGATCCGCAAGGGCCGCACGGCAGCCTCGGCGACCGCCGAAGAGGGCTATGACGCGCTGAAGAAGTATGCGCGCGACCTCACCCAGGCCGCGGCCGACAACAAGCTCGATCCCGTCATCGGCCGCGACGAGGAGATTCGCCGGACCATCCAGGTGCTGTCGCGCCGGACCAAGAACAACCCGGTGCTGATTGGAGAGGCCGGCGTCGGCAAGACTGCGATCGCCGAGGGCCTCGCCTTGCGCATCGTCAAGGGCGACGTGCCGGAGACGCTGAAACACAAGCGGCTGATGTCGCTCGACCTCGGGGCATTGGTGGCGGGGGCGAAATTCCGCGGCGAGTTCGAGGAGCGGCTGAAGGCGGTCTTAAGCGAAATCACCGCCAGCAGCGGCGAGGTCATCCTGTTCATCGACGAGATGCACAGCATCGTCGGCGCCGGCGCCGCCGAGGGCGCCATGGACGCCTCCAACCTGCTCAAGCCGGCGCTGGCCCGGGGCGAGCTGCACTGCATCGGCGCAACCACGCTCAACGAGTACCGCAAGTACGTAGAGAAGGACGCGGCGTTGGCCCGGCGCTTCCAGCCGGTGTTCATCTCGCAGCCGACGGTCGAGGACACGATCTCGATCCTGCGCGGGCTGAAGGAGAAGTACGAGCTGCACCACGGCGTCAGGATCACCGACGCCGCCATTGTCGCCGCGGCAACGCTGTCGAACCGCTACATCACCGACCGGTTCCTGCCGGACAAGGCCATCGACCTGATGGACGAGGCGGCGAGCCGGCTGCGCATGCAGGTCGACTCCAAGCCCGACGAGATCGACGAGCTCGACCGGCGCATCGTTCAGCTCAAGATCGAGCGCGAGGCGCTGCGCAAGGAGAACGACGCCGCCTCGCGCGAGCGCCTCGCCCGGCTGGAAGGCGAGCTGCACGAGCTGGAGGAGGGCTCCGCGGAGCTCACCGCCCAGTGGCAGGCCGAGAAGGACGCGCTCGCGGGTGCGACCAAGATCAAGGAGGAGCTGGACCAGGCCCGCGCCCAGGTCGAGCGGCTGATGCGCGACGGCCAGTATGAGAAGGCCGGGGAGCTGCAGTACTCGGTGATCCCGCGCCTCGAGCGCTCGCTGGAGGCCTCAGAGGCGGGTGAGCAGCACCGGATGCTGGAGGAGGCGGTCACCGCGGAGCACGTGGCCAGCGTCGTCTCCCGCTGGACCGGTGTACCGGTTGAGAAGATGCTGGAGGGCGAGCGCGACAAGCTCCTGCGCATGGAGGACAACCTGCGCCGGCGCGTGGTCGGTCAGGAGGAAGCGCTGCGCGCTGTGGCGGACGCTGTGCGCCGCGCCCGTGCCGGGCTGCAGGACGCAAACCGGCCGATCGGCTCGTTCCTGTTCTTAGGCCCCACCGGCGTCGGCAAGACCGAGCTGTGCAAGGCCCTGGCCGAGTTCCTGTTCGACGACGAGACGGCGATGGTCCGCATCGATATGTCGGAGTACATGGAGAAGCACACGGTCGCGCGGATGATCGGCGCCCCGCCCGGCTACGTCGGCTACGAGGAAGGCGGCGCCTTGACCGAGGCGGTCCGCCGCCGGCCTTACCAGGTGATCCTGTTCGACGAGGTGGAGAAGGCGCATCCGGACGTCTTCAACGTCCTGCTGCAGGTCCTCGACGACGGCCGGCTGACCGACGGCCAGGGCCGCACGGTCGACTTCCGCAACACCATCATCGTGCTGACCTCGAACCTCGGCGGCGACATCCTCGCTTCGCAGTCGGCCGGGCACGACTCCAGCGAGGTCCGCGGGCAGGTGATGCAGATCGTCCGCGCCGCCTTCCGCCCTGAGTTCCTCAACCGGCTGGACGAGATCATCCTGTTCCACCGGCTGTTCCCCGAGCAGATGGGCGAGATCGTGGCTATCCAGCTCAAGCGGCTGCAGGCGCTGCTCGACGACCGCAAGATCAAGCTCGACATCCAGCCGTCGGCGCTCCAATGGCTGGCCGAGCACGGCTACGATGCGGTCTACGGGGCGAGGCCGCTGAAGCGGGTGATCCAGCGATCGCTGCAGAACCCGTTGGCGAGCGGGATCCTTGAGGGACGGATCAAGGACGGCGACGTGGTTTCGGTTACCGCCGGCGAGGATGGCCTGATCGTCGCCAGCATCCCGGCGGAAGCGGCTTAGGGGCCCGTCAAGACCACGCAGCGGTACAATCTGATCGTCATCTCCGCACTTGTTGCGGCGATCCATGGACCCGCGGAACAGGTCCGCGGGTGACGGAGAATGAGCATGGCCGGAGGAAGCCGCTGCGCCTGAGGCTCTCCCGACCGTCATCGCCGCACTTGTTGCGGCGATCCATGGGCCGACATGTCGCGGGTGAGGGTATAAGCCGTGAGCGGGTGCGCGCGCGACGCGTCAGCCCTGGCGGGTCTTGAAGCGAGGGTGGCGTTTGTTGATGACGTAGAGCCGGCGCTTGCGGCGCACGATGAGGCAGTTGCGCTCGCGCCCCCTGGCGGATTTGAGTGAGTTCCTGATCTTCATCGTCTTTCCGTTCTTGCTCTGTCTGCGCCGGGCCGGGAACGTATGGGCCGGCGGCTCGGGTGTCAACCTCTGGCCGAGCCGTAGCCCTGCACCGGCAGCGGAACGAAACCGACGTCGGCCTCCAGGGCCGCGGCGGCGCGGAGCACCGTCGCCTCGTCGAAGGGCCGGCCGATGAGCTGCAGGCCCAGCGGCAGGCCGCGTCCCGAAAGCCCCGCCGGCAACGACAGCGCCGGCAGGCCGGCCAGGCTGGTCGGCACGGTGAACACGTCGTTGAGGTACATCGTGATCGGGTCGTCCATCTTCTCGCCAATGGCGAACGCGTCCGATGGCGCGGTCGGCGTCAGCAGCACATCGACCGCCTCGAACGCCTTGCGGAAGTCCTCGCCGATGAGCGCCCTGACTTTCTGCGCTTTGAGGTAGTAGGCGTCGTAGTAGCCGGCGGACAGAACGTAGGTGCCGATCAGGATGCGCCGGCGCACCTCGGCGCCAAAGCCCTCGCCGCGGGTCCGCTCGTACATCTCGTCGAGGCTCGGCGCTTCGACGCGCAAGCCGAAACGTACGCCGTCGTAACGGGCGAGGTTGGACGAGGCCTCGGCCGGGGCGATGATGTAGTAGGTGGCCAAAGCGTAGCGGCTGTGCGGCAGCGAGACGTCGACCATCTCGCAGCCTCGGGCGCGGAGGATGTCGATTCCCCTGCCCCACAGCGCGTCGATCTCAGCCGGGACGCCGTCGAGCCGGTACTCCGCCGGGATGCCCACCTTCAGCCCGCGGATGTCGCCGTTCGCCGCGGCCTCGGCGAAGCGACCGTCCGCCACCGGCGCCGAGGTGGAGTCGCGCTCATCGTGACCAGCCATTGCCTCGAACATGATCGCCGCGTCCAGCACACTGCGCGCCATCGGCCCGGCCTGATCCAGGCTGGAGGCAAAGGCAACAATCCCCCAGCGCGAGCAACGGCCATAGGTGGGCTTCATTCCGACGATGCCGCAGAAGGATGCCGGCTGGCGGATCGAGCCGCCGGTATCGGTGCCGGTGGCGGCGAGGCAGAGCCGCGCAGCCACCGCCGCCGCCGATCCGCCTGAGGACCCGCCGGGCACGAGGTCCTTGCCGTCGCAAGGCCCCCACGGGTTCTTCACCGCGCCGAAGGAGCTGGTGACGTTGGACGAGCCCATGGCGAACTCGTCGAGGTTGGTCTTGCCCAGCATGACCGCGCCGGCGTCGCGCAGCCGCTGCGTCACCGTCGATTCGTAGGGCGGAACGAAGTTGTAGAGGATGTGCGACGCCGCCGTCGTCAGCACGCCCTCTGTGCAGAACAGGTCCTTCACCGCGATGGGGATACCGTCCAGCGCCCCCCGAACGTCGCCTCTCGACCGGCGCTCGTCGGCGGCTCGCGCCCGTTCCCGCGCCAGCTGCGGCGCCGCAGTGATGAAGGCGTTGAGGTCGTGCGCGTCCTCGATGGCGGCGAGATGCGCCTCAACGAGCTCGACCGCGGAAAACTCGCCAGCGGCGAGGCCGTCGCAGGCCTTGGCGATGGTCAGGTCGCGAAGGTCGCTCATTCCACGACCTTGGGAACGGCGAAATAGTCGTCGAGCGCATCCGGCGCATTGGCGAGCACGGCGTCGCGACGCCCGCCGTCGGTGACGACGTCGGCGCGCTGCGGCGCCAGCATGGCGGCGACACTGGTCATGGGCTCGACGTTGCCAGTGTCGACCTCGGCGAGCTGCTCGATCCAACCGAGGATGGCCGAAAGCTCCCCGGCCAGCGGCTCGAGCTGGTCATCCGGAACCCGCACCCGCGCAAGGATGGCGATGGTCTTGACGGTAGCTCTGTCGAGCGGCACGCGCGCCCCCGAGGCGGCAAAGTCTTGAAAAGAGGAGGATGAATTGACCGGGCGGACGGTAGCAGCGCCGGGTTCTTGGCGCAAGCGGGGTGGATCCATGGAAACCCGCGGAAGTCCGCCCCGCTACCCGCCGCCGCGCCGACTGGCCGCGGTAGCGGACCCGGGTCGGGAAATGATCTTGCGCCGCATGCGCGACCGGAGACATAGGAGACATAGTTTGACACTATGGACCGGAGACATGGTTGACAGTCTCCCTGGTTTGTTTCGGTTTGGCTTTGCCTTGGCACGGCCGTGCCGAGGCAAAGCGGCGCAGCTTTTTGCTGGCGCGGTCGATGAGGCCGAGATCGATGGCGGCGAAGCGGACGATCCAGTCGCTGTCTTCGGTTTCGGCGACGCCGACGGTCTCGCCGGCCAGGGCTTCGCGGACGAAGACGAGGCTGCCGCCCCACTTGATCTCGCCGGTGGGCCGGACCCTGCGCACGGCGTGGTCAGGGTCGTACCAGGGCTCCGCGATGGTCTCCGGAAACGGCCGTGGCGAGGGCTCGTAGCGGCGGACCGGCGGGACCTGGCCCAACGCCTCGTGCGGGCGGTTCTCGTTGAAGTCGCTTCGCAAGGCGTCGAAGCGGGCCTGCTGCTCGGCCGCGGTCTCGGCCGGCGGCCTGGCCGTCTCCGCCTTCAGCGTCCCATGCATGCGTTCGTGGCGGCCGTTCTGCTGCGGCGCGCCCGGATCGATCCGCTCCAGCGCAATCCCCAGCTTCAGCCAATGCACCGCAAGCCGGCTCAGCCCGGCCGCGCCCATGGAGGCGAACGGCGGGCCATTGTCGCTGCGGATCGCCACCGGCAGGCCGAACTCGCGAAACAGCCGGTCGACCGCCGGCTGCACCTCGGCCCGCGTCGGCGGCAGGATCCGGCAATCCAGAAGGTAGCGGCTGTGCGCGTCGGTCACCGTCAACGGATCGCAGCGGGTTCCATCGCGGGTCCGAAACCAGCCCTTGAAGTCGATGCACCACAGGTCGTTGGCTGCGCTCACCGGCGCGAACGGCCGAGCCACCGGGATGGCGCTGCTCCGCCGCCGCTTCGACAAACTCAGCCCCTCGCGGCGCAACAGTTCGCCGATGCTGGAGGGCACCGGCCAGACGATCTCCGGGCGCCGCTCGATCAGGACCGCCCTGAGCTTCTTCGGACCCCAGCTCGGCCGCTCGCGCCGCAGCTCGAGGATCGCCGCCGCCACCTCGTCGGTCATCGCCCGGCCAGGGTGGTGCGGCGCCCGCGAGCGCGGCCGCAAACCCTCGAGACCCGCAGCCTCATACCGACGCAACAGCGCATAGCCGGTCTGGCGGCTGACCCCGTAACTCTCACAGAGCGCAACCATGGTCATTCCGCCACGCTTCCAGTCGGCCACAAATCGAAGCTTCTCCTCCTCCACCGAGGCACCCCAGCCCATGACACTCCTCCCTGCTCAGCAAGAAGAGTGTCAACCATCTATCCGGTCCAAAATGTCCAGAATGTATCCGGATCGGACCTGAGGCCTCCCTCACCCCGACCCTCTCCCGCCATGCGGCAGAGGAAGGCCCGCGAAGCGGGCGGGTGAGGGGAACGAGCCCGGGGCGGCTGCTATTCTTCCGCCTCCCGGGCCGCCCGGCGAAGCGCCTCGGGCTCAGCCGGCGGCGGGTTGTCCGGGATCTCGCCCGGGCGGTAGTTGGGCAGCCGGCTCGCCGGGCCGATCGCCAGCAGCGCCGCGCCGGCCATGACCAGCAGCGCCATCTTCAGCGCGTTCAGCCGGGCCTCGGTGTTGATCCGGACAGCCTCCTCGACCTGCTCGGGCGTCGCGGTCGTCTGCTCGAGGATGGTGAGCAGCCGGTCGTTGGTGACGAAGGTGATGTTGTCGAGGTAGAGCTGCTCCTGCACCTCTGGCGGAAAGGCTTCGTTGTCCTCCAGGCTGGCGAAAATCATGCTGCTGAGCAGGCCTACGAGGACGGCGCCGGCGACCGCGGTGCCGACGGCGGTGGCGAGGTTCTGCGTGGTGCCCCGGAGCGAGCCGACGTCGCCGGCGAGCTCCTTCGGCGCAGCGGTGACCAGCACGTTGAAGACCAGGGTGACCAGCGCGCCCTGGCCGATGCCGAACAGGATCAGCCCGGCCATCACCGGGACCGCGCTCCAGTCGTTGCGGACGACGAAGGCGAGCCAGAGCAGCGCCACGGTGCAGATGGCGAAGCCGATCTGGCCGATCCGGCGCGATGTCATGACCGGGTAGAGCCGGATCACCAGCATCGCGGTGAAGAACACCGTGAGGTTGAACGGCATCATCGCGATCGCCGTTTCGATGGGGGTCCGCCCCTGGATGATCTGGATGTAGAGCGGCACCGAAAAGTTCAGCATCGCCTCGAGCAGGACGACGGAGAACATGCACAGCACCGCGGCCCGTTCCTGGTTCGAGGTGATGACGCGGAGGTCGAGGAGCGGCGTGTTGCCGGCCTTCTGCTGGCGACGGCACCACAAGATGAAGGTCTGGAGCAGGACGATGCCCATGACGATCATCACGGGCGCCGGCGACAGGCCAAACAGGTCGAACGGCGCTCGGGGGCCGGCGATGCCGAGGCCCCAGCGGTTGAGATTGTTGAAGCCGAAGCTGATCAGGATGATGGCGGCAGCGGCGAGCACGACGCCGGCGATGTCGATCTTGACCTCCGGGCGGGCCATCGCCGGCTTCAGCTTGAAGCTGAGCAGGAAGACGATCCCGGAGACGACGATGAGGATGCCGAACAACGGTCGCCAGCCGATGAAGGTGCCGAGCAGCCCACCGATGAGGAAGGCGCTCACGCCGGCGGCGGCGCGGGCGGAGCCCAGCGCGCCGATGGCGGCGGCCTGCTGCTGGCCGTGGTAGTGGTGGGCGATCAGCGCGACGAGCGAGGGAACGATCACGGCGGCGGCAAGGCCGGCGAGGAGCTGCGCCGCCAGCATGACGAAGGCTGCCGGGCTAAAGGTCATCAGCACCTGGGCGACGGCGAACAGGGCGATCACGGCACGAAACACGATCACCGGCCCGAACCGCTGGCAGAGCTTGGCGCCGAGCATGACGAAGCCGGCGACGGCGAGGGAGTAGAGGACGATCCCGGTGCCCACCGTGGTCGGGGGCACGTTGAAGCTGCGCACCATGCCGCCCATCGACACCGGCAAGGAGGCAACGTTGAAGGACATGATCATCTGACCCAGCGCGATGGCGATCATCGGCACCCACGACTCGCGTGCCGACACCTCGTCGGCCGTCACCGCAACGCTCATGACGTTTCTCCCCGCATCTTTTTGGTCTGCATTTCGCGCCCCGCTGGGGCGGTTTCTTCTTTCAGCGTCTGGGCGCGGAGACGAACAGGTCCATGCCCAGGCTCTGCGACAGGAACTTGGCGACGAGTTGGCCCCTGACGCTGTTGCCGGCCGCATCGAGGGGTGGCGCGAACGTGCCGAGGCCGCCCTTGCCGGGCGACACCGTGACGATGCCGCCGCCGATCCCGCTCTTTCCCGGCAGGCCGATGTCGTAGAGCCAGTCGCCCGAGGTCTCGTAGAGCCCCGCGGTCGCCATCACCGCCAGCGTGTAATGGCAAACCTCCGGGTCCACGACCCGTTCGCCGGTCAGCGGGTTGACGCCGCCGTCCGCCAGCGTCGCGCCCATCACCGCCAGATCCTTCGCGCTCACGTTCAGCGAGCACTGCCGGGTGTAGAGGTCCACAGCCTCCGCCGGCTCGCAGTAGACGCGCCCCAGGGAGTGCAGCAGGTTGACGATGCCGCGGTTGCGGAAGTTGGTCTGCCTGGCCGACTCGCAGACCTCGTCGTTCATGGCCAGCGGATGGCCGGCGAAGCGGGACAGGCCGTCGTGGAGGAAGCGCCAGCGCAGTTCGCTGTTCTCTCCCGGAGCGAGACTGCTGGTGGCGATCGCGCCGGCGTTCACCATCGGGTTGGTGCGGCCGTCGGCGCTGAGCTCGACCGCCGCCAGCGAGTTGAACGGCAGGCCGGTGCTGTTGGCGCCCACCCTGGCGCGCATCGCGTCCCAGCCGAGCTCCTGGCAGACCAGGGCGAAGACGAACGGCTTGGACACGCTCATGATCGAGAACGGCAGATCGGCGTCACCGGCCTCGAAGACGCGGCCGGCGGCGCTGACGATGCAGATGCCGAAAAGATCCGCCGGCATCCGCGCCAGCGCCGGATAGACCTGCGAAACCTCGCCGTCCCGGACGCCACCGAAGCGCGCGTGCGCCTCGGCGACCAGCGCATCGACGTCCGCCGGTGTCGGCAGATCGCCGGTCGAGACATAGGAGTACCCGGATGTGACTGCAGCAGCAGCGTCAGTCATGAAGCCATTTCCGATCAGGCGCCGTTCGTCCACAATCCCGTGGACATCTCTGGCCCGTTTGTCTTCTCCCGGCCTCGTCCCTTTGTTGCAACCGCGAACTACACTTCAGCCGGATATTCACACTATCTGCCGCCACAAAAAGGGTCAAGCAGGGTTTTACTGCCAGAAGCTTGGGCTTCGTTACCTTTGCGTGACGGTGCTCGCATCCCACGCCGAGGCGCTGGGCAGCACCATCGCGGTGTCCTCCGACGGTACCATCCCGACGCGTCCAACGGGCTCGCCGAGGCGACCCGCGCATGCGCGCTGGAAGCCGACATCTACGCCCGGCGCTCCGGCACCCTGCTCGCCTACGGCAAGCGCTGACGGCGCCGGTTCAAGCTATTGAAGGCGCCTGAACTGCTTGGCCAGCATCAGCCCCTGGCGCTGGTAGGACGAGCCGATGGCGGCGCCGTAGAGCTTGTCCGGGATCCCGGCTAGGCGCTCGTAGACGAGCCGCCCGACGAGCTGGCCGTCGCGCAAAGCGAACGGGACCTCGAAGGAGCGGATCTCGAGCACCGCGCGCGAGCCGGCGCCGCCGCTACCGGCGTAACCGAAGCCGGGGTCGAAGAAGCCGGCGTAGTGGACGCGGAACTCGCCGACCCGGGTGTCGTAGGGGCGCATCTCGGCGGCGTGGTCGGGCGGCACCGCGACCGCCTCCTTCGACGCCAGGATATAGAAGTCGCCGGGATTGAGGATCAGGCTCGCCGCCGCATCGGCGCCGACCGGCTCCCAGAAGTCCTCCGGCCGGTAGTGGTCGACCATGGCGAGATCGATGAGGTCGGTATGCCGGCGGGCGCGCCAGCCGACAGGGCGTCCGGGCTGTCCCTCGCCGGCAAGATCGACGGTGACGGCGATGCCCTGGTCGATGTCCGCCTCGCCGCTCAGGCTTGCGACCAGCGGCGTCTCCCGGTGGAGGCGGCGGAGCTGGGTGTCGGTCGAGGGCGGACTGCCGCGCTGCAGACGGAGCTGGTTCAGCCGGCTGCCCTGGCGGACGACGATGCTGAAGGTCCTGGGCGAGACCTCCGCGAACAGCGGCCCCTTGTAGCCGGCGGCGACCTGATCGAAGACCGCTGAGTGATCGGTGATCAGCCGGGTGAAGACGTCGAGCCGGCCGATGGAGCTCTTGGGATTGGCGAGCGCCGAGACCCGGCTCCTTAGCGCCACGCTTTCTGAGAGCGGCACGATGTAGACGCAGCCCTTCTCCAAGACTGCACCGGCGGCGAGGTCGATCTCGTGCATGCCGAACGCATCGAGCCGCTCGCGCACCGTCGCGCTGGGACCGGGAAGGAAGCTCGCCCGGACCCGGTAGGCCACCCGGCCGAGGCGGAGATCGAGGCTCGCCGGCTGGATCTGGTCCTCGCCGATCTCGACCGCAGCGAGGATCTCGCGGCTTCGAACCATTGCCCGGAGCTCCTGGGCGGGGAGGATCCCCGTGAGCCGCGGCCCGGCCGATGCCGGCTCGCCGCCCCCGAACAACCCGCCTGGCTCGTGCTCCCCCATCCGCGCCGTTCCTGCCCTGCGCCTACTTCGGCGGACCCCAGACCCGCACCCAGTCGACCCGCATCGGCCAGTCCTTCGAGCCCAGGATCACCGGGAAATCACCATGGTCGGCGATGGCGAGCCACGGGTACTCGGCGTAGCTGTTGCGCGCGCGGAGCTGGTCATTGAAGTAGAAGTCGAGGCTCTCGCTCCTTTTGAGCAGCATGCCGATGGCATTGAACCGGCCGCTCCAGTCCGTGCCTTCGGGCACCCCGATAATGCTGTTCTTGCGCCGGCCTCGCTCGCCGAAGTGGCCGATGTTCCAGAACGACCAGTTGTTGCTCTGCTCCATCTGGTGGCACTTGGGCAGGTTCGGCCGGTCGCCCTTCTGGTCGCAGGGCTCGCCCAGCGGTCTCAAGTCGAGCCAGCGGTGCAGGGCGCCGATGTAGCTGTCGCGGCCGGCGAACGGGTAGCTGAGGTACTCGAAGAAATCGAGCTCCATGTAGGGCGTACAGCGGCCGTAGAGATGGCAGGTGTCCATGCTCCAGAACGCGGGCCAGCCGTCCCGCCAGAGATTGCCCCTGCGCCATGGCGCGTACCAGGGGTTGTTCTCGTCGATCCAGCTCTGCGGCGGAACCTCGAAGGCTACGGCGGCCTCGAAATAGGCGCCGCTGTTCTTCACCGAAAAGCCGCCGAAGCCACCGCCCTCGCGGGCATAGGTGGTGAGGATCGCGAGGTTCGAGGAGCTTGCGGTGGCGAGCGTCAGCACGCCTCCCTCGATGGCAATCCCCGCCTTCGGCGTTTGCGGATAGTCGAACGGCTTGCCGGCGCGAAACCACTTGAAGCCGGCGCCGTCTCGCGGCGAACACGGACCCGCGGGCGGACAGCCCGTCGCCTCCAGATCGAAGCTCGCCGGGTCGTTGAAATCGTCGCAGAAGAGCAGCTCGGTATAGCCGGCCGCGGCCGCCTGCGGCGGAGGCGGCGCGTCGCAATCCGCGCCGCCTGCTTGCGCGGTAGCTGCCAGGGCGGGCGCCGCCGGCAGGGCCCCCGCCAGCAGCACCAGCGCGGCGAGGAGAAGGTGGCCGAGAAGAAGAGGGACGGCGTATCCAGCCGAAGCTCGAAACGGCATGAGGGCCTCGCCCGCGGTCAGAGGTAGGGGTTGCGCGGCAGCTCCTTGAGCGTCCAGCTCGCCCCGGCGATCCGCGCGCGCAGAGCCTCGCTCGGCTCCCGCTTGAACAGCGCCGCCGACAACAGGCTCGAGCTGTGCAGCCCGACCTTCTCCAGCGCGTCCATCCCGACGATCGCCGCCTTCAGCGTCGCCCGGACCCGCTTGTCCTTGGCGCTGCCGCCGGAACACGGCACGAACTCGACGCCCTCGAGGTAGAAGGTGTTGCAACCATGGAAGGCGATGTGCCGCAAGTGCATGCCGAGCAGGAACTTCTCCAGCTCGCGCTCGGAGACCGTGTAGACGTAGTTGCCGACCGGCTCGAACGAGTGCCCCTTCTCGGCGCGGCCCAGCGCGCTCTTCGCCAGGCTCTTGCACCGGGCGCGGTGGACGACCTCGTCGCGCGGCTCGGTCAGGATCACCGCCTTGCGCGCGACCCGGAACATCTCGTAGAGCGCGATGTACGGCCGGGGGAAGTGGTGGAACGCCTCCTTGCAGTAGACGTAGTCGAAGCTGTCGTCGGCGAAGGTCAGCCGCTCGGCGTTCTGCGCCGAGTACTCGGAGATGAAGCCGCTCTCGCTGCCGATCCTGAGCAGCTTGTCGTGCATGTCGGAGGCGTGGACGCGCTTGGCGCCGAGCGAGATGATGTAGTGGGCGTCGGCGCCGTACCGGCCGTCGCCGACCGTCAGCCATGAACTCTCCAGGTCGTCCTCGACGAACGGCTTGACGGCGGAGCGGATGCGGGTGTGGAGCCAGTGGTCGAGGTTGTCCTCGCTCATCCACGTCTTCGCCACGCGGGCGAAGTCGCCGTCGCCGACCGCCCGCTCCCACTCTTCATTATGCCGATCGTAGCGGACACTCGACATTACGATCTCCAAGTCTTGGAAGAAACGCGGCACAGCATGGCAGCTGCCGGCGGGTACGGCGGCGCGGCGTATCTGGCGTATCTTATGCCGCCTCCGGCCAAAGCGAACCGGCGTGCCGGCTGCGTGTGGCCGGCGCCGATCCGCCTGCCCCTATACTAGCGACGAGACGGCATCTCTATGGTTTTTTCCGGCAAGCGGGCAGGTGATGTGCGTCAAGGTCAGCAAAAATGGCCGTGGCAGCGGATGTGGCTGCGGATGTGGCTGCGCGCGAGGACGGCAATGGCACCGCCACATGGACTGCGGCCTGAAGGCCGGACCATCTTCCGTCATCGCTGCACTGTTGCGGCGATCCACGTCTTCCATGGACCCGCGGGACAAGCCCGCGGGTGACTTACGCGCGTACAGCCCCGCCCGCCAGAGGCGGATGACCGCCATCCGGTTGACCTGCTGGGCCGGAACTTCCGCCCGACGTGCTCCGGCATCACCGGCTGCGTTCATCCCCGCAGATGAACTTTTTTCGAACACCGCTCCTCCGATGCCGGTCTGATGCCGCTCGGTTGTCGTAGAGGCGTAGCGGCGCGACCTGCGCCAAATGCGTTAGCTGATGTCTGCGATGGTGGGCAAAGCTCTCGGCCCGGCGCCATCAGCCCAGCGCGTCTCGCATCGCGTTGACCTGATTGCGGAGCACGGCGCAGACCTGCTCGATCCCGTCACGGGCGAGGATGGCGGAGACGTCGGCGCGCAGCGTGCGGGCGGCGGAGGTTCCCTCGATGACCACATCGGTCACCTTGAAGCTGCCTCCCCGGGTCAGCGTGCGGATCCGCCAGTCGACGCAGACGAGCTGGCCGTCGCTTGGCCGGCGCACCCGTGAGCGGACCGTCGCCCGCCGCGAGCCGTGTGGGACGATCCTGATCACATCGAGGTTCTGGGCCGAGAGATCGGCGAAGTTCAAAGCATAGCCATAGACGATCAGGTCGCGCAACAGCCCCCGGTACTCGCGCCATTGCGCCGTGCTGATC
This sequence comes from uncultured Alphaproteobacteria bacterium, assembly GCA_963746275.1. GTDB lineage: Bacteria > Pseudomonadota > Alphaproteobacteria > Rhodospirillales > Defluviicoccaceae > JAEULH01. The sequence continues at coordinate 13,811 of CAVVAX010000048.1, forward strand.
ATGACGCGGTGGCGGCCAAGACCGGCCAACGCAATGGCATCGACGTCCAGGAACGCCTCGATCATCTCCCGTGCGCGTTCGGTCCTCGGGTCGGCATCCGCGCCGCTGGCCGGCTCGGCGAACGAGGCAGCCGGCTCCGGGTCCCAGTCATAAGCCGGGACCGCCGCCTCCGCTCGCTTGGATGGGGCGACGACGGGGAAGCGGGCATGGCGCAGCGCCAGCAGGCAGACGAAGACGAAGGTGATGGAATAGGCGTTGCCGGCATTAATGGCGCGCCGCTCGAACATTCCGGCAAGGGCATAGGAGAGTATCACCGACGCCGCGAACAGGCGCAGCCTGGGGTCGGCGATTGCCTGCAGCGCGGCCAGAAACGAGGCGGCGAGAAAGCCGACGTAAAGCAGGAAGCCAATCACCCCGGTGTCGGCCAGCATGGAGATGTGGGCATTGTGCGCATTCAACATGGTGAAGCGCATGTACTGCTCGTGCTTGCGATAGCCGACGCCCAGGAGCGGATGGTCGTACCAGAGGCCGAGGCCTTCGGCCCACGCCGCGTCGCGGCCGGTCAGGCCGGACTGCAGTCCCCGATAGGGATCGTTTAAGCGCGACGAAGCCCCAGACGTTCGAGGATACGCCTCCGCTTAGCCGTCCCCATTGGTACGATGCGAACAGGTTGACGTAGAGGAGGTAGCCGGCGTTCATGACCGCGTACGTCGCAGCGATCCTCTTGATCAGAGACTCGTCCGTGCAGCTCGCGATCAAGAAGCCGATCAAAAAGATGAAGGCGACGTTGAAGACGTTGGCCAAGTCCCGCCAAGTGTAGGCGTTCGCCAGGTAGCTCGCCAGGAACAGCGTAACGAAGGCCCACATGAACCACATGCCGGGCGCGTTGCCCCGGGTGTCCGCCGGCAACAGCATGCCCTGAAGGACGGCAGGCACCGCACCGGCAAGAAGCACGAGCTCGATCGTCATCAGCGACGATTCGGGGCGGTTGCTGACGACAGTCAGGGCAACAAGCCACGCCGCATAAGCGAGAGCGATGATCTGGACGCTCGTGATCGTCGGCCGCAGCGGTCGTGCGGCCGCGACATAAAGGCTCAGGCTGGCGGACGCGTCCAACGATTCATCTTTCGCACGGCCTTCCACGCGAGCGGCCATCCTACCAGCGCCGGCGGGTTTGCCAGCGCGGTCGAACGCCGAATGCACGGCTACTGCATAACCCGTTGAGATACCTTCGGACCACAACATCCTGAGGAAAACTCGGCGCTCTACCCGGCTTGCGGGTGTCAGCCGCACCTGCGAATCGCCCCTGGGGAGGCAAGCGCTTTGGCCCGGCGGCACGGTGGCTCACGCCGCGACCCGGCAGGGCGTTGCCTCTTCGCATCCGCTGAACCACGTCAAGACCGGCAACCGACTTGGCATTGGGGACGGAGGGCGCCCCTTCCATGACGCATCAGCCGACGATCAGCCGCCGCGCTTTCCTTGTGTCGACCATGACCGCGGCGGCCGGCACGCTCGCGCCGCGGGCCGCGATCGGCGCCAAGGCACGTGGCGGGCATCGGTTAAGCCGCCCAATCCCGTCGAGCGGCGAGGCCCTGCCCGCGGTCGGTCTCGGCACCTGGATCACCTTCAACGTCGGCGATGATCCCGCAGCCCAGGAGGAGCGCACCGCGGTGCTCCGCGCCTTCTTCGCCGCCGGCGGCGGGATGATCGAACTCCTCGCCCATGTATGGCTCGTCCCGGGCGGTCGTCGGCCGCGGCCTGTACGAGCTGGGCCGCCCGGGCGGCCTGTTCTCCGCGGACAAGGTCTGGACGCCGTTTGCCGCAGCGGGCCCGGCGCAGATCGAGGAGTCGCGTAAGCTCTGGGGGGTCGGCCGGTTCGATCTCTTGCAGGTCCACAACCTGCTCGCCTGGGAGAAGCATCTGCAGACGCTGCTGGCGATGAAGGCGGAAGGCCGGCTCCGCTACGTCGGCATCACCACTTCGGAGGGCCGCCGGCACGAGGAGTTCGAGCGGATCATGCGCAGGGAGCCGCTCGACTTCGTCCAGTTCACCTACAACGCCCTCGACCGGGAGGCGGAGGCAAGCTTCTGCCGCTGGCTCGCGACCGCGGCGTTGCGGTCATCGCCAACCGGCCGTTCCGCCAGGGCGCGTTGACGATGGCGCTGGAGCCGCATCCTCTTCCCGGCTGGGCCGCGGAGATCGGCTGCGAAAGCTGGGCGCAGGCGCTGCTTAAGTTCATCATCTCCCATCCCGACGTGAGCTGCGCGATCCCCGCCACCAGCCGGGTCGACCATGTCCGAGAGAACATGACCGCAGCCCGCGAGCCGCTCCCCGACCCAGCCCTGCGGGCGCGGATTGCCGCCGATGTCGAGCGGCTGGCGTAGCCAAGACCAGAGCATGAGCGGCCGGCTGGGCCACTTCAGACAACCGCCACCGCACCCCCGAATGCGGATAAGGCGCATCACAGCTTTGCGAAGTGTGAAGCACATTACATACGCCGCGCCCCTATGCCGCTAGATGACTCCGGGTGGAGCCTGTACAGGGCTTCCACCGGGGGCGAGGTAGCGCACTCCAAGAACAACAAGGCGACAAGCTCGCGGTTGCAATACTAATGGAACAACGTGGGGAGAAAGATCATGCTCGACGAGCCGGCAAAGAAAGAGATTGCCATGCAGGTCGTTGGAACAAACGAGTATTCAGATCCCGACTGGCGCCGGCAGTACCATGAGATAGCGGACATCGAAGATGGGCGAGGGTACACGGCCGGCATCGTAGGGTTCTGCTCCGGCACCGGCGACATGCTGGACCTCGTCAGCTACTACACGTCCACAACGCCGGGCAACGTTCTTGCGCAATACATCGAGGCTCTTGATGCCGTCAACGGGACTGAGTCCCACGATGGGCTCGACCCGACCTTCGTGCCGGACTGGAAGACGGCCGCCACCGATTTGGCATTTCAGGATGCCCAGGATCACGAGCGGGATGAAACGTACTTCAACCCGGCGGTAGCACAAGGCAAGAGCGATGGTATCGGCACGCTGGGGCAGTTCATCTACTACGATGCTCTGGTCATGCACGGCCCGGGCGAGCAGCACGACGCTTTCGGCGGAATGCGCCTGGCGGCGATGGAGAACGCTCCGACGCCGGCACAGGGTGGCGACGAGGCAGCCTTTCTCGCCGCTTTTCTCGATGTTCGCCGTGAGGTGATGCTCGACGAGCCCGACCACGAGCACAACATCGACCGGATCGACACCGAGCAGCTCGTGTGGCTGGAGGAGGGGAACCTCAACCTGGATACGCCGCTATTGTGGAGGGTCAACAATGGCGATTTCAGCATCAGCTAAGGTCGCCGAAAGAAACATGAGCGCCGGGATCTGCTCGACATCAGACCTTAGCGTCGGAACCACTATGGGTTCAGGTGGCGCCAAATGACGGCTCCGATTTCGAGGTGCACAGTCAGGCGCAGATCGGATCGGGCTATTTGAGTAGCTCTCATGCCGCGCTGACACCGCCGGCTGGATCTTCTTCGGCGGAGCGGGCGTGGCCCTGTGCTGCGCCTCCCGCTGTCTTGCCGACGATAATCGCCGGCTTCGAGCGGCTGGCGTAGCCGCGTGACCGAGTGGCTGAGCTACTCGCTGTCCGACTTCATGATGTTTTCGCAAGACGCCTACTTCCGGCTGTTCGAGCTGCACAACCGGGCGGTCTGGCCTTGGCACATCGCCGTGCTGGCGTCGGCGGCGGTGGTCCTGGGCTTGGCTTGCGCGGCGGGGCGATGGCCGGAAGGTTGATCTCGGTGATCCTGGCAGGCGCATGGCTCGCCTGCGCCTGGTCCTTCCACCTGGAGCGCTACGCCTCGATCAAACCTGGCCGCGCCGCTGTTTGCGGCCGCTTTCGGCCTTCAGGCGCTGCTCCTGGTGTGGATTGGGGTGGTTCCCGGCGGCGTCGTCATCGCCCGGGAAAAACGCGTGGCGAAGGCGCTGGCCTTGGGCATTCTTCTCTTCGCGTTCGCTGGCTATCCGCTGCTCGCGCCGCTGTCGGGCCGGCCGTGGCTCCAGGCCGAGATCGTCGGGCTGCCCCCCGACCCCACGGCCACGGCGACGCTGGCCTTGGCGTTGCTCACAAAACGGCCGCCGTGGCCGCTGCTGGTCGCACCCAGCGTCTGGTCGATCATCACCTGCGCGAGCCTGTGGACCATGGGCGCGCCCGGGGCCCTACTGCTGCCGGTGCTCACGGCACTTACGCTGACCGCGGCAACCTGGCGCAGCCATAGCCGGGACGAAGAGCCAAGTTTCTAGAACTTGTACTTGAGGACCACGCCGCCAAAGAACTGCGTCGCCGCTGCCTCGTCGTCCAGCGTCCGCGCATCGTCGGGCCGGCCCAGCATCCGCGAGACGCCGGCGCCGGTCCCCAGGATCCAGCTGTCGTTGACGTCGTAGGCGAGGCCGAGGTTGACGCCGACGTCCTGGAAGTTCGAATCGCTGTTCCAGGACGCGCCGTTCCGCGCTTGCCGGTCGAGATCCATGCTCCCGCTCGACGAGCTCGGCGGGGCGATCGTTGAGTAGACCCGGGCGTTGAACTGCCAGCGGTCGAGGAACGGTGTCGTGTAGCTGGCGCCCGGCTGCAGCATCCAGCCGTCGCCGGCGTTGGTGTCACCGGGCGCGATGCGGACGTCGATCCCGGCCCGGGTCCGCGGTTCGTCTGGATCGCTGTAGCCGTACTCGACAATGCCGCCCGTGTCCCAGGCTTGGCTCAGATCGTCGAGGCCCTCGATGGCGGGTACATCCAGCTCGCCCTCGCGGCTGGGTTGGTAGCCGAGGCCGACGCCCGACCGGCCGCTCCTCGGCGCGGTGAAGCTCCGATACTGGTAGGTGCGAAGACTCAGCCGCTGGTCGGAGGACAGCCCGATCGAGCCCACCGGATCATCGTTCAGGTACGCCGGCGCCCCGCTCTCCATCACGAAGCCGGGACCATCGGCGGCCGGGGCGTCCTGGGCAGCGGCGACCGGTATACCGCAAAGCAGCATGAGGCAAGCCGCTGCTGGCGCCCGAAAGAACCGATCCGACCTCATTCTCCCCGCCTCAAGCACTGCTCCCCGCGCGATTCCGCAAGCGCGTCACCAAAATGAAGCATAGCCTGCCTGCGGAAAAAGTGTAGCACAAAGGCAACGCAGCCGCGGCTTCCGCGCCGACTGCCGCTTTCTCGACACAGACACGCGAAGGGTGCAGGTCGCCTAAATGCACTCGTAGGTGGCGTAGCGGATCCCCAACGGCACGTCTTGATAAGCGTCCTGCAGGACCGCCCGGGTGTTCCGGCTGCTGCAGATGTCGGCCGCGATCTCGTCGGCGGTCCGGGCACCGTTCACGGGCGGGATGTGGCGAACGTAGAAGCTGGTATCGGTGTAGGTGGACGACACGGGGGCCCTTGTACAACTCGGCGCAGCCGCTGGTGCAGCCAGTCGCCACCAGCATAGTCACGGTTATCGCCCAGGCCGCCATCACGCTCGGCCCACGCGCCGGTGAGGCCCTTCCGCTTGCCATTGCCGCCCCCGAAAAGCCGTTTCGCTTTCCGGTGTAGCGCGCGTGGCGACAAGATCCAGGCGCGCCGGGAGCGCCGCGGCCGGCAAGAGCCCCGCCGGCCGCGTCCTCCCCGACCTTAGAGCCTACTGCTGCGCCGGACCGCGGCCCTGACCGCCGCCCTGGCCCTGCCCGGCGCCCTTGCCGGGCCCCTGGCCCTGGCCCTGGCCCTGGCCCATGCCTTGGCCACCCGGCCCCATGCCCTGGCCGCCCTGCCCCATGCCCTGGCCGCGCATCTTCTGGCGCATCTGCTGCGCCTCGGCCTGGGTGATGGCGCCGTCCCCGTCCGTGTCCATCTGCTCGAACCGGGTCTCATGCATGCCATCGAACTCATCGGCGGTGATCGTGCCGTCGCCGTTCGTGTCCATCTGCCGGAACATCATCTGCTGGCGCTGCTGGTTCCTCGCCATGCTGCTCGTCTGGAACTCCTCTGGCGTGGCCTTCCCGTCCTTGTTGGCATCGATCTGTTCGAAACGCATCTTGCTGCAGGCCTCGAACTCGTCGCGGCCGATCTGGCCGTTGCCGTCGGCATCGCACCGCCCGAACATCTTCATGCCGCCGCCTTGCATCTGCTGGCCGCCCGGGCCCTGCGCCAGCGCACCGTCGGAGCCGAAGGCGCCGAGCGTTAGGGTTGTCGCGATTGCCGCGGCCGTCGTCAGCAGGATCCGCTTGCGTCTTGCCATAATCGTTCTCCTGTCTTCGCCGGGGCCGGCGGCTTCCCGCCGCTCCCGGTCAAGGTCCTCATGTGGCTGAACTGTAGGTCGCCACCGTTTCCAGACGATGTCGGCCATGGTGGCCCTGTGTAACGGAGCGTTTCATTGTCCTGGGTTGTCTCGGAGCGTTACCAAAAACCTAAACCGCCTAGACGGATGCAGGCGCTATAGTTGCGCTCCATGAGCGCCGCCGCGCATATCCTGGTCGTCGACGATGACCCTGAAATCCGCGACCTGCTGTCGCGGTTCCTGGCCAGGCACGGCTACCGCGTCAGCACGTCGGGCGACGGCCGAGCCATGCGCAAGGCTCTGGCGGAGGCCGCCATCGACCTCGTCATCCTCGACGTCATGCTGCCCGGCGAGGACGGCCTGAGCCTGTGCCGCGAGCTGCGCGCGTCCTCTAGCGTCCCGATCGTCATGCTGACGGCGGTGGGCGAGGACGTCGACCGGATCGTCGGCCTGGAGATGGGCGCCGACGACTACGTCCCCAAGCCGTTCAACCCGCGCGAACTGCTGGCGCGCATCCGCGCCGTGCTCCGCCGGACCGGGGCGTCGGCGGGCGGGCTCTCCGGCTCGCGGCCGGCCGAGGCGGCAGTGCTGAGCTTCGCCGGCTGGCGGCTCGACCTCGGCCGGCGTGAGCTGACCAGCCCGGACGGCACCCTCGTGCCGCTAAGCGCTGGCGAGCACGGTCTGCTCGCCGCGCTGGCGCTGCATCCGCAGCGGGTGCTGAGCCGCGATCAACTCCTCGATCTCGCCCGCGGCCGCGGCGCCAACGCCTTCGACCGCAGCATCGACGTGCAGATCAGCCGGCTCAGGCGCAAGATCGAGGACGACCCGCGTGAGCCGATGCTGATCAAGACCGTTCGCAGCGGCGGCTACATGTTCGCCGCCGAGGTGCGGCGGTCGTGACCGTGCCCTGGCCGCGAACCCTGGTCGGCCGCAGCATCCTCGTGCTGTTCGCCGCCGTCTTGATCTCGAACGCGATTGGTCTTGCGGCCTATTTCGGCGAACGGCGGAGCCTGCAGATCACCGCCCGCGAGCGCGCCGTTGCCGAGCGGGTCGTCGATGCCGCACGCTTGGTCGAGGAGCTGCCGCCCGCCGAGCGGCCACGGCTGCTGCGCGGCCTGCGCGGAGCCGGCCTGAGGCTGCAGTGGGCAGAGCGTCCGCTTGTCGAAGACTCCGATACCGGGGGCGCCCGCCTCACGTCGCTCCGGAGCGTCTTCGTCGAGGAGCTGGACGCCGATCCGGGCGCGGAGCTTCGGCTGAGGGTCGGCAGTCCGCCTTTCCCTCCGGATACCAGCGGGTTGATGACGAGGGGCGGGCAGCCGCCGGGGTGGAGCGGCCGAGGACCCGCGCATCGCGGTCTCTGGCCGCAAGACGGCGACAAGGGGACGATCGAGGTCATGTACGGCGGTCTTCGCCTCGCCGACGGGAGCTGGTTGAACTTCGCCGCGCCCCTGGCGCCACAGGCGCCGGTATGGACCTCGTCGATGCTTCTCCTCGTCGCCGCCACCAGCGTGGCCGCGGCGGCCGTCGCGGCGTTCGGCGTCTGGCGGGCGAGCGCGCCGCTGTCGGTGTTCGCCGCCGCCTCCGAGCGGTTGGGGCGCGATCTCGACGCCCCACCGCTGGACGAGCGTGGGCCGCAGGAGGTCGTTCGCGCTGCCCGGGCCTTCAACCAGATGCAGGCGCAGCTGCAGCGAATGGTTCGCCAGCGCACGCAGATGCTGGGGGCGATGTCCCACGACCTGCGCACGCCGCTGACGCGGCTGAGGCTTCGCGCCGAGCTCATCGACGATCCGGCACAGCAGGAGAAGACGCTCACCGACCTCGACCAGATCGAAAGGCTGATCGCGACGAGCCTGGAGTTCGCCCGCGACGCCTTTACCGGCGAGCCGCCGGCGCGCCTCGACCTCGCCGCGCTGGTGCGCACAATCTCGGACGAGGCCACGGATGCAGGCGCCCTCGTCCGCTATCACGGGCCGGAGCGGGCCGCCTTCACGGCGCGGCAGATGGGGTTGCGCCGGGCCATTGCGAACCTGATCGACAACGCTGCCCGCCACGGTCAGGAGGTGGACGTCGCCCTCGCTCTGCGCCGAGATGCCGCGAACGAACGTGCGGACATCATCGTCGAGGACGATGGGCCTGGCTTGCCGGAGGGCGAGCTCGTCAAGGTGGGCGAGCCGTTCTACCGGCCCGACGCCTCGCGCAACCGCGCCAGCGGGGGCGCCGGCCTGGGCCTCGCCATCGTTCGTGCCGTGGCCGCCGCTCATGGCGGCAGCCTGGTGCTGACCAATCGCCCGACCGGCGGGCTGCGCGCAACACTGTCCCTCCTTTGCCCGCCTGGCGGACAGCCGGGCGGAACCGCGCGCTAGGCCGGCGGCGTCTCACTGAGCAGCCTCATGCGCCCACGGATCGCCGATCTCCCGCCCAGCTCGTGGCGATGTCGGCCTTGCCTTGGCGGCCGTTGCAGGGCCTTATTGGGGCGCCGTGCCGCCGACCGTCTTGCTTGCGGCGTGGCGGAGGCTTGCTGCGCGTCGACGGATGCACGGCTGGCTCGAAGGTAGACCATGCGCGCCGAGCAGCCGGTGATCTTCTGGACCCTGATTCTCGCCGTTTCCCTCGCACCGGCGCCTTTTGCTTCCGTCTATGCGTGGAGCTGGAGCCTGCTTGCCTGCATCGCCGGCGCTCTCGTCGCCGCCTGGAGCGTGCGCGTCATCGTCGGCGCGCAGAAAGCGGCATTCGGGCTGCGCGCCACGTGGCCCTTCCTCCTGCCATTCGCCGTGGTCGCCGGCTGGACGGCGCTGCAGACCGTGTCCTGGACGCCACCGGCATGGCACCACCCGCTATGGGACAGCGCCGCACGGGCGCTGGCGCTGCCGCTGGCCGGCCGGATCTCGCTCAACCCCGACGAGACCCTGTCGGCACTGACCCGCCTGCTCGCCTACGGCGGGATCTTCTGGCTCGCCCTGCAGTACGGCCGGCGGACGCTCCGCGCCGAGCAGATCTTCTACGCGATCATCGCCGCGGGCGTGGTCTATGGCCTTCTCGGACTGGTGCAGACGTGGTTCGGCTGGCAAAGCCGGCTCGGCCTGCCCGGGGCCGAGGACGGGTGGGCCATCGGCGGCGGCGCCGCCCCGCACCATCCCTTCGCCACCTACGTCAGCCTGGCGCTCATCTGCGTCAGCAGCTTCATTCTCTCCGCCGGTGCGCCGACACCCCGCCGGTTCAGCCTCCGCGAGTTCGTCCGGCGGCTCGTCGAGGGCAGCGGCGCCAGCTGGCGGCTGCTCGGCGTGTGGCTGCTGCTGCTGGCCATGGTCCCGTCGTTCGGTTCCCGGGAGGACGTGATCAGCCTGTGGCTGGCGCTGGGGGTTCTTGCCATCCTCGCCTTGACCGGCAAGCTGGCGCGTTGGCTGCGGGTCATGGTTTTCGCGTTGGCGAGCGTGCTGGTGGTGGCCTCCGTCGGATCCGTCACGAGCTATTTCGGGGCCGGACCTGCGCCACAAGCCGAGGCGGACGCGGCGCAGCTCGCGCGCCTGCAGTCGCTTACGACTGATGCAATGACCGATGCGCCGATGCTGGGAACCGGGGCCGGCACCTTCGAGGAGGTGTTTCGCTTCTACCGGACCAGCGAGTTCGAAGCCACGGTCATGCACGCGCGCAGCGGCTACCACGAAGCTGTGCTCGAGCTCGGCGCCATCGCCGCCGGAGCCCTGTTTCTGCTCTTCGCCGTCTTCGCCATCCTGACGCTGTCCGGCGCGCTACGCCGCCAGCGCGACAGCGCCTATGCCGCCGCGGGATTCGCCGCGACCGTGCTGGTCGGCGCGCACGCGAGCTTCGACTACAGCCTCAAGGTCCCGGCAATCGCCGCCACCTACTGCCTGCTCATCGGCGCCGCCTGCGCCCAGTCGTGGAGCAGCCGCCGAGAGGATGACGCCTGGTAGCAGGCGGGGAGCAGGTGGGGGAGCAGGCGGCCGGTACCCTCGCGAGGCGGCCGGTCTGCCGCGGAAAGCTATGGCCGGCGGCTGGTGGCGAGCAGGGTCTCGAGGGCGCGCATATCCTCTGAGCTTCCGGAAAGCGCCATCCTCGCGACGCTCGACCCGATCTTGCTGGGTGACCAGCGCCGTTAGCGCCTCGGGATCCGCCGCCCACGCTTGCCGAAGCTGGTGCAGGACCATCTCGTGATCGGCTGGCTGGATGTACGGCCAAGCGGCCAGGGCAAGCCGCAGCCGCGGCCACAGAAGCCTGGGCTCGTAGGGCCCGGTGATGAACGCCATGCGCAACGCACTGACGGCCCGCTCCGACCAGCCGAACAGGACCGCGTCGGCGTAGGCCAGCCTGGACCAGGCGAAGGGATTGGCCGGCGCCACCGACAGCCCCTCGATCAACGCCCGTTGCGCCGCCGCAAAGCTTTGCTGGCTGCGCGGATCGGCATCGCCAAGGCGCTCGGCGAGAAGAAGCTGGGCCAGCCCAAGGTCGGTCCAGGTCCGCCCGCCGGCCTGCCAGATCAGGGCCCTGCGCTGGTTGCGGACGAGCCGCTCGAGATGACGCTCCTCGACCGGCTCTAGGCTCTGCAGCCGGTTCAGCGTCGGCGCCGACGGCAGGACGCTCAGCGACGCAAGCAGCCGGGGGACCGCGAGCGCGATCAGGACGGCGGCGGCAAGGGCCGTCACGACGCCGACGCAGCGGCGAAAGAGGGAGTTCACGTTGCCTGCCCTATGCGCCTGCCGCCGGCGCGGGAAGGCGTACCGGCGGCAATCGGCTCAGCGTCGAGCGATCTTGGCTTAGAAGTAACGCTCCGGCACCTCGATCACGTCGCCCGGTAGCACCGGCGTGTCGCGGTCGACCGTCTCCGGCGTCCGCGTCTTGTCCATCGCCCGGGTGAGCCTGGCGGAACCGGTCCGCGCCCTGTAGGTATAGCCGCCGGCCATGGCCACGGCGTTGACCACGGTCATGCCGTTCACGTACGGGTAGCTGCCCGGGGAGTTGACCTCGCCGAAGATGTAGAACGGGCGGTAGTTCATCACCTCGACGCTGACGCTCGGGTTCCTGAGGTAGTCCGGCGACAGCCGCTCGGCGACCACCTTCTCGACCTCCCGGACCGTCATGCCCTGAGCCTTGATGTCGCGAACCAGCGGCGGCGAGATGATGCCGCTGCCGTCGACCTCGAACTCGCCGGACATGTCCTCGTGGCCGAAGACCGTGACCCTGACCCGGTCACCCGGCCCGAGCGTATAGGAGGTGGCCAACTCGGCCTGGACCTGAGCGGCCTGCTCTTTGGTAAGGTTGCCGGGGACGGAGCCGGCCGGAGCGGCTTGCCCGACCGCAACGGGTGGAGTCGCCCGTTCGTTCGAACCGGAGCAGGCCGATAACGCCACGCCCATCAGCGCGACCATTGCCAATTGTCGTAGCCAGCGCGGCCCTTGCCCAAGGGCGCGATCCTGCCGCGGCGACCGGGCCGCGGCGTTCCTGCTCGTACGCATGATGTTCAAGGAGACCCCTTAACGTTAGAGCTGAGTTTGCAGCCCAATTCTAAACACATTCTGGTCGAAGTTGTTCTCTTCGTCGGAGGTCCTGTGGCGGAAAAGGTACCCAGCCGAGAGATAGAGGTTGCGATTGAGCAGGTAACGGGCGCTCAGGTTGCCGATGTAGAACCAGTCGGTCCGGTCAATGCCCTCGTAGTCGTTGTTGGTGACCGCCCCACCCGCCGTGAGGATGACGTTGCGCAGCAACTCGTGGTCGACGGTCAGCTCGCCGCTGGTGCTGACGTAGGCGGAGGCGCCCGTAGCCGTCGTTTCGAACACGGCGCGCTCGACGGCGACGCTGACCGTGGTCAGCGTCGTGGCGTTCCACGCCAGTGCCCCGCCGAAGGTCGGCGCACTCACGTTGTCGAGGTCGCTATCGTCGTAGAACTGCTGCAGATAGCCGGCATAGATCTCGCCGAAGGTGATGCCGCCGAAATCGACCGCCAGGCCGCCGGCCGCGGTGTAGCCCCAGGAGTTGCGGTCGATGCCGGCTTCGTCGGGCGTCTGGTCGTACCGGCGGACATTCGGCGAGAGGCGCACGAACGCCTCGTAGTCGGGGTTGATCTCGAAGCCGAGCCGCACGGGCGTGGAATAGACGTTCCGGTCGCGGTCGTTGTTCAGGATGTCGCCATCGTCTTCGGTCGGCGTGTTGGTGTAGTCGACCCGGTCGACGATGGCGTCGACCGTCAAGCCAACCCGGTCGAAGTTCTGATCGTAGCGGCCGAAGGCGTTGTACTCGTAGTAGACCGTGGGTTCGGAACCGCCGGTATCTTCGGAGGTGCCGCGCACCTCGTGACGCCGCGCCGCACCGCCGCCCGCGTAGAGCGCGATGTCGCGGCTGACGTCGAGCCGCCCGTTCGCCGCCCCGAACCAGTCTTGGTAATTTTCGTCGCTGTTTTGCGCGTAGAAGCCGAAGTCGCCGCCGCCGGCGATGGCCAAGGCATGCCGCGCCCAGTTCGACTCGATGGTCACCTCGGGCCGCACCGAGGTGATGAAGTCGTCGGTTTCGTCGTTGTTCTCGGCAAAGATGTTGTCGTTGTAGATCTCGTCGATGCTGAGCTCGGGAAAGATCAGGAACGCGCCGGTGCGGATCCCCAGGGGGTCCAGCTCGGGCCGCGCGCGGGTTGCGACCGTATCGCCGCGTGGCAACACCGTTGTCGGGATCTGCGTCGGCCGACCCGGCTCCGCAGGGGCCTCGGGCAGCGGCACAGCGCCCTCGGGAAGCGGGCTGCGCACCTGCGCCTGCGCAATCGAGGTGGAGGCGGCGAGCGCCCAGGGCGCAACAGCGATGAGTGTGGCGGTCTTGATGATCTTGTTCATCTTGCGCCCCCTTTTTCCTTGCCAGATGATCGAACGAGGCTGGGCAACTGGAAACGGATTACCGCGGCGCTGACACGCGGCCGGATCGTTACTACTCTCAACCGCTCATTGACGCAATGCGGTTGCCCTGGGAGCGATAGCCTGATGGGTCCGATACTGTTGCATCAGCGCAACGCCTGATGCGGCCGGGTGGCGGTCTGCTGCCGAGCCCCCGCCCGTGCGGCAGGCTTGGCGCCCCGGTCCAATGTTCGTTACCGACAATGCGTGCAGGTAGGCTTGCGGCACAACTAAAACGGGATTAACATCTTCAGGGTGGCGGGTGAAAGCTGCGGCCTGGGGCCGCTGCAGGCGAACGCGAAAGGACCGCCGCTTGAACTCGCGGCCGCAACCGCCAGATGTAATAAACAAGCTGGCGTGTGCGCCCGCGAAGAGGTGCGTGTGCGAGCGCGAGCAAGGATGACGATGACATGGTGAACCCTCTGATGCGAAGCCTGGAATGGTCCCGGCAGCTTGTCGACGGCGGCTCTTCCGGGGGCCCGGCGTGGGCGCTGGGACGGCTGTTCGGAAGGCGCCATCGCGTCGGCCTGCAGGAGGCGAGGGTGCCGGACGCCGTGAGGGTCTACGTCATCGGCGACATCCACGGCTGCATCAGCCTGCTGGAGCAGCTCCACACTCTGGTCGCCGCCGACGCCCGGGCGGTAGGCGGCGGTCTGCGCAACATTATCGTCTACCTCGGCGACTACGTTGACCGCGGCCTGCACAGCCGGGAGGTCCTCGACGTCCTCTCCGGCACGCCGCTGCGCGGGTTCGACCCGGTGTTCTTGCGCGGCAACCACGACCAGCAGTTCCTCGACTTTTTCGATGATCCGCGCAGTGGCGCGGTGTGGTTCCGCTACGGCGGCGATGCCACCGTCTACAGCTACGGCGTGCGTATCCCCGGTTCCGTGGGCGCTGCAGACCGCTTCACCTACGTCCGCGACGAACTGGCGGCGAAGGTCCCGCAGGCGCACATCGAGTTTCTGGCCCGCACCCAGCTCTATTGCGAGATCGGCGACTATGCCTTCGTCCACGCCGGCATCCGCCCGGAGCTGCCGCTGGACCGGCAGGTCCCGGAAGATCTGATGTGGATCCGCGACGGCTTCCTCGATTATGACCGGCCGCTGGACAAGGTCGTCGTCCATGGCCACTCGGTCAGCGACCAGCCACAGCTGCGCGAGCATCGCATCGGCATCGATACCGGCGCCTGTTATGGCAACGCCTTGACCTGCCTGGTCCTCGAGGGTGGAGCCCGCAGGTTCCTGTCCTCTCGCGACGCGGGGCCGCGCCGCGCGGCCTGCGCCGAGTAGGCGAACCGCGCGCCGGGCGCCTAGGCCGTGAGCCAGCCGGCCGCAGGACGGAGCTCGCCCACGACGGCGCCGAGCGTATTGCGCAGCGGCTGCGTCGCGTAGCCGGCGAGGCGCGAGACGGCCGCGGCATCGCAGCCGGAATGGGCCAGGAGCAGCGCCGCCATGGCCGCCTCGGACGCCCGCTTGCCGCCATCGTCGATCTTCACCGCGATGCCAATGCCGAAAGCCGGCAAGGCGGCGGCATGCACCGCCTCGGCGCCGCCCTTGCTCAGGATCCGGCCGCCAGACGCTTGGATGACGACCGTATCGAACCGGCCGCTGCCGGCGACCATGGCAGGATGAGCTGTCATGGCCGCGAGGATCCGCTTCGCCGCTTCGGCGCGCCGCGGTGGCAGCCCCTCCGGCCGGGCGTACCGGGCAAAGGCCAGCGCCAGCGCGCGCAGCGGCAGAGCAAAGGCGGTGACGCCGCAGCCGTCGGTCGCCGATCATGTCGTCGCGAACGGCGACGTCGCCGATCTCGGCGAGGGTCCGGCGGATGCGCGCCTGCAGCGGATGCTCCGCCTCCCCGTAGCCTTCGCAAGGGCAGGCCGAGGTGCCGGGCGGCGGTGAGGAAGCCGGCGTGCTTGCCGGAGCAATTGTTATGGATCGGCGTCGGCAGTGCGCCTGCGCGCACGAGGTCCGCCGCAGCATGCGGATCGAGGGGCGGGTGCGGACCACAGACGAGCGCGCCGCTGTCTAGCCCGAGCCGGGCGAGCCAGCCGGAAACGCCGGCGACGTGCCGGGGTTCGCCACTGTGGGAGCCGCAGGCCAGAGCCAGCTCGGCGGCTGTGACGGCGAAGGCGTCGGCGGCGCCGGTTTCCACCAGCGCCAGCGCCTGCAGCGGCTTCGCCGCCGAACGGACGAACACCGGCCGGTCGATGTCCCCCCATGCCGTCAGCACCTCGCCGGCGGCGGTCATGACCGCTGCCGCGCCGCGGTGGACGCTCTCGATTCGCGGGCCGCGGGTCAGCTCGATCAGGACCGGATTGCAGGCCTTTCGAAGATGGTCATGGCATCCCGTCGTCATTGCTCAAACTGTCCTCGACTCTTGGCAACTCCCGCCGGCACGGCTATGACTATTGCGCATGAAGTATCTCACCAACATCGTCATTTCGGCCCTCGTCGCAGCCGCCATCGGCCTCGGCAGCGCCTCGACCTTCGCCGCCCAGCAGACCTTGGGCTCCTTCCAGGACTGGACCGCGTTCAGCGACGGATCCGAACGGCGCATCTGCTACATAGGCTCTGTGCCGAAGAAGAAGGAGGGCAACTACACGGTGCGCGGCGACACCTACGTGCTCGCCACCCACAGGCCCGGCGAGAAGGTGTTCGGCGAGATCAGCGTCGAGGCCGGCTACACGTACAAGCCCGGCAGCGAGGTCGAAGTCAACGTCGACGGCCAGACCTTCAAGCTGTTCACCCAAGGCGGCAACGCCTGGGCCTACGACGAGAAGGGGGACCGGGCGCTGCTCGACGCCATGCGCAGCCGGGCGGCAGATGGTGGTCAAGGGCACATCGAGCCGCGGGACGCTGACGACCGACACCTATTCCCTCACCGGCTTCAGCGCCGCCCTGCAGAGCATCGACAAGGCCTGCGGCCGCAGCTGACGGAGCCATTCGCCGGCGCGCCCCCGCCGGCGCCCAAGGGCGGCATGGCGCGGCGCGGCGCGAGGCCGCACGGCACGGCGCTTGTGGACCAGCCCGGGCCGCGCCAGATCTTGCGGCATGAGTTTCGAATCTGCAGGAGTGAACAGCATGGCCGGCCGCCTCGCCGCTATGGCCTTCATGATCGTTGCACTGCTCGCCGGCGGCGCCTCCGCGCGCGCCGAGGCGGTTCCGGTGGCCTCGCCGGACGAGGTTCGTGCCATGGTCGACCAGGGCGCGAAGGTCGTCGACATCCGCCGCGCCGACGAGTGGCGCGAGACCGGAGTGATCGACGGCAGCATCCTGCTCACCGCGATCGATGCCGACGGCCGCCTGGTTTCGGACTTCCCGCAGGCTTTGGCCGGCTGCGGTCGGCCCTGACGAGCCGGTGGTGGTGATCTGCCGGTCCGGCAACCGCTCTGCTGCCATCAGCCGGATGCTGAGCGAAAGCGGCGGGTTCTCGCGCGTCGTCGATGCCGGCGGCGGCATCCGCGCCTGGCTCGGCGCCGGCCAGCCGGTAACACCGTGCCCGAGCTGCTGAGGTGACGGCTGACGCCGCCGCGGCACAACGCGCCCCCGCCACCGGCGGCCTCCGGGCCGGCAGCTGACGAGCGGCGTCCGCTGATCGGGCTGTCGCGCGAGGCGCTGGCCGAGGAGCTCGCGGCGGCCGGCGAGAAGCCGTTCCGTGCCCGCCAGCTCTGGCACTGGATCTACTACCGCGGCGCCAGCGACTTTGCGGCGATGTCGTCGCTGCCTAAGGACCTGCGCGCCCGTCTCGACGAGCGCTACACCCTGGCCCGGCCGGCGGTCAGCCGCGACCAGACCTCCCTTGATGGCAGCCGCAAGTGGCTGCTCCGCTTCGCCGACGGCAACGAGGCCGAAGCGGTGTTTATCCCCGAGGAGGATCGCGGCGCGCTCTGCGTCTCCTCGCAGGTCGGCTGCAGCCTCACCTGCTCGTTCTGCCATACCGGCACACAGCGGCTGGTGCGCAACCTCGACAGCCAGCGAGATCGTCGCCCAGATGCTGATCGCCCGCGACGCCTGCGGCGAGTGGCCGAGCCCGGATGGCCAGCGGCTGCTCTCCAACGTCGTGCTGATGGGGATGGGCGAGCCGCTGCTCAACTACGACCACGTCGCCACCGCTGTGCGCATCCTGATGGACCCGGAGGGGATCAACCTCTCGCGCCGGCGCATCACGCTGTCGACCGCCGGCGTCGTGCCGCTGATCCACCGGGTCGGCGCCGAGCTCGGGGTGAAGCTCGCGGTCAGCCTGCACGCGGCGACCGACGAGCTTCGCGACGTCCTCGTGCCCATCAACCGCAAGTACCCGCTGGCCGAGCTGATGGCGACGCTCAGGACCTATCCCGGCGCCGACAACGCCAGGCGGATCACCTTCGAGTACGTCATGCTGAAGGACGTCAACGACAGCCCGGCCGACGCCCAGGCCCTGGCGCGGCTGGTCAGCGGCCTGCCGTGCAAGTTCAACCTGATCCCGTTCAACGCTTGGCCAGGCTCGGCCTATGCCTGCTCCTCGGAGGCAGGCGATGAGCCGCTTCGCCGAGATCTTGAACAACGCCGGATATACCGCGCCGGTCCGCAGGCCGCGCGGCCGCGACATCCTCGCTGCCTGCGGCCAGCTCCGCTCCGACAGCGAGCGGCAGCGAAAGCGCCCTGTCCCCGCGGCCTAGCCGCCTTCTCCTCCGAACCGGTCGTCGGCTGTGTGCGCGGCCATGCCTTCCGCCTTGCCCTCCAGCCAGCCCAGGCGCACGCCGCTCACCGGCTCGAGGCTCGGGATGTAGGGCTTGATGTCGAGGACCGGGGTGCCGTCGAGCATGTCGATGCCGGCGATGCTCAGCACGCAGCCGTCGCGGCCGACGAGGCGGACCAGCGACAGGCCGATGGGGTTTGGCCGGCTCGGCGCGCGGGTGGCGAAGACGCCCCGCGCCTGTGTGTCAAGAAACGGCACGACGCTGAGCCGCAGCGGCCCTGCGCGGTGGAAGACGTAGAGCACAATGATGTGGGAGAAGCCTTCGAGATCCCGCAGCCCCTCGGCATAGGCCTCGTCGATGATGATCTCGCCGCTCGCCGGCGCCGCGCCCACGGGCTGGATCGGCATCCCGGCCGCCTCGGTGAAGGGCGAGCGGACAACACCGATAGGAGTGAAGACGAGACTTCTGGTTGCTCATGGCCCTCGCCGCTGCCGGACAAATCTTGCGGCCCGCGTTGCAAATGAAGCGCCACTGCGGCCGCGCCATGACGGCCGGTAGGCCCGATGATCATGCCTCTGGGCAAAACCACCCCCACTGGGGTAAAAAGACGCCCATGGGCCGAGCCGTCGGCCCGCAGCAGCCGCACGAGGAACGCCACCATGGATGCCAACGTCGATCCCCTGGGTCGTCCGGCCCCTTCAGCGAAAGCGGCGCCTCGAAGCCGTAGGTCAGGCAAGGACGTCCGCGCCGACGATCGCTTCGCCAAGGTGACCGACCTGCTGGAGGCGGCGCAAACCATCTGGGTTGTCGTCCACCCGGTGGACCTGCCGGGACTACCGCGGCACATCAAGCTGATCCGTGAGGATGAGCCCCACCACGCCGTGACGGTGGCGCTGTCCGCGCTGCTGGACCGGCGGCTCTATCGCCGCCTCGATCCGGTGCAGCGCCCGAGCGATGAGCGCGCCTGACCGGGCCGTCTTGCACCGGGCCGGGGCGCCCGCGGCCCGACGGCCCGCGGCGCTGGCGTCGCTGGAAGCCTCTCAGCCGCGGCGGCGCCAGCCGCCGGCGTCGCCCTTTTCGTAAACCTTTTTGACCGCGGCCCACGCGACCTTGTGCGCCGTCTCCTCGCGAGACACGTCGCCTCGGCGGTCGTCTGGATCCTCGTACTCGTCCCAGGCGCTGTTGAAGGCCTTGCGGTATATGTCCTGAGCGTGTTCAGGCAAAGCGCGGCGAACGGTGTCGGGCAGGTAGCGGTTACCGGGGTAAGGCATGGTGCCCGGTGCTCTGTGCCCGGTGCCCGGCTTGAGCGTCTAGGCCGTGCAGGTGGGCTCGGCCCGCAGCGCCTCGCGCGCGCGCGACAGACGGGAGCGGACGGTGCCGGTCGGCGTGCCCATGATCTTCGCCGCCGTCTGATAAGAGCAGCCCTCATGCACCACAAGGATCAGCGCCTGGCGCTGGCTCGGCGGCAGCCGGTCGATCGCCGCGGTAGTCTCGCGCAGCTCCAGCGTCGAGTGCTGCGCCGGCTGGCTTGACATGCCGTAGAGCTTGGCCATGCCGTCGGTTAGCGCGTTGGCGCGGGCCCGATCGCGCGTCTTGTTAATGAATGCGTTGCGCAGAATCGTAAACAGCCAGGCGCGGAGGTTGGTGCCGGGCTGAAACTTGTCGGCAGCGGCGAGCGCCTTGACCAGGCACTCCTGGACGAGATCGTCGGCCTCGTCCTTCTGCCGGGCGAGAGACATGGCGTAGCGGCGAAGATGTGGCAGCTCATCCGTGAGTTCGGCCCGCATCCGTCTGCTCCTTCTCCGATCTTGTCTCGCAAAAGCGAGTTCAAGCTGCATCGGAAGGACCGGCGGAACATTAATCCAAGATAGCCTCCGGGGAAGCCGCGCCACTAGGCCATCTTTTATTATAAAGAGCCGCAAAGCGGTGATTTTTTACAGCTTCATTATCCTGCGTTAATGCGTGGCAGAAAAGGAGCTGGGCAGGAGGAGCGGCTACGACGCGACTACCGGCGATTTTGCCGTTCTTTCGCTGTGCGCGTTCTTTGGCTCAACAACGGCGGGCCGGCGGCTTCGGTTCCAAAGCGGCGCGCGGCGGAACGCCCCATCTCGATAGCCGAAGTCGATGACGGCGGGCTGGAGCGCCGGGCGATGCGCTCACTGGGCGCGCCCTGAGCTTGGCTGCAGCCTCGGGACCAGCACCGCCGCTCCGGTCAGCCGGCCCTCGCGCAACCGCGCCAGCGCCTCGTTCGCGGCCTCCAACGGCAGGATCTCGACCTCAGTCACAACCGGCACCTGCGGCGCCAGCGCCAGGAACGCCGTGCCGTCGTGGCGGGTGAGGTTCGCCACCGAGACCAGTCGCTTCTCCCGCCAGAGGATGTCGTAGGGGAACGACGGGATGTCGCTCATGTGGATGCCGGCGCAGACGACCGTGCCGCCCGGACGGACCGCCCTCAGCGCCAGGGGCACGAGCGCGCCGACGGGGGCGAAGATGAGTGCGGCATCGAGCGGCTCCGGCGGCTCCTGGCCGGCGCTGCCCGCCCAGACGCAGCCGAGCCGGCGGGCGAAGGCCTGCGCCGGCGCGTCACCCTCGCGGGTGAGCGCGAACAGCCGCCGGCCCTGGTAGCGCGCCACCTGGGCGACGATGTGCGCCGCCGCACCAAAGCCGTAGATGCCGAGGCGCTCGCCCTCTCCCGCCATGCTCAAGGCGCGGTAGCCGATGAGCCCGGCGCAGAGCAGCGGCGCCGCCTCTGCATCGCCATACGCTCCGGTGACGGGAAAACAGTAGCGGGCATCGGCGACCGCGTACTCAGCGTAGCCGCCGTCGATCTGGTAACCGGTAAAGCGCGCCGCGGGACACAGGTTCTCCTGTCCGGAGCGGCAGAAGGAGCACTCGTCGCAGGTCCAGCCGAGCCATGGGATGCCGACGCGCTCGCCCGTCGCGAAGCCCTCGACACCACGGCCTGCCTCGACGACGCGGCCGACAATCTCATGGCCGGGGATGATCGGCAGCTTCGGCTGAGTCAACTCGCCGTCGACCACGTGAAGGTCGGTCCGGCAGACGGCGCAGGCGGCGACGTGGACCAGCACCTCGCCGGGGCCGGGAGTGGGGCGAGGAACCTGGCGCTCCACAAGCAGCGTCTGCGGCGCCTCCAGCACCATCGCCCGCATGACCGGTGGCTCGCTCACGCCCCTCCCCTTACACCAGCGCAGCGATCAGCCTAGCGGCTGTGTTGGCAAGCGGCAATCGCGCCGCTTCCCGCGCCACCGGCGAGGGGCTGGCGGTGGCGCGGGCGAAGGATGCGTACCGTGGCTAGTTGCCGAGGTTGCCCTCGAGCTTCCGCGCCGCGTCGAGGTGCTTCTTCAGCACCGGCAGCGTTTCCTTGGCGTATTCCGTGACCTTCTGATTGTCGCCCTCCTCGGCTTGCTCGCTGTAGAGCTCGATGTCCTTTTCGTGATCCTCGACCGCCGCCTCGACGAACTCCCGATCGAACTCGGCACCGGAAAGTTTCGCCAGCTCATCGTAGGTTTCCTTGGCGTCCTCCATGGGCTGCATCGGCACGTTCACGCCCAGCTCCTTGGCGAGTGCCTGGGACTTGTCGCGCGCCTTGGCATGATCCGTGCGCAGGGTCTGTCCCAACGTCTTGACCTGGTCCGACTTCGCCTGCTTCTCCGCAAGCTCGCCCAGCTTCACCTCGGCGATGTTGCCGCGAACGGCCTTCTCGATGAACTCCTTGGAATCATCGGCGGCAAAGGCCGAGGGCGTGGCAACGGCCGCACCCATTGCTGCTCCAAATAGCGCGGCGTAGAGTCGCTTCATCATGAATCCTCCCGTGTGTGGGTCAGAGCACCGAATGCTGGTGGTGCAAAAACGCCACAACGACGGGCGGGTTCCGAGAAAGGCGCGGCGGGAAGCCGTCGCTCCGTGATCAGCGGAAGGTGGCGGAGCGCAGCTCGGAGAGGGTCGCGCGGGTGGTGATGAGGTCCGGATCGAACCGGAGCGCCACTACCGCCGGACCCGCCCACGCCAGCGCCCGCGCCATAGCCGGACGGAACTCCGCGGTGGTCGACACGGTTTCGCCGTGGGCGCCATAGGCCCGCGCCACCGCCGCGAAGTCCGGATTGGTGAGCGCAGTTGCAATGGGTCGGCCGGGATAGCTGCGCTCCTGGTGCATCCGGATGGTCGCGAACATGCCGTTGTCGAAGATCAGAACGACGATCGGAAGCCCCGCAGCGACCGCGGTCGCGAGCTCCTGGCCGGTCATGCCGAAGCCGCCGTCGCCGACGCAGGCGACGACGCAGCGTTCCGGTGCGGCCAGCTTCGCCGCGACCGCCGCCGGCACCGCGTACCCCATAGCGCCGTTGCAGGGCCCGAGCAGGCGGCGGCCGCCGCCGAAGGTGAGGAAGCGTTGCGGCCAGCCGCTGAAGTTACCGGCATCGACGCTGACGATGGCATCCCCCGGCAGCATCTGGTCGAGCTCCGCCATCGCCTGGTGCAGATCGAGCGCACCGCCCCGCGCCGCCCGGCCACGGTCGGCAACGTACTCGGCGCGCGCCGCCGCCGCCCAGCTCCGCCAGCGCTCGGCATTGCCAGGAGCCAGGCGTCTTGCCGCGGCGGCAAAGGCAGCCGGCGCTGCAGGGATGGCGACGGCCACGGAGAAAACGCGCCCCGGTTCTGCCGCGTCCGGATAGACGTGAACCAGGTCGGGGCCGTCCGCGGCCTTCTCTCCTCGCCGCGGCAGCAAGGTGTAGCCCTGGGTCGTGATCTCGCCCAGCCGCGTGCCGACGGCGATGACGAGGTCGGCGGCCTTCATCCGTGCCACCAGCGCCGGGTTGGCGCCGATGCCGAGCTCGCCCGCGAACAGCGGGTCGGCGTTGTCGAAGATATCGTGGCGGCGGAAGGCGCAGCAGACCGGCAGCCCGTTGGCCACGGCGAAGCCGTGAAGATCGGCGCGCGCCGCTGCCGTCCAGCCGCTGCCGCCGACCAGCAGCAGCGGCCGGCAGGCATCGCCCAGGCGATGATGCAGGCGCTGCATCAGCCCCTCGTCGGGCTCAGGGTCGTGCACCGCAAGCGGCGCCATCGCCTCGGCCTCGACGCGATCGGCAAGCACATCCTCGGGCAGGGACAGCACCACCGGCCCGGGGCGCCCGGACCTTGCATCGTGAATGGCCGCGGCCATCGCCGCCGGCAGGGCTTCGCCGGCGTCCACCTGCTCCGCCCTTTTTGCCAGCGCCGTGAACATGCGGGCAAGGTCTACCTCCTGGAACGCCTCGCGGCCGATGAAGCCGCGCTCGACCTGGCCGATGAGCAGTAGCATCGGGGTGGAGTCCTGGAAGGCGGTGTGCACGCCAATGGCCGCATTGCAAGCGCCCGGGCCGCGGGTGACGAGGCAGACCGCGGGCCGGCCGGTGAGCTTGCCGTGGGCCTCGGCCATCATCGCCGCGCCATGCTCATGTCGGCAGGTGACGACGCGGATCCCGTCCGTGTCGTAGAGGGCATCGAGGATCGGCAGGAAGCTCTCGCCCGGGACGCAGAAGACGATGTCGAGGCCGTGGCGCTTCAGCGCCTCGACGATGAGCTCGCCGCCCGTTTGCAACGCGACCCCCGCCATCCCCGTTCTCCCGTCGAGCCGGCGCCCCTGCCGGACGCGCAACTATAGCCATCCACGCGAGCCGCGGCGTGCTCGACCGCTGTGCGGCCGCCTTGCCATGCGACGAAGGGCGTCGATATGCTCGCGCCGTGTCGCGCCGTATCACGCCCATGTCGCGAGCACGCCGGGAGAATTGCTGCCGATGGACCCGTCAACCTCGCCGCTGCTGACCGACCTCTACCAGCTCAACATGGTCCAGGCGTACCTCGACAACGGCATGGCCGAGACCGCCGTCTTCGAGTTCTTCTCCCGCCGGCTGCCGAAGCAGCGCCGTTTCCTCATGGCGGCGGGCCTGGAGCAGGCGATCTGCTTCCTCGAGACGGTCCGCTTCGGCGCTGACGAGCTGAGCTGGCTCAGCGCCTCCGGGCGGTTCGGCCAGCGCTTCCTCGACTATGCCGCGTCCTTCCGCTTCACCGGCGACGTCGACGCTATGCCCGAGGGCACCGTCTTCTTCGCCGACGAGCCAATCCTCAGGGTCACGGCGCCCATCGCCGAGGCCCAGCTCGTCGAGACCCGGCTGATCAACCTGTTGCACCTGCAGAGCCTGATCGCGGCGAAGGCGGCGCGGATGGTCCTGGCAGCCGAAGGGCGGACGCTGATCGACTTCGGCCTGCGCCGCGCCCATGGGGCCGAGGCTGGGCTGCATGCGGCGCGCGCCGCCTATGTCGCGGGTTTCGCTGGCACCGCCAGCGTGCTCGCGGGCCCCGCCTTCGGCGTTCCTCTCTACGGCACCATGGCGCACTCCTACGTCCAGGCCCACGCCGACGAGACCGAGGCGTTCCTGAGCTTCGCCCGGTCGCGGCCGAAGGACCTGGTGCTGCTGATCGACACCTACGACACCGAGGCCGGTGCCGAGCGCGTCGTCCGCCTCGCCCCGACGCTCGCGGGCGAGGGCATAGTCGTGCGCGGCGTGCGCCTCGACTCCGGCGATCTCGCCGAACATGCGCGCAAGGTCCGCGCCATCCTCGACGCGGGCGGGTTGACGGCCGTGCAGATCTTTGCCAGCGGCGGCATCGACGAACGCAAGATCGCCCGCTTCGTGACCGAGGGTGCGCCCATCGACGGCTTCGGCATCGGCACCAGCCTGGTGACGTCGCAGGACGCCCCGGCGCTCGACTGCGCCTACAAGCTGCAGGCCTATGCCGGCCGGCCGCGGCGCAAGCGCTCGGAGAGCAAGGCGACCTGGCCGGGAGCGAAGCAGGTGTTCCGCCGCTACGATGGAGACGGGCCGATGACAGGGGACGTGGTCAGCACGGAGGCGGACCGGCAGCCGGGCGAGCCCCTGCTCGGGCCGGTCATGCGGCAGGGCCGCAGGCTCGCGCCGGCAACTCACCTGGCCGAGATCCGCGCCCATGCGGCGGCGGGGTTCACCAGCCTGCCCGAGGCGCTGCGGGCGCTCGACGACGTCGAGGATGGCGCTCTCCCGTACCCCGTCGAGATCGCGCCGGCGCTGCGCAGGCTGGCGGACATAGTCGACGGTCGGCTCGATGAAAACGCCGCGGCTCCCTAATGAGGAAGCCGTTCTTTCCCCGGCGGTGGTGGGCGCACATATCTGGGCGAACGACCGAACAGGGAGAGCGGGGCATGCCACTGACGCTGAACGATACCGAGCAGAGCGCTAAGCCGGCCGCCCGCCTGGCCGAGACGGTTCGGGCGCCTGTACCCATTGCCGACGATGCTTGGAGGTGGAGCCTTAACTGGAGCGAGGTTCGCAGCGACCTCCTCATCGGCTCCTGTCCGATGGCCATCGACGACGTCGAGCGGATCATCGCCGACACCGGCGCGACGGCGATCCTGTCGCTGCAAAGCAATGCCTGCCGCGGCGCCTTCGCCATCGACTACGACACCCACCGCGCCTGCGGCGAGGCGGCGGGCGTGGCCATGATCAACGCGCCGATGCTCGACTTCGACCCGCCCGACCAGCGGCGAAACCTGCCGACGGCGGTGCGGGCGTTGACCGCGCTCCTGGCTGCGGGCCGCCGCGTCTATATCCACTGCACCGCCGGGATCAACCGCAGTCCGCTGGTCGTGCTCGGCTATCTTTCTTTCGTCGAGACGATGGAGCCGGGGGAGGCGTTGGCCTACATCCGCGAGGCGCGGCCAGAGGCGGAGCCGTCATGGGAGGCATTCGGCGGCGCACGCGACGATCTGGTCGAGACCCTGCGCCCCTTCATCCACGTGCGCGCCTACTACCGGCATCAGCAGCACCCGGAGCAGGACCCGGCGCGGAACTGGCTTGCCGCGGAGACAGACGTCATCCGCCAGGCCTTCGTCAGCCCGAGGTCACTGCCGCAGATCCGGCTCGACCCGTCCAGGGCATGACGGCAAAGCATGCCCTCACCCTCACCCCACCCTCTCCCACGCGCTGCGCCCGCGGGAAAGGGAGCCGTCTTGCTCCTCGCCCGCGCGTGACGCGGGAGGGGAAGGGCCCGCGCAGCGGGAAGGTGAGGGCCTTCAAAACGACCAAGGAAGGATCCCATGCGGTTCGTCGAGGGCCAGAACCTGTTGCTCTACCCGCCGGATGCGGCGCCCGGCGAAGATGCGGGCGAGGAGGCGTCGCCGCCTCCCCTGATCGTGTTCCTCCACGGCATGGGCGAACGCGGCGAGGGTCCGGACGAACTCGCTTCGGCCGCCCGCTGGGGCCTGCCGAAGGTCCGCGGCGAGGGCCGGCGGCTAGCGGCGACGCCCTTCCCGTTCCTCGTCGCGGCGCCGCAGTGCCCGAAGACAAGCACCTGGTGCGACGAAGCGATGCTGCTGGGCCTCGGTCATCTCATCGATGCTCTCGCCGAGCGTTGCGATCCTGCAAGGCTCTACCTCACTGGCTTCAGCATGGGCGGCATCGGCGCCTTCTGCCTGGCGCTGCGCCAACCGCAGCGGTTCGCCGCACTCGCCTCGGTTTGTGGCGCCTGCACCAAGCCGGACGCCCTGACCCGGCTTGCGCATCTGCCGCTGTGGATCGCCTATGGCGAAGACGACGAGATCGGTGAGCTCACCGCCGGCTCCCGGGACATCGTGGCGGCGCTCGCCGGCCACGGCCGGCTGGTAGAAAAACCCTATCGCCTCGGCCACAAGGGCGGCCTAGGCCCGCACGTCCGCACATGCGACGCCGCCTACGCCGAGCCTGCGCTCTACGACTGGCTGCTGACCCACCGCCTGCCGGGGTGATCGCGCCCCGGCCCGGTCAGCATCCGGTTCAGCGGCCGAGGATCAGGGTGAGCCAGCCGTCGACGACGATCCGGCGAGAACGGCGCAGGCCGCGCGCGCGGTAGGCGGCAAGCACCGGGCCACCCTCGCGGGCGAGAAACCCGGACAACACCAAGCGGCCGCCCGGGGCCACGACCGCAGCAATATCGCCGGCCATTTGCTGCAGCGGCCGGGCGAGGATGTTGGCCGCGACCAGATCGAAGGGCGCGGCCGCCCGAATGGGGCGTGCCCGGAGGGCGTCGGCGATGACGGAATGGACGTGCGGCGCCACGTGATTCGTCCGCGCGTTTGCTTGGGCGACGGCGATGGCTTGCCGGTCAATGTCGCAGGCCAGCACCGGCGCACGCCACAGCTTGGCCATGGCGATGGCGAGGATCCCGGAGCCGCAGCCGATGTCCAGGGCCTTGCCGATGCGGCGGCGGCTAAGGGCGTCGAAGGCGAGCAGGCAGCCGGCGGTCGAACCATGCCGGCCGGAGCCGAAGGCGATGCCCGCATCCAGCGCAAGCCCGATGCTGCCGGGCGGGAGCGGGCCGGGGTGATCGCCCGGATGGATCAGGAAGCGGCCGAGGCGGAACGGCGGGAAGGCGGCGCGGCTGGCGGCGGCCCAGTCGCGCTCGGCGATCGGCTCCACCTCGACCCGCGGGGGCCCGATGCCGCTGGCGACGGCGGCGAGGGCCAGGGCGCAGCCGAGCTCCCCGGGGTCCGGCTCGCCCGCGACCAGCCCTTCGATGCGGACGAGCCCGCCATTGCTCGCCGCGTCGAACAGCGACACGCTCGCCGCAACCTCCGCCAGCGCCGCCTCGAAGACATCCGCCGCCGCCGCAGGCACCCGCAGCGAGATGCGCACGAGGCCTCCGGCGCCGCCGGCACCCTCCGCCATCAGGCGGGTTCGACGAAGCTGTGGATGATCGTCTTGGTTCCGGCCTTGTCGAAGGCGATCTGCAGCTTGTCGCCGCTGACCTCCAAGATCTGCCCATAGCCGAACTTCTGGTGGAAGATCCGCTGGCCGGTGGCGAAGCTCGTGGCGGGCTCGGCGCGGGTCTGCACCTTGTAGGGCACGCCGTCGAGGAGCGGCGGCGAGCGCCGCGGCGCGTCGTGCCAGGGCGCCGAGGCTGGCGAGGCGTCAGGCCCTACCATCCGGCTCATCGTGTCGAGGGACGGCGCGCGGCCGCCAAACAGTCCGGGGGCGGCGACGTAGTCGATGGCGCCGTCCGGCAGCTCGCGGATGAAGCGCGACGGGACCGCGTTCTGCCAGTAGCCGAAGACCATCCTGTTCAGCGCATGGGAGATGATCGCCCGCTTGCGTGCCCGGGTGAGGCCGACGTAGGCAAGCCGGCGCTCCTCCTCCAGGGCGGCAGCGCCGCCCTCGTCCAGCGCCCGCTGGTTGGGAAAGATCCCCTCCTCCCAGCCGGGCAGAAAGACGGTGTCGAACTCCAGGCCCTTGGCGGCGTGCAGGGTCATGACGCTGACCTTGTCGTCGCCGGCCGCCTCGTCGTTGTCCATGACCAGGCTGACGTGTTCGAGGAAGCCGCCGATCCCGTCGAACTCGGCGATGGTCGACACCAGCTCCTTGAGGTTCTCCAGCCTTCCTGCCGCCTCCGGGCTGCGGTCGGCGCGGAGCATCTCGGTGTAGCCGAACTCGTCCAGCACCGCCCGGACCAGGTCTGGCGGCGACATGGTCGCCAGCCCCCGCCGCCAGCGGTCGAGGTCGTCGAGCAGGCGGGCCAGCGACCGGCGGGCCTGGGGCTTCAGCTCGTCGGTCTGGACCAGGCGGGCGGCGGCGGCGGCGAGCGACAGCCCCGTTTGCCCGGCGAGCACGTGGATCGTGCGCAAGGATGCGGTGCCAAGCCCGCGTTTCGGGACGTTGACGATGCGCTCGAACGCGAGATCGTCGTCCTCCTGGACCACGAGGCGCAGATAGGCGATGGCGTCGCGGATCTCCTGGCGCTCGTAGAACCTCGCGCCGCCGACGATGCGGTAGGGGATGCCGGTGACGATCAGCCGTTCCTCGAACTCGCGAGTCTGGAAGCCGGCCCGCACCAGCACGGCGATGCCAGAGAGCGACTGCCCCTTGGAATGCTGCGCCTCGATCTCCTCGCAGACCATGCGCGCCTCGTCCTCGCCGTCCCAGACGCCGCGAACGGCGACCTTCTCGCCCTCATCCGTGGGCGTCCACAGGGTCTTGCCGAGGCGGCCGCGGTTGTGGCTGATGAGCCCGGAGGCGGCGGCAAGGATGTGCGGCGTCGAGCGGTAGTTGCACTCCAGCCGGATGACGGCGGCGCCAGGAAAGTCGCGCTCGAAGCGGAGGATGTTGCCGACCTCGGCGCCGCGCCAGGAGTAGATCGACTGGTCGTCGTCGCCGACGCAGCAGATGTTGCGATGTCCGCTGGCCAATGCCCTGAGCCACAGGTACTGGGCGACGTTGGTGTCCTGGTACTCGTCGACCAGGATGTAGCGGAACTGCCGCTGGTAGCGCTCAAGCACGTCCGGCTCGCCCAGCAGCAGCGAGAGCGTGTGCAGCAGCAGGTCGCCGAAGTCGGCCGCGTTCAGCACCTTCAGCCGCTCCTGGTAGTCGGCGTAGACGGCTAGAGCGAGGCCATCCAGGGCATCGGCGCCTTCCGCGTCCGTAACCTTCTCGGGCTTGAGCCCCCGGTCCTTCCACCGCTGGATCAGGGAGGACAGCAGCCTGGGCGGGTTCTTCTTCAGGTCCACGCCCCTCGCCTCCAGGATCTGCTTCAGCAGCCGGAGCTGGTCGTCGGTGTCGAGGATGGTGAAGTTGGCCTTCAGCCCGATGCGCTCGGCGTGGGTGCGCAGCATTCGGGCGGCAACGGCGTGGAAGGTGCCGACCCACCAGCCCTCGACGGAGCAGCCGAGCAGCGCCGCCACCCGCTCGCGCATTTCCCGCGCGGCCTTGTTGGTGAAGGTCACCGCCAGCACCTGCCATGGCCGCGCCCGGCCGGAGGCGAGGATGTGGGCGAGCCTGGTCGTCAGCACCCGGGTCTTGCCCGTGCCGGCGCCGGCCAGGACCAGCACGGGGCCGTCCATGGCCTCGACCGCCCGGCGCTGCATCTCGTTGAGCTGGGCGATGCAGTCGGCGACGGGCGCAAACGCCGCGGCGGGCGCTTGCGCCGCTGGCGGGGGCGGTGACGCCGCGGGTGGGGGCGGTGCCGCCAGGTCGAAAGGATCGGTCATGCGCGCTTCGATGCCTCGCTACCTGCACGGTATGGACGCGGTGCTCAGCCTACATGTGGTGGGAGAAAAAGCACGCGTCGATCCGTGGGGAGGCAGAAGCCTCGCGCCGCCAACGCGCCGGAGCGCAGCCGGCCCGCGAAGCGCCGCCCGCTTGGGCGAATCTCGCCCGACCGGCGGCTTCAGCGGCAGGTCACCGAGCTGCCGAGCTCCGCCTCTTCCGGTGCGCGTCGTTGCGCGGCAGCTTGGCCCGGCGGCGATCACAACCCGCTCCCGTGCCGGTGGACGCCGTCGAGACCTACTGATGCAGGGCGATCTAGCGATGCACCGCCGGCAGGTGCCCGATCTTGACGTACAGCAGGCAGCCTTCAAGGCTGAACGGCTGGTGCTGGCTGCCGGGCGGATTGCGTAGCCAGGAGCCGGCCGCGTAGCGGCCCTCCTCGTCCTCGATGGCGCCGTCGAGGACGAAGATCTCTTCGCCACCGGGGTGCGCGTGGGCCTGAAACCTGGTCTGCGCCGCCCAGCGGACCAGCGAAACCCGCTCGCTGGCGAAGCCGTGCAGCGGCAGGACGGCGATGCCCTTGACGAGGCCAGGAAACCATTCGGCGGCGCGGGTATCGATCACGACCGGCGCCCGGTCGTCGGGGTGGAACTGGCGGAGCTTGACGAACAGCACGCAGCCGCCGTCGCTCCAGGGCGCATGCCCGGAGCCGGGCGGATTGCGGACGTAGGTGCCAGCCGGGTAGGCGCCGAGCTCGTCGGTGAAGGTTCCCTCCAGCACCAGGAACTCCTCGCCCTGCTCATGCTCGTGGCGGGCAAAGTGGCTGCCCGGGCGATAGCGGACGACGCTGGTGGCGCGCGCCACCTCGTCGCCGTCGCGCTCGAGCATCCGCCGCTCCACGCCCGCCATGGGCGAGACAGTCCATTCCGCCTCGTCGGCGTGGCCCACCGCCCGCACCGTCAGATCGGCATTCAGCAGCATCGTCCCGAGACCGCCGTCTACTTCGATCTTGCCGCTACGGCCAGCGCCGCGCGAGCCTAATCTTCGCCCGGCCGGGGTTCGGCCGCTGAGCTGTCGCCCGGGTTCTCACCCGAGCCTTCGCCAGCGCTTTCACCCGCATCTTCACCCGGCTCTTCGCCGGGCTGCTTGCCCTTGGTCGAGCGCTCCTGCCTGGCCTTCAGCCGCTCGGCCTTCTTCGCTGCCTTGGCGCGGTCCTTCTCGAGACGATCGAAGCGATAGTTCGGTTTTCGAGCCATTCGGTCCTATCCTCTCAGGCGGCCGCCTGCCGGCCGGGCCGGTTCCGCGACCTCGGGCGAGCGCTGCCGTGTGGCTGCTGGCCGCGCGCAGGAGCGCCCGCCTCGACCTTGGGCTTCGCGGCGGGCTTCGCGTGGGGCTTCGCCGCGGGCGCGGTGGCCGGCTTGGCGGGAGGGGTTGGCGCCACCGTCCTTGCCGCCGGCAACGGCCGCGGCGCGGCGATGACTTCGATCGGCTGGCGGACCAGCTTCTCGATGTCGCGGAGGTACGCCCGCTCGGCCGCATCGCAGAAGGATAGCGCCTCGCCGCCGGCACCGGCGCGCGCGGTGCGGCCGATCCGATGCACGTAGGTCTCCGGAACGTTCGGCAGCTCGTAGTTGACGATGTGCGTCACCGCCTCGACGTCGATCCCGCGCGCGGCGATGTCAGTGGCGACCAGCACCCGCGAGCGGCCGCGGCGGAAGTCGTCGAGGGCGGCCTGGCGCGCCGACTGCGACTTGTTGCCGTGGATCGCGTTGGCAGAGACGCCGCGCTCGGAGAGCTGGGCGGCGACCTTGTTCGCGCCATGCTTGGTGCGGGTGAAGACGATGACGCGGCTCATCTCGGGGTTCTGCAGCAGCGTGTAGAGCAGGGCTCGCTTCTCCGAGGTCGGGACATGGAAGACCCGCTGATCCACCCGCTTCACCGCGGTGCCCGTCGGCGCTACGTCGACGCGCACCGGATTGTGCAGCATCGCCGCGGCCAGGTGCGCGATCTCCGAAGGCATGGTAGCGGAGAACAGCATCGACTGCCGCTCCTTCGGCAGCTCGGCGACGATCCGGCGGATGTCGCGGATGAAGCCCATGTCGAGCATGCGGTCGGCCTCGTCGAGAACCAGAAGCGAAACCGCGTTCAGCTTGGCGTGGCCCTGCTGGACGAGGTCCAGCAGCCGCCCCGGTGTCGCCACCAGAACGTCGATACCGGCGCGCAGGGCGTTGACCTGCGGCCCCTGGCCGACGCCGCCATGGACGACGATGGAGCGCAGGCGCAGCAGCTTGCCATAGGTGGTGAAGGCGGCCGCGACCTGGACCGCGAGCTCGCGGGTGGGCACGAGGACCAAGGCTGTCGGGCCCCGGCCATGCCGCTGTGGCATCGCCGCCAGCCGCTGCAGGATCGGCAGCGCGAACGCCGCCGTCTTGCCGGTTCCGGTCTGGGCGATCCCCAGCAGGTCCCGGCCTTCAAGGAGCAGCGGGATCGCACGCTCCTGGACTGGGGTGGGCACGGAATAACCCGCGTTCGAAATGGCGCGCTGAATCGGTTCGGCGACGCCGAGGTCGGCAAAGGAAGTCAAGGTATTGAAACTCTTTCTTGTCGCGCCACGTCGCGGAAGGCCCCCGGATCAGCCGGCGACGCGTCGCTTGCAGGCGCTTTGGTGGGTGCCCCCGATGTCGGGGCATTGACGCGCGGCCCAACATGACAAAGGCGCATAGGCTCCAGCAAGAAGCCATGCGCCCTGTCCGCCGGGTCGCGTCCACGACGTGCCTAGGGTGGGGGGTTTGCGCCTGGAAGTCAATGACGGTCAGGCCGACGAAACCGTGGCGCGGGATCCCGAGCCAAGATCGAGAAGCGCTTAGCGCGGCGCCGCGGCCCTATCGACGACGCCCGGTATCGGCCGCGTCGTTCCCAAAAACTTGCCTTTTAGGGCATCCACACCGACTTGCGGATGGGCGAGCGGCACCAGGTCCTGCCGCGCCTGGCGCAGCTTCTCGGTGTCGATGTCCATCTTCCGGTCGCGCTCGTCGATCAGCGCCTGCCGGGCCTCGCCGAAGCGGTTAAACGACCAGGCCAACGCCGGCTCGCCAAGCGGCAGCGACGCCGCACCCTCCGCGCCATGCTTCTCGGTGTTCCAGGTGTGCCAGGTCTTGCCGTAGCTGTTCATCTTGGCTTTCATCAACGCGTGGTCTGCCGCTGCGGGAAGCCCCGGCGCGACCAGCTGGCCCGAGAGGATCTCGCCGTTGTGGGGATGCCAGTAGCGCTTCTCCGCCGCCGGCAGCCGTTCGAACAGCCGCTCGGAGATGATGTACTCGATGCCGTTAAGGTTGGCCCCGGTGGTGTTGCCGTCGAAGAGCGCGCACTGGGCGAAGTCCTCGTTGACCTGCCGGCAGAAGTGGTGCGCCTCGAGCTGGTGGCGCGGGTCGGCCTTCAGCGGATGGAAGCCGACGAGGTAGACGTCGAGCGCGTCTGGCGGCGCGTCTCGCTGCATGGCGACAGCGCCCGCCTCCAGGGCCCGAGTGCGGGGCGTCTTCGCCTCGCCGGCCGGCTCCGTGTTCGGCGCGGTGGCGCCGCTGCCGGTGCAAGCCGCTAGGCCTGCGACAAGTAGGGCCGCACCGATGGTCCGTCTCACGTTCGACATGATCTTGCTCCGTTGCCGCCGCACAAACGGCTCGACCACGACGTGGTTCCGGCCGCAGTCGCTTTGCCGGGGATGGAGCCGGTGTTTGCTGCGCGCTATCCTTCGGCATGACCCGGCGCATCTACACCATCGGCCACTCCAATCGCACGGCCGAGGCTTTAGTGGCCCTCCTCGCCGCTAACGCCGTCGATCTGGTCGTCGACGTCCGCCGCTTCCCGCGCTCGCGCCGCCACCCGCAGTTCAACATCGAGACGCTGCCGGGGCTGTTTACCGGGCGGGGCATCGGCTACCTCCATATGGAGAGCCTGGGCGGCCGCCGGCCGTCGGCCCTAGGCGATGACGCATCGCCGAACGCATGCTGGCGCGAGCCGGGGTTCCGCAACTTCGCCGATTACGCGCTGACGCCGCCCTTCCGCGCCGCTCTCGCCTCGCTTCTCGATCTGGCGGCAGGGGCAACGCCATTGATCATGTGCGCGGAGGCGCTGTGGTGGCAGTGCCACCGGCGGATCATCAGCGACTACCTTCTGGCGGCCGGCGCCGAGGTTCTGCACATCCTGGGTGAGGAACCGCCGCGACCGGCGGCGCTCACCCCCTGCGCGCTGGTCCAGGCCGATGGCGCCATCCGCTATCCGCCCGCACAGCCGGAGTTACTGTAGGGCTGGGCGTGGTGCAGGGCTGGGCGTGGTGCAGGGCTGGGCGTGGTGCAGGGCTGGGCGTGGTGCAGGGCTGGGCGTGGTGCAGCCCCCGTCGTCACCCGCGGGCTTGTCCCGCGGGTCCATGCTCCACGTCACCCGCGGACTTGTCCCCCGGGGTCCGCGTGGATTGCCGCAACAAGTGCACGGCGATGATGGGTTGGTGAGGTGGCGCAGGGCGTCTCTTGGCGACGGTCTTGCTCAAGCCGAGAACGAAACGCCGCCGCCGCTGATCAGGCGCACGAGGTCGGTCTGGCGGCGGCACTCGGTCTTGGCCAGCACCTGCTTCATCTGGAAGCGCACCGTGCCGACGGTGACGCCACGCTCGTCGGCGTAATCGCGAAGCGCCGCGCCGTTGGCGACAGCCAGGGCAAGCGCCGTCTCCGCCGGTGTCAGGCCGTACTGGCGGCGCAGGCGCTTCTCCGCCGTCCGCGCCGTGCGTACGGGGTCGTGGATCAGGGCGAACACGATTGCAGCCGGGCTGTCGTGGCGGAAGCCGTTGGAGAGCGGCAGCGGCCGGATTTCCAGGCGGTAGCCAGGGCGTCCGGAGGGTCGGCCGATGATGCTCACCGGCCCCTCGTCCGCAGGCGCGCCAGGCACCGGCGCGCAGGCACGCGCCAGCCCGGCGCGCAGCCCCCGCGCCGCCTTCGGGTCGGTCGTCTCAAGGCGACCGTCGCGGATGATCAGGCCGTCGCGGTCGGAGAGGATGTCGCGCGCTAGCGCATTGAGGAAGATGACGCCGCCGTTCGGGTCGAGGACCATTCCGGCGGAGGGCAGACTGTCGAAAGCCGCCGCCATCAGCGCCGCATAGCCGCCGAGCTCCCTGAGCCGCAGGTGGAGGTCGCAGGACTGCTCGAAGTGCGGGACGTAGGCGCTGAGCGTATGGATCTGCCGTTGGCTGAACTCGCCGCGGCCCGCCGCCTGCGCGCAGGTGACGATGGTGGTGAAGCGAGGCGATCGGGCCAGGTTGACGTGGGCAAGGTAACCCAGGTCGTATCTCGGCAGGAACTCGTGGTGGAAGGCGCTGTGGCGCAGCTCGTCGGTGGAGACGAGCTGGCGATCGTCGAGGACCGTGCAGCGCGGCGCCCGGTTGACCCTGGGAACCCGCACGTCCGTCTCCAGGTAGTTCTGGAGGTAGTCGCGGTCCGAGCCCTCCGGTGCGCCGCCGCCGACACCGATCAGGACCTCGCCGGCCTCCTGGTCGACGATCTTGAGGTATGCGGCGTCGCAGCCCATGACCCCGGCGAATCGGCTCATCACGTCGTGGATGAGCAGCGGCTGGCGCAAGCCGTCGTAGATGGCCTGGGCAAGCTCGATATCGGCGACGGGGGCATCAGGCATGGGGCCTCCGCAAGCGTGCGCTCAGAATGTCACGGCACGTCCGAACGTAGAGCCTGCATCTCCCAATTGGGAGATGAATCATGCGGATCGGCTAATAGAGTAACGGGCCCAGCGTTTGCGAAGCCTTCCTGCTACATGGGGCCTGGGGTGAGGCGGTTGCGCGCGACAGTGGGGGTACGTCGCCCGTCGGGAGCCCGTGCTGCGGTTGGGGGTCCACAGGTCGGCGCCGAACGGCAAGCAACCGCCTCACCCTTCTATTACCCCGGCTCACCGCGTATGGCTAGCGTTGGCACGCGCCATAAGGGTGAGTTCGTTGCGTTTCGCGGCCCCCGCGACGCTGGCTACCGTGAGCGCTCGCCGAGCCGGTAAGCACGCTGTTCCTCTCCCCCATGAGGGGAAGGCGCGGAGGTCCAGCGGAAGCTCAGCAGCTGTCGCTGCTGGCGGGAACGCGGTGGCGGACGGCCTCATAGCGCTCGAAGCTCTCGGTCATCCGCGCCAGCTTGTCGCTGAGGATGCGCATGATGTTCAGTGCCACCCCCGCGCTTTCGCTGACGATGCGCAGGAAGATGTCGGCGTCGATCTTGACGACGCGCAACTGCCCGAGCGCGCGGATCGTTGCCGAGCGAGGCTGGTTGCGGAAGACTGCAAGCTCGCCCAGCAGCCAGTACTTGCCGAGGGTGCCGACGCGGACCTCATCGCGCCCCGAGCCCACGAGGATCTCCGCCTCGCCCTCCTCGATGATGTAGACGGCGTCGGCCGCCTCGCCGACGTAGAACAGGACCTCGCCGTCGGCGAGCGTCAGATACGCGCTCGAGAACGCGAGCAGCTTCAGTTTGGCCGGGTCGAGGCCGGCGAACAGCGGCACCGCCCGCAACAGGGACACCATGTCGGCATACTGGGCCATCCTCCGCCACCTCCCGTTCAAGCCCGCGCTTCGTCTTCTTCGTTCCCCTCAACTTGCCGCCCGCGACTCGCTTCTGCCGACCACCGCCGACAATACGCCCTGCTCGAGGACGCAGCCGCTGTCCATGACGATGACGCGGTCGAAGCCATCGGCGTCGGCGAGATCCGGCAGCACCCACACCACGCCGCTGTTCTCGCAGGCGGCGATGAGGTTGCGGCGCGTGGCGGCCCGGCCGCTGGGATCGAGCGCCGCGGTCGCCTGATCGACGATCATGAGATCCGGCTGTTTCAGCAGTGCCCTGGCGATGGCGAGCTTCTGCCGTTGCGCCGGCGCCAGCCGGCCGCCGCCGATCCCAATTTCGAAGGTCAGACCTAGACCGATCAGCGTAGCCCGCAAATCCAACTGGTCCACGACCTCGCCGACCAGGGCGATAATTCGCTCGCGCGCCCGCGGCCGCTCCAGGATCGGCTTGCCGAAAAGGATGTTGTCGAGGACCGTCGCCGGCGGGTTGTACTGCTTGGGGTCGAAGAAGGCGACGGCGTCCTGGTAGTGCTTCGGCAGCCCCTGCGCGAACGTCCGCCGGGCTTCGAGCAGCTTCGCCTCCAGCTCCCGATTGAACAGGCCGAGGCGGTGTCGCTCCGGGATCAGCTTGAACGGCAGGGCCCTGAACAGGGCCCGGTCGGCCCCCTCGGCGACGGCACCGCCGGCGGCGTCGACACGGCGGAGCGCCGCCTCGTAGGCCGGCAGGTCATCGCCGCTGATGAAGCTGAAGCGCTCGAAGAACTGGTAGTCCGCCGCGAGCGTGCGGAACAGGTCGACCATGATCCGCGCGGCGGCGACGCCGTTCTCCATGAAGGTTTCCTTCAGGCCGACCCTGTCGAGCACGCTCAGCATGTAGCCGTTCTCGGCGATATGGGCGAGGTCGAAGGCGGGGCCGACGGGCGTGCCGAACAGGATGTTCTCGGCGACCGTCATGTTCGCGTTGTAGGCCTCGCGGTCGAACGGCTCGACCAGACGAAGGAATTGCGGCTCCGCCAGCCGCGCCCGTAGAACGCCGCGCGCCTCTAGGATCCGGTGGGCGAGGCCGGGATGCTCGAGCGGATGCATCACCCCCTGAAGGCCGAAGCCCAACAGCTCGTCATCGAACTCCACGACCGAGAGCACCCTCACCATGTGCCGGTTGAAATCGTCCTCAGACCGGGCGCCCAGGCCGCCAAGGTCGATCCACTCGGCCGCCGGATCGCTGACGCTGTTCCCGGCCGCCTCGGCCTCGGCAACGAAACGCTCCCACTTTGCGTTGGCGACCTCGTCATGCACCGGCGGCTTCACCGGCCGGTGCTTCAGGCCATAGATGAGATTGTCGCGGATGGTGCCGTTGAACAAAGCCACACTCTGGCCGACGTAGCCGATGCGCTGACCGGTCACGACCTGCGGCATCGTCGCCAGGTTGGCATCGCCGAAGCGGATGCTGCCGGCCGTGGGCGCCACCAGCCTCGCCAGCACCTTGGCGAGGCTGCCCGCGCCCGAGCCGCTCTCGCCGATGATCGCGATCTTATCGTTGAGTTCGAACTGGAAGCTGACCCCGTCGAGGGTCTTGATCCCGCCCTCCTCCTCCAAGGAGACGTTGGTGGCGACGACCGGGCCCGACAGATGCGGCACCTCGCCATCGCCCGGCTCCTGCACCGCCTCGTCGAGCAGCCCCGCCGGATGGAACTGGTCGATGATCTGGTCATACTTGACCCGGGTGTCCTCCTTCTGCTGGTACCAAGCCAGCAGCTCCTTCCACGGGTCGGACATGTCCTTGTAGGCGGCAAGCACGGCCACGAGGGCGCCGATGGTCAGCTCGCCCTTGATCACCAGGTAGCCGCCGATGGAGTAGAAGAAGAACGGCGTGAGCTGGCCGAGGAAGGTGTTGAGGAACTTGATGAAGAACTTCTTGCGGTAGATGTCGTAGCGGATCCAGTAGATCTTGCCGAGCCAGCCGGAGATGTTGGCCCGCTCCCACTCGACCGTGCCGTTGGCGTGAACCTCCTCGATGCCGGTGACGATCTCGCCGATCCGCTCCGAGAGCTTGCGCACGGTGCGCACGCGCTCCTTGGATAGCGCGTTGACCTGCCGCTGCAGCTTCGGGATCACATACATCTGCACCGGGTAGAGGGCCATCGCCGCCAGCCCGAGGATCGGATCCTGCACCATCATGAAGGCGATGCTGGTAATCAGCGTCCGCCCCTCGAAGGCCGGGACCGCCAGCGAATTGCCGACAAAGCCGCCGACGGGTTCCGCCTCGGCGGTGATCATGGCGATCAGCTCGCCCTGGGACGTCCGGCGGAAGTGCGGCACCGGGAAGCGCAGCACCCGAGCGAACATCTGGTAGCGGAGCCGGCGCAGCATCCGCTCGCTGAGCCGGCCCTTGTAGACGTTGATGTAGAACTTGAAGCCGCCGTTGATGACGACGAGGCCAAGGAAGGCGCAAGACAACGCGAACAGGTAGGGGATCTGCTCGAAGTCGAAGCCGGCGAAGGATTTGGGGAAGTCCTGGCTGCCGATCGCCTTATTGATGATCATCTTCGGCAGCTCGAGCGAGGCATAGAGCGTCGGAAACGACAACGCCGTCATTACCAGCAACACCGCCTGCTGGCGCCAGCTGTAGCGGAAGATGAACTTAAAGAGCGTCGGCTCCATCGCCACTCCCAAGATCCGGCGTCACGGGCGCCGGCGGTTTCAGGTCGGCCGTTGTTCGGCTGGCTCAGGCCAGCGCTCGACGCTCCCGGGCCGGCGATGCTTCACCGCCGTCCCCGCCGGCGCGGTTCACGACCCGGACAAGATCGCCGTCCAGGCTGGCCGCCGGCAACGCCAGCAGCCGGCCGCCGCCCTCTGCCGCAACGAAGCCCAGCGCGTCAAGGACCATGGCCAGGGTGCCGTTGCGGGGCGTCGCGCGGAAGTCGATCCAGAGCCCGGTTGCCTCCGTCCCGCCCGGCGCCGTCGTCAGGTGGCGAAAGAAGGCCTGATCGAGCCGCCGCCCCTGCACCCGGCAGGAAAGCATGAACTCCTCGATGCGGATCTGCACGCCTCGCGGCGTACGGGCGGCGCCGACCGCAGCGAAGCCCACAGCGCCGTAATCGCCGTGCACGTCGGCGCAGCGGAGCACGAGCGGGCGCAGACCCGGCTCTGCAAGAAGTGCGGCGCAGGCGGCCCGGTCGTACTTGTGCCCCGAGGCGTTGAGCTGGTTGGTCCGCTGCGCCAGTTCGACGACGCGGACGAAATCCGCGGGGGCATATGGCGCGATCTCAAGCCGCGTCCGGCAGGAGCGGAGGAACGCTGTCTCGTCGCCGGCGAACGCCGACTTCTCGGCATCGCGCCGCTGGGCCACCTGATAGAGCCGCCGGCGGCCGCGGGCGGTGGCGCTGTCGCTGCCCAGAAAGCGCAAGCCGTCGAGGAGCGATGGCAGCAGTCGGGCGTCGATGCAGGCGACATCCGGCAGCGCCGCCGCGACCTCCGCCCGCTCGAAGGCGCTGTCGTCGACGAAGGCGAAGGCGTCGAGGCCGACGTTGAGCTGGGCGGCGATTTCGTCGATGGCCTGGCTCTTCGGCCCCCAGCCGATCCTGACCGCCACGAACAGGTCGGCAATGCCGAAGCGGCGCAGGCGCTCCAGTGCCGGCTCACGGTCGTTCTTGCTGGCGACGGCGAGCAGGATGCCGCGGGCGTCAAGCTCGCGCAGGGTGCTCTCGACGCCTTCGACGAGCCGCGTTGCGCCGCCTTCGATCAGGACGCCGTGCCACAGGGTCTCGTCGAGGTCGAAGACGACGCATTTCACCGACGGCGCTTCAGCTGCGCTCGGCGTTGCGGCGCGTATCCGGCCCTGCTCGCTCCAGGTCACGAAATCGAGGGCGAGGAACACGAGCCTTGGCGTCGAGCCCACCGGCGTCAGCGACATCTTGAACGGCAGTCCGGCGTCGGTCACCGCCCCGAACGCTTGGTGCGGGATCACATGTCGGCTGTAGCCCGGGAGGAGATGAACGGTTACGCGGAACGGCGGCG
Organism: uncultured Alphaproteobacteria bacterium; assembly: GCA_963746275.1. Lineage (GTDB taxonomy): Bacteria > Pseudomonadota > Alphaproteobacteria > Rhodospirillales > Defluviicoccaceae > JAEULH01. The sequence goes on from CAVVAX010000048.1 coordinate 54,339, forward strand.
GGGCCGTGGCGGCGGAGGCGGCGGAGGCGTCGATGAGATCGAGCGCCACCCGCATTTCCAGCTCCAGCGCGACCGCCGCCTCGCCCGGGTTCTCCACCTCGATGAGGAAGGCCTCGGGCGGGGCAGGCGGCCCGTGCTCGCCGGGCGGCTTCCCCTGGCGGCGGTGCAACCGGCGGGCGTGCTTGTCGAGGGTGCGCGTCGGATCGGCCCAGAGGTTAGGCCGGCCAAGCCGCCGCGCCGTCCGGCCAATCATGCGCATCAAGGGGCTGGCCGCGTGGAGCAGCCGTTCGCGCCGGAGGAAGCTCGCAACCGGCTCCATCCGGGTGTTGCCGTTGGCCTTGAGCTTGCCCCAGCGGCGGAACACTAGGTCGGCGCCGTAGCCGCGCGCCGACGGGTAGCGCCGGTCCGGGAAGATCCCATAGGCGAAGCGGCGGCAGCGCCCATCGGCGCGCGCCTCGTAGAGGCCGCAGCTCGCGTAGCAGTCGGGCGCGGCGCACTCGACGCAGTGCTCGCTCCAGAACAGGAATGACATGGCGGCGATGTCGCTGCGCCGCGCCCGCTCTGGCTGCGTCACCGGGGCCGGCTGCGCCACTTGTTGCGCCACCCGGGCCGGCGCGTGCTCGCCATGCCGACGCGCATCATAAGCGTGCAACTCGAACATTGGCCTCGAATTGGCGCCGCCGCCCGCTCCGGCGCCGCCGCGGCGCCGCGTCTCCCGGCGGGCATCTTAGTGGTGTACCACCGGGAAAGCACGCCCCCGCCGCTCCGCACCGGCTCCGCACCCGGGCCGGAGCGGGAGCGGGAGCAGCGAAACCGCTTTCCCGCAGCTGGATGGCGCGGCTAATGTTCCGTCCAAGGCGGTGGTTGTTCTTCGCGCCCGGGCTCGCGCGCGGCACGAGGATCGATGCTCGCCCAATCGGGCCGCGGCAAGACGGCCGCGGGGGGACACCATGGGCCGACGGGCGCGTCAGTACCGCCTTCTGATCTACAGCCACGACTCCTTCGGCCTCGGCCATCTCCGCCGCTGCCGCACCATCGCCCACGCCCTCGTCGGCCACCGCACCGACATCTCGGTGCTCATCCTCTCCGGCTCGCCGATCATCGGCAGCTTCAGCTTCCGCAATCGCGTCGACTTCGTCCGCATTCCCGGCGTCATCAAGCTGCGCCGCGGCGACTACACGCCGCTCAACCTCGAGATCGGCATCGACGAGATCCTGGCGCTGCGCGCGTCCATCATCCGCAACACCGCGGAGGCCTTCAACCCGGACCTCTTGATCGTCGACAAGGAGCCGTGGCGGGCTGCGTGGCGAGGTGCGTGCAGACGCTGGTCGCGCTGAAGGCCCGCGGCACGACCCTCGTGCTCGGCCTTCGCGACGTCATGGACGAGCCGCGCCGCTTCGCGGTGGAGTGGCAACGCAAGCGGCGCGCTGCCGGCGCTGAACGACCTCTACGACGACATCTGGATCTATGGACCGCCGGAGGTGTGCAATCCACTCTCGGCGATCGACCTGCCGGCGGCGACCGCGGCCAAGGTGCGTTACACCGGCTATCTCCGCCGGACGCGATCGCCGGCCGAGCATCCGCAGCCGGTTCCGCCGGCGCTCGCCGGCCACCCCTACCTCCTCGTCACGACCGGCGGCGGCGGCGACGGCGCCCAGCTCGTCGACTGGGTTCTGCGGGCCTATGAGGCACGCCGGACCTCGCGCTACCCGGCGCTCCTGGTCCTCGGCCCGTTTATGCGCTCGGCGATGCAGGCCGACTTCATCGCGCGGATCGACGCATCCCGAAGCAAGGGTTCGCTATCACCTTCGAGCCGCGATCGAGACCTGATGGTGAACCGCCGCCTGCGTCGTCGCCATGGGCGGCTACAACACGTTCTGCGAGATCCTGTCGTTCGACAAACCGGCGCTGATCGTGCCGCGGACGACGCCGCGCATGGAGCAGCTCCTGCGCGCCAGCCGCGCCGAGAGCCTCGGCCTGGCCGGCATGCTGGTCGAACGGCGACCGCTCGGAGGAAACGATGGCGGAACGGCTGCGCGATCTGCCGGCGCAGCCGCGGCCGTCGGCGGTGCATCTGCCGGCGCTGCTCGATGGCCTCCCGGTCATCACCGAGATGGTCGACGGCATGCTCCAGGAGTACGCGCGACGGGCCGTGCCGGCGCCTGGCCGTTGTCGGCCGGTCCGGCTGAGGCGATGGCGGCTACTCCCGTCGCCTTCGTGCTCAAG
>CAVVAX010000049.1:0-33918 GCA_963746275.1 uncultured Alphaproteobacteria bacterium
AGGGTTATCGGATGCCTGCCGCGCACCGGTGGGTGTGCGCTGCGGTCGGCAGGCGTCCGATAACCCTTAGGGGAGGAAGCCGCGGGACGGTGCACCGTCGCTGGTGTGGCGGGCTCGGTTTATGGGGATTTGGCGGTCGCGGCTCGGGTGTCTGGGGGCGGACGGTGCGCCGCCGCGTGGCGGAGGGTATCGCTGGCCTGCTTGACAAAGCCGCTTTTCGGCGGGTTGGACGCGCGGGTTGGCGCGCGTCGGCGGGAGCATTGGGGTGGGTGTGCTTCGTCGGGACGCGGGCCGCCGTGGCCGGGCACGGACCTTCGGCGTAGACGAGCATCGATGCGACGTGTCGACGGGACCGGCTTCATAGAGCTGTCGATCCCGATGATCGCCGTCTGGTGTCGCGGCGCGGAGCCGCGTTCGAAGGTTTCGACGACGATCATCCGGCCGCCGCAGCACGGGCATCGATGCGCCGGTGAGGCCGTCGTGGCGCTCTCTTCGACCTCGGCCTCGCTGTCGATGCCGTAGCGCACTGCGGCTGATGCCGGAGGCCTTGCCGCGTCGAGCAGCGTCCGCGCCTGCGCGATGGCGGCGCGGCGCTGGCCGTTGGCGAGCAGGCCGTAGTGGCGGATGCGGTGGAAGCCCGGCGGCAGGACGTGGAGCAGGAAGCGGCGGATGAACTCGGGCGTGGTGAGCGTCATTGTCTTGTCTCGGCGCCCGGCCGTCGGCGCGGTAGTCCTTCCAGCGGAAGGTGACGCCGGTGTCGTCGAAGGTGACCAGGCGGCTGTTCGATATGGCGACGCGGTGGGTGTAGCGGGCGAGGTAGGCGAGCACCGCTTCGGGGCCGGCGAAGGGCTGCTTGGCGTAGACCACCCACTCGACCTTGCGCAGCCGCGCCAGGAACGCGGCGAAGGCGTCGCGATCCGCCAAGGACGCGTGCTCGCCGAAGAAACTGCAGCTGGCCGGCGTCACGGGCGGCCGTGAGTTTCTCCAGGAACAGCCGGCGGAACAGCCGCGAGAGCACGCGGACCGGCAGAAAGAAGCCGGGCCGGCAGGCGATCCAGCGCTCGCCGTCGGGGGAGAGCCCGCCGCCCGGGACGATCGACGTGCAGGTGCGGATGGTGCGTCAGCGCCGATCCCCAGGTGTGCAGCACGGCGATCATGCCGATCCGGGCGCCGAGATGTTTGGGATCGGCGGCGATGGTGAGCAACGTCTCGGCCGCCGTCTTGAACAAGAGGTCATAGACCACCGCCTTGTTCTGCCAGGCGAGTGTCGGCGATCGGCGCCGGCAGGGTGAAGACGACGTGGTAGTACGGCACCGGCAGCAGGTCGGCCTGGCGCTCGGCCAGCCATGCCTTCGCCGCCGCTCCCTGGCACTTCGGGCAATGCCGGTTGCGGCAGCTGTTGTAGGCGACCTGCGTGTGCTCGCACCGCTCGCAGGCGGCGATGTGGCCGCCGAGCGCCGCGGTACGGCAGCGCTCGATCGCGCTCATCACCTGCAACTGGCCGAGGCTCAGGTGGCCGGCGTTGGCGTTACGCCACGCGGCCCCGTGATCGCGGAAGATGTCCGCGACCTCGAGAGCCGGACGCGCCATAGGTACCGTGGCTCAAGCCGGCGGTGGGACCGTCCCGGTCTCGGTCTCTGCCAGGAATTCGAGCGGGCTCCTGACCTCGCCGATCGTCTTCAGCGCCACCCGGGTGTAGCGGGCGGTCGTCTCCAGCTTCTTGTGCCCGAGCAGCACCTGGATGACCCGTACGTCGGTCTTCTGTTCGAGCAGGTGCGTCGCGAAGCTGTGCCTGAGCGTGTGCATCGAGACGCGTTTGCCGATGCCGGCCGCTTCGGCTGCGTCATGGCAGGCACGGTTCAGCTGCCGGGTTGTCAGCGGCTGGCCGGGATCCCGGCCCGGGAACAGCCAGCCGCGGGGGCGGGCTTCCTTCCACCAGGCGCGCAAAATCTCGAGCAGGTGCGGCGACAGCATGACGAACCGGTCCTTGCGCCCCTTGCCCTGCTCGACGCGGATCAGCATCCGCGCGCTGTCGATGTCGCCGATCTTGAGCGCGATCACCTCCGAGGCGCGCAAGCCGGCACCGTAGGCGACGCTCAGCGCCGCGCGGTACTTGAGCCCCGGCGCCGCCCGCAGCAGTTCCGCCATCTCTTCCAGGCTCAGCACCTCCGGCAGCCGCTGCGGCTCGCGGATGAACGGCATCAGTTCCGTCACGTCACGCCGGCCGAGCGTAACCTTGAAGAAGAAGCGCAGCGCCGAGACGGCGGAGTTCATGCTCGGCCCGGCAATGCCGCTCGAGGCCAGATGCAGGTGATAGCGGCGCAGGTCCTCGGTGTTCGCCTTACGCGGGGAGCGGCCGAGGAAGGCGGCGAAGCTCCTGACGTGGCGGATGTAGTCGTGTTGCGTCTTCGCCGTGAAGCCGCGGATCGTCATGTCTTCGATCATCCGCCGGCGCAGCGGGCTGACGGTCTCGTCGATCATCGGGGTGCTCCTGTCCTGAGTGAGGTCGGAACCTCAATCCTCGAGACAGGACACTCCCCCGCTACGGCGCCAACTTGGCCCGGAGACTCAGCCCCCTACCGCGCGAGCGGTTTAGTCCCCTGGCTAGTGGCGGAAGTTCCCTAGAGTTCCCCGTGACTGCCGCTTCCAAATAGGAACCGGACACCGAGCGACAAAAGCAGCATCGACTGCAGCCGGGCCTAACCGGCGGCGAGGGTGCCCACGCCGAGCCGCCCCAGCCGGTAGAAGATATGCCTCCCGATGGTGCGGATCGGCTTGCGGCCTTGCGCCCAGTGGGGGCGGACGTCGTCGCGGTGGTAGTGGTCGGCGCCGCCGGTCGGGTCGGCCAGGTCGCCGGTCATCACCTGGCCGGCGATGTCGAGGCAGGCGCGGAAGGCCGCGTCCGTCTCGTCGACGAGGCGCACCGCCTGGCCCTGGCGGTCCCACCAGCAACTGAATTGCCCGGGCGAGAGGCAGCAGGTGCGCACGTCTCGGCCCCACCATCCAGGGTCGGCGGCGCGGTTGCGGACGACGTGCGCCACCGCGATGCGCCCGGCCAGCGGCTCGCTACGAGCCTCGCCCCAGATGGTCGCGGCCAGGGCGCGGCGGGCGTCGTGCGCGTTGTCGGCGACGTGGGTCTGCGCCAGCCCCGCCGGCGCGGCCTCGTGCGCAGAAATCCCCCGGACCAAGTCCGGGAGCAGGCTTACCGAGGCCGGCGCCACCGGCCGCTCCTCCGGCTGCGCGTCCAGGTCGGCACGCAGAGCCCGACCCAGCGCCGCCTGCTGCTCCATCAGCGCCACCACCGCAGCGTCGCGGGCGGCACGCTCGCCGTCGTCGCGTGGAGGGGTGCGGAGGTATTCGCTGAGCGCGTGAGCGCGAGCCCGGCCACCTGGGCCAGGGCGGTGACGGTGGCGGGGGTCATGGGATTGCCTCAGCTTGCGCCGTCCAGGCTGCGACGCGGGCTGCGTCTCCCGGCCCGGCCGGGGCACCGTCCGCCAGCACCCGCCGGCAGGTTGCGACGACGCCCTGGTAGCCGTCGTCGACGGCGCGGAAGGCGTCGGCCGACATCTCGCCGGCGCGGGTCCGCTCGATGGCGACGGCGTAGGCCCTGGCCGCCGTGCCGCAGGCCACGCGCATCTCGTCGCGGGTGGTGTAATCCCGCCTCCTGCCTGGCCGCGCACCCCGTGAGCGCCCAGACGACGATGCCGGCCAGCACCAGCAATGCCCATACAGCGTGCGGTAGATCAACCGCGCGCCTCTACACCGAAATGTTTCACGTGAAACATTTCATGAACATTTGCGTTGCCGCGCCCCTCGGCGGCACTCGGTCCAGCAAATGCAGTTGCCCGGCGCGGCCGGCGGGGCATCATCGTCGTCTCCGACAATCACCACCTGAGGACGCCGCCATGGAGCCCGTCGCCGAACGACCGCCGGAGCGGAGGGACCGGGAGGCGTACGCCTTCTGGACGCGCGATACCGTTCGCTTCTCCGACGTTGATCGCTACCGACACGTGAACAACGTTGCCATCGCCACCTACTGCGAGACCGGGCGGGTGGAGTTCGCCGAGGCCCTGTGGCCGGGCTCGACCGCCGGCGAGGATGCCGGCTGGGTCATCGCGACGCTCGCCATCACCTTCCACGCCCAGGCGCATTATCCGGGCGACGTCGCCGTCGGCACCCGCGTAGAGCGGGTCGGACGGTCTTCGTGCACGATCGCCCAGGGGCTGTTCAAAAACGGTGTCTGCTTCGCCAGCAGCGAGGCGGTGATCGTTTGGCTGGATCTGGCCGACGGCGGGAAGGCGGTGCCGATCCCACCGGAGCTGGCGGAACGCCTACTTTCGGAGGTGCGCCGCCCCATGCTCAGCAACCGGGCGACGTAACCAGCATAACGAGCGTCTTACCCCAACCCAAGATAACTCGCCTGTGTCAACCCGGTGTCACGGTGATAGACTATCGCGAGAATGAAAGGCCGTCGCAAATGTTCAGAGCACTGGTCGTTGACAAGGTGGACGGAGGCGTCGTCACCGACCTGCGCGACCTTAACGAGGCGGAGCTTCCCGACGGCGACGTGACCGTTGAGGTCGCGTACTCGACCGTGAACTACAAGGATGGCCTGGCGGTGACCGGCCGCGGCCCGGTGGTGCGCAAGTACCCGATGGTCCCCGGCATCGACCTTGCCGGCACGGTCATCGAGAGCCGCCATCCCGAAGTCTCTCAAGGCGACGCCGTCGTCTTGAACGGCTGGGGTGTCGGCGAGAGCCACTGGGGCGGCTTCGCCGGAAAGGCAAGGCTGCATGGCGATTGGCTTGTCCCCCTGCCCTCCGCCTTCACGGCGGCACAGGCCATGGCCATCGGCACCGCCGGCTATACAGCCATGCTCTGCGTGCTGGCACTCGAGCGGCAGGGCATCACCCCCGGCCGCGGCGAGGTGCTGGTCACCGGCGCCAGCGGCGGGGTCGGCAGCATCGCCGTCGCGGTTCTGGCGAAGCTCGGCTACCGGGTGCTGGCCTCGACCGGCCGGTCCGAGGAGGCCGATTACCTCAAGGGCCTCGGCGCCGCCGACATCATCGATCGCAACGAGCTTTCCAGCCCCGGCAAGCCGCTCGGCAGAGAGCGCTGGGCTGGCGCCGTCGACTGCGTCGGCAGCCATACCTTGGCCAATGTCCTCGCCTCGACCCGTTACGGCGGCGTGGTGGCCGCCTGCGGTCTGGCTCAGGGCATGGATCTGCCGGCTTCCGTTGCGCCGTTCATCCTCCGGGCGGTGACCCTGACCGGGATCGACTCGGTCATGGCCCCGAAGGCGTTGCGGCTCGAGGCGTGGTCGCGGCTGGCCGCCGATCTCGCCATCGACAAGCTGGAGACGATGACCGCCGAGGTGGGCCTTGGCGGCGTGCCGAAGGTGGCACAGGACATCCTCGCCGGTCGCATCCGCGGCCGGGTCGTCGTCGATGTCAGAAGGTGAGGCCGGCCAGGAACCGGGCCGGCCCATTTCGAGGGGGTAGCAGTAGCATGGACAAGGCAAACGACACCGCACGCATCGTTTTGAAACTCGACTTCGGCTTCGGCCGAGACGTCGGCCCGGGCAAGGTCCGCCTGCTCGAGCTGATCGACGAGTACGGCTCCATTGCCGCCGCCGGCCGCGCCATGGGCATGTCCTATCGCAGGGCCTGGCTCCTGGTCGATAGCCTTAACACCAGCTTCGCCGAGGCGACGGTGACGACGCAGCTCGGCGGCCGCGGCGGCGGCGGCGCGGCGTTGACGGTTTTCGGCCGGGATCTCGCCACGGCCTATAGAGACATGGAGCGCGACGCCCGCAATGCCGTCGAGGAACGGCTGCTGGGCCTGGAGGAAACCGTTCGCCGCGGCTTCACGGCCAGCACCGGCCGCGCGGAGGCGCGCCAGGAGGCGTAGGGAGGCCTCCGCGCCTCAGGCATCGGCCGGGTCGCCCGGCCCCGGGCCGTGGGTGAGCGGCCCGCGGCCGAGGCTCTGGCGATCGAGCGCGACGGTCTTGGCGATGGCATAGACGCTCATCCCGACGGATAGCCCAAGCGCCTCGCACGAGCGGCGGGTGACGGCGGCGAGAATGGCAATGCCGCCACAGTCGAGGCGCAATTCGGCGCTCGCCGGGCCGGCGGCGCGGATCTCCCGGATCACGCCCGGAAGCACATTCAGCGCGCTCATGGCCTCCGGCCGCTTCAGCGCGACGATGACGTCGCGGGCGCGCACCCGCAGGCGGACAGTTGCGCCCGGGGCGGCGTCCAGGCGCGGGATGGCGATGACGCCGGCGCTGCAGCGGAGCAGCGACAGATGGTGGCGATCGTCGTGCCCGGCGACGCAAGCTTCGAACACCGCCCCGGCCTCGTCCTCGCCCATGATGGCGGCCAAGTCCGGCCGGCTCAGGATCCGGGCGACGGGACCGGCGGCCGTCACTTGGCCTTCGCGCAGGAGGACGACGGTGTTGGCGAGGCGGGCGACCTCGCCGATGGAATGGCTGACGTAGACGATGGGGATGCGGCTTTCGTCCCGGAGCCGCTCGATATGGGGGAGGATCTCCTCCCTGCGGCCCGCATCGAGGGCGGCGAGAGGTTCGTCCAACAGCAGCAGCCGCGGCGAGGCGAGCAGCGCGCGGCCGATGGCGACCCGCTGGGTCTCGCCGCCGGAGAGCCGCCCGGGGCGGCGCTCGAGCAGATGGGCGATGCCCAGCAGCGTGACGACGCGGTCGAGATCCTCGCGGCGCGAACCCTTCGGCGCGAACCACCGCCCGTAAAGAAGATTGCGCCGCACGCTCAGGTGCGGGAACAGCCGCGCCTCCTGGAAGACGTAGCCGATCCGGCGGCGATGGCGGGGAACGAAGTGGCCGCGGGCGGTGTCGACGAGCACCTCGCCGTCGGCGACGATGCGGCCGCGCTCGGGCCGGGAGAGGCCGGCGATCAGGTTGAGGATGGCGGTCTTGCCGCCGCCGGACGGGCCGAACAGCGCCGTCAGGCCCGGCTCAGCGCGAAAGCGGCTCTCCAGCGCGAAGCTGCCGAGACGGTGGGAGAGGTCGACTTCGAGCGACACGGGTGGCGTCAGCGGAGCCGAATGCTGGCGCGGCGGGCCAGCGCCTCGGAGGCCAGCAGCGCCGCCAGCGAGATCGTTACCGAGACCAGCGACAGCCGGAGTGCGCCGGCCTCGCCGCCCGGCACCTGGGTCAGGGTGTAGATGGCCGACGGCAGCGTCTGGGTCTCGCCGGGGATGTTGGAGACGAAGGTGATGGTCGCGCCGAACTCTCCTAAGGCTTTGGCGAAGGAGAGGATCATCCCGGCGACGATACCGGGCAGGATCAGCGGCAAGGTGATGGTGGCAAAGACCCACGCCTGGCTTGCGCCGAGGGTGCCGGCGGCGTCCTCCAGCCTGCGGTCGACCGCCTCGATGGAGAGGCGGATGGCTCGGACCATGAGCGGAAAGCCCATGACCGCGCAGGCGAGCGCCGCGCCGGTCCAGCGGAAGGCGAGCACGATGCCGAGGTGCTCGGCGAGAAGCCGGCCCAGCGGGCCGTTGCGGCCGAACAGCAGCAGCAGGGCATAGCCGGTGACCACCGGCGGCAGCACCAGCGGCAGGTGGACCAGGCCGTTGACGAATGCCTTGCCCCAGAACTCGCAGCGGGCGAGAAGCAGGGCCACGCCGATGCCGATGGGCAGGCTGGCGATCATGGCCCAGGTGGCAACCCGCAGGCTGAGGCGCACCGCGGTGAGCTCGTCGGGGGTCAGTGAGAGCATACTGGCCGCCGGTGACGGTTCCGTGGACGGCTCGAACCGCTAGCCGCCGGCCGAGCCGGACAGGATGGAAAAGCCCTGCTTTTCGAAATGGCCGCGGGCCTCATTGCTGGCGATGAAGGTCGCGAACGCCTCGGCGGCCGGATGGGCGGAGGCGGCGGTGACGGCGAGCGGGTAGACGATCTTCGGGTGCGTCTCCGCGGGGAAGGTGTCGACGACGACGACGTTCGGCGCGGCTGCGGCGTCGGTCGCGTAGACGATCCCGAGCGGCGCCTCTCCCTGCGCGACCAGGACCAGTGCGGCGCGAACGTTGTCGGCCTGGGCGAGCCGGTCCGCCACCTCGGGCCAGACGCCGAGCGTCTCCAGCGCCGCCTTGCCGTACTTGCCGGCCGGCACGGCTCGCGTGTTGGCGATCGCCAGCCGGCTATCCCCCAGCGCCGCCGCGAGGGGAAAACCTGGGCGGATGGCGAGCTCCACCGGGGCTCTGGCCGGGGCGATGAGCACCAGGGTATTGCCGAGAAGGTTTCGCCGGGTGCCGGCGCGGATGAGGTCCCGCTCGGCCAGGTAATCCATCCAGTCGAGGTCGGCGGAGATGAACACGTCCGCGGGCGCGCCGGCCTCGACCTGCTTGGCCAGCGTCGGGATCGCCGCATAGGAGATGCTCACGCGCGTGCCGCCCGCGCTGGTAAAATCGGCCGCCGCGGCATCGAGAGCGTTCTTCAGGCTGGCGGCGGCAAAGACAACGAGAGCGCGGTCTGCGGCTCGCGCCGTGCCGCCGAAGGCCGCGCCGCAGAGACCGGCGACGAGGACCAGGTACGCGGTGGTCCGGCAAAGCGTTCGCATGGCAGCCTCCTACGAGGTGGCTGCCCTCACCTCCCGCTGCGCGGGTCCCTCCCTGTCCCGCGACGCGGGAGAGGGTCGGGGTGAGGGCCCGTCTTGCGGCGAGCAATGCAAGCGCCGGGCCGGCGTCATGGCGCTAGGCGCCATGCCTGGAGGACGCACGTAAAAGAAGGGCCGATCCTTGCGGACCGGCCCTTGAGGTGTGCTCTTGAGGGAAGGGAGAACTCCGGATGAAAAGCCATCCGAGGGTGAGTATCCTCCAACGCTGCCCGCGCCACTGTGATGCGGATCACAATCGGCGACGTTTTTTTCACGCCCCCTTCAAGGCGCCGCAGAAGCTGCGTGCGGAAACGGCCATGAGCACACGATCAAACGCCCCTGCCCCAGCACCCGGCCGCGAGCGCCGCCGGTAGAAGCCGATCTCGTCGATGCCGCCGGCAACCGGCATCGGGCCGCCGGGCCGCGGCCGCGCATCGTCTCGCTGGTTCCCAGCATCACCGAAACCCTCTTCGACCTTGGGCTGGACGAGGCGGTCGTGGGCCGCACCGCCTTCTGCGTGCACCCGCGCGGCCGGGTCAAGCGGGCGAGGAGCGTCGGCGGGACCAAGCGGATCAACCGGGACAAGCTCCGCGCCCTGGCCCCGACCCACGTCATCGTCAACATCGACGAGACCCCGCGCGATCTCGCGGAGGAGCTGGCCGGAGCGGGGTATGAGGTGGTGGTTACCCATCCCATCGAGGTGGAGGACAACCTCGGCCTCTACTTCCTGCTCGGCGGCCTGTTCGACCGGCGGGCGGAGGCGGAGGCGCTCTGCCGGGCGTTCGTGGCCGAAGCCGAGGCGCTGGCGGCGGCCGCAGCGTCGCTGCCCGAGCGCCGGGTCCTCTACCTGATCTGGAAGGAGCCGTGGATGACTGTCTCGGCCGACACCTACATCGCCCGGATGCTGGCGAAGATCCGCTGGCGGACTATCGGCGGCGATCCGACGATCCGCTACCCGCAGGTCCGCCTGGACGAGGCGCTGCTCGCCGAGGCCGATCTGGTGCTGTTCTCGACCGAGCCCTTCCCCTTTACGCCCGTCCACATCGACGCCTTCCGGGCAGGGCATCCGGCGCACGCGGGCAAGGCGATGCCGATCGATGCCGAGATGACCTCGTGGTACGGCAGCAGGGCGATTCTCGGCCTGAGCTACCTCGGGAAGGTGGCTCAGCGCCAGGCCAGCGCTCCGGCTTAAGTGTCATCGCCAAGCCTCACCGATTTGGCTAGACTTTCGCGCCGCGCCAGCCTCCCTTTGCGCTGCGGCGCCCACCGGCAATACGGGGATAGATCAATGAAAGTTTCCAAGCTCCTGAAATTGCACGGCATGCTGGTCTTGACGCTGCATCCGGACATCACCCTTGCGGAGGCCGCGCGGCGCTTCGCGCAGACGGTCGGCGGGCGCAAGTTCTCGCTTGCCGTCGTCTGCGATTCCGAAGAGCAGGTCCTCGGCGTCATCTCGCTGGGCGACCTCACCTACGCGCTGGGGCAGGAGGAGGAGAAGGCGGCGAGCATGCTCGTGCGTGACGTCATGACCCGCGACGTCATCACCTGCGGCCTCGACGACGACGTGGAGGACGTGCTGCAGACCATGGCCGACCGCGGCATCCGCCACACGCCGGTAGTCGACGGCGGCAAGCTCGCCGGCCTGATCGCCCGGCGCGACGCGCTGGAGTTCATGTACGGCCAGGCCTCGCTGGACGCCAATAACCTGACCGACTGGCTGTTCCGCTCCGACGCGCGCTACTGACACGGGTCCCGGCGGGCGACGACATCGGGGGTGCGGGCGGCCTCAGACGCCGGTTCGCTGAGGCCTGCCCGGCCTCGTCGGCCTCCGGCATGATCGCCCCCCGTCTCGCCGCCTTCTATTTCGCCTTTCTCGCCGTCTACGGGGTCCAACTCCCGTTCTGGCCGGTCTGGCTCGCCGCCCACGGCCTCGGGCCGACCGACATCGGCATCATCGTCGCCGTCGGCGTCGGCGCCCGGCTGGTCGGCAACCCGTTGGCGGCCCACGTCGCCGACCGCAGCGGCGAGCGCCGCCGGCCGATGCTGGCGCTGGCGGTCCTCGGCTTCGCCGCCTACGCCTTGTTCGCGCTCGTCGACGGCTTCTGGGGCATCCTCGCCGTCAGCATCGTCTCGTCGCTGCTGTTCCCGCCGATCATGGCCTTAGGGGAGAGCCTGACCATGACCGGCGTCGGCCGGTTCGGCCTCGACTATGGCCGCATCCGGCTGTGGGGCTCGCTCAGCTTCATCCTCGCCGCCGCGGCCTCGGGGCATGTGCTGGTCGAGGCGCCACCGGCGGTGATCCTGTGGCTGGTGCTGGCCACGGTCGCCGCGACCGCGCTCGCCTGCGCGTGTCTTCCCGACCTCCGCACCGACGCCGCGCCGGTGGCCGCCGGCCTGCCCCTCGTGCGTGTGCTGGCCGACCGCGGCCTGATCCTGATGCTGGCGGCGGCCGGGCTGATCCAGGGCAGCCACGCCGTCTACTACGCCTTCGCCACCCTGCACTGGCAGGCGGCCGGCCACAGCGACGCCGTCATCGGCCTGTTGTGGGCCGAGGGCGTCGTCTGCGAGATCGTGCTGTTCGCGCTCGGCGCGGCGGTGCTGCGGCGGATCCGCGCGCCGTGGCTGATCGCGATCGCCGGCGTCCTGGCGGCGCTGCGCTGGCTGGTGCTGGGCTCGACCACGGCGCTGCCGGCGGTGATCGCGGTGCAGGCGCTGCACGCCTTCTCCTACGGCGCCGCCCACCTCGGCGCGATCCACGTCATCGCCAAGACAGCGGCCCCGGGGCTATCGGCGACGGCGCAGAGCCTGTATGCGGCGCTGGTCATGGGCCTGGCGCTGGGGACGATGCTGCTGGTCTCCGGGCCGCTCTACGAGCTCTTTGCCGGCGGCGCCTACTTCGCCATGGCGCTCTGCGCCGCTGTCGGCACCGGCTTGGCGGTGGCGCTGGCGCTGCGGGCATAGCGATTGCCCGCCGGAACGGCATCGTCAGCTGACGGCTGTCCTGCCCGCGAATCCGCGCCGCCGCAGGGACGGGCCCAGGCGGAAAGCCCGACCCGCCAGCCCTTAAGGCTTAGGCGGATGTGCCGCTTTCTCGCGAGCGATCTCTAAAACCTCGTCCATCGACCGATTGCTGACCCCGCTCTCGATTCCCTCCGTGATCAGGCTCTGAAGCTGGGCCAGCGCAGGCGTGGTCTGCCCGCGCCACTCCGGCATGTCCTCTTCAAGGCCAATTCCCTCGAACAGCATGCGAAACCGCCGCCCCAGCGGCTCCACGGGCTCCGCCTGGCTCATGACCGCAAGACGGAGGATTTCGCGCACCTCCTCCTCGATGCTGCGACCGTGCCGCTCAGCGCGATCGCGGAGGCGCTGGATCACGTCGTCTTCCAGATTTCGAACCACGAGTTGCGCCATCGCCGCCTCCACTTCGCCCTGCGTCATACAGGCACCGGCTTGCCCAAGCGGCAACACAGCAGTTATCCCTCCCTGCCGCCGGGATCATCTCCCAGACCGTCTTCCTCTCTCAGCGCCGCTTCGAAATCAGTAAGCTCGTAAACCTCATCCATAAGAGGAGACGTGGTGTACAAACCGATGCCACTAAAGTTTATGTCGGTAACAACAAGCCCAGTTGTCGCAATTCCACCAACTATAGCCCGCACGAAGGTCTCCGACTTATAAGTTGAGGGAACGAGTTTATCGATGAATGCGCTCCAATACTGTGATGCCGGAACGTCACGTTCTAGCTCTGTTGCTGCATCAATTTTGATTTATGCAGAGTTCCCAGCACTATTACTTCGTCCCGTGTTAATGACGACAGGCAAACCGCGTATCTATCGAACCTGTCGGCGTACAGCGCTCTTTGGGAGGCCAAGCCGCGGATCACCTGCGCAAGCAAGCGCAGGTTCGCGAGCGCAACGTTGTCACGAACAGCTATAGCATACCGGTATATGACGCCCACAACCTCATCTTGAGTAGCGACCTCGGTAATATCACTACCACCACGGCGAACCTCGTCAAGAAGAATACGTACAGCCCTTTTGTTCCGTTTTTCATGATAGGCGTAGAGCATACGTTGCGCCGTTGCAGTCGGCGCTCCGAATAAATCGCTCAGGACATCAGTCAAGAGGTTCGAGGTAAGTTGTATAAGGCTGTTAGCCATTTTTTGCCTCAATACGGGAGTTCAAGCAAACACGGTGACGCGTTACTGTGAGTTATCCCCTCCTCTCCCACCCTCCTGCGTCCGTCTGCTGCCAGTAGGTGAGCGTGTGGCCTTGCGCCTTCAGCGCCGTCCAGCGGTCGCGGGCGGCGGAGACGGCGGCCGCGTCGTTGCCGTCGAAGAGGTCGAAGCAGCGCTCGAAGGTGTCGAGCCGCTCGGAGGTCGCGCCGTCGGTGAGGAACAGGAAGGCCGCGCCGTTGGGGTTCTCGTCGTGCTCGCTGAGCCAGACGGGCTGGTCCGAGGCGAAGCCGTCCTTGGCGCTACCGTGCGGCAGCCAGGCGTCCGGCCGATACGTCCAGAGCAGGTGCGCCAGCGACTCCACCCGCTCCGCCGAACCGGCGAGGACGACGGCGCGCTTATCCGCGGCCAGCGTCCGCTCCAGGAGCCGCGGCAGGACCGCGTCCAAGGGCGAACGCTGCAGGTGGTAGAAGGCAAGATCTATCATCGGTCCGGCTTCGGCTAAGGCCCGCACGGAGCCTACACCAACCCGATCCGGACGAGCTACTCCCGCCGGCACGTCGCGCGGGAGAGAAGTGCCCCGGGCGGGCGACACGAACGCCGCCCGCGGCTGGAGCGTTCGGAGATCAGTCCTTCTTCAGGCTGTCGCGGACGCCCTTCGCGCCCTCTTTCACATCGTGCGCGGCATCCTTCGCCTCGCCCTTGGCCCTGTCGGTCTTGCCTTCGGCCTCGGTCCGCTTGTCGCCGGTCACCTTGCCCACCGTCTTCCTTCACCGCGCCCTTCGCCTTGTCCATCTCGCCGGCCATGTCGCTCTCTCCTCTGGCTGTGTCGCCAGATAGAAACGGCCGCAGGCCCTTGTAGTTCCGGGCAAGCTTAAAGCCCTGCGGGTCGCCTGGCCCCCTCTCACTCGCTCTCGTAGTTGTCGGCGATGAAGCGGTCGAGCAGGCGCACGCCGAAGCCGGTGCCGCCCTTGGGGACGGTGCCTGTGTCCTTCTTCGCCCAGGCGACGCCGGCGATGTCGAGATGCGCCCAGGGCGTGCCGTCGACGAAGCGCTGGAGGAACTGGGCGGCGGTAATGCTGCCGGCACTGCGGTTGCCGATGTTCTTCATGTCGGCGGCGTCGGACTTGATCAGCTTGTCGTATTCCTCGCCGAGCGGCATGCGCCACAGCGGCTCACCCACCGCCTTGCCGGCGGCGGCGAGCTTGGCGGCGAGCTCGTCGTCGTTGGAGAAGAGCCCGGCCATCTCGTGGCCCAGAGCGATGATGATGGCGCCGGTCAGCGTCGCCAGGTCGACCATCAGCTTCGGCTTGAACCGGTCCTTGGTGTACCAGAGGGCGTCGGCAAGAACGAGCCGGCCCTCGGCGTCGGTGTTCAACACCTCGATGGTCTGCCCGGACATCGAGGTGACGATGTCGCCCGGGCGCTGCGCCGTCCCGGACGGCATGTTCTCCACCAGGCCTGCGACGCCCACGGCATTGACCCGCGCTCTCCGCCCAGCCAGCGCCTTCATCAGGCCGATGACCGCGGCCGAGCCAGCCATGTCCCACTTCATGTCCTCCATGCCGCCGGACGGCTTGATGGAAATGCCGCCGGTATCGAAGGTCACGCCCTTGCCGATGAACGCCAGCGGTGCGGGCGACGCCGTCTCGCCTCGCTTCGCGGCCTTGCCGCGTTTGCCCTTCCGCCCCTTCTCCTCGGCCTCCGGCGGCCGGCCGGCGCCCCACCACTGCATGACCACGAGCTGGGATTCCCGCGCCGAACCCTGGCCGACGCCCAAGAGCGCGCCCATGCCGAGCTTCTGCATCTCCCGCTCGCCCAGCACCTCGACTTCGACGCCGAGGTTGCGGAGCTGCTCGGCTTCGGCGGCGAGCGAGGCCGGGTAGATGACGTTGGCGGGTTCAGAGACGAGGTCGCGGGTGAAGTGGACCCCGGCGGCGATCGCCTCCTTGGGCGCGAACAGCTTCTTCGCCCGGCCCTGGTTGTCGCAGTGGAAGGTGAGCTGCTCCAGCTGCGGCTTGTCCTCGTCCTTCTCCTTGGTCAGGTACTTGTCGAAGCGGTAGGCGCGGAGCCTCGCGCCATAGGCCATCTCCGCCGCCGCCTCCGCTGGCGTCAGCTCCATCCCCTCCAGGGCGTCGACGGCGACCGCGGCGGCCTTCACCGCCTCGCCCGCCAGCGCCGCGTAAATCTGGCCGCCCAGGGCCTCGAGCCGCAGCGCGTCGAGCTCCGATGCCTTGCCCAAGCCGACGAGGACGATGCGCTCATAGGCGCCGTCTATCGGCGCTGGAACCGAGAGGACCTGGTCCTTCCTGCCCTTGAACCGTCCCGCCTCGATGGCACGAACCAGGGCGCCCCGCAGCCGGTCGTTGAGCGCCCGGGCGCTGACGCTGAGCTCCCGGTCCTCGAGCACGAATGCGACGGCGACGCCCGTCTCCGGCAGCGCCGGGGCGGCGAAGGTCAATTTCATGAAAGTCCCTCTCTCGGCTGTTTTACTTCGGCGGCTCACCAGTTTCCGCCGGCCAGCTTCCTATTTAGGGCAAGTGTCGGCGAAACACATCCAGCTTTCGGGCAGCTTTTCGGGCAGCTTCCGGGGCAGCTTTTGGCCCACTTTGGGCCTGCGGCTATACCCGCGCCGGCTGCGCCAGGCGCACCGGCCGGCGCCTGCGGCCCCAGGTGCCCGCGGGGCCGTCGAACACCCCGGCGCAAGGGGTGCCGCACATCCGGCAGCGGCCGCCGTCGGTCAGCCCATAGCCGATGAGCTCGTACCAGTCGCGCTCGATGACCGCGTCGCCGCAGCCATGGCAGCGAGTGGTGTCGCCCTCGAGGTCGTGGACGTTGCCGGTGTAGACGTAGCGGAGCCCGTTCTTCATCGCGATCTGCCGCGCCCGGGTGAGCGTCGCCGGTGGCGTCGGCGGCGTGTCCAGCATCTTCCAGTCGGGGTGGAACGCGGAGAAGTGGATCGGCACGTCGGGACCGAGTTCGTCCGCGATCCAGCCGGTCATCGCCTCCAGCTCGTCGTCCGCATCGTTCTCGCCGGGGATGAGCAGCGTCGTGATCTCGAACCAGACGTCGGTCTGGTGCTTGAGGTAGAGAAGCGTGTCGAGCACCGGCTGCAGCCTGGCGCTGCACAGGCTCTGGTAGAATGCGTCGGTGAAGCCCTTCAGGTCGACGTTGGCGGCGTCCATGTGGCGGAAGAACTCGGCGCGGGGTTCCGGCGAGATGTAGCCGGCCGTGACCGCGACGGTCTTGAGGCCCCGCGCATGGCAGGCCTCGGCCACGTCGATGGCGTATTCGAGGAAGATGACCGGGTCGTTGTAGGTGAAGGCGACCGAGCGGCAGCCGGTCGCGGCGGCGGTGGCGGCGATCATCTCCGGCGTCGCCTCGTCGCAGAGCGTGTCGGTCTCGCGCGACTTGGAGATGTCCCAGTTCTGGCAGAACTTGCAGGTGAGGTTGCAGCCCGCGGTGCCGAACGAGAGGATCGGCGTGCCGGGAAGGAAATGGTTGAGCGGCTTCTTCTCCACCGGGTCGATGCAGAAGCCGCTGGAGCGGCCATAGGTGGTAAGCACCACCTGCCCGCCCTCGCGGGCGCGGACGAAACACAGGCCGCGCTGGCCGTCGTGCAGCTTGCACAGCCTGGGGCAGACGTCGCACTGGATCCGCCCGTCGTCGAGCACGTGCCAGTAGCGCCCGGGGACGGCGCCCTCGAACCTTGCCGGTGCCGTGTCCGTGCTCATCGTCCGATCCCTCCGTTCCGCAGCAGATCATGCGCTGGCCGGCACGGCACGGGCTGGCGGGGGATGGAGCGAATTGAGCCGGCCGCACCGGCTTGCTAGAATCATAGCACAGGACAGCGGAGTTGACGGAGATGAGTTGCATCCGACCCGCCGCCGTCGCCGGCATGTTCTACCCTGCCGACGCCTCCGAACTCGATGCCATGGTTCGCTCGATGCTTGCCGAAGCCGACATTGAGGCCGGAGGAACCGGCCATGGCCGGCCAAAGGCGATCATCGCGCCGCACGCCGGCTACGTCTACTCCGGCCCCGTCGCCGCCTCCGCCTACGCATGCCTGAGGCCCTACGCCAAGGAGATCCGCCGCGTCGTGCTCATCGGGCCGGCGCACCGGGTGCGGGTCGATGGCATCGCTGTGTCGACGGCGGATGCCTTTGCCACGCCGCTGGGTCCGGTCCCGGTCGACACCGCCGCCACAGCCGAGATCGCGACGCTGCCGCAGGTCTCGCGGCTGGAGCCGCCGCATGCCGACGAGCATTGCCTCGAGGTCCACCTGCCCTTCCTCCAGGAGATCCTGGGCCCGTTCGCGATCGTGCCGATGGTCGTGGGCAACGCCAGCGGCGAGCAGGTCGCCGAGGTCCTCGACCGGCTCTGGGGCGGCGGCGAAACCCTGATCGTCGTCAGCTCCGACCTCAGCCACTACCTCGATTACGACAGCGCGAGGCGGCTCGACGCGGCGACGACGCGGGCTATCGAGGCGCTGGCGCCGGCCGAGATCGGCTACGACCAGGCTTGCGGCCGGATCCCCGTCAGCGGGCTGCTGACGCTGGCGCGGCGCCGCCGCCTGGGCGTCACGACGCTGGATCTGCGCAACTCGGGCGATACGGCCGGCGACCGCCGCCGGGTCGTCGGCTATGGCGCATGGCTGTTCACCGAACCGCCCGCCACCGCTAACGCCCTTGAGGACGACGAGGAGGCCGACGCGCGGGCGCTCGAAGGCGTAGTTTCGCGCCACCGGCAGACGATGCTGGAGCTGGCGAAAGCCTCGATCCGCCATGGCCTGGAGACGGGGAAGGCGCTGGCGATCGATGCCGCGGCCTACCGCGGTCCGCTGGCGGAGCAGGGAGCCTCCTTCGTTACACTGCGCCACGACGGCCGGCTGCGCGGCTGCATCGGCAGCGCCCGCGCCGTTCGCCCGCTAGCCGAGGACATCGCCGATAACGCCTTTGCCGCAGCCTTCGAGGACCACCGCTTCCCCAGGCTCGGCCAGCGCGAGGCCGGCGAGCTCGACATTTCCGTCTCGCTCCTGAGCCAGCCGCGGCCGATCGCCTTTGCCGACGAGCGCGACCTCGTCCGCCGGCTGCGGCCGGGGAGCGACGGCCTGATCATCGCCGCCGGCAGCCGGCGCGCGCTGTTCCTGCCGCAGGTCTGGACGACCATCCCGGATGCCCGCGACTTCCTCACCCAGCTCAAGCGCAAGGCCGGGATTTTCGAGGATGGGACGGTCACGGACCTGCGCGCCTGGCGCTTCGCCGCCGCCTCCACCGCCGGGGAGACGGCAGCGACCACGGCCGGCTGAACCGCGACCCAGCTATCCCGATGTAACCGGCCGGGACAGGACGAAGCCCGGTCGATTAAGAACAAGCCGACGCGCCGGAACGGAGGAGGTCTCGATGCGGTCCATCCAGAACTATGACGATCTGCCGATGAACTGGGTCGGCGACTGGGCCGGCCGCCGCGCGGCGCTGACGCCCAACCGGACGGCGCTCTACGACTCCTTCACCGGCACGTCGCACACGTTCCGGGAGATGAACGAGCGCGCCTGCCGAGCGGGCGCCTATCTCGCCGACGTCCTGGGCTTGTGCAAAGGCGACGTGGTCGCGCTGATTTGCCGCAACCGGATCGAGGCGATCGACATCTATCTCGCCTGCGGCAAGCTCGGCGTGATCCTGGCGCCGTTGAGCCAGCGGCTGAAGAAACCGGAGCTGGACGACCTGCTGGCCCGGCTCTCGCCCAAGGTTCTCGTCCATGAGAACCAGTTCGCCGGGCTCGTCTCCACCTTGGCGCCGCCGGCCTCGGTGCAGGCCGTGATTGACATCGACGACGACAGAAAACTCTTCGAGACTGCCATCCTCGCGACCGAGCCGAGGGAGGTGAACGTCGCGCTTTCGATGAGCGACGTCTGCCTCTACGTGCATACCGGCGGCACGACCGCCGCGCCCAAAATCTGCATCGTCTCGCACCGGCAGATGGTCTGGAACTCGTTCGACATCCTGGCGACTGGAATCGTTGGCCCGTTCCGGAACGTGCTGATCACCTTCCCCTTCTTCCACATCGGCGGCTGGAACACGATTACCCCGCTCATCCACGCCGGCGTCACCGGGGTGCTCATGCGCGAGTTCAACCCCGGCCTGGTCCTCGAGCTGATCCACGAGGGACGGGTCGAGAACTTCGGCGCGGTCGAGGCAATGCTCCAGTTCCTGATCGCCCATCCGAAGTTCGCCGAAACCGACTTCTCCAAGGTCAAGGCGATCACCACCGCGGCCGCGCCCTGTTCGCGGGCGGTGATGCAGGTGTTCCTGGATAAGGGCATCCCCATCAGCCAGACCTACGGCATGACCGAAGCCGGCCCATCCAACTTCGCCTATCTCGCCCGCTCGGATGCGCTGGAGGAGCTGCTCACCAACGCGGCCAGCATCGGCACGTCGATGTTCCACTGCGACGCCAAGATTGTCGATCCGGAGAGCGGGGAGGGGGTAAAGCCTGGGGAGGTCGGCGTGCTGTGCATGCGCAGTGCGCACAATTTCGACGGCTACCTGGGCGACCCGGCCCGCACGGAGAAGGTGTTGAGCGAGGATGGCTGGATCTACACCGGCGACCTGGCCATGCGGGATGACGAGGGCCTCATCTCCATCAAGGGCCGGGCCGACAACATGTTCATCTCCGGCGGGGAGAACGTCTCGCCCGAGGAGATCGAGCAGGCGCTGATGAAACACCCGGCGGTGGCGGGTGCGATCGCCGCCGGCATCCCTGATACCAGGTGGGGACAGGCGCCGGTGGCGCTCGTCGTCTTCCACGCCGGGAAGAGCATCGCCGAGGACGAGCTCAAGGCCTTCTGCCGCGAGCACCTGGCCGACTACAAGGTGCCGAAGCAGATCAGGACCGGCGCGGAGCTGCCGCTTACCGGCGCCGGCAAGCTCGACCGCAACGCCCTGGTGATCAGGTTCGGCTGATCCGGACAAGCAACGCCGGACGCGCGCAAGGGGGCGATAGAGGGAGAGCCGCTAATCCACAGGCGAGGTTGAGCGGCGTTTTCGCCGGGTGGGTTAGGTTTTACTCTCCTGGGCAGACCGGCAGAGTAATTTTCCCAGGTGCGCGCTATTTTCCCCGGCGGTGAAGCGCCTGCGTCTAGGTATCAAGCAGAAGACGCCTGTTGGTCCCGAGATTAGGGGGGCCGGAGCAGTTTTCTCTTGGCGAATAGCGCCGCGCAGCGAATGTGTCGGCTTTGTGGCTTCTGTCGTCGCCGCGCTTCCTAGGCTTGATTCATCTGCCAAGTAACATAAAGTGGGCCATTAGCGGTCGCGCGGAGAAGTAGCCGGAGAAGCGCACGCGCCTCCTCCGCAACCGGGGCAGGAAAGTGCGACGCACATGCGAGCTAGGTCGCCTTGCGCGCATACGGTGAGCAGGAAGAACGTCGAAGGGAAAGCGCGATGAACGCACCTTCAATTCAGCACAAGAGGGTCCGCGTGTTCGGCAGCAGTCCGCACCACGATTGCTGCGACGACGACAAGCACCCGGCGGTGATCGTCTGGCCGACGGCCATGGCGGTGAGCTGGATGCTGGTGGGGACGATCGGCTGGGTCGTGGCCTCGTTGATCTACTGAGGCCGCCGCGACCGACCTTCCTCCTCTGGGGCATAAAGGGGGGGCATCGCGCAACCGTTGACGGCGCCTTGGCGGCCGCCCACATGTCGTGTGCGCCGCCCCTCGGCGGCCGGCGGGCGCCGGTTCGGGCCCGCCGCAATGCCTTCTCGCTCTTTAGAGGAGAACGGTCGTGCGTTCGCTCCCCGCGTGCCCTGCGCCTTTGTTGGAGTTCGAGCGGTCCGCCGAGCAGGTCCTGTGCTCGGCCGACTCGTTTCCTCCGTGTGACGTGATGTGGGCCGGCAACAGTGGGCTCAAGATCGCGCTCGCGGTCGCAGGCTTTGCTGTCGATGACTTGGCGGTGGCGGTCTCCGGCAATCAGCTCGTCGTCCGCGGCCGCCGTCAGCCCGAGGCGGGCCCGCGCCACTATTTGCATCGTGGCATCGCCATGCGGCGGTTCCAGCGGAGCTTCGTGCTCGGCGCCGGCCTGCAGGTAAAGTCGGCGCGGCTAGAGAACGGCCTCCTGAACATCGAAATTGAACGCGCGGAGCCGCCAAGTGCGCGAACTATTCCGGTCGGCGCCCCTAGGCCGGGCGGCGCCCCTGGGCCGGGCGGCGGGGAGCGGCGCTGAGTACGCACCACACTGTCGGGATCGCGACCAGCCGGACGGCGAGGGCTGGACGATCCTATCGGAGGAGATTGATGATGGACAATGAAGACGAGAGGACCAGCTTCGCGCCCAGCGGGGGCGAGCTCCGAAACATCGAACCGGCTGCCTTCGCCACGCTCGGAAACGACGTGGTGGCTTACCTCAAGCCTGCCGTGGCCGAGGGCAGTCCAGGTTGGGCGGTGCACGCCGCGGATGGGCGGGTTCTAGCGGTGATCCAGGGCAGCCAGGACTCGGCGCTGGCGATCGTCAGGCAGAACGATCTGGAGCCGCTGAGCCTGCACTGAGGGCGGTCTGGCTGCCCCGTTCGGCTTGCCGCCGCGGCGGCTTACGCCGCCCAGCTCGCGGCGGTATCTACCAGCAGGGCGTAGAGCGCCTCGGCGTCATCCGTTCCGCGGAGCTTCTCGCAAGTCGGCTTGTCGCGCAACAGGCGAGACACCCGGGCCAGCGCCTTGAGGTGGTCGGCGCCGGAGGACTCCGGAGCCAGCAACAGGAAGATCAAATCCACGGGCCGGTCGTCGATGGCGTCGAAATCGATCGGCTGGTCGAGGCGAGCAAACAGCCCGTAGAGCTTGTCGAGGGTCGAGAGCTTGCCGTGAGGAATAGCGATGCCGTTCCCCACGCCCGTGGTGCCCAGCCGCTCGCGCTTCATCAGCGTCGAAAAGAGCGCCCGCTCGGGCTGGCCGGTGATCTCGGCCGCGCGTTTCGCCAAGTCCTGCAGGGCCTGTTTCTTACTCGTGGCCCTGAGCTTGGCGATAACGTGGTCTGGCTTGATTAGATCGGAGATTTCCATGGCTCACGCACCCCTTACGCCTTGCGCGTATTCGCGGGGTCAATCCAGCCGATGTTGCCGTCGGCGCGGCGATAGATCACGTTGAGTCCGCCCGTGGCCTTGTTGTTGAAGATCATGGCCGGCGCGTCGGCCAGGTCCATACGCATGACCGCCTCACCGACGCTCATGGTCGCGATCTCCGTCGCGATCTCGGCGATAATTGCAGGCTGCCCCTCGGCCGGCAATTCCTCTTCATCGCTCTCGGCGGCAATGATGTATTGCTGCGCCGGCATCCCCTCCTCGGCCGGGCGCCGGCCGTGGTGGTCATTGAGCCGGCGCTTGTAGCGGCGGAGCTGCTTGGCGATCCGCTCGACGGCGGCGTCGACCGCGGCGTAAGCATCATCGGCGGCCGCCCGGCCTTGCACGATGAAGCCGCGGGTCGGATGGACGGTGACGTCGGCTCGGAACAGGTGGGCCTCCCGCGACACGGTGACAACGGCGTCATAAGCCTTCGGGAAGTATTTGCCGACGATGTTGGTGAGCGCATTGCCGACATGCCCGCGCAGCGCGTCGCCGATATCCAAGCCTTTGCCGTTGATCGAGATATCCATGAGAGCGGATCCTGGAGCCGGGTGATTGTCGCACCGAGGAGGTGCCGAAAGCGTCCCAGACTTTCAGGCACAGACCGGGGAGAACGCGCGTGCGCGCGCCGCGCTTTGGTCCGCGGAGGCCGCGACGATAGTTGTCCGCATGGAGGGTGTCAAGCCACGCCCTTTCCTTCATGGCCGGGCAGCGTTTCCTTCTCCCGGCGCCGCTGCACCGACGAAGGAATGCCCATCGCTTCTCGGTACTTGGCCACAGTTCGCCTGGCGATGTCGATACCTTCCTTCTGCAGGATCGCTGCGAGCCCGTCGTCGGAGAGCACGTCGGCGGCGGTTTCGGCCTCGATCAGCGCCTTGATATGGTGGCGCACCGACTCCGCCGAATGGATGTCGCCGCCCCGCGACCCGCCGACGGCGTGGGTGAAGAAGTACTTGAGCTCGAAGATGCCGCGTGGCGTCGACATGAACTTGTTCGACGTCACCCGGCTCACGGTGCTCTCGTGCATGCTGATGGCCTCGGCGATGTCGCGCAGGATCAGCGGCCGCAGGCCGTGGACGCCGTTGATGAAGAAGCCTTCCTGCTGGCGAACGATCTCGGCGGCGACCTTCAGGATCGTGGTCGCGCGCTGGTGCAGCGACTTCACCAGCCAGTTGGCCGACTGCATGCACTCGGCGATGTACTGCTTGTCCTCCTTCGACCGCGTGGAGCGGCTGAGCTTGACGTAGTAGTGGTTGTTGACCAGCACCCGCGGCAGCGTCTCGCTGTTGAGCTCGACGAGCCAGCCGCCCGAGGGCTGCGGGCGCATGAGCACGTCGGGAACGACCGGCTGGCTGATCGCCTGATCGAAGGCAAGCGCCGGCTTGGGACTCAGCGTGCGAATCTCCGCAACCATGCGGATGATGCGCTCGTGGCCGACGCCGCAGACACGTGATAGCTGCGCCCAGTCGCGCCGGGCGAGGAGATCCAGATGGCCGAGGAGCGCCCGCATGGGCTCGTCCAGGCGGCCGCGGTCGGCAAGCTGCAGGCTCAGGCATTCGGCCAAGGTTCGGGCGAAGATCCCGGCAGGCTCGAAGGTCTGCAGCCTGGCCAGCGTCGCCTCGATCTGCGCCATCGAACAGCCGAGGCTCTCCGCGACGGCAGAGAGATCGCCGCTGAGGTAGCCGGCATCGTCGAGGAGGTCGATCAGGTAATGCCCGATCATGCGCTCGACCGGGTCGGTTACGTCGACGGAAAGCTGCCCGCTCAGCATCTCCCGGAGCGACGTGCTGCCGGCGAGCAGGTCCTCGAAGCCGCCGGAATGTTCGTCGAAGCTGCCGCCTTTGCCACCCTGCCAGGTGCCGGAGAGGCCACTGTCGCCGCCCCCGCCGTCGCTGCCGCTGCCGCTGCCGGCGTCGTGGTCGAAGACGTTGCCGTAGAAGTCGCGGTCGAGGCCGGCGTCGGCGTAGCTCGGCGGATCGCCAAGCGCCCGGTCCAGGGCCCGGGGATCGCCGCCGTCGGCGGCCTCGGGCGGGGTCGGCTCGGCGGCTTCGCCGGCGTCTCCTGCAGCGCTGCCGTCGCCCGCTTCGAGGAATGGGTTCTGCTCCACCTGCTGCTCGACGTAGGTCGACAGCTCCAGGCTGGAGAGCTGCAGCAGCTTGATTGCCTGCTGCAACTGCGGAGTCATGACGAGCGACTGCGTCTGCCGCAGATCGAGGCGGGGACCGAGAGCCATTTCGGAGGCCCGCCCTAGAGGCTGAACCGCTCGCCGAGGTAGACCCGGCGAACGTCCTCGTTGCCGACGATGTCCGCGGCCGTCCCTTCGGTCAGCACGACGCCGTCGTGGATGATGTAGGCGCGGTCGATCACGTCCAGCGTTTCGCGAACGTTGTGGTCGGTGATCAGCACGCCAATGCCTCTATCCTTCAGGTGCACGACGAGGTCGCGGATATCGCTGAGCGCTATTGGGTCGATGCCGGCGAAGGGCTCGTCGAGGAAGATGAAATGCGGCCCAGACGCCAGCGCCCGGGCGATCTCGACCCGCCGCCGCTCGCCGCCGGAGAGCGCCAGCGCCGGTGAGCGGCGCACGTGGCCGATGGAGAACTCCTCCAGCAGGCCTTCGAGGCTCGCCTGACGCCGCTTGCGCTTGGGCTCGACCACCTCGAGGACGCAGCGGATGTTGTCCTCGACGCTCAAGCCGCGGAAGATCGAGGCCTCCTGCGGCAGATAGCCGACGCCGAGGCGGGCGCGCTGGTGCATCGGCAGCGCGGTGATGTCCTGGCCATCCAGGGTGACGCTGCCCTCGTCGGGCGCGAGCAGCCCAGTGATGATGTAGAAGCAGGTGGTCTTTCCCGCCCCGTTCGGCCCGAGCAGGCCGACGATCTCGCCCCGCTGCAGCGACAGGCTGACGCCGCGCAGCACGGTCCTGTGGCCGTAGCTCTTGGTGACGCTGACGGCGAACAGGCCCCTATCGCCGCTGACCAGGCGTGGCCGGGGCGGCTGGCGGACAGACTGGTCCGCCGACCGGGACGAAAGGGTGCTTCCTGAAATCCATGATCCGGTCGATGAAGTTTACATAGTAAGCTTTAGTCGGCCTTAGCGCCGTTCAACTGAATTCGCCCGCGGACGCGCCCCTCGGACGTCGGGGAGCGCTCGCACGCGAAGAGCTTGCTAACGCCCGAGTTGAAGTCGATCTCGCCTCGGCAGCCGTCCAACTGGTCACGACCGCGCAGGATCTTAACGGATCCCTCCACGTTGGCCATACCAGTTTTGGCATCGTAATTGCTGCGATCACCGAAGATGGTCTCCTCGGCGGTGACGACCTTGACGTTCTCCACCGCCTCCGCCGTGTCGAGCTGCTTGCCGCCGCCCGGACGTTCGGCGAAGTACATGGTGATCGTCTCGCCGTGAATCTCGCGGTTTGGCTGGATCGCGATGGCGTTGCCGCGCGCAACCAGGCGGTTCGACCGGGGCCAGTACTCCAGGCTTCGCTCGGCGCTGACCTCGTCGGCGCCGCTGACCAGCTTGACCCGCTCGCCTCCGGTCAAGAGGAGATGATCCTGGGGCACGTCGAAGGTGGCGTGCTGGCCGAAGGCGGTCTGGTTGGGCGTGGCAATTCGTACCGAGCCGTCGGCGATGACCCGGTAGATCTCGGCCCTGCCGTCGACGCCCTCGCGATAGAGCGCGCGCAGCTCCCGGGCCTGGACCTGCAGATCGCCGCGCACCGCCCGGGCGCGGCCGCGGGCGATGACCACCTGCTCGCGCCGCTGCCACTCCAGCCCCTCATCGGCATCAATACGAAGCTCGGAGCCGGTACGCGCCGAGGCGGGAGCCGCCGGCTCCGCCGCCATCACGTCGGACACCAGCGCCATCAGGATCGCCGCTACGAGCAGGAGGCTAAAGCCGGCATTTCGCTGGGTCATGATGGTTCCGCCGGCTGCGTCTCGGGCAGGATCAGCGTCGAGCGGCCGTTCACGAAGATCGTCTCGCCGTAGTCGACGGCGCGGAAGCCCTCGCCGGTCACCTGCCCGAACGGCCCCTCCCCCTGCACCAGCTCGGTTCCGGACGCGGTGCCGGTGGTGAGATCCAAGCCGGCGGCCGCCGTCTCGTAGCGGGAGCCGTCGCCGGTGGTCAGCACAACGCCTCCTGTGAGCTCCAGCATGCTGGTGCTCTGGTCGTAGGTGCCCGCTTGAGCTTGGATCCGGGTTTCCGTCCCGTCCTCCATGACGATCCTGCCCCGCGGCTGGTCGAGGTCGAGGGTGCTGGGCGCGCCTTCGAGCTGGCGGACGAACTCCGCGGTGATGGCGAACGGCCGGCCGCGGGCGTCGTTGCCGCTGAGCCGGGCGTTCACCAGCCCCTCGGCGTCGGTGGCGACGACGTCTAGGCTGGCGGTGCCGACCCGCAGCCGATCGACCCGCGGCTGGATCTGCGGCCAGACGACGATCGCTATGATCGTCAGCACCGCGATCGCCGCCAGCGCGATGCGCACCGGCCGGGCGAACCGGATAAACCTCCGGCTCCGCCGGGCGGCGTCGAGCCGCTCTGCGGCAAGAAAGTCGTCATCGACGGCCATGGCGGCCAGGTCGGAGGGGGCCGGCGGGACCGGCCGCTGCCCGCCCGTACCGGCGTGCAAAGGCTGGGCCTTCAGGCGATACCGGCCCGCAAGCAGTCATGGATATGAATGATCCCCACCGGCCGGCCGTCCTCGACGACGAACAGGCTGGTGATGTTGCGGCTGCTCATGAAGCCCAGCGCCTCGCTGGCCAGGGCGTCGGGGCGAATCGTCTTCGGGTTCGCGGTCATGACCTCCCCGGCGCGCTGCGCCAGCAGGTCCGGGGCCATGTGCCGGCGGAGGTCGCCGTCGGTCACGATGCCCGCGAGCCTGCCGTCGGCCGAGACGATGCCGACGCAGCCGAAGCTCTTGGCGCTCATGACGATGAGCGCCTCGCTCATCGCCACGTCAGCGCCGGCCAGCGGCAGGGCCTCCGGCCCGTGCATGATCGCCGAGACCTTGAGCAGCTTGCGCCCCAGCTTGCCGCCCGGGTGCAGCACGTGGAAGTCGTCGCCGGAGAACCCCTTGCGCTCGAGCATGGCGACCGCCAGCGCGTCGCCCAAAGCCAGCATCACCGTCGTGGAGGTCGTCGGCGCCAGCCCCATGGGACAGGCTTCCGGCGCCTCCGGAAGCAGCAAGACGACGTCGGCGGCTTGTGCCAGCGTGCTGTTCCGCCGGCCGGTGATGGCGATCAGGCCGATGGTGAAGCGCTTGGCGTACGTGACGAGATCGGCGAGTTCGGTGGTCTCGCCGGAGTTGGAGAGCGCGATCACCGCGTCGTTCTCGGTGATCATGCCGAGGTCGCCGTGGCTGGCCTCGGCAGGGTGGACGAACGAGGCCGGCGTCCCGGTGGAGGCCAGGGTCGCGGCAATCTTCGTGGCGATGTGGCCGCTCTTGCCCATGCCGGTGACGATGACGCGGCCGCTGGCGCGCTCGAGCAGATCCAGGGCGCGGATGAACTCCTCGCCGAGGCCGCGGCCTAAGGCGTCGAGGCCGGCGGCTTCCAGCCGGAGCACGCGGCGCGCCGAGTCCAGGCCGCCATGGGTGTCGTTGGTCAGCAGTCCGACCGCTGCGTCGTTCACGTCCTCGTCCCTTGTCCCGGCTGAGGCACCCGTGGCCGTGGCCGCGCGAGCGCGGCCCCGGTCGGGCGCTTGCTGATCCGCCAAGTATGGAGGCCCAAAGCGGCAGGATCAACGCGCCAACAACCGTGTGTAGGTAGCACACGATCTGGCCGGTTTCGATGTTACCACACGATCTTGCTGGCGGTGGCCGCTCCCGCGGCATGGAGCCGCCGACGCGTCGACCGGAGGTGCTGGAGCCGCCGCAGTCTAACACACGTTAAGAACCCTGCTCGGGCGGCTGTCTAGCATCGAACGGTCCCTGGCGCATCAAAGCGGCTGCCGGCGGGAAAAGCTCAAGGAGCAAAACTGTGTCCCTGATCACGATCGTTATCGTCCTCATCATCGTCGGCGTGCTCCTCTGGCTCGCCAACACCTACATTCCCATGGACGGCAAGATTAAGATGATCCTCAACATCGTCGTGGTCATCGCGGTGGTGTTGTGGTTGCTGCAGGCCTTCGGTCTCTTCTCCGGCACCGGTGCGCCGCCAGTTACCGGCTAGCTTGGGAGCAGGCGGCGCGCGCGGTCGCCAGCGGATCGCCAGCAGACTCAGCGGTTGATCTCACCGCCGGCGGGCACCACACTCCGCCGGCGTTTTTTTTGCCGGCCTGCAGCATCCCCGCGATGCTCGGCGGCATCGTCACCGGGACCAACCCAGAGCCAGGAGAGCCGCCAATGCAACAGGTGCCATCCGTTACGTTCAAGACCCGGGTGCGCAACGACGCCTTGGAAGGACCGAATCCCTTCGAGTGGAAGGAGCTCACCACCGACGAGCTCTTCAAGGGCAAGCGGGTCGTCGTGTTCGCCCTGCCCGGCGCCTTCACCCCCACCTGCTCGAGCACCCACCTGCCGCGCTACGAGGAGCTCTACGACGAGTTCGCGAAGCTCGGCGTCGACCGCATCGTCTGCGCCTCGGTGAACGACGCTTTCGTCATGTTCCAGTGGGGCAAGGCCCAGGGCGTGAAGAACATCTTCCTGCTGCCGGACGGGAATGGTGAGTTCACCCGCAAGATGGGCATGCTGGTGGACAAGTCGAATTCTCGGCTTCGGCATGCGCAGCTGGCGCTACTCCATGTACGTCGTCGACGGCAAGGTGGAGAAGATGTTCGTGGAGGACGGCTACGCCGACAATTGCCCGACGGACCCGTTCCAGGTCTCCGACGCCGACACGATGCTCGGATACCTGAAGTCGCAGGCCGCGGAGAAGGCGGCTTGAGCCAGGCGACATGAGCCAGGCCACATGAGCAGCGGCGGCCGGGGGCCGGCCGGCGCCCGCCCAAGGCCGAGGGCGAAGAGGCGGAGGCGGGCAGCCGAAGGCCTGGAGGCGGCGCCCGACGGCACCGTCATCGGCCAGGACCCGCGGCGGCTGACGCCGGTCGACCTGCGCGAGTTGGGCCACCGCGGCAAGCCGCTGCTGCAGGCAATGCGGCGGCGCTGCATCGACTGCTGCGGCGGCAAGAAGGACGAAGTGCGCCGCTGCACCGCCGTCCCCTGCCCGCTCTGGCCCTACCGGATGGGCACCGACCCGTGGCATGCGGAGCCTGCGAAGCCGGCGCCTGAGCGCCCGCCCGCCGTGCCGGCACCAGAGGTGCCAGCGGCGGCGCCGGTAGCCGAGGCCGTGTCCGCGGCGGAGGTGAAGGCTGTCGCGACAGCCGCGGTTGCACCCGAGCCCGCGCCCGCTCCCGCGGCGCGGCGACGGCGCGCGGTGGCACACGAAGCGGCGCCGAACCCCGCACCGCCGGCGCCACCGGCGCCCGCACCACAGGCGGCGCCGCCGACGCCAGGCAGACGCCGGAGCCGGCGAACGGTCGAAGCGCCCCTCCTCCCCTTCTTCGACGACGCGCCGGCTTAGGCGCAGCCGTTTGGCGATGCCACGGGGCAAAGGCCGGCTTGGGAGCTGTCCACCTTTGGCTGGCCCGTCCAGCGCACGCCCTCCCAGTCCGACCGATCGGGTGTAGCCGGCGCGGGCGTCGCTAACCGGACGAGCCTTTAGCGCAGCACCACCGTCTTTGCCCCGTTAAGCAGCACCCGGTGCTCGATATGGAAGCGGATGGCGCGGGCGAGCACGACGTTCTCGATGTCGCGGCCGACCATTGCGAGCTGCTCGGGCCCGTAAGCGTGATCGACCCGTTCCACCGCCTGCTCGATGATCGGACCCTCGTCGAGGTCGGCGGTGACGTAGTGCGCCGTCGCGCCGATCAGCTTGACCCCGCGGGCATAGGCCTGGTGATAGGGCCGCTGGCCCTTGAAGCCCGGCAGGAAGGAATGGTGGATGTTGATGCACCGGCCGCGCAGCCGGTCGCTGCTAGCGGCGGTGAGGATCTGCATGTAGCGGGCGAGCACCACGAGGTCGATTTCGAGCTCATCGACCAAGCGCAGCACCGCCGCCTCCTGGTCGCGCCGGGTCTCGCCCGTCACCGGCAGGTGATAGAAGGGGATGGCGTGCCACTCGGCGAGCGGCGCCAGATCCGGGTGGTAGGAGACGACCGCCGGGATCTCGACGGGGAGATCCCGCTGTGCGGTAGCGGTAGAGCAGATCGTTCAGGCAGTGGTCGGCCTTGGAAACGAGGACCAGTAGACGGGCCTTCCTGGCCGCATCGTGTAACCCCAAGAGACCATGTCGAAGCGGGCGGCGATGCGCGAGAACGCGTGGGTGAAGGCCGGCGCGGAGCCGATCTCGGCACGCAGCGGCGCGGAACACCGTCCGCATGAAGAAGCGATCGGTGATCGGATCGCCGTAGTGCGTCGAACTCCTTGGTGATGAAGGTGCTCACCGGCGAGAAGGCAACGGCGACGATGCCGACGCCGTCCGGGCAGGAGATGGTCGAGAGGAAGGACCTAGTAGTGGCGATAATCCATACCGTCGCACGTAAGCAGGGGCGCGGCGATGCCGCGCGCTCGCAAGCTGGCGCCGAGCTGCTCCAGGCAAGGATTTTCCTGCATGCAGCGTTGCGCCGGTGCAAACGCCGCAACATGCTCAAGCCGCTGGAAAGCCCTGCGGTCTTTACGCTTTTAGCGTCGCCGAAAACAGTGTATCGGGACGGCTGCATAACGGTGGGGATAGAGAATGGATGGCGGTATCGAAACCCGCTCCGCCTCGGCGCCCGAGGCAGATGGACCTCAGCTGCCGGATTACCTCGTCGATACCTACACCTGGGCCTATCTCAAACCTTCGAGCCTGCTCCTCCTCGACAACACCTTCGTCGTCACGGCGATCTTGTGGGGCAACCTCAACCGCCTGATCCGCGTCAACTGCTCCGAGCTCGAGCCCGGGCAGCGGGTGCTGCAGGCGGCCAGCGTTTATGGCCGCTACTCCTCGGACCTTGCGACCGCGCTGGGCCCGGCGGGGCGGCTCGACGTCATCGACATCGCGCCGCTGCAGGTCGCCCACTGCCGGCGCAAGCTGGCCAGCTTCCCGCAGGCGCGGGTGCGCGTCGCCGATGCGGCGAAGCCCGGCGGCGGCACGTATGACGCGGTCTGCTGTTTCTTCCTCCTTCACGAGATCCCGAACGACCACAAAAGCAAGGTCGTCGATGCGCTGCTCGCGGCGGTGCCGCCGGGCGGCAAGGTTATCTTCACCGACTACCACCGGACAAGCTCCTCGGCATCCGTCGCGCCGGCCGATGCACATGGTCTTCCGCCTCGAGCCGTTCGCCATCGGCTTGATCGAGCGCGAGATCGCCGACTTCGCGAGCGAGC
This sequence comes from uncultured Alphaproteobacteria bacterium, assembly GCA_963746275.1. GTDB lineage: Bacteria > Pseudomonadota > Alphaproteobacteria > Rhodospirillales > Defluviicoccaceae > JAEULH01. The sequence goes on from CAVVAX010000049.1 coordinate 31,281, forward strand.
GCGACGACTTCCACTGGCGCAAGACGACGTTCTTCGGCGGCCTGTATCAGAAGGTCGTGGCCGAACTGCGCCTGCCGCCGGCCATGGCCGAAGCGGCGGAGTAACGGCGCCTCAAGCCTTGAGCAGGTCGCCGGCGACGACGAAGGCGTCGAGAATTAAGCCCCGGCGAGATCCGCGGCGACGACGAAGGCATCGAGGACGGCGCCGCCGGGGGTGAGGTCGTGCCAGCTCTCGATCTCGGCGTTAAGCGTCGCCAGCGCGCCGGTAGGGAATTTTCGAGCGAGCTTGCCTCGCGCCGCCTCGTCCCCGCCCTGGGTGAGCATCCGCGCCAGCATCTCCAGGCCGGGGTTGTGGCCAATAATCATCACCGAGGCGAGGCTGTCGCTGAGCCTATGGATGCGCCCGAGCAGGGTGTGCGCCTCGGCGAGGTAGATCGCCTGCTCGAAGCGGACGGGAGCGCTACCTGCAGCCGCCGCTGGACCCGCTCCAGGGTTTCGCGCTGTGCGCCTGGACGGCGAGCACAGCACCTGCGCCGGCGAGATCACAGCCGCTGCAGGTGATCGCCCATGGCCTTCGCGGCCTTTTTCCCCCGCTTGTCCAGCGGCCGGTCGAAGTCTTCGAGACCGCGTCCTTCCAGCTCGATTTGGCATGGCGGAGGAGATAGAGCGTCTTCACGAGGCGGCCCGGCGATCCCGCAGCCGCAGCCGGGTGATGCCCTCACCCTCCCGCTGCGTGGCCCCCTCCCTCTCCGACGGCTTCGCCACGGGCGAGGGCCAGGGCGCGCCGCCACTCCCCTCCCGCCGCGGAGAGGGTCGGGGTGAGGGCGCCGTCCATCCTCAGCTCTGCTTGTCGGTACTCCTGATCCCATCGGCCCGTCCCTACCTCGGTTCGCGCGGGGCGCGGCGGGCGTAGGCGCGCGGCTTGATCTTGCGCAAGCGCCGCGCCCGATCCAACCGCCGCTCGGCGGCGACGATGAGCACGTCTTGCGAGCCGCGGTGCGCTTGGCCGCCGCGCGGGCGGCGCTGGGTGTAGTTGCCGTCGGCTGTCCATGTCCCAGGCGGAGCGCTGGTCGGCGAGCTGCACGTCCAGGATCAGGCGCAGCTCCTGGCGCAGCTCCGGGTTCTCGACCGGGGCGTGGACCTCGACGCGGCTGTCCAGGTTGCGGCCCATCATGTCCGCGGAGCCGATGAAGTACTCCTCCTCGCCGCCGTTGCGGAAATAGATGATGCGCCCGTGCTCCAGGAAGCGCCCGACGATGCTGATCACCCGGCCGTTGTCGCTGATGCCGGGCAGCCCGGGGCGGAACGGCAGGTGTCGCGCACGATGAGGTCCACCTTGACCCCGGCGCGGCTCGCTGTAGAGGGCGCGGGTGATGTCCGGGTCCTCCAGGGCGTTCATCTTCATCTGGATCAGCCCGGCCGTCGCGGCGCTGGTGCTCGATCTCGCGGTTGATCTTTCGATGAGGCCGCGCTTGAGGGTATAGGGCGCGGCCAGGATCTTGCGGTAGGAGGGCGGCGGGGAATAGCCGGTGAGATAGTTGAAGAGCTCGGTGAGGTCCTGGCCGATGTCCTCGTCGCAGCCGAGCATCCCGAGGTCCGTGTAGAGCTTGGCGGTGCCGGCGTGATAGTTGCCGGTGCCGATGTGGTAGTAGCGGCGCAGTTGCGCAGTAGTCCCGCCGCACGACGAAGATCAGCTTGCTGTGGGTCTTGAGCCCCAGGACGCCGTAGTTGACATGGATGCCCTCGGCCTCCAGCCGGCGCGCCCAGCCGATGTTGGCGGCCTCGTCGAAGCGCGCCTTGAGTTCCACCAGCACCGCGACCTGCTTGCCGTTGCGGGCCGCCTGGATCAGTGAGTCCAGGATTGGCCCCGGCGGAGGTCCGGTACAGGGTCATCTTGATCGCCAGCACCTTGGGGTCCTCGGCGGCAGTGCGCAGGAAGCGCTCCACCGAGGTGCTGAAGGGCTGGTAGGGGTGCTGGAGCAGGATGGGCCCGTTCTCGCGGATGATGTGGAAGATGTTGCGCCGGTCATTGGCCAGCAGCGGGTGGTCCACCGGGCGGTGGGGGGCGTCGTTCAGGTCCGGGAAGTCGAGCCCGGCGATCTCGAAGAGGTCGCGCAGCTGCATCATGCCGCTCGACCTCGACGACGTCCTGCTCCTCGTTGAGGCCCAGTTCCGCCGCCAGCATGCCGCGGTGGACGGGGTCCATGCCTCCGCGGACCTCCAGGCGCACGATGGGGGCGAAGTGGCGCTCGCGCAGTTCGGTCTCGATCAGTTCCAGGAGGTCGTTGGCGGCCTCCGCGTCCGGCTCGACGATGGCGTTGCGGGTGACCCGGAACAGCTCGGCGGAGTCGATCTCCATGCCCGGGAAGAGCATGTCCAGGTTATCGACCATCAGGTCTTCCAGGGCACGAAGTCGGCGCCGCCGTCGACGGGAGGAACCGCTTGGCATCCCCGCTCACGCGGCACCTTGACGCGGGCCATGTGTCTGTCCGCCGGGGAAGCGCAGCGTCACCAGCAGGTTCAGCGCCAGGTTGGAGATGAACGGGAAGGGGTGGGCCGGGTCCATGGCCAGCGGGGTCAGCATCGGGAAGATGTTTCCCGGAAGTACTCGCGGATCTGGTCCTGGGCCGCCCTCGGCA